>CAWAVD010000001.1:0-8159 GCA_963785375.1 Sulfurovaceae bacterium
ATTCACTCTTCTAAATATCTTTTTAGTACTTGCAATATCTGCAAGTACTAACATTTTCTCTATAATTACCATATTCTTTCCATTCTCACTCATAAACTCACAATCATATTCTTTACAAAGTACTCTAAAAGTTTTGGCGCTAAAGAAGACTATATGTGTAGGGTCCTGATGATAGTACCATTTTTTAAAGGCTTCAACATTGTTAGGGTGAAACTGTGTCTGTATTGCCAAGTAACCACCCTCTTCCAATCGTTGTAATAGACTTTCAAATACTTCTCGGGATGATGTAAATGTTCAAAAACTTCTGTGGAGACTATCAATTCATACTTTTTATTGTCATTGAGTGTATCAGGATGATAAATAGGATCATAATAGTCACATTTTATACCCTCTTTTTCTAACATCTTTGCGAGTAGTGAACTTGCACCGCATCCAAAATCCAAAGCGGTTTCAGGTTTCCCTACCAAAGGAAAGTAAAATCTAAAAAACGTTGAAAATAGGCTTGATACCCTACATCTTCTTCATCATTTTCATGTAGATTATAACGTTCTTTTTGTGCAGAAAAGTCTTGATAGCATTCTGAAGATTTAAAGATATATTCACAACTTCACAGTATAGTATATGATATTTGTTTTTTTATCTGTAAAAGTATCGCAAAGATTATTACAAATATGACAGTTCATTTCACCCCTTTAAAACGTACGTTATGTTACTATTTAATCTATTAATGCAAGGAACATGAAGAGATGAAAAGAAGAGATTTTATAGCAGGTACAGCCATTAGTGCTACTGCTTTGGCACTAAGCGGATGTCACAGGGCTGAAGAAAAAGCAGAAAATGGGTCATCCAATATCAACAGAGGTAAAAAGGTCACCCTCAAACTCGCAACATCCTGGCCTGCACACTTTCCCATTATGGGAACAGGTGTGGACAATTTTGCCAAACGTTGTTTTGAACTCAGCGGTGGAACGCTTGAGATCAAAGTCTATGCTAAAAATATCCTTGTCCCTGCCCTTCAGGTCTTTGACTCTACTTCCGCCGCACAGATAGATGCTTTTCACTCTGGTGTTTATTACTGGAAAGGCAAGAACCCTGCATTCTCCATCTTTGGAGGAATGCCTCTTGGTCTTACAAGTGAAGAGATGATCACGTGGATGAAGTTTGGTGGGGGGTATGAGCTATGGCGTGAGATGTACGATAAATTTAACCTCTATCCTCTGATAGGTGGAACAACTGGACCACAAATGGGTGGTTGGTTCAAAAAAGAGATCAATTCCCTTGCTGACCTTAAGGGTCTTAAAATGCGTATACCTGGTCTTGGTGGAGAAGTGATGAAGAAACTGGGAGTGAACCCTGTATTGTTACCTGCCGGAGAAATATACACATCACTTGAGCGTGGTACAATAGATGCCACAGAATGGGTAGGTCCTGCACTTGACAGTATGATGGGATTTTCAAAGGCAGCACCCTACTACTACACAGGTTGGCATGAACCTGGTTCAATTTTGGAAATAACCTTTAATAAAGCAAGATGGGAAAAGCTTAGCAGTGAGCATCAGGCTATCATCACCGCAGCCAGTGAAGAGATGACAGCAAATATGCTTCAGGAGTTTAGATACGAAAATGCCAAAGCACTTGAAGAGTTGCCAGAGAATGTGCAGATAAGAACATTCCCTAAAGATATGATGGATGCAGCCAAAATAGCACTGGCTGAAGTGTTAGATACTGAGAGTGCTAATAGTGAAGATTTTAAACGTGTATTAAAAAGTTATCAGGATTTTGTGAAGCTCAATAAGCCTTGGGACGATATCAGTACCAAGAACTTTTTAGACATCAGAGGGTAACCCTCTAACTTACTTTATGCATCCCAAAATGGAAGTAAAAACTCTATTTGTGCATCATTTAATATCTTCATACTATTTTTAAGACATTTGAGTTGTACCTTTGTCGCTTCTACCTTTAGTTTGGCAACCTCTTCAAGTTTAGGATAAATCGTTTCAAGTGCTTCATCATCTACAGTCGCTTCAATGATTTCATCTTCTAAAACATTTATCTTCTCTTGAATTTTTTTCATAGCACCTAATGTCTCATGTCTTATAACCAAAAGTTTCTCTTTTTGTTCGTCTGTCAGTCCCAATGCTGCCTTATCCCAATTATTCAAAAGCAATTTTGTCAAATGCGGTAACTCTTCACTGTTTAAAAGAAATGGTGAATTAATTAAAGCATTCATCTTATCATTTTTTTGTATCTCTTTTATCATCGCCTCAAACTCTGGACTTGGATAGTTAGCAATCATATGGTCTGCGATAACAGCCAGATCATGATCTGAGACTTTACCTTTAAGTGACGGCATCACACCATAACTTTTTACTTTGTTAGATTCACATACAGATTTAGACGCTTTTGGATACTGTACATAATCAACGATGAAGTCTTTGATCTCTTTTTTATTCTGCATGACCAAATTAATGTGAAACATCACCGCATCCATGGGAGGTGCCTTCATTTCAGGTATCATGTCTGGTGTCGGTGTCGTTAACATATGACAGCTTGCACAGTTAGCTTTTGTAAGTTCTGTTCCAGTTGCAGCAAACATCAACGTACTTGTTAGAGATAGAAACAGTAGCGTCTTTTTCAAATTTGTCATAAATACTTCTTTTTTCAATAATTTTATAAACAGTATAACACAGCAGTGTTAATGATATGTAAATTCTAATACTTCTTATTTGTATATTCCAGTAGATCTTTTTCACTCAGATCAGCCATAAGACCGGTCAAGTTTCTAAGAGAAAAGAGCTGCAACTTCTCACCTTTTTCCTTTTTAAGTTCTGATGAGAATTTGTTTTTCGAAAAGATTATAAATGTATCTACATCAAGTTCAGCCTGAGCACATTTTTCTTTTAGCTTTGTGAGTTCACTTTTATTGGCTTTTGACTTGGAGTACTTTGTCACGCCTGCTATCATTTCACCAGACTTTCTTTTGATCAAAATGTCTATCTCAACATTTTTGTCCCAGTAGCCACCTATACCAACAATAGGGTCACCTTCAAATGCATCTTTAAAACCCTTTTTGAGCATCTCTAAAACCAATTGGTCGTAGATAAGCTCAGAAAAACCTGATTTCATATGAGACCAATGTGCTTTCATTTCTGTATAGTCACCCTCTTTAATACCCTTATAGTAAGGAGAAATGGCAGAAAACCAAAAACGCATAAAAGGCTGGATAAACAATAGTTTATCTGAGTTACCCTCTTCTTCTTTGACAGGTTTTTCTACAGATTTATCAAACATCACAAGGTCACTTTTAATAAGCCAATCTATAGCCTCTTCACCTTCTTCTCTCTTCACATTCGCTTTTTTAAACGCAGAATATTCTCGTCTATCGCCAGAAGCGATGGCTGAAAGAAGCGAATGATAGATCGGTTTACTCTTAGTAGTATGTGCGATGTCTCCATGTATATATCTATAGTTACTAAGCACTTTTTCTTCTATCAATTCATCGATAGATCTAGAAAGATCGACATTCCACCCCATACCGCCAAATACAGCAAAGTATTCTACGGCCTGTTCAAAGTCCGTGGCATTATTTTGAAAACAAAAGGAGCGAAATTGTTGTAAAAGAGTAGGATGTGTTGTTGGTTTATTAGACATAAATGTGCCCTTAAATTTAATTTATAGATTATATCTAAGATGGTATTATAAAGCTTACTATCACATCAGCAATTTGAAAAGATAGTTTGTCACTATACAAAAGGAAAACCAATGGATCAAAAAGAGTTATTAAACCTTTATCTTGAAAAGTTACGAGTCCTATGCAATGAAAAACTTGAAGAGAAGGAAATAAGTGTAATGGAAGCATTAAAAGAGTCTATTATTATTCTTGAAGGTGAAATGCAAGGATACTAAGTTTTATGCTTGTCACTATCATATTTCCAATTTACGCATAAAGTTCTCTGCGATATCTGCACTTTTTGTTTTAAAGAATTCGCCTATTTTCTTTGTGTAGGTTTTATCTACTGCATCATAAAAAAGTCTAAGCCATTGTTTGAAGGCTTCTCTGCTTATACCTACTATCTCAAAGTGTGGTGCCAAAGGATGCCCCGTATACGCTTCATCACCCAAAGCTACAAACGCCCAGAACTGACTTAGTAATACTAAGTGCTCTTCCCACTCAGTACTAGAAATATCTGAACCAAGCTTCTCTATAAAAAATGGTCCAACAATTTCATCCTCTAAAACACTAGGATAAAATGTTCTGACCAATCTTTCTATATTTTCATCATTAATGGTATTTTCTAATTCTATTGTCATATTACTTGCCCTTTTTTATTGTAGGCCAATGTAGCACACTCATTCTGAGAGTTACCAACTATGCCCATTATGATTTTCATCCGAACATACTTCTTGTTGTCAATAACGTTGCAAGACCTACCATCATGAAAATACTAAAAAACTTCATATAGAATGTGTTATTGATCATAGTAGAGATGATGGTTCCTGCTAGTACAGCAACAGCCAAAAGCCCATAGAGTATAAACATCAGCATAATCACATTCTGAGGCAATACCATAGGCTTTTCATCTGGCAGCACAAAAGTCTGTACTCCGACAGTTACTATCCAAAAATAGAGTATGACAGAGAAGAAAGCTGTCCAAAATAAAAACTGTATTTTACCGCTACGTATCAACATATGGTTATTCCTTTAATACTTTTTGTTGGTATACACTAACAAGTCATCTTTACTCAAGTTATCTAGTAACGAAGATAGATATACATGAGACAAAAGTATGATGTCTGTATCTTTGACCTGCTCAAGCTCAGAAGAAAATCCATTTTTAGAAAAAAGTACATAATCCACTATGTCTAGTTCTGCTTTTTGGCACTTCTCTTTAAGAGAGTTCAGCATATTTATTTTTGCTGCATCTTTAGAGTATTTACACTCACCTGCTAACATTTTTCCAGATTTTCTAATGGCCAGTATCTCTATTTGTACATGTTTGTCATAGTATGAACCTATAGAAACTATAGGATCATCTGCAAAAATTGCAGCAACACTTTGTTTTACCAGTTCTTGCACTAACTGGTTGCTCAGTAAAATAAAGAAATTACCCCTTAACTGAATCCATTTTTCTTCAAATTCACTAAAATCACCCTCAGAGATACGCTTATAATAAGGAGATATCATAGCAAACCAAAAACGCATAAAAGGCAATTCAAAGAACACTTTGTCTGATTTGCCATCACCCTCTTTTAAAGGTTTTTCTACTGAAAAATCAAATTTTAACAAACTTTTCTTTTCTAGGTAGTCAATAGCTTCTTCACCCCTATCTTTCCCCAATTTAGCTTTTTTAAATACATCATGTTCATGGTTAACCCCAAGTGCTACAATAGACAATAACATATGATACACAGGATTGTTATGTGTATATCTTGTCATACTTTTATGAATGGATTCATAATTACGTAGTACTTTTTCTTCTATAAGTTCATCTACACTTTTAGATTCATCCACATCCCATCCTGTACCACCGAACACTGCAAAATACTCTAATGCCTTATCAAAATCTCTGATATTGTTCTGGTAAGCAAAAGAGCGAAAATGTTGTAAAAGTGTTGGACGTTTTGACATAGGTTAGCCTTGTTTTAGATATGTAATTATAGCGTGAACTACCCAATCTCTAAAGAAGATTGGGCTTCTTGTTTCATGATGCCGTGATTTCTAACAAGCGTTAGAAACTCTATGACACTCCACAAGCTTATATTTCGATAGTTCCTACCGTATTTCTGTTGTCTACTTGACCCAAGCCATAGTTTTTGATGTTGATACTAGCATTTATATCTCTGTCAATATCTTTGGTGTGGCAATGAGGACAGTCAAAATTTCTAATATTTAGAGGTTTTTTACCTGTACTTGCACCACAATGAGAGCATATTTGAGAAGAAGGAAACCATTGATCTATCTTTAGAACCGTTTTAGCTTTCCATTGTGCCTTATACTCTAACTGTCGCATAAACTCACTCCATGCTACATCAGCTATGCTTTTTGCTAATCGTCTGTTTTTTATCATACCTTTAACATTTAAGGTTTCAAGACAAATAATATCATATTGATTGGTTATCTCATTAGATATTTTATGAAGATAGTCTTTTCTTTGATTGTTAATTTTGGTATGAATTTTCTGGACTCTTAGCTTGGCTTTTTGTCTGTTATTGCTTCCTTTTTTCTTTTTTGATAATCGTCTTTGTAGTTTTTTTAATGTGTTTTGTGATTTGACAAAGTATTTTTTATTCTCATACTTTTTTCCATCACTTGTGATTATGAGGTCTGCTATCCCCATATCTAAACCAACTGCATTTTTTGCTTTAGTGGGCTTGGGTATAGAGATGTTATCATCTATTAGAATTGATATGAAGTATTGATTATTTTGTCGTAAAATAGTGGCTTGTTTGAGTGTAGCTTCTTTTGGTATCTCTCTGTGAAACTTTGCCTTGATACCGTCCTTCGTGAACTTTGGCATATAGACTCTATTGTTGGCTACTTTGATATTTTGAGGGGAAGTAAAGCTTTGGGTAGTGTGTTTCTTTGATTTGAACTTAGGGTATCCTCCCTGTTTTTTGAAGAACCTACTGTATGCAGAATCCAAATCCCTAAGAGCCATTTGTAGACTTTGACTTCCACATTCGTTTAACCAAATATATTCATCAAGCTTTTTGAGCTTTGTAAGTTCTGCCTGGGTCACTATATAACCTACTTTTTTATTGCCTTTTGCATACTCTTTTTGTCTGTAGTCCAAAAAGTAGTTATAAAGAAAGCGTGTTGAACCAAAATGTTTTTCAATGAGTTGTGTCTGTGTTTTGTTTGGGTAGATACGATACTTGTAGGCTTTTAGCATTTTATGGTTTTCTTCTCAAAGGTCTTTTTTGTTCTTGTTTTTTAGCATTATCTTTTTGAGGCTCACTTTTTTCGTACCCCTCATAATAATAAGATTGCTCTATTCCTTTGAAAATGATTTCCCTATTATGAATATCAGATGTCAAGTTACTTTCCAAAAGAGTTCTAAGCTCTAAATCATTGATAGGGCTTCTTTCCATAGATTGAAGATAGTCCTCTTTATTTACAAACTGCCAATTAACAACTCTTTGTAATCTCTCTTTCAAGACCATATCAAGCCATATCCTCATACTTCTGCCGTTCCCCTCCATAAAAGGGTGTGCGATATTTAACTCGACATACTTGGCTATTATTTCTTCAAAGTTATCTTCGCTCATTGACTCAATTTTTGGTAAAATATCTACAAGGTATAAACTGTTTGCAAACCTAAAGTTTCCTTTAGAGATATTTAGCTCTCTGATTTGACCTGCAAAATTATAGAGTCCATCAAAAAGATAAAAGTGTATCTGTTGAAGTCCTTTAATAGTTCCTACCTCTATACTTTCAATATCTCCACTGTCAAACAAACGATAGGCATTCTCTAAGCTCTGCTCGTCTATGCTTTTCATTGTAAATCCTCGTATTTTCAGTTATTTATAATATTATAGTATTTATTTATAAAAATGTCAAGGAATGAAAACATGAAGAAAAACGACAGAAAGCTACACGGCTATCAAACTACAAATAGAGCGAAGCACAATCTCAAGATACATCTTATATTTGTATGCAAATATAGAAAAAAGCTACTCTATGGAGAACTTAATGATTTTCTCAAAATAGTTATTTCCGATATAGAGAAGAAATCTGATTTTGAAATCATAGAAGTAGAAACCGACAAAGACCATATTCATTTGATGATACAGTATATCCCAAGAGTATCTATCTCTTCGATAGTCAATAGACTCAAATCTATTACAACTTATCATCTTTGGCAAAAATATAAACCGTTTCTGAAACAACATTTTTGGAAAGAAAATACTTTTTGGACTGATGGGTATTTTGTATGTTCAGTAGTCGAAGCAAGTCCTGAAACCATACAGAAATATATACAAAATCAAGGTTAGCACCTTGTACGCATTCATCCCAACGGCTAAAGACCATTGGGATTTCTGCTAAGATTGGTTAAAGTCAGTCGCAATCCTTATGTCTTCATCATAATACTGCAAGGAATACATATACTACAGAGTAATTGTCTAGTGTCTATAAAATATAATAATAAATAATACTT
>CAWAVD010000002.1:0-4600 GCA_963785375.1 Sulfurovaceae bacterium
AAAGATGCTCCAAATATTGTCATTTTCATGACCGACGATGCGGGTTTTGCCAATTCAAGCGCCTTTGGTGGTCCTGTTAATATGCCAACAATGGAGCGCCTTGCTAAATCAGGCATTAGCTACAATGCATTTCATACAACCGCACAATGCTCGGCTACGCGCGCAAGTATACTTACTGGGCGAAACCATCATCGTGTAGGTGCAGGACAAATTGCTGAATTCGCTTCAGACTGGGATGGTTATGTAGGTGTAATCCCTAAATCGACAGCGACCTTTCCTCAAGTGCTTTCCGATTACGGCTACAACACAGCGGCATTTGGTAAATGGCATAACACACCGATAACTGATATTACGAAGCTAGGGCCGTTTGACCGATACCCGACAGGAATGGGTTTTGATTACTTTTACGGTTTTTTGGCAGGCGAAACTTCGCAATTCGAACCGATGTTGTTTGAAAATACCTACCCCATTAACGTGCCTCATGACCCTAAGTATCACTTGACCGAGGATTTAGCTGAAAAAGCTATCCAATGGATGAGAACAAGTAGAACATTAGAGCCTGAAACGCCTTTCTTGCTTTACTTCACGCCTGGTGCTGTACATGGGCCTTTCCATGTATTTAAAGAGTGGGCTGACAAGTATGATGGAAAATTTGACGAAGGCTGGGAAGCTTTACGTCAGGTGACCTTTGAACAACAAAAAGAAATGGGATGGATTCCAAAAGACGCTACTTTGAATCCATTGGCAAAAGGTATGCAGAAATGGAGCGATATTCCAACATCACAAAGAGAGTTTCAAACTCGCTTGATGGAAATCTTTGCCGGCTTCTTGGAGCATACCGATGTTCAATATGGAAAAATTGTAGATGAACTGAAAGCTCAAGGTATACTCGATAATACATTGATTATCTATATTAACTCCGACAACGGACCTTCCGCTGAGGGTATTAATGGTACCATCTCCGAACTATTGGCACAGAACACAATGCAGTCGACCGTTGAGCAACAAATTGAGGTGCTCAACAATGAGTATGGCGGATTAGATGCTCTTGGTGGACCAACACTTGAGCCAATGTATCACCATGGTTGGACCTACGCTGGGGCAACACCATTTCAGGGTGTAAAATTACTCGCAGCGTATATGGGCGGAACCCGTACCCCGTTGGTAATTTCTTGGCCGAAAAAAATTAAGCATGACGGTAAGGTACGTAATCAGTTTCACCATGTGAATGATATTGCCGCAACTATTTACGATGTGTTAGATATTACTCCACCTAAAGTAGTTAATGGCGTTGAGCAGCAACCTTTAGATGGTAAATCGATGCTTTATAGTTTTGATAAGCCTGAGGCTAAGGGAACTAAAGAGACACAATATTTCGAGCTAATGGGTAGTCGCGGCATCTATCATGATGGTTGGTTTGCAGGAACCTTTGGTCCCAAAGCACCTTGGACTACAGATCCTTCGGGAGTTGTTAATTTTGCACCAGAGAAAGACACCTGGGAACTTTACAACCTGACTGAAGACTTTTCACAATCAAAGGATCTCGCCAAAGAACACCCAGAAAAACTGGCTGAGATGAAAACTGTTTTTGATAAAGAAGCCACGGAAAATCTTGTATATCCTATCGGTGCTTCTTACTACACCATATTTTTTAGTCCTAGCGAGATGCCTTCTTCATCCCTGACCGAATGGACGTTCTATGAAGGTCAAGACAGGATTCCTGAAGCCTTAGCACCCAAGTTTTTGAGTGGGCGCTCTACTATTGCCCTTATCGATGCTGAAATAAATAAAGATGCCGAAGGAGTGTTGTTTGCGGTTGGGGGAACATCTTCTGGTTTCACAGTCTATATGGACAAGGGACTATTAAAGGCTGAGTACAATGCAATGACCCTGAATCGTTATAAAGCTTCATCAACGTCTCCGATTCCAACGGGAAAAGTTAGAATTGAAGTGAAAACTCAATATGACAGCAATGACCGAATCGGTCCTGCAACACTGACCTTAACAGTTAACGATAAGCAAGTGGCACAAACCCGTATTGAGCGATCCGTTCCATCAATACACACGGCATCTGAAACCTTTGATGTGGGTATCGACCTAGGCTCGCCAGTTGCTATGGATTACCTTGATCGTGCGCCATTTAAGTTTAATGGCAAGATCGAAAAGATCAACATTCGTTATACAGACCAGAAATAACTGCTATCTCCTCGTCCTTCATGACGAGGATGAGTGATACAATAAAGAGCTGAAGGGTATAGTCGGCCAGAAAAGGCATAGAATTATGTGCTGCCATCATTGGAAGAGAGAACATTAATATTCCCGTTATATGATAGTTAAAAGTGAATACTTCTTTTACGTTATCCATATCTTATTTTCAAAACCTTATAAAATAGAGCCACTTGCAGATTGTCAAAAAAGAGGGGTTATTAAGGGGTAAAACGAAGAAAAAAAGCTGATTCTGATTTCAAAAAGTTATAATTTTTTACGACAAAAACATAACAGAAAAAAGAGTCAGCTTATGAGAAAAATTATACCTTCACTTTCAAAAATGTGGCTTAAAGTCATTAATTTAGAGCAGAGTCTTTTTCCGAGGCTAGAAGAGTCAATGGGGAAGCTAAGTTCTAAAGAAGAAAAACTGATAAAGATCCTTGACTTCGCAGAAATAGAAAACTTTGTATGTACAGCGCAGGTCACCAATCCACCCAAAGACAGAGAAGAGATGGCACGTGCTTTTATAGCCAAACAGGTCTATAACTTTCAGACCACACGAGCATTGATAGACAGATTGAAAATAGATAGAACACTAAGAGTCATATGCGGATGGAGACATCGCAATAAAATTCCCAGTGAAGCTAAGTTCAGCCGTGTTTTTAAAGAGTTCAGCGGGCAGCAAATTGCAACTAAAGCCCATGATGTTTTTATAGAGAAGTACTTAGGTGAAATGATTTTCTTTTATGGCAGTATGGACTCCACAGCGATTGAACTTAGAGAAAAAGCTGTACAGCGTAAAAAAGAAGTCAAGCCCAAACGAAGACAGGGGCGTCCCAGAAAAGGTGAAGAAGGTCCTGTTAAAAAGCCAAGTATTTTACAACAACAGGAGAATATGCAAAGTACAGAAGATATGTTGTCTCTGATATCAACAAAATGTGATACCAGTATCAAACAAAATTCGAAAGGTAACCGGCACAGATGGACAGGAGGTAAACTTCATCTCTTGGTAGTAGATGGTGATATTCCTATCACTGTACGCTACTCTTCAGCATCAGTACATGACAGTTCATTGGCATTACCACTCATTAAAGAAAGTAGTCAGAAAGTACACTATCTATATGACCTTGCTGATGCAGCCTATGATACGAGTGTCATAAGAAATTACTCTATAAAACAGAACCATAGACCTATTATTGATATCAATCCAAAGAATTCAAAAAAACTCAAAGCACAGATCGCTTTAGCCAAAAGTGAAAAGAAGATATTAGAGCCACTTAAACTCTATAATAACTCTGATGACCTGCACTATAACCAACGCACCAGTGTTGAAAGGGTCAATGCCTATTTGAAAGACAGCTATGGATGCAGTAAGATCTACTACCAGGGTGCACAAAAGGTAGCTTCCGTGTTTGCCTTTGCTGTGTTATCAGTCTGTATCACACAGTCTTTGAAGCTTGTTACTTAGCTTCCTTTAAATGCTAAAGACAAAAACAACATATCCTTAAATCCAAACCATAAAGCACGCCCTAAAAATACGATTATTAACAATTTTTAGATGTTTAGTTGTAAATAATTTCAATAGTCAGCTTTTTTCAATGGTTAATTACAGACTCTTTAAAATTAGCCACTTTGTGATCTTGAATCTGCAAGTGGCTCAATATATAACTTTATAAGGTTTTTTTGCTTGTTATATTCTATATTAAAGTATAAAGTTTCAGGGGAACAAAAGAGAGTAATGAGATTAGTTTAAAATAGATATATTTAAGAGGAATAAGTAAAAAGTGCGTATCCTAAATTAAGGATACGCTTTAGGAAGTGTAGCTTATTATCCAAGTACTGTAAAATGACCTGAACCATCATTGATATTCCCACCTGCTTCATCTGATGGTGATGGGTGATGTGCCATAGCGCTTGATGCTAAACCGAGTGTTACAAGTAAGATTGCTGTAAATTTTTTCATATTAAATCCTTTTTATTTAAATATCCATCTGGTACTCAAGACCAGAACCGTGTTTTTGAATTACAGTATGAAGTATAAACAAGAAGTGTGAAAGTAGTGTGAAGAGGAAACCTTATAAAATATATAACTTTATGAGGTTATATTTAGATGATTGTTTAATACTTAATATAGTAATTTTGGAAAAGGCAACTTTTAAATTTTGGACAAGATTATAGGAGGCATGTCAATGAAAAAAATTATGCAATCTGAAATTAAAAGTTACTAGAAAGCCAATAGCGTATTCAAGGAGACTAATATGCTTTCATGAGTTCTATTATAGTCTTAATTTAAACAACATTATTCAATTCATTGTTTAAAAAATAACCATTATAATACAAACTGAAATTTGTACAGGGAAAACCTCATAAAATATATAACTTTATAAGGTTT
>CAWAVD010000003.1:0-11927 GCA_963785375.1 Sulfurovaceae bacterium
CTCCAAAAGGATTTGTGAAAACCCTACCTGTTTCACCATCTTTTAATCGCTTACCGATATAAAAGGTGAACGCATGTACATTAGTATCTAATCCCTCTTCTATTCCTAATGTTGGTATTCCCTTTTCTACAGCTTTATATTTATACCCTCCACCAGTGTAAATATCTCCAAGATTAGCTTTATACACATAATTATCAGGTTTACCATAGGGCAAATCATTGTACAAACCATCTTGTAATTCCCATGATACTTTACGTACGCCATTTGCAATCATTTTAGATGTTTTTTGTAAATTACTTGTTCCTAAACGGGAAACAAGGTCATTATCCCAATCTATTTTTATTGTACCTGGTTTAATATCCTGTTTCATAGGTGAAAAATACTTACTGCTTCAAAATAATTCTGCATCCAACCAGATTTACTTTCCTCGCCAAGTTTTTCATATGTATCTAGAGCAAATAAATTTCCTTGTGAATGTGCTACTACAAGTACCTTGTGCCCTAGTAAAATTCTACTTTTATATTTTTCTACATGCCCTCTTACATCTGTAAAATGCTCATAATAAAAATAATCCAGAAGATTATCCCAGTCAAATTTTTGTAGCATTGCTTCTAAACTATCACCAAGCTGAGACTCTGTAGTTTGATTATACGAATAACCAACTTCTCCTATGTCTCTTTTATATTCACTATATCCTATTTTTTCTATAATTTCCGGTCGTAAAATCTCTAATGCATTTTTTCTTGCATCTGAATCCTTAGTCAAAATACCATTTGCAAAATAAACATCTATCTTGTACTCATTAATAGCAGAGAATACCTGTACTGGATACAAGCAAATAAAAACTAAAATTAATATTTTTTTCATAACTTACTCTTCATATTTACTTACATTGAAATCACATAAATTTTTCATATCTTCAATCTCTGGCAGGGAGTATCTATTACCGCTTAATAAGGTGTCATATTGAATATAAGTATTCATTCTCTCATTTGTATTAAAATAAATTTTTTCTCTAAAATATTTTGTTGTAACTTCATTTTGAACTAAAAGGGGTTCATTAAAATATTTAGCATAAATCTTATAATACGATTCACAATCACCTGCAGCAACTACTTCATCATGAATCTGTTTAGCATTCTCAGGACTCTCAAGAACTTTTTTATAACCTCTACCAGCTTGCATAGCTATATCTATATGTACTGGATGCTTGTCTTTATATGTCGTGTATATCCATCTTTCTACATCATCCCTCACGTCATTATTATTCACATCAATGCCCAATAATGTAGAATTATTAATAATTGGATCAGGTTCAGGAGGGAGCTCATGTCCATCAACAATCCAAGTAATGTTTAAACTTAAAACATTTGAAAGTATTCCATCTACTTTAGCTTGCACTGTCACATCACCATCTTTCTTCGCAGTAAGAACACTTCCACTAACATCAACACTACCTTCAGGAGTTATAATCCATTCTATATTTGCATTAAGCTCTTTTATACTGTTATCAGAGTAAGTAGCAATTACTGTAAGTACTGCTTTTTCTCCTACATTTAACAAAGTTACATTACTCTCCAAACTTGTACTTATAAGTGTAGGAGTGACTACATTTACGGTTCTTGTAACTGCAACTTCATTACCTGCTTTGTCTATAGCGGTATATGTAATGGTATATGTTCCTTCTGTAGAAGTATCTACATTTCCATTTATAGTTACAGTTACATTTCCGTCTCTCTCATCAGTAGCAGTAGCTCCTAATTCTTCATAACTTCCATCTACGAATAATGTAATGCTCGTATCACCATTAAGTGTAATAACGGGTGCTTTTGTATCTGGAGGGAGAATGACATTTACAGTTCTTTGTAATGTTGCAGTATTACCTGCATTATCTACTGCAGTATAGGTAATGACATAACTGCCTAATGTAGTTATATCTACAGTGCCACTGGTAGATACATTGATATTTCCATCTCTATCATCAGTAGCTATTGCCCCTAATTCTGTATACGACGTACCTTGATAGAGTGTCACTGTACTTTCCCCATTTAATGTGAGTGTTGGAGGTGTGACATCTGGAGGTAGTACGACATTGACAGTTCTTTGTACTATTGCAGTATTTTCAGCTTTATCTGTAGCTGTGTAAGTGATGGTATACACTCCCACTACATTGACATCAACTGTTCCAGTTTGAGTAACAGTTACATTTGTATCTCTGTCATCAGTAGCAGTAGCACCTAGTTCTGTATATGGGTTGCCTTGTATGAGTGTAAGTTCTGCTTCTCCGTTAAGTGTGAGTGTCGGAGGTGTAGTGTCTAAAGGGATCACTTCTATACTGATAGAGTTTGACTCTACCTCTCCTACTTTGGCTATGATGCTTGTAGTACCTGCACTAATGCTTTGAGTGTGCCATTGACATCTATAGTTAAGACAGTTGTATCTCCTATGACCCATTCAGCAGAAGTTGATACGAGGATGGTTGTGTCATCATTATAATAAGCGGTTGCATTCAGCTCTGTCATTTCATTGACTTCCAAAGAAGAGACTTTAGATGAGAGGCTTACGGAAAGAAGTTCTGCTTCGACCAATATGCTTATAATACTTGTACCTATCTGTTCATCATCATCCATCACACTTAGGGTAATGTTATGTTCTCCTGAAGTTGCGAAGCTGTGTGTAAAGTATTTCATATCACTCAGTACATTGCCCTGTGCATCAGTCCACTGGTAAGATACGATCTCACCATCACTGTCACTTGAAGCATTTCCATCAAAAGTAACCGGGTCATTGATAAGAACAACGGTAGCACTGGAATTGATGTCGGCAATTGGTTTTTGTAAAGCATTGACTGTAATAGTAAGAGTATCTGAAGCAACGGCACCATCGTCATCTGTTACTTTTAACGTCACAGTGTGCGTGCCAATGGTAGCGAATGTATATTCGAGTGTTACGCCTGAACCTAAGATATTTTCGTCAACATCAAACCACTCATAACTAACTATCTGACCATCACTGTCATTTGAGTCACTCGCATTAAATGTTACACTAGTACCATATTTGACGCTTTCACTATCTACAGATGCAACTGCATAAGGGGGTTTATTGACTGTACTTACAGGATTCACAGTGATAACTACTTCATCTTTTGTTTTCCAAGGAGAATAGTACCCTCCTTTTTCTGTGGTTGTAAGTTTAAACACCAGTATGATTGGTTGTGTCACAGAAGGCGCAATAAAAGTAGGTTTTACCGATTTAAAGTCAGAGAGAACGACTTTCTCTCCTTCAACCTGTTTCCATCTATACTTTTTTATCTTACCAAAGGTATCTACCTGACTGGCACTTCCATCCAGTGTAACCACTTCACCAGATACCACATTCTGATCTTTCCCTGCATCTGCACATCCCGTTAAAAACAGTGCACCAACAATCATTATCCCATATATGATTTTATACATTACAAACCTCTCCCAATTTAAGATTACATTCAGATAGTATACAACCTCGATATAATATTTGTGTAATATTTAGCTTAAAAAATTTTTAAACGATAAAGTTTTATGTACAATATACACATGAAACATACAATCAATCATTCATTCACACTATTCAAACCACTAAATTCTACAATGGTATATACTCTTTATGCACTTTCAGAAAAAAGCCTTACGACAGCCATCATTTTTACGGCTATCATCACTGCTGCACTCTACCCTGAACTTGGCCTAAGCATAATTCTTTGGGGTAGTACTGTGATCTTTCTTTCACTTTTAAGACTCTTCTCTGCTTACCTTTTTAAAAAGGAATTTAAAAAATATACGATTGAAACATGGTACAAAATTTTTGTCATACTCTCTTTATTGACAGGATTGAGCGTTTCTGTACTAGGCTTTTGGCATATTCATTCCCTCAATAACTTTTATCAGCTTTTTGTGCTTTCAGCTTTGTTGGGGCTGACCGCAGGAGCAAGTATCTCTTTAGCATCGGATTATAAACTTGCCATACTCTACATCTCGATCATCATACTTCCACTGATCATCTCTTTGTCCATGCAAGACACACCACTGTATATAATCGTGCCTATTTTACTTCTGATCTTTTTTATCTCACAGATCATCATGATCTTAAAAAACTATGCCCAGGAAGAACAGATCAATGAACTTTTGGAAACAAACCAAAACCTTTTAAATGAAAATAAGCTTTTTATTGCAGATATGGTACACCAGATAAAAACTCCATTGACGACCATCATGCTTAACACTTCGATCATGGACATGAAATCTGACTCGGAGACGTCTTCAAATATCAGACAGATCAATTCTGCCATCAGCATGCTAAACAATGCATTTGAAGACCTCTCCTATATCATCTCCGATGAATCAATAGAATATAAAGCCATAGAGATTGATTTCACACAGTTTTTACATGACAGAGTTGAGTTTTTTAAAGATATCATAGAAGATAACCATAAAACTGTACAGACACATATCTCTGAAGGCATCAATATCTCCATAAATGACATTGAACTGGAAAGACTTATCGATAATAACATTACTAATGCCATTAAGCATAGTAAAGAGAAGAGTACCATTAAGATTACCTTGGAACAGACTCCAACTGATATAATCTTGAAGTTTATCTCTGAAGGGAAAGCCATTAACGATGTATACAAAATATTTGAGAAAAACTATACTGAAAACCACAGTGCTAAAAGAAGTTTGGGTTTAGGACTTAACATGGTCAAAAATATTTGTGAGAAGAACAACGTTGAGTACCATGCCCACTCTGCTGATGGCATAAATACTTTTACATATCTCTTTAAAATTTAATCTTTTATACTATACTTTTACATGCAATCATTCAAAAAAGTACTAATCGTAGAAGACGACATCCATCTCAATACAGCTATCACAGAGTTTTTTAATCTAAAAAGTTTTAAATGCATAAGCGTTACAGATGGATTAATGGCTATGCAACTCATAGAGAGTCATACTTTTGATCTTTATGTCATTGATATCAATATTCCAGAAGTATCTGGCTTGGATCTACTCAAATACATTAGAAAAACGGATCTTTATACACCTACTATCATCATTACAGCCTCTTTAGAAATCGAAAATTTCACTATGGCTTTTGAAAATGGATGCAGCGAATACATCAAAAAGCCATTCCACATAAAAGAGTTGGATATACGGGTTAATAACCTACTTTCTATCCCCCAAAAAAAATATCATAACCTTGACGGATGACCTTGTCTATGATCTAATTATAGAAGATTTTTTATATAAAAATCAGGCTATTGGGTTAAGACACAAAGAAAAAAGGTTTTGCAATTTATTGCTCAAAAACATTGACACTTACGTTTCTAACGAGACAATCTATGATTATGTTTGGGAGGGAGAAATAAAAACTAATTATCCTTTAAGACAATTAGTTGCTGAACTTAGAAGAAAACTCCCATTTAATATCATACATACGAAAATTAAAGTGGGTTATATTATTTCTACCTCACAGCCTTAAATATTATTCCCAATATCAATGGCGAAAAGTTAATGATATAGAGTTACCAGATCAACATACAAAGGTAAAACATGATATTTAATGAAATATTAGGTGAATTATTACAAATAGTATTTGGAGTCATGACCTCCCGCTACCTAAATAATACTAGAGTGATTTAAAAATTAGAAATATTTTGTCAGAGTCCAAAGTTGATTAGTCTGGAAGTACGTGTTTTAGGGGTTTGTAGGATAGTGATGAACTCGAAATCTATTCTGAACCCTCTGAAAGCCCGATATACGGGTAAATTAGTCCTCTTGAGTATTATCATATATTAGAAATTTCTCACCCCTTTACATCTTGGATACTCTGAACATCCCCAAAACTTATTACCTGCATTAGCCCCTCTTTTAGCTTCTCTTAAGATCATTTTACTTCCACACTTTGGACAAGAAGTATCATTAGCTTTTCTCTTTAAATGATTAACATGGTCTCTATTTGTTTGCATAGATGGCTTTAATCTACCACTTTCGATCTTTTTTGTAATCTCTATCATCTTTGCAGGAGATAGAACTTCTCTTGTCTTAGACTTGATGTATCTAAGATAACCTCCCCCTTCAGTAACATTAGGTGGCATATCTGTCTTGAACGTACTATCACCAATAAAAACGATTAATGAAAACACTTCTCTATCTGTTAAACCAAGTAATTCTTTAAGTGTTTGCGTATGCTTATAGTTTTGAAAAAGTGGATTCTGAAACTTATTTGTATGTTTAAAGATTTTTTGTGTCCAGGTACGTTGCTTCTCGTTCCCGAATATCCATCCTTTCATATTTTTAGTTTCTACTACAAAAACACCATATACTGATACGATAATATGATCAATTTGTGTTGTGCCATTTTCTGTAGGTAGAGTAACATTCTTTATCAGGTGATACTTGTCTTTATCAAGAAAGAGTTTTGCTGATACATTTACAATAAACTCACCTATAATACCTTTAAACCAAGGTGTTCTTAGTATGGTAACAACAATAACCAATAGGAATAAATAAACAAATGTATTCAAATTAAAACCCCATCTGTCTTTTTAATTCTTCTTTTGCAGCTTTTCTTTCTTTTTCACTTACACTTTCTTCTCTTTGTACATATACAATAGGTTTTGTTTTTATTAATGGTGCATAGTTGATCTTTTGCTTTGAAAGCAGATAGTTTAATATGTCTGTTTTCTTTACCTAGTTGACTTATTTCATGGTTTGTTGCTTTAAAATAATCCTGATATTTTGTTGAGCATTTTCCATTTTTTCTTATTTCAATATGCTTTATTTCCATTTCTTCATGTTTAATATTATTTGCTCTTGCTATTCTTCTAAGCATTATATTTTCTTCTTTCTCTTTTTTGAGCAGTTTTGAATTTCTATCGTATAGTTTTTTATATTCTTTTTGACAGTTCTCTTCATGTAGTTGATCATTTTGTCCTGTAAGTTCTTTAAATACTCCAGTTACTCCATCTAACATACCATCAGCTATCATTTCTTTTGTTAGTACTGGTCCAGCATTTAGATATGAAACAAATAATACAGACATAAATATTTTTTTCATTCTTTTCCCTTTTATTTTCAATTAAGTATACTTATTATTTGTCACATAAGTGTCATATAATAGAATATTTCTTTTTTTTCATTCATTAAACAGTTAATTCTTTAATAAAGATACATGTCAAGTCTAACTCTACACTTATGATTTATTTCAATTATATTAATTTAGAATTGGTATGATATATGCATTATTTCTAAGGAAAAAGATAAATGTGCGGACGTGTAGCCCTCCATGATGATAAACAGTTTTTAGAACAGGTTAAGAAGACCATTAGAGAAGTAGAGCGTAACCTTACTCTGCAACCAAGCTACAATATCGCACCCTCTCAGCCTATCGCAACACTCACCAATGACAAAGTCTATCAATACACCAGGTTCGGTCTCATTCCCCACTGGGCAAAAGACAGTAAATTCCAGCCCATCAATGCCAGAGCAGAGACCCTCACCGAAAAACCTACCTTCAGGACTCCTTTTAAATCCAACCGATGCATTATTCCCGTCAACGGCTTCTATGAGTGGAGAAAAGAGGGAAACCATAAAATACCCTACTGGATCTACCCTACAGATGCAAACTACTTCGCACTAGCAGGCATCTGTGATACCTGGCTTGATCCTACCACCAATAAAGAGATCATATCCTCAGCGATCATCACCACCACACCCAATGAGATGATGAAACCGATCCATGACAGAATGCCTGTGATCTTGGAACCAAAGGATTGGGAACTATGGCTTGATACAGGTATAGATGAGAGTGAAGCCTTGAATGCCGCTTCTAAAGCCTTTTGATGAGAAAGCCATGAAGGCCTATGAGGTCTCCACCTTTGTCAATTCTCCTGTAAACAATACAGCACAATGCATAGAGCCAAGAAGCAATGCACTGTTCTAATAGTGATCTCTTTGTTTAAACGATCCCCACTTTTCCCATCACCTTGCCTACAAGTGATACCCCTGACATCTCATCTTCACTGATCACTTCAGAGTTGTAGTTCTTGTTATCACTGATAAGCTCTATGCTTCCATCGATACGTTGTGCGATACGTTTCACAAAAAGCCCTGCATTGGTCGAGACAATGAAGATACCCCCTTTGGTAAAGTCTTTATCCTCTCTGTCAAACAAAATGACCTCTTTATCCCCAAGGGTCGGTTCCATAGAATCGCCCATGACATTCAACGCTGCGATATGTTTGGGATTGGCATTGTGTGAACGGTACAGCGTATCAAGCAGTACTTTGTCTATGTTGACAAGTTCATACTCCTCTTCCTCACTGAATGCTCCACCCCCTGCTCCTGCATTGATCTTGGAGAAATACTTGATACGGGTATACTTCTCTGTCTCCTCTTCAAGCGACTTTGGCATTTGGTCAAAGAGTATCCAGTTGATGGATATCTTTCGTGTAGCACAGAAGTAAGCTACCTGCTCCAAAGGTACACTGCCCCGTTTTTTAAAATGGCTGAAGGACTCTTTGGACATGCCAAGTGCCTTTGCCACATCTTTTTCATAGACAATGCTCCCAGGCATTTCCTGACTGATAATATCTTTGAGCTTCTCAATGATCTCATGGTTATTCATACAATACTCCTCTTATCAGTTGACATTTTATCAATTATTTCATTGGTTTTCCTAAAAGTAATTAAACTTAGTTAAATTCACAGAAGGAAAATAAATGAAAATTCATCTTGACCTGGACTGCTATTTCGTCTCAGCAGAGCGTACACGCTACCCTTTTTTAAAAAACAGGAATGTGGTGATAGTCAAAAGCAGTGACAAACGGATCTTTGCCGATGGTAAAAAAGATGGTGTGCTCTTGGGTGATACAGGAGCATTTAACTCGGTGCTTGAGTTCAGGAACCCCAAACGTGAAGATATCCTCAATGCCTGGAAGGAAGAGTTTATTGATCCTGATGGTTCCATACGGGGTATTGTGATCGCCAAAAGCTATGAAGCCAAGAAGTACAAGATCAAAACAGGTACGCCGCTTAAAGAAGCATTTAACCTCTGCAGTGACCTGTTGGTACTGCCCAGTGATCATATGTTCTACCAGGAGCTCTCTCAAAAGCTCAAACGCTACCTTGAAGCCAAGATCCCTGTCCTGGAGCAATACTCCATTGATGAGTTCTTTGGGGATCTAACGGGATGGATCAAAGATGAGGATACACAGGAATTTATCACTGAACTGCGTGATGACATCCAAAGACGGTTCGACCTGCCTATCTCCATTGGTGCAAGCCGTTCCAAGTGGATCGCCAAGCTTCTTACCGATGAGATCAAACCCTTTGGTGCTATGGTACTCTATGACCATGAAGTACGTAAAGAGACCGCACATATTCCTATAGAGGATTTTCCAGGTGTCGGAAGAGCTATCTTCAAAAGGCTCTCCTCCTATGGTATCAAGAACCTGGGAGAACTTAGAGAAGCACCTTCTCTTCTAAACTGTTACGGAAAAACAGGGAGAGATCTCTATCACAGAGTATGCGGTACAGATAATGAAGCGGTCATTCCTTACCATGACAGACGAGGTATTGGAATGAGTAGAAACTTTAAAGCGATCAAACAAAGAGATGAGATCTTTAGACGTGTGACTATACTTGCAAGGTATCTTAGTCATACTATTGTGAAACTGGGTATTACGCCTCTTACCTTTTATTTCAAGATACGCTATGAGTTTGGATACTCAAGTAAGATATCTGTCACACATCACAGGCTTTTTAATGAACGCTTCTTTATTGACCTGGCACTTAAGACCATACGAGAATTAGATAAATATCCCCATTATGCCATCCATTATATTGCGATGAATGCTTCTAATTTTATGACCCCTAGTAATAGAAAGACCTACTCCCTGCTAGAATATGAGAAGGATAAAAAAATGGCAAGCCTTAATGCAGGACTCCTCAAGATCAGAGACAAATATGGGGTGGATATTGTGCGATATGGGAGTGAGAAAATAAATAATATTAATAAATATACAAAGAGCCTATAGGTATCAAATATACACGGTATAATGTCGTTTATTGCATGTTTGACTCACTATTTGTAATCATTCCTGGACAATTTAATATTAGTAAATATCTAAGAAGTATCCTATTGAACTATTTGATGCAACTTTTCCCATATCCTCACCATCGCCAGGGTATCCAAACGACAATAAGCCAATAGATCCTTTTTAATCTCATTGATCTTAAATTGATCTTCCATCAAGTGTAAGTTAGCAAAAATATCCATCGCAGCATTACCGTTTTGGATACTACCTAATTTCTTATAATCAAGTTCATCATCATTTGGGAACATGGCAGGAAGCACTGCTTTGATGGAAAAGCTACCATTAAAATCTGGGTGGTAATACCCTCTTCTTCTAAACGGTACTATCAGATCAACAAACCTCTCATTGAGTGCCAGTAGTTCATCATGCCTCTTTTCACTAAACATCGCCAACTCTTTAATCCTGCCCTTCTCAAAACCTTGATTATAAGCCACAATACTTCCATTTGGAGTAATATCCTGCAGCATCTGTTCTATAAGCGCTTCTCTTGGATCAGAGTGTTCATCGCCTAAGTACTCTTTATGCTCCAGAGTTCCATCTTCATGAAGTATGTGGAGCGAATACTGAAAAGGTATTTGCATATAAGGTCTCTGTCCATCAAATCTGGGAATGGCATTTTGGAAAGTCTCAAAATCAAAGAAGTTTATAGGATACTCTATCGTATTTAAAAAATCATTGATGATCTCTTTATCGATATATGGGGTCTTTGTTTTAGATGTATCTACCTGAAGTCTTTGTACGGCATCAAGACTAGAATCTTCTGGTATATCATCATATTGAATAATACCTTGTTCATATAGCTCAAACTTTTGTGCTTTATGCATCGAATAGAGATTAAAAATAGAAGGTGTAGGAATATCTTTCCAGCAATACCCTCTATAGTCACAATCATAAGGATCACTACATTGTATACCAATATCTATCTCAGGAATATCCTCTCTTAACATTTCTTCCATATCATTTAAACTTGGAGTGATCAACTCTTGTCTATCTTTAACGATGTCAGTGATATCTTCTATACTCAAAAGTTTATCAACTTCAAGTTCTCCATCTCTTACGTATTGATTGTTGATATGTACAATATAGGCTCTGTTAAGATCAAGTGTATTAGATAGAGCATACCACTGGATAGATACATCATCTAAATGGTATTCTTTCACACTGGTAGAAGCTTTGACCTCATAGATATCCCATTTATCATCATTCTTGACCAAAATATCCACCATAGCAAAGATACCATGCTCATTAAAAGTGGCTTCATAAATGACTTCCGTACCATTCTCTATAAGTTGTTTGGTCTTGGATATCATGCCATTAAAGTTACTTACATCAAACTCTATGTCTACTCCATTAGGAAAAAGTTCTTTAGCCAATTCTCCTACATGGTGTCCTGTATTAAAAAGTGATTGTTGTGCTTCATCATGGTTCATCTCTAAGTTCTGGGTTATTTTTGTATAGCCATAGAGATTTGTGACATTGTAGACCTCGGATGTATTGTGATTTAGATAAGTGTCATTTTATTTCTTCTTTCGTTTTCTATATTCCCAAGGTGGGATAGGATACTTATCGTACCATAACCCTAGCTTTTTATTACGTGCATATTCCTCTGCCTTATAGTAGTCCGCCCTTTTACAGTATCTTCTATAGACCCATGCATATCCATCTTCTATTTGTCTTAGGTTCACATCATGATTATCTACATAAATGGTGCCAAGTATCCTGCCATACCTGTCTTTTTTCTTATAATGAACATCAACTATTCTACTAGCAACCAATTTAGAAAGGTTTGCTT
>CAWAVD010000004.1:0-514496 GCA_963785375.1 Sulfurovaceae bacterium
TTTGAACTGCTAGATAGCTCACAAAACGGTTTATCTAATAAAGAAGCAAATAATAGACTCTCAAAATATGGTACAAACCGACTTCCTGAGCCAAAACCGCGTAGTCTTTTTGTCCGGTTTTTATATCAGTTTAACAATGTTCTTATTTATGTATTAATTGCTGCGGGTCTGGTTACGGCAATATTGGGGCACTGGATTGATGCCGGTGTGATTATCGGCGTTGTCTTTGTTAATGCTATTATCGGTTTTGTGCAAGAGGGAAAGGCTGAAGATGCTTTAAAAGCGATACGGCAAATGCTTTCTCTTAATGCTATGGTTGTGCGTGACGGCAAACAAATATCCATTAAGGCAGAATTATTAGTTCCCGGAGATATCGTCTTTTTACAATCAGGAGACAAGGTTCCCGCAGATTTGAGACTTTTGAGAGTAAAAGGACTTCAAATTCAGGAAGCAGCACTGACAGGTGAATCTATTGCCATAGAAAAAACTATAGAGTCTGTCTCAGAGCAAAGTGTGATTGGCGATCGTAGATGTATGGCTTATTCCAGTACTCTTGTTACACATGGCCAAGGTCGTGGCATAGTTGTTAATACAGGTGCTGACACGGAGATAGGTCGCATTAGTAGACTGGTATCTGGAGTAGAGTCCGTAACGACACCTCTACTTTTGCGGATGGCTCAATTTGGCCGTTGGCTGACAATAGCGATATTGGTTCTTGCTATGATTACCTTTGTATTTGGTTTTTTTATCCGCTCTTATACCGCTACTGATATGTTTCTTGCTGCAGTAAGCCTTGCGGTAGCCGCTATTCCTGAGGGCTTACCCGCTATTATGACCATTACGCTTGCAATAGGTGTCCGGCGTATGGCTAAGCGCAATGCGATTATTCGAAAGTTACCGGCAGTTGAGACCCTGGGGGCCGTATCAGTGATCTGCTCAGATAAGACAGGAACGCTTACTCGTAATGAGATGACAGTGCGCACCATTGCTACAGCCAAAAACCAATTTGATCTATCAGGTACAGGATATAATCCTCATGGTTCGATATCGCTCTTGGGTAAAGACATTCTACCTGATGACCGACCTCTCTTACATGAACTCTCAAGGGCGACAATACTCTGTAATGATTCATCACTCGAGCAAAAAGATAATGAATGGTTTGTTCATGGAGATCCAATGGAAGGTGCCTTATTGGTTGCAGGCATAAAAGCTGGTTTAGATATTGAAACGGAAACCAAAAAGTATCCCCGCACAGACCTTATACCTTTTGAATCTGAACACCGATTTATGGCAACACTCCATCATAGTCACAGTGGTGAAGCTTTTATCTTTGTGAAAGGAGCACCTGAGCAGATATTAAAGATGTGTATTCTTCAGAGATCTCTTGATGGGGATGACGATTTAGACGAAGCGTATTGGCTAAAACGTATCGAAGAATTAGCAGCACAGGGACAACGTGTACTCGCTATAGCCATTAAACCAGTTGAGTCTGAAAAAGTGGATTTGTTATTTTCTGATGTAGAGAGCGATTTAATTATGCTAGGTATGTTTGGAATGATAGATCCACCTCGAGAGGAAGCTATTCATGCAGTAAAAACTTGTAAAAAAGCAGGTATTCATGTGAAGATGATCACAGGAGATCATGGTGCTACAGCTCTGGCGATCTCTCGCCAGCTTAAGCTTATCAATACAGATAATGTATTGACAGGAGAAGATATTGATATGATGAGTGAGGAGGAATTGAAGCAGCGTGTGCATGATGTTGATGTATATGCTCGTGTAAACCCTGAACATAAACTACTTTTAGTAAAACTTCT
The DNA here is from genome assembly GCA_963785375.1 of Sulfurovaceae bacterium. Classification (GTDB taxonomy): domain Bacteria; phylum Campylobacterota; class Campylobacteria; order Campylobacterales; family Sulfurovaceae; genus Sulfurovum. The sequence continues at coordinate 1,818 of CAWAVD010000004.1, forward strand.
GCAAGAACAGGGCCTGATTGTTGCTATGACAGGGGATGGGGTAAATGATGCACCTGCTTTAAAGCGTGCTGATGTAGGTACAGCTATGGGATGCAATGGTACAGAAGCTGCCAAAGAAGCTGCTGAAATGGTTTTGGCTGATGACAACTTTGCTTCAATAATGCATTCAGTAGAAGAGGGACGAACAGTCTATGATAACCTAAAAAAGTCCATTGCTTTTATCTTGCCGACTAATGGAGGTGAGGCCTTGATTATTTTAGGAGCTATACTCCTTGGATTTGAACAACTTCCTTTGACACCGGTACAAATACTCTGGGTAAATATGATCACAGCAGTTACTCTTGCTCTTTCACTTGCATTTGAACCTCCTGAAAAGAATGTGATGAACCGTTCACCACGAAATACAGATGAGCCACTCCTTGGCTCTTATCTTATCTGGCGTGTTATCTTTGTTTCATTTATTCTGATGGGTGGGACAATCGGTCTTTTTCTTTGGGAAATGGCAGAACATGCCAGTATCGAGCATGCACGAACAGTTGCAGTCAATACTCTTGTTATGTTTGAAATTTTTTATCTGTTCAATTCACGATATCTAAAAGATTCAGTATTTAATTGGGAAGGATTCACTGGCAATAAGTATGTCATAATCGCTATTAGCATCCTGATCATATTTCAACTTGGATTTACTTATCTGTCCCCAATGCAGTCTATATTTGGCACGACAGCAATTGATCTTGGTATGTGGCTGAGAATTATACTTGTTTCATCTTCTGTATTTTTTCTTGTTGAAATTGAGAAATATATCGTACGGAATAAGGATAAGGACAAATAGTTAAAAACCAAAACCTTATAATCTAACATATTTTATAAGGTTTTCATCAGAAGGATGAGTTGACGTTACTTTGAGTTTTGTTCATTTTTTTCCACTAAAATTCTACGTTTAATAGTCTCAGCTTTAGAGGCTTGATCCCGCAATAATGGATTTGTTGATTTCTTATAAGAATTAACTATATTCTCACAAGTTTCTAGTGCATCCTGATAGCTTTTTAATTGAAATAGATAATTTGCCTTATTTACTAATGCTTTGGCAGCATACACTAGCATTTTATTATTGTTTGAAAATAATTGATATGTTTCATCACACGCATTAATTGCAGCAGGCAAATTGTTTCCAAAAACATAAATTCCTGATTTGTTTACCATTAAATCACCTAAGTCACGCAAAATTAATTCATTCTCTGATGAGCTAAATTTGTTTTTATGCTCATCTGTTAAATGAATGGCTGTATCATACACTTTCATATCAACAAGTGTTTGAATCTTGTTAAACATAGCCATCGAAACTTGAACCTGAATGTCTTCATCTTCTATATGCCCATATTTTGATATTACCATATCAAACGATTTTAATGCTTCCGGATAATTAAATTGTTTTTTATGCAGACTCCCTTTATCGACTAATGCCATTGCTACCTGTAGCATTACTGATACTTCTTCGGTATTACCATGTTCTTCAATGGTTTGCTTAAATAAATTTAGTGCATCTCCGTCTCTACCTTCTTTAGATGCCTTTAGTCCTTTATATATATTTGTAATTGTTTGGCCAGTAGGGATTTCTGGCAATTTTAAATCAGGCCAAAATCTCGGTGCCAAATCGTCAAATGTTTTTGTTAATATCCATGGTTCTATTTTTGCATTTCCATCTACAGTATGCATAAACATTGAAGCTTCATAGTAGGGCTGTCTATAAACAATTGTATTAAGTGCAGAACTAATTAATGTGGCAATATTATCTTGCTTCTTTGGATCAAACAAAGAATGGTGAGCAGAGAGTTTATTCCTGTATTCTACTATTTCTGGAATGATACCTTTACAATAACTGTTAGTGTATTGTTTTATTTTATTTTTAATATGCTTCTGATTCAAATCATCTTCTGTATAAGCATTTTTATTTACACAGTCAACAAAGCCAACAAGTCGTAGATAATTGATTACTGATATAGAGAACCAGTTGAACATATTCATCAAAAGATCCTGATGTTCTAAGCTAATCATTTGCAGGAAAGTGCCATCTGTTCTATATTTTTCAATTTCTAAATTTCTAACAGTATTCGCTAGATAATATAAGCCTTCTAGATTATATTTTAGCGCATGCATGTTTTTGATTGGGAAAGTATCTTTGTTGAATGTTATATTATCAATATTGTCTATGATAATATCTTCCTTGTTTTTTTTCATATTCTCTCCCCACATTAGAAGTAGGAATATTATAACAGAAAGTAAAAATCCATACTTCGTAAGCCACAAACATCCATGTTTATTATCTTACAAGTGACGACATAACCATCTCATCTGTTGGCTTAACATAGTTCAATGTTGTTTTGAACGAAGTGTGACCAACAAATTTAGCCATTATTTGAACGTTAATGCCTTTTGCAGCCATTTCTGTCAGCAATCCTTGTCTGAAGCTGTGTGACGTATAATTTTGCCCTAACGTGTCTTTTATGAACTTATTGACGATCCTAATATAACTTAGAGGATGCATTGAACTTTTTGGATGTCCAGCACGCTGTATTAGTTTATTCTCTTCATTTTCTTGTATATCCAGATGCAACAAATCTTTTTTAAAACCAGGGGATAAATATATTTTTCTCTGGGAGTTTGTCTTTTGTGTAAAAAGAGTAAATTCACCCTTTTCAAGTAATTGTCTAGCATCTTTTACTAGAAGTGTTTGCAATTCATTTATTCTGGCTCCCGTGTAATACAAAAAGACAAAAGTTCTTAGTAGGTTTTTCTTTGTATTTCGTCTTAGATCTTCTCTACCTCTAGTGTAAATCATTAGCTGTTTGAACTCTTTTGAGTTTATGCTTTCTTTAATAGTTTTCATCATAAAACCTCCTATATAGAACATTTTATAACGTTTTCTATGGGAGGGTACATATTTATGGTCTGCAAACGTCGCTACAGCGAGAAAGGTTATAAAATATGTTAGATTATAAGGTTTTTAGTATATAGTGAAAACCTCCTAGAGGTAATTTTTAAATTCTTGAAAGAATACTAAGAATTAAATAGATGAGAAGTGCCTAAAAATTTCAGCATCTCAGAAAAAACAATATGTTCTTTCTGAGAAAACATGATTAAAAAATCACTTAGAGTTCCTTTCGTTAAGGGGCAACTCTAGATGAAGGGTCAATACAGCGTGCTACTGCTTCGATATCGGATGTTGCCGGTTCAAAAATTGCATCATAAACACCATCTTTTGTAGCCATAGTATGTCCACTTTCTAAAAAATAAAAACCTCGATCTTGATCATTTAGTACCCCTGTGAATTTCAATCCACCATTACTGAAATTAAGTGCTGAGTAATCAACGCTTCGCATATCAACAGTATCAGCTATAGTTGGTAAAACAAATCCACATGGACAGGAGTTTTGAGCAATACTAGCGGTCATAAAGTCACCATAATCACCAACAGCTATGGCACCTATATTTCTATCGAGCCAGACTTGTCCATTTGAAAGCGTAACCGTCCCATATCCTGCTGCTTGAAGACATGAGGGTTTCACTGTAATTTGTGTTTCAACAAAGCCCAATCTTTTACCTGTACTGTCTTTTACACTAATTCTCAAACCATATATGGTTTCAACATTGACATCAGGTGATTTAAAATCGACATCTGCAGTGAGTGTATCAGCATTAATACTTAGATCTAAATCTGTTAAAGGAGGAGCACCTACAGTGAGATCACTAACTTTCCAATCATATGTTTCTCCTGGCAATGGATTGGTAATAGATATTGGACCACGAGATACTGAATGACCAGGGCCTTGAATACTATTATCTACTTCTCTTAAAGGTATTGGTGCATCTATAAGCAAAAAAGCAGCTACAGCGACAATGGTCTCCTCTGCACTGACTTCCGCTCCAGCACTGTCTAAAACACGAACTTTAAATATTAATGGATCATTTTCGTCAATGCCAGATGCCGTTGGTCTTGGAACAATAAAAGTAGGCGCTGAGGGATGTGTCTCATCAAGTATCACAGTTGTTCCTTGTGTTTGTTGCCATACATAGGTATAGGGGGCAGTACCTCCACTGGCACTTGCATGGAGTGAAGCTTTTTCACCTTGTAAAACAAACTCAGCTTTACTTACTATAACACTTAATGCACTTGTTGCTGGCACAGGTGTAATCGTATGTTGTGTATTGGTCGTTTGCCCTGCTTGTGTGTCCGTATGGGTGTGTTGGACAACTATAGGTGTTGTAGCAGTGGATGGAATAGGGATAGTAGCTGTCTGATTTGTAGGATTTGTGATCGTCACGGCTGGACCTGATATTTGTGTCCATTGGTGTGTACCAGTTACTGATGGGTCTACATGTGAATGGACAACAGCAGTAGAGCCATGATGTGTATCTATCACATAAGGTGCTTGATTGTCTATAGTTCCCTGAACAAGTCGGGTATCAGATGGTGTTCCCGAAGATCCGCATCCAGATAGCAATATCATAGTTAATGCAGAAATGATCAATGCCGGTATTTTAGTATTTAAAACTTTCATATTATTTCCTTAAAATCTATAAGAGACACCAAGTGTCCATGTATCAGAATCAACATCATCATTTTTTGCTCTATAGTCAAATCCTGTGTCGTCATATAGTTTAACATAGTCTACAAAGATAGAGAAGTTGTCATTCACAGCATAGTCTGCACCAAGACCCCATTGGAATCCATCTTCGTAAGCATCACCACCTGCTAGGTCGTCAAGCATCACACCACCGTAGCCAAGCAATGCATAGAGGCTGAAATCGCCGATAGGGTACATAGGTTTCACATAGAGTCCCCAACTGGAGAAGTCACCATCATAGTCACTGCTGTAACCGCCTGTATTCCCCGGATCATAATCTGTATCCACACCAAAGGTATATCGTCCTTCAAGTGCCAGATATGGATTGTACTGGTATCCAGCCTGAAGCATCAAAGTTGTACTTTCAAACTCTTCATCTGTATCGTCATCATTGACCGCAGCAGTTCCAATACCGACCCCTAAGTAGAATGGACTTTGTTCCATGACTACAGGTGTCTCCACCACTGGTTCTACAGGCGCTATGTCGCCTCCTGCAAAAGCTAATCCGCTAAGTGCCAAAATTGACACGATAGATAAAGTTGTTTTTTTCATTTTATTTCCTTTATTTTATTTATATTTGTATATTTCAAGATTACTCTATAGTTCCCTGATATCCTAAGAATCATAAATATCCACCCCATTAAAAGGGGTTTATAAAAATGATATCTTCACAAAGCATAGGTTCTAAGGTATAGAGAGAGGAGCCGGAACATTAGTACTGCCTCCTGTTGTCCCATCTCCCAGCTGCCCATGATTGTTGTTTCCCCATAACCAAAGCATACCATTGGACTTTATCGCTGCAGTATGCCCTTGTCCTCCATCTACAATTCTCCAGTCCATATCTCCCAAAACCTCTTGGACTGGTACTGCACTGTTGGTACTTGTTCCATCTCCCAACTGGCCTTTATCATTCAACCCCCATGACCAAAGCGTACTGTCTGATTTGATCACTACTGTATGTTGTTCTCCTGTACTCAAAAAATGCCAATTTGTAGCCTGGCTACTCTCCTGAACAGGTACTGCACTCTCAGTCGTTGTGAGAGGAATACCTAACTGTCCATTTTGATTAGACCCGCATGACCAAACAGTATTATCCGTTTTGATTGCCACAGTATGCTGTGATCCAGCACCGACAGAATCCCAGTTGCTGGCTTTAGTACTTTCTTGTACAGGTACTGAACTATTAGTGGTGCTTCCATCACATAACTGGCCTTTTGAATTGAAACCCCATAACCAAAAAGTACCGTCTGTTTTGATCGCTGCAGTATGATCTATTCCTGCACTCAAAGAGTGCCAATTGGTAGCCATGCTGTTTTCCTGTACAGGTATCAAAGCATCGGCAGTGTTTCCGTTGCCTAACTGACCAAAATTATTCAATCCCCATGTCCATAACGTACCATCTGATCTGATCGCTGCGGTATGGGCAAATCCTCCATCCACAGAAGTCCAGTTTGAAGCCATACTACTCTCCTGGACAGGTACGGAACTATCGATTTTGCTTCCATCTCCCAACTGCCCATGGTTATTTGACCCCCATGTCCATAGGGTACCATCTGCTTTGATCGCTGCACTGTGCCGACTTCCTACGCCTACAAAACTCCAGTTGGTAGCCATGCTGCTCTCTTGTACAGGTACTGAACTGTCAGTAGTATTTCCGTTGCCTAACTGCCCACTATTGTTCTGACCCCATGACCACAACGTACCGTCCGATTTGATCGCTGCAGTATGCGAACCTGCTGCTGAAACCTGCTTCCAGTAGATCTTATTCACGGTGATTGTAACCTGTACAGCATCTGTACCATCAGAGATCTCGAGTATTCCCTCATCAGTACTGTTGCCATCGATAGTTTCTGTATATGTCACAGAATCATCGCTAACAGAGAAAGTCCCGTAGTTTCCTTGCGTCATAACAGAGGCAGATAGATCATCTCCGTCACTGTCATTGGCCATGGAAAGTATCTTCCAGTCATTTGTTACCGCAGATACGTTAATGTCCAACGTCATATTGAAATCAGATGCATTAGGAGGAGTATTGCTGACAGGCGGGGTGACTACAGGTGGAGTCACTACCGGTGGAGTCACTACCGGTGGAGTAGCTGTTGTTCCTAAAAGATCTTGGTCAGACTCAACGCCTGTAGAACCACAACCGCTCAACCCTAAAAGTGTAGAGGTGGCGAGTATTAGTACCATTGTTCTAAAACATGTATTTTTCATTTTATTTCCTTTCTTTGAATTAAAATATACTTATTGATAATTAATAAACTTAGGTGCCTCATGTATCTTAACACCACTTACAGATTTAAGCCCAAGCACTTCTTTTGGCGTCAATAAACGAGGTTTGTCTTCATCAAAAAAGAGTTTAAATCCGCCTGCTACTTCATGTGCAATTCTATGTGTATAAATACCGTTGTATATGTCTACTTTCAGCCTTGGAGACCCATGTCCGTCAAGATTGAATATCATATCGATATTGTCATAGGTTTTGAGGTCATTTTTATTTTTGACCATAGAGTGTCTGAACATATGTACAAGGAGTATCTTCTTTTCTTTAATACCGTGCTTGTTCATGTAGTCAGTCATCGCTTTTTGTACCTGATTGATCTCTTTACCTGTGACATGACCAATGACTTTACCTGGTCGAACATCAAGACCATATACTTCAAATTCAGGGTCTATGGCTAAATGCACATTGTCGTATTTAAGATATTTCAGCAGAGGTTTAATGGCTTGAATAGGCGTCATTTTCCCCAGTTGCGTATCTATGAAGACCGCTAAACCATGTTTTTGAGCCGCATCGATATATTTCATCAATTTCTTCTCTGATATATTAATGACATAATCTTTATCACGTCCAGGATCACCTGCTGCCATACCGTAAATGACGTCAAAAGCCGGGACGATATTTTGATTACCGCTTGCTTTTTTATATTCATCCGTTTTAGCTTTAATGATCGGGATAAGTGCTTCAATACTATGTTGACCCAGTACACCCATTGATTTTACACCAGGACGACCGTAATAGGCGACTATCATTTCATTTTTGGTTGGCAGTTGCTCTGATTTGGCTACCTCTTTCAATTGTGCTGATGCAGTGGTTGTAAGCCCAAGTGTAGCTATGAGCGCAGTGATAGTTAATCCTGTCAAGGTAGCGCGTATGTTTAATGTTTTCATTTTTTTCCTTATTTTGTATTTTTTAATGCTATTACTCACTAGGAGCACTCTTTATTTTACGGATCCCCCAGCGAAACTTATCAAGGTAAAATCCTTTATCAAGACTCGATATCGTAACTCCATAGGCTTTTCCGGAACTGGAATGGATAAATTTCCCCTCTCCAAGATAGACTCCACTGTGATTAACATGGTCTCGATGTGCCGTGTCAAAAAAGAGTATGTCACCTTCTTTAAGCTCTTTGCGTGTAAGTTTCTTACCGCTTTTGGACTGACCTAATGATGTTCGTCGGGATAGAAATCCCATTGGTTTTAAAGAGATAGTAAACAAACCCCGAACAGTCAAAATGATCGGGTCCGGCTTTTGCAGGCACATAGCTATTCCCAAGTTTACTTTTTGCAAGTTTGATCAGTGTGTCTGCTTTACTCTCTTTGGCTTCACCATCTATCACTTTAGTCTGATGAACTTCACCAGGTGTGAACTCTTTAGATATGAGAACAATTTTACTTGTGTGGTGATCCAGCATGATCTCACATTTTTCATCATGGCTTATGGTCAATGTAAATTGAGTGCTATCATTCTTTACTTTATCTATATGCATTTTACACTCATGTGGTACTATGGATGTTTGTGCATAAAGTATGCTTCCTGCTGCCAGGGATAAAGGAAATAAATCTTTTTCATCATCTAGAAACTAAACCCAAATCCAAAGTTAAATCCATCCAGGTTATCTCCTCTGACCATATTGATGTCAAACGACACGTCTGATACATATTCGTTGATCGTTGCAGTCCCTAGATGGAAAGTGGTACCCAAGTACATAAAAGTTATCTGTATCTAAAGCAGTCTTCATATCTCCGTTAATTATCACATCTGAGGCATAGAACTCCAGCTTAAGCGGTAATCCTTTAATCGTAGTTACCGGTGGGGTGATGACACCTATTTTCAACTTGCTTATTGTAGAAGTGGTATCTTCAATCGTTGCAAAAGGGTCGTCTATTTCTGTATCAAAGTATCGGATGTCTGCACTGACATAAGGTTTATACTCATTGATCGTCGGATGGTAGCCTATAGAAGTAAAGAGCTCATAAGTGTTAAAATCATTGTCACTGTTAAAGACATAGTCAAGTGCTCTATCTATAGGGTCAGATGAATTTAAAGGCTGTGGTGTCTTATAGTCACTGTTTACTTTGGAATAGATATAAGCCCCTCCTATCATCATATCTGTATCTTTTAAGATATTCATCCGTACACCACCACCCAATTTCAATGCATACGTTTTAATGTCTATCTCATCCAAACTACCTCTTAGATCAATATTTTTTTCTTCATATTTGCTATAACCGATACTTCCATTGACATAAAAGTTATAAAAATCGGAATCACTTTCAAAGTGGTGTGTCATAGGGAAGAAGAATGTATCAAGTGTTTGATCCTTGCTTCCAAATTCATATGAGCCTGAACTGATAATGTTTTCGGAGGTAAAGAAGAGTATGGTATTGGCTGACTTAATATATACATTTTCTAACTCGCTTTGAAAGTCCGCATGTGCTTGAGAAAGCATAAGTGTTGACAATAAAGGGAGTAAAGTTGATTTTTTCATATAGTTTCCTTTCGTGATGTTCTATAAAGTGCAGCACCCAATAGAAAGACAATAACAAGAGAAAAGGCAAGATGCATATCTGTATCAAATCCACAGGATCGGTCACTTATTGTGCCATTGACAGGCAACATATATTGATCCCCACAAATTATTTTTCCCATCATATCTGAAACAGCATGTGTCATTCTATCTATCAACCACATAAGCAATGATGCTACCATAGTAAATATGCCAAATAGTTTTTTATTAATGTGATCTGTCATAGGCTTTGATATCTCTTTTAAATGCTTCAAGTTCTTGGTTTAAGAACTGTCCGTATGCACCTCTCATAACCACCACTTTCGTGCCGACTTCAACCCATTTGAACATCGCTTCGACATCTTTTCTCCCCACATGGATACATCCGTGTGAAAGTGCTCTTGTGTTACCTAAATGTAAGGCGACTCCATCATGGGTAAATAACATTTCAAAATCCATATTGTTTTTACCACTAGCAGAAGGATGTGTTGCAGACATGTGGTATCGTCTTTTCAGAAGCACATGAAAGATCCCAGAAGGGGTCTCATGCCCGCCATAAGCTCCGGAAGAGATCTCATCCACCCACCAGATAGTACCATCTTCATCTACGGCGTAGGACTTTCCTTCACTTCCTGGTTCACTTACGGAGACTACAATGATCTTTTGACCTTTTAGGTCTATAATTTTCGTTTGACCACTTTTTTTATCTGTAACTTCAAACTTTGTAATGCTTAGAGGCTTAACATCTACAGGTTGTTCTCTAAATTTTGATATAAGAACCTGTCTTTTTTCTTCTGCTAAGGCTGAGCTTGTCATCAAACAAGCTGACAGCAACACTAAAAACAGATTTTTCATTGATACGCCTTTATTTCTGGACAACTTCATCACCTTCTCCTTTACAGTTCAGCCTACCATCTTCCCATCCTACACGGTAGCTTATATTGTTTTTAAACATTCCATGGTCTTTGGTATAGTCACCATCTGCAGTATGGCAGGCATCTCTTACGCCCTGTTTAAAGTCATTATCCCTATCAGGACCGAAATTAATGTTTCGATATATAAAGTCGTTGTCTGATGGAACTGGTGATGAAGTACAAGCTGTAATCAGGATGGATCCTGTACACACTGTAATAAGTTGTTATTTTTGTATATTGCATTGAATCCTCCGTGAAGTATATATAATCCTCTTCTTTGATAACTAACATATCTGATTATCAAAGAAAAAGACATATAGTCACAAATAATTATTTGTGACTACTGTCATGTGCAGCTAACTCATCATCTTCTTCTAAAGTGATAATATCCGTCGTAGATATGTCCTCTTCTGTCAAAATTACAACTGTATGTTAAATCTCGTTCATGACCATTTTTAAAGATAACATATCCTGTTCCTTTAAGTTTACGATTATGCAGGTGTGCTTCATCAATTTTAATTTTACTCACAGGTCTTCGATCACGACTGATCTGATGGCGAATATTTTGTTTACATTGACGTTTAAAATAATGCATATCACTAAAAGGACTTGCACCGCTATCATGACCCTTATGTTTATCATTATGATTATAGACAGCAGCAGCCACTACTGCAAGTGCCAGTATACCTACACCTATAGCAGCAGCTGAATTCTTATTTGAATGCGACCCTTCACTTACATGATAATTTACTAATTCTTTATGACGGATGCTACAAGAAAAATGATCTCATGTTTTTATCTCTCTGTGAACGTACATTTCCTGTTACCGAATAAGAGTGATGTCCCTGGTCTGTGACATGAATATTTGAAGTACCGTGATATTTACCAGAACCATACTCTGTCACTTTATTGATACATGCATGCTTTGCATTATCTTTATTGTAGGCATATGCTGAAGTTGTCAGCAGAAGAGATGCTAGCAAGAGTGTTGTTTTTTTTAAATGTGTAAATTTCATACGATTCTCCTTTTAAATGTATATAACATTATATTAATATGTAAAGAACATTCATACAGCATATTTGTCAGTTAATCAAATTAATACTATTTAACTTAATAATGAATTAAATTCCTGACTAAAATTGATGTATTATTTTTAACTAAAGTATTGTAGTTTTATTCAAAAATAAACTAATGAATAGTTTACAAAAAACTATTTGTGCTTGCCAAGAAATATACTGGACCGATAACAATCGGTCCAGATTCAATGTATAAAGCAAGCTTAAAAAACTATACTTTAAATTTTAAAACTGATAGTTGAATCCGATATTAAATGTATCAAAGTCATGATCATAGCTTCCTGTATCACTGATAATATTTGTTAGTGCATTATCTGTCAAAGTATCTTCTGTAAATGCTACATAATCAACAAATGCTGACCAGTTGTCACTGAATGAGTAAGCTGCACCCACACCCCAAGAGATACCCTCTACATCACCATTAAATGATGAATCATTTAATGCTGCAGAACCATAACCCAAGAGACCATATATATCAAATGCATCTGTTACCGGATACATAGGTTTTACATAGATTCCCCATGCATCTGAGTCAGTATCAACAGGTCTCCAATCTTGACCATCATGGAGTAAACTTGCGTCGTCATTAATTCCAATCCAATATCTTCCCTCAACTGCAATATAGTCATTGAATTTATATCCCAAATCCAACATTACTGCACCCATATCAAGTGAAAGGTCTACAGGGCTTGAACTATTGTCAAATGTAGTAGATGTTATATCTGACCCTATGAAACTGTATGCAATACCCGCATAAAAACCGCCTGTTGATACTTCTTCTACCATTGGTGTTTCAACGACTGGCTCTACTGGAGCGATATCTCCTCCTGCTACTGCAAATGTACTTGCTGTTAACACAGCTACCATTGATAATGTAATTTTTTTCATATAGATCCTTTTTTAACTTTTATTACAAATTTGTAATATTATTTCTATTCTTTCAATTTAGCTTATTACTTCAGTCTAAAGTACTTCAAAGTAATGTATGACCTTTCTAAGATATTACAGTAAAATCAAGTACTTAATTTTACGTTTATCTCACCAAAATAAAAGCCGGGCTAAATGCCAGACTTTTATAGGGTTTACTCTGCAACTACAAGTGCGAAGTCACCCCACTTGAAGATTCCACCATTTGGAAGGTCTGTAAAATGTGTTGGTTCAGTTCCATACCACTCTGAGCTACCTCTTTTTCCTGCAAACTTAAATGGTTCAGCAGAACCCATTTTAATTGTAAAAACAGTATTGTATTTAGTCTCTTCTTGTGTTACACGACATTTACCACTATAAAGCGTTTTCCCTGCAGCGACGTTCGTGAGCTTACATGTGGCAGTTTCACTTACTGCTGCCATTGCTGAAGTTGTAACCATAAAAGCTGCTATAGCACCTACTAAGAATTTTGAATTGAACATTTTGATCTCCTGTATTTAATTAATTTTTCTGATAGCTATAGAAATTCTCTTTTCAACTATCTTCATCGGATAATAAGACTTCTTTCGTTTTATTATCCTGTGAAGACAGCGTCAATCTATCCTCCTACAATCACAGCATCAAAGATATTATAATGCTCATAATCATTCACTTCTATAATCCACATGTCATTTTCTTTATGGGCTTTGATCTTTCCATCATTATCCGTTGTAACACGATCATGATCAAAATAGAGTTTTCGCTTGAATCCACCGGGAGGTGTCACCTCAACCTGTGCCACACCTTGTCCTTTTCTTATGACACCAAACGGACATTGGTCAAATCCTTTTGAGGTGTCTCCAAGTTTACATTCGACATTACCCGTTGCATGATAGGATGTTCCCTTTACTTTGGCATCGTGACTTTGGGGAACAACGGCTTTAGGGCTGCCTGTGATCGATATGGAAAGATTGTAATGGGCTACTTCGTTACGTCTTGCAGCACTTCTCATCATAAAGACCTGAATGATATAACGTCCATCATCCGGCAATGTACCCTTGTAGCTTATCCCTTTGGTTGCCCCAATGAACATCGCCTCATCTCCGGGAGCTTTACCAGGAGCGAAAATATTGAAATATGTAGCAAGGTGTTTCGTTTTGAGAGCAACTTGCATCGTCTGTCCCGCTTTGGCAGAGAGCGTATAGTTGTAGCTCTCGTAGCCCTGGATCTTGCCTTTGATGGTAGCGCCATGGCTACCTTTAGTAAAATGCACATTTTGTGTTTTGACGGCTTCAACAGCATGAGTCTCTGCAAAGAGTGGAGAAAAGATAAAGACAATCGTTAATATGGTCTGCATAAACTTCATTTTTCTTCCTTATTTAGTTATTAAAAATATATCGCACAAATCTAAACATAATTACGTTAAAATCTAAAGAATCTAAACATAGGAAGATAAATAATTTGGAAAAAACAAAAATACTGATTGTTGAGGATGATGAAACCGCATCATTTTTAATGAAAGACTATTTAGAAAGTCGCGGATTTAATGTAGATGCACTATTTACTGTGGCAGATGGTTTATCTTTTCTTAATGTAAAAAAATACGATGTGCTTTTACTTGACCTGAATTTACCCGATTTTGATGGATTTGACCTGCTCAGTACTATCAAAAAAAGTATTGCTATTCCTACGATAATTATCAGTGCATATAGCGATACCCAAACCAAAGTAAAAGCTTTTAAATACGGGGCCAATGACTATCTGGTTAAACCAATCGACTTTGAAGAGCTTGAAGCAAGGATCTGGGCACTTTTAAGCAGATATGACAATATCGGCATCAACCCTAAAGAGAATAAGAAAGTTTTCAAAATAGAGGATTACACTGTTTTCTTTAATGAAAATCCTTTGGACCTGACTGCATTGGAATATGAGATCCTAGCCTACTTTATTAATAGAAAAAACTGTATAGTGTCAAGAGATGAACTTACAAATGGACTCTCATCTTTAGCGTCTCATAGACTTTTAGATAATCACATCAAGAACATCAGAAAAAAGATCGAAATCGACAGTAGTAATCCGCAATACTTAAAAACGGTTTATGGTTCAGGTTATAAACTGATATTTTAATGGATATTGCTTGCATGAGGGGGAATTTAAATTTGAAAGATACTTTTTTATCCAAATTTATTTTTATCAATACTTTTTTTCTTCTGTTCACATCGAGTATTATGTCAGATGAGACACAACCTCTCTCACTAGAAGAACTTATGAATATGAAGATAAGCACAGCCAATAAGGCTCCGGTTGCCATCAAGGATATTCCAGCAAGTGTCACCATTGTCACCCGTGAAGAGATAGAAAGATACGGATACATTACCTTTGTAGACATTATCAGAGATATTCCCGGAATGTATCTGCTTGATAATACCGAAAGACTTTTACTCGGAACGCGCGGTGTCACGGGAGGAGGTATAGAATTTCTTGTAAATGGTATTCCCCAGCATCCTTCCTTACAAAAAGTACTTACAGCAACAGATATCAACAAGTTCAATATACCCGTTGAATCGATAGATCATATCGAAGTGATACGAGGACCAATGAGCATTATGTATGGTAATAATGCTTTTCAGGGTGTTATTAACATCATTACCAATGATGCCAGTTCACAAGGCTCTATGGCAAGTGTTTCATTAGGCACAGAAGGAACTTCCCGACAGTTTGCCCGTTATGCCATGGACGAGGATGAATACCGTATAGTAGTCAATGCCGGTCGTTATACTACCGACGGACTATCGGGGAATTATGCAGATATGTTGAGCATTGGGCAGCTTAGCCGATTATACCCTACATCCGACACAAAAATAGACGGCAGAGTCCCCAAAGAGGAAAAAAGTCTTGATCTATCAGCGTCATATGATGACTTGGAAGTGAATGTCAGACATAATATCATGCATTACGGTGTATATGCAACCATGCCGGGCATTGATGATGCCAATTATCTTGATCTTGAAACGACACAGGCTTCGCTTACATACTCAACCCAGCTTGATCCAAATTGGAACTTGAAAGTATTGGGTATCTATTCACAGGAAAAATATGATTTTCCTGAATTCAATATATTTTCACCCGATTTTTCAGCAAACCAATATCAAACATCCAAACGCCAAGAATTTGAGACCACTCTGGCTTACGCAAGCAATAACTTAAAAACTATTTTTGGCTACCGTTATCGCTATATCAATGATGTAGAAAATGATGTAAATTTCTTTCTGTCTGACGTGATGATACAAGGTCGCCTTGATACATTGATGCCATACAAGACGCATGAACTGTTTACCCAAATTAATTATAGGTTCAACGCTGACTTGGTAGTGGAAGCTGGAGTTCGTTATAGTAAAATACCTGACGCATTTGAACTTGAGCGCTATGATAAAGTTTACGATATTTTGAACTCTACCTCAGTAGCCACTGACTCGAGTGACAAGTTTTCAGGACGTTTAGCACTCATCTATCAAATAAATGAACATCACAGTTTACATACTATTGTGGGAAATGCGGTTCAATACAGGGACAAAATAACGGTGATCGCTCCTGAAAAGATCAAATCATTTGAACTGCAACATATCGTTAATTATCCTGATATTCAGTTGCAAAGCAGTCTTTTTTATAACACCATTGACGACATAGCGCAACGTGAAATTATATTGAATGACGATGGGACAACCTATAGCCGTTTAATCAACAATAGTAAATGGAAAACAGTCGGGATAGAGTTAATAGGTAGTTTAGAGTTTAACAAACATTGGCGAGGAAGTGGTAGTCTAGTGTATCAAAACTCACAAGATACACAATATGATATTCCTGTAGGTTATTCTCCGGACCTTATTTTCAAGATCAAAACCGATTATTTGGATGGTCCTATGCGTTACAGTCTCAACCTAAACTATATTGATCAAATGGAAGCAGGATATACGATACAATATGAAAACGGTATTTCTACTGTAGAACGTATCGGTAATAAGGTAGATGATTATCTTTTGATCGGAGCAAATATACGTTATGTACCTGATCCAAACTTCTATGTTAATCTAAAAGCAGATAATTTGTTTGATGAAACCTATCATTATCCAGCCAATGAAGTCGCTACTATGGAAAATGGATTGATCGGTATGGGAAGAGTGATTATGCTGACTGTAGGATATAAATTTTGAAATACCTGTTATTGATACTCTTTCTTTATTTGTCTCCGCTTTACAGTGCCAATGTTATTTCTAAAGAAAAAGCTGTTGCCAATTATCTTTATAATTTTATAAAATATACCTATTGGCCCCAGACAAATGATCAAACGTTTGATATCCATTTGGTCAGCAACAACTCAGAGTTAGAAAAAGAGCTTGGCTCTCTCTATAGAAAAAACTTTAAAGAAAATAAAAAAATAAAGATCACCAGAAGTAAATATATACCAAATGGTGCTGAAGTTGTTTTTGTGGATTCACAGATGCTCCATATGGTCAGAAAACTTTATACTAAAGTTGAGGAAAAACCGGTATTGATCGTTACAGAAGGCTATCAAAATTTAAAGCTTGTTATGATAAATCTGATTCACACAAATGAAGCTAAACTCAAGTTTCAGATCAATAAGGCAAATATACTCAACCAGGGGCTAAGAACCGATCCAAAACTCACTCTTCTGGGGGGAACTGAGATAGATGTAGCAAAACTCTATAAAGAAACCAAAGACACTTTGCAGGAAAAAAAGAAAGCTTTGGAGAAGATCAATAAAGCATTTGAAAAACGTGAGGAAGAACTGCTTGATACAAAAAAGAACTTGGATGAACAAAATAAAAAACTAATACTTACCCAGGAGCGACCTCTCTAAAATACAAAAATCACTGAAAGAGATTCAAAAAGAAAGAGAGAGGGAGATCGAAAAAATCAGAGTAGAAAAAACAGCATTACAAAAAGAGATGAATGAAAAAGAGAGGGATATCGAAAAAATCACAGAAGAACAAATAGTTTTGCTAAAAGAGATGGATGAAAAAGAAACCATACTCGATAAACTTTCAAAACAAATTAAAAAAGAGCAGAAAGAACTAGAACTTCTTGAACAGAATGTTTTGCAAAAAGAAGGAACCATCAAAGAACAAAAAACATACATTCTCATATTGTCTTTGTTTACTGCCGTTTTCTTTTCCCTTGTTGGAGTCATTATCTATCTTTTAAGACGAACCCAAAAAACAAATATTG
Organism: Sulfurovaceae bacterium; assembly: GCA_963785375.1. Classification (GTDB taxonomy): domain Bacteria; phylum Campylobacterota; class Campylobacteria; order Campylobacterales; family Sulfurovaceae; genus Sulfurovum. The sequence goes on from CAWAVD010000004.1 coordinate 19,377, forward strand.
AATTGAAAAATACACAAGAACAACTTCAACAACTAAATAACACTTTAGCAGATGAAGTACAAAATGAAATAGAAAAAAATGAACGACATCAATTATTCATGCTCCAGCAAAGAAGACTCGTACAGATGGGTGAAATGATCTCTATGATAGCACATCAGTGGAGACAACCTTTAAATATCATCGCTATGCTAAACCAAACTATTGTTTCAAAGTATAATCAAAAGATACTGGATGATAAAGCCATAGACTACTTCAAGAAAAGTTCAAATGTACAGATTAAGCAAATGTCTCAAACGATAGATGACTTTAGAAATTTCTTTAAGCCTGAAAAAGAAAAAGTAGAATTTTATATCAATGAAGTGATCACTGGTACTATCAATATGATCAAGCCCATTTTAAGCAATGATAAAATAGATATAAGGATCAACATAAATGATGAAATAAAAATTATTGGATATCCCAATGAATTGGGACAAGCAGTTTTAAACATGATAAATAATGCAAAAGATGCCTTACTTGAAAAAAATATAAAAGAAAAAACTATTTCAATATCATTAGCGCGTATCAATGATCGTCCAACTCTCACTATCTCAGATAATGCAGGAGGCATACCTGAAAACATTATGGATAAGATATTCAATCCATATTTCAGTACAAAAGACAAAAATGGTACCGGGTTGGGGCTTTATATGACAAAAATGATCATAGAAGAACATATGAATGCAAGACTGGATGTAGCCAATAATTCACAGGGGGCTGTTTTTAGAGTGATATTTTACTACAAAAAAAACTTATGATACTATTTAGATGTTCTGAATGTATACATTATTAAATGAGTAGCAAATGTTTGATGTTCAAGACCTTATAAAATATATAATTATATAAAGTATTTAGTGAAAAACTCCTATGAGTAATTATTAAATTCTTGAAAGAACACTAAAAATTAAATAGATAAAAAGTATCTAGAAATTTCAATATCTCAGAAAAAACGATATGTTCTTTCTGAGAAAACATGATTAAAAATCATTTAGAGTTACCTTGGTTAAGGGCTTACAATACAGCGTGCTACTGCCTTGATATCGACTAGAGAAAATCCAAAAGGCATATCAACGAAATACGCGAACTATTTGCCAAAGCGTTAAAATGGTCAGCAGTGGCCAGATCACAAGAAGATCTATCCTGATGTTCGCCTCTGGAGTCTGGGTGATAACGAGCCACTCCCAAGCAGCATATACTCCCCATAAAGTAGCAATAACGGCAAATGCGGTCGAATGAAGCGAATCGCTTTTAACTAACAACTTAATTATCAGATACAGTAAAATGAAAACAACCGCCACAATCAAAATATTTAGCGGTTTCCCGACAAAAGCAGAAGCCAAAAAGTCCATCACATATCCTTTTAGAAGCAGTAGATCAACCACCGAAAATCACTGCATCTGGAATTTTATAAAATTCGTTACCTACATGGATCAAGTTCCAATCACTCTCTTTACTCGAACGAAAATCAGGATAACCGTCCGCTTGGCTCGTGTCAGCACCTATAGGCTTACCCATACGAAAATAGACAGCTCTTTTAGCACCGTCTGGTTTTGTGATGACAACTGTCGCATAACCGCCACCGGCTCTTGATACCCCGAATTCACATTCTTTCATAGTATCCTCTTTCAAAAATGAACAAGGTAGATTTCCCTTTGCATCAAATTCTCCCTGTCCTGCTCGTAAAGCTGAATCATCAGGTCCTTTTGCTACCCTGCCATCAGGTGATATAGCAGGCTTAATGAAATTCGAAGAGACATAGCCTCGTGCTCCACCACCAAATTTATGTACATCACACCACGTATGTCCTTGAATAGGTTGACATCCTAAATTATCAAGTATCGTACCAAGCTCAAATCTATCAATGATTTTTGCTCTTGCAGAAGGTTTTTCTCTAAGATTGAGTGTATCATTGACAAACCCTGTTACCTCCCAGTTTCTTGGACCGCCTTCTTCAGGAGAAACGTATACATTTTGAATAACCGTATCATCTCGAAGTGGTTCCCAAGTATAGATTCCTCCGTCAGCCATTAAACTAAGATGTAGCCTGCCATTTTTAAGAAGATACCCACGTATATATTTTGCATCTGCAATGATATGCTGGTCCATCGTTGGAGGGGGACAGAGTGCGCGTGTTGAAGCAAGGGGACCAAATTTAAAGCTTCCACTTGTTCCGTCACTACTTGGCTTGGCAGACCACTTTCCCTTTGCTATATTGCAGTTGAGTTTCATTTCAACTCTCCCATCACCATATAGACTCATTGTGTAAAGCGACGGATCATGAGGCTTTAGTACACCTGTTGCATCATCCATGGATTGAAAATCTACAAGACGCCAATGTGTTTCGCTCAGTTGTTGACTTCCTGATGCGGTGCTGATAAATAAACTCACTCCAATCAATAACACTATAACAGACCCTAATTCTTTGACGATAAGTGAAGTTTTTCGATGCATGAAGTACTCCTTTGACATAGAACAAAAATTTAGTTTACTTTATTTAACAAAGTATAGCTTAGAAATGGTAAGTATTGTTTAGACAGAGTTTGTGAAGGCTCCCAAGCGCTGTCTGTAAGAAGAAAATGATCTTTACGTTTTGGTTGGATCTAAGTGTATATCCATCTGTGGATAAGGAATCGAGATATTCTTCTCATCAAAACGTTCTTTGACAGCACGTGTGACTTCCCAGTATACAGTCCAGTAATCAGCTGTTTTAACCCATGGGCGACAGATAAAGTTTACTGAGGAATCTGCCAGCTCATGTACTTTTACGGTAGGTTCAGGATCTTTGAGCACTAATGGATGTTCTGCAAGGATCTCTTCCATGACTTTTTGTGCTTGTTCGATATTATCATTGTAACCAATGCCAAATGTCATATCAACACGACGCGTAGGACTATGCGTTACATTGGTAATGATATTACCCCATATTGAGTTATTTGGAACGACCATGAGTCTATTATCAAAAGTAACGATACTTGTGGATACAAGTGTCATGGACTGTACAGTACCGACAACACCTGAAACATCGACAACATCACCGATATCATAAGGACGATAAAGCATGATCATGATCCCGCTGGCAAAATTACTTAATGTTCCTTGCAGTGCGAATGCAATAACGAAACCTGCTGCACCTACCATGGCCATGATCGGTCCTACGTTGATATCCAGTGCTGCCAGTGCAACAAGAAGTCCCACAAGCATTACAAGTTTATGGATAATGTTCGCTATAAAGTCATTGAGCAGTTTTGAATTGCTGTGGGACAACTCAAGCGCTCTTTTAACACCTTTTCTTAGTAGATTACTCACAAAGAAGGCAACTAAAATAATTACAATAAATTTAACCAGATTGATTATCCAAAGGATACCTCCCTCCTCAGACATAACCCATCCGTAAATAATCGTCCATGCAGATTCAGCATCTGTCACTTCTAAAGTAATACCACTCACACTGTTAATATAACGCCGGTAAGGAAGTACTTTGTCCAATTCATTGCCTTTCTCATCCGTACCAATTTTCTCATTGATATTTTCCAATACGGTATCAAGACGATTTATCATTCGCTGTCTATCTTCAAGAAGCTTTGTTTCCTTCTCAAGAAGAGTACTTTTTTCCTCTTTTGCTTTTCAACTTTCTGCTTGATACTTTCCTTTTCCTCTGCAGTTGTCTCATTCGTATCCAATGCCTTCAAGGCATCTATTTCAGCATTTTTTTCTCCTATTGAAAGTTTACTTTGATTCACTTTTCTTTACGGCTTCTTTCAATAGTTCTAACCATCCATCAGCTTCAACAAAAAGTTCGTCAGAGGTTAAGTGACTGATCATCAGATTAAGCTTATCAGCCGATATATCAGTGTTTTCTATACTGATTGCTGTAGGATCCTTAGACACTTCTTCTGCATAGATAGTTGTCATTGATAGGCATGTGAAAATAAGCATTAAGCTTACAATTGTCTTTTTCATATTATTTCTCTTCTTTATTATTTTTTCATATAATATAATATATTTAATAACTTAAGGCTTTCAAATACAATTGAATCTTTATAAAATAATCTATACAGAACGTTTTATTTTGATTTATTTGAAAGATGGTTTTTATATAATTACTATCTGTTCTCACTTGATATTATATGAACTATGTCAAGACAAAAGTACATTTTTTATGAATTTTATGTAGAATAATGTACATAATATATAATTTTAAGTGACTATACGATGACGAATAAAGAATTTGAAACAATGTTGAAACCCACAGGACTAACCAAAAAAGAGTTTGCTCATCTGGTAAAAATGTCATATGGCAGTGTAGTAAACTGGGGGCGTGCTCATCAATCAGTACCGGACTGGGTGGAATCGTGGCTAGAATTGTATATAGGCAATAAAAAGTTTGAGGAACTTAAAAAAAGTATTAAGGAAAGTGGCGCTTGTAGTTAAGAATCATGGGACTAAACTAGTTTATTAATTTATCACTTCAATATGATTCTTCACAGTAACAGCATAAATATAATACTATTTTTGTTTAAATTACTTAACAGGAATAGTAGAATATATAAAGCAAAAAATACTCTATCAAAATTGATTTCAGGTCAAACAGTTGCTATATTTTTAAATCATTTTCTTTTTTTACTTCAATAAATTTTGCTCCTGAAACATTATGTGCTGATGTTAATATCCGTTTATCACTTATCACAACTCCAGATCCAGTAAACTTAGATATCATACTTGTTTGCCATGGTATTCACAATTAGGAAATGATATGGTTCCAAATACTTTCACTACTAAATTTTTATTTACAGCAGCTTCTTCAAATAGTATGTAGATAGTAACCATTAAAGCTATGATTTATTTTAGTGTGTTCAATTTACGCCTTTATTTAAATTTCTTAGTTGAAGTATTTAAGGTTGTAGTCAACTCTTGGCCCTATTATTTTGTTTAATATTTCTTAATATATCTGAGGCTATTTTCGCAGTAATTTAAAACATAATGTCCATTTACTCATTTAAATAAATAGACCTATACAAACTCCAACTTTTTATTGTGATTTTTCTTACTTGAACCAAAAATATAAACTCTTATCAATTTTTTTATCACCTTCTTCTAGGACTGTTACAATAAAAAAGACGCAACAGCTTGATACCAAGTTGGAAAAAATGAGTCCAACAAATAAGGTATTTTTTGCTTAGCCATAAAGCCCATATGACTAAGTTAACAAGTCTTAGCAGTAAGCTCTTCCTCGGATTTAGACTTCTGCAGAAAGCTCAGGCTAAGAAACATAATTAAGGACAATTAAATGAAACTCAACTACGCAATTATTATCCAGGGCAAAACGATACGGTCCAGAACAGTTTAACGGAATTCTTGCTGAAAATACTAGAGCTATATCCGGTAAAAATGTGGATACTACACAAACTGAAAACAACATCATATTAGTTGTTCCTAAGTATAAAAACTTTGATGAGTACTTGATTGTAAAAAAACAACTCATAGATGATGCAACAAAAGAGAGATAAGGGTGAAAAGAAGAGAAGAATGATTCGAAGAAATCTAGATAAGAAAACAAGCAAGTATAAATGGAAAGGTATGTGGCAAGAACTAGTCTTTACTTATTCTCCTGGTGCACTTAGTGAGGAAGATGCCATTGAGTACTTAAAACAAGCCCACCAGTTTGTCATAAACAGGTTTCCGGAGTGCGACGTGATCTCATCAATTATACACCTTGATGAGACGACGCTGCACCTACATATCCATATAGATTATTTTGACATGAATGATGCAAGATTTATTCAGGATGAGCTTGCCAATACAGGTAGAACGAACATCAATAACATTCGTAATGACTTTCAGGAAGAAGTTGCTGATGGTTACGGACTTATAAAACAAGACGGATCTGTAGTGGGTGATCTACACGATGGTGCAAAAGCAGACAAAGATAAAGGTGAACTAAAAAGATTAGTACGTGATTACAGCATAGAGAATGATAGACTCAGGTTGGAAAACCAAGAACTAAAAAACAAACCAGTGAAAGTAGTGGAGATTGAAAAAGAGGTTATCAAAGAAGTTGTGGTCGAAAACCCAATCAATGAGGAACTCAGAGAAAGATACCGTGAAGACAGCATAAAAATAAATGCATTATGGCTGGAAAACCAAGAGCTAAAAAACAAACTAGCTAAAGTAGTTGAAGTTGAGAAAGAGGTTATCAAAGAAGTCATGGTTGAAAATCCGATCAACGAGGAACTCAGACAAGAAAATGAAACACTCAAAGAAGAAAACTAAGCCCAATTTCAATGCATAGTAGAACTTGAATGTGAACTGAGTATTAAAACAAACGGAAAAGAGTATCTTGAAGATATTGTTAATAATCTCATAAACCTGATTGACAATCTATTTTATAAGAATAATGCACAGACAAGAGAACTCCAAAACCGTGGAAAGGGTATTATCCAAGCTTTAAAAGGTCAAAATCCACTTGCAAGCAAAAATCCCCAACTAGACAATATAAGGATGATGATGCGTTAAGTATCAGATCTATCCTATAATGAATTAAATGAAAAGGACAATTTATTCAAGTGAAATATGAAAACTGTATATAGAAAATTTCAAATTACATTCATTATCGTATTGGACTTGTCTTTTTAAAATTTCTAAAAATATAATAGTACAAAAAAAAATTTACAAATCCAGATCGAATTTTTTATATTAAACTAAGAAATAAAAACAAAAAAGGAAGAACCATGATATTGGAACAAATAAATATGAAACTCGATCAAATGTTAGCTATTCATCAAGCATTACCTACATGGATACCTTTATCAAAGAATACGCCAATGAATGTGGATATAAAACGATTGATGGACTTAGAAAGTGGTGCTATAACAACTTGTCTCCAGAGGAGTTTAGCAAAAAGGTAAATATTGGTATATACATCGATCTGCTATCCATTTAGTAAAACGGAAGGTGGTATAATGAGAAGTATGCCAATAGCTGACGGAAGGAAAAAAACGTTGGCAAAAGTAAGAGTAAATAAATACAACATTATCATCTTAGATGATACTGTGGATGGTAAACGTCATAGGCTTTCAACTGGTAAAAAAGCAGATGAACGTCTATTGAAATGGTATAAGCGTCATGCAGATGACGAGTTCTTTAAATTATATGAGAAAAATTTTGATGTAGCACAAACAAGAGTCACCTACCTTTAAAGAGTATGGTTCTATGGTGTTAGAGATCACAAGTATTAATCGTAATGCGTTTTCCCAAAAAGAGGAGACAAAACGGTTTAAACAGTTGTGTAAAACATTTGGAAAGATGCGTCTTTCCGACATAAAAGCATCTGATATCATGAAATGGCAGCACGATTGTGGACTGGCCCCTAAAACCATACGCAATCAGCGCTCTATCTTCAATATGATTCTTGAAATGGCACATTATGATGATCTAATAAGAAAGAATCCTTTGAAGTTTGTAAAAACACCAAGAATGGAATACAAAGAGGTCCATGTATATAATGAAGATGAGATAAAAACACTTATTGAAAAAAGTACAGGACAACTTAAAAACATTTTGATGTTTAATTTCTTTGCAGGACTTAGAGGTTCAGAACTCATCGCTTTAAGATGGAATGACATTGACTTTGAAAACAATACGATAAGGATAGATACCCGTATACGTGAAGGAGTAGAAGATGTCACCAAATCCAAAAGGATTAGGATCATCGATATGCTGCCACAGGCAAAGAAAGCTTTAAAGAATCAGTGGCGACTCACTGGTATAAAAGATGATTTCGTATTCGTAACACAATCTGGGAAACCATACAATCGTCCTGAGGTACTTAATAGGCTGCTTAAAAAGCTTTGTATTGAATGTGATATCAAAATTGGAACGACACATACATTAAGAAAATCCTGTAATACCCTACTCAAACAGTATGGTATGCCACTGGATTGGATATTGGATCAATTAGGTCATGTAGAAGACGGTGTAAATCGTGAACATTACACGGGAAAAATCAAACCTGATCTCTCAAAAATTGGCACAGTTTTGGCAGAGTCCAAAATTAGCTAGTCTGAAAGTACGTGTTTTAGGGGATTATAAGTGGTGGGTCGGGGGAGACTCGAACTCCCGACCACTCGGTTATGAGCCGAGTGCTCTAACCAACTGAGCTACCGACCCGTAAGGTGCTATTGTTGGTCTTTCGAAATCATGACGATTTTCGAGTCAGAATTATATCTACTGTAGTCTTTAAATGCAATTAAATTTTGTAAAATCCCAAAAATTACTGCAAAAATAATAAACGAAGTCCCCCCATGGCTAAACATAGGTAGAGGAAGCCCGACTACAGGGGCTAATCCGATGACCATATAGATATTTACACCCATATAAACAAAGAGTAAAAAAGCCAATCCGGAGGCAAATGCTTTGATCAGATAATCATTGGCATGTTTTGCTGAAATATAGAGTAAATTAAAGATGAGAAATATATAAAGTATAATCACAGCAATCATCCCTTTAAAACCAAATCTCTCTCCCAAATATGCAAAGATAAAATCTGTAGACGAGACAGGGAGAAACTTCAGTTGTGTTTGTGTCGAATCCTCTTTACTTTTACCTTCAACTCCACCTGAACCTATAGCGATCAATGCCTGTCTTACATGGTAACTTGGTTTCCCTATAAAATCAGTGACACGTTTCTTTTGATATGGTTTTAACTGTCCGTAAAGCAATGGTGCTGTAAGACCTAGTATGATGACTATAGCAGCCCATATTTTCCAATTTATACCTACTACAAACAAAATACCATAGCCCGTAATAAGCAATACAAGTGCCGTTCCCAAGTCCGGTTCTTTTGCTATGAGCAAAAAAGGAATGACTATAACGATAGACAGTTTAATAAAATTCAAAATCCCATAACCTTTTTCTCCAGGGGGATTTCTGCCTATTAGATAACCAAGCATCATGATAACACTTACTTTAATGAACTCTGAAGGCTGAATCGTAATGCCTATTCCAGGTATTTCAATCCATCTCTGAGCACCAAGAATAGTTTTTCCTACAAATTCAACTGCAAGCAGCAGGCCCAGGTTACCTATATAAAAAATAGGTACAAACCACCAAATAATATGTCTCCAGGGAATAAAAGCAGAAACGAAAAAAGCAATCGCTGCGATGAAATAATAAACCATCTGTTTGGTAAAAAGATGAGGATTGATTTCATAGATCAGATAGGATGAGATAACAAAAAGAGGTACAACCTGTAACATAAGAAGGTAGGAAAAATGTTTAAAGATACGTTTGTCAAAGTCAAACCATGATTCCATACAACATCCTATTTTTTAGGGTATTATATCGAAAAGGATATAAGGGAGTATCATGATAGATATTTTCACTTTCACACATTTTAAGGAATCCCCTTCTCTACTACATGCTGTGACAACTAAATCAAATGAACTACCTTATGCTTTCAGTCTTGCTTTGCATACAGGTGAAAATGCTACAAACATCATAAACAACAGAAGTAAACTTTCCAACATACTAGACAGCAATGAAGATCTACATTACGTCGTTGCAAATCAAACCCACAGTGACAATATAAAGATCATTACTCAAAAAGAGACCAGAGGATGGGAGAGCATGATTGATGCTATTGAAGATACTGATGCACTTATTACCAATGTGAAAGGTTTGATATTGAATATACTCACTGCAGACTGTGTTCCTATACTCCTCTACGACAAACAAAAAGAAGTTGTAGCCGCAGTACATGCGGGATGGAAAGGCACAAAAGCTCAGATAGTATCTAAAACCGTAGATAAGATGAGAGAAGTATATGGCTGTGACCCAAAAGATATCATTGCAGGTGTTGCACCTTCTATAGGGCGTTGTTGCTATGAAGTAGGTAAGGATGTTGCGGTGCATTTTTTTGATACACCTGAAGGGTTTACCTCTATAGGTGAAAAATATATGTTAGACTTACCTCTCATCAACAAACAACAACTTTTAAAGGCAGGTCTTGAAGAAACAAACATTGAGATGAGCCATATATGTACTGCCTGTGAAGTAGAAAGATTTTTCTCTTATCGAAAAGAAGAAGGTTGCTCAGGTAGATTCATGAGTATGATAGGCATTAAAAATACAAATGAAGATGATTAAAAGAAAAAATGACAAAAGTTAAAACTCAAAATAGTAAGGTACTAAATATCAAATCTTAAAGTTAGAGTCTACTATAACTACCTATCTTTACCTCAAACTGTCTAAAAAAGTCAAAATAGAAACCTGTAAGCTAGTATACTTTTTATATTTAGTCTTCTTAGTAAGAAATATTCAGAATATCCTGCAATAATTACATATTAAATAAAAAGAGAGATAATGCATACACTTCAAATTGCAGAGTCAGTACTAGATGACTATAGAAATAATAAACTCAGTGAAGAAAGAATTAACTTTTTAATCACACAAGCTAATGAGCAGCTTGATGAAATATCTCAAAATAAAGAGATATATAATAGTTTTTTAAACAAAATTTCTCCACCCCAAAAGATAGACAACATTATTCTTTGGATGCTTCTTATGTCAAATGAAGCAATATGTGATGAATATATTGATGAATTCAATAAAGATTTTAGGGAAATAATCCCAGTTAGTGATTTAGCTGATTTACTAGCATACATTGTTCACTTAAAAAAAATTAAAAACATTGAATTGGACGGATTTGACTATTTATTGGAATATCAACATGAAGGTATAGACGAGGTGGATCAATATAGTTTTGCAAATGTCTTACTCTATATTCAAAAATCAAAAGAAATAGAGATTGAGTTTTAACATGCAGATAAGAGTCTACAACGATTATAATCTAGACTCAATTTTTAAATAAAACACTCAAGAATAGGCATGCATGCACAACATGTCCTCTATTTTAACGAAAAAAGCTCAAATTTAATTACAGACATCTCATCTAATGTTTATAATCTATAAAATATCATCTTTTAATTTTTTAAATCATATATTTTTTTTTCTTGCAGAGATTTCTTTTCTGCTTCTTTTTGACACCTTAAAGATTCTAAATAAATCTTATCTGCATATCTTAACAGAAACTGTTGTAATTGTTCTCTATTATTTTTTGTATTACCCAAACTATAAAGTTCATCCATAATTTTAAGCAACTCATCATATTCACTTTCTCGATTTGTAGAGTTTATAATTTCATTTTCATTTCTTACTGGATGACTACAAATATATCTTAATTGACTATGAGTGTTTGCGCCTTTACTAAATAATAATGATGCTCCTAGTAATGTCATTTTCAATCCTTTTTACTTATCAAGTGTTATAATCATACTTTTGAGGTCATCTGAACCATCTACTATCAAAGGCTCTCATTATAACTATTTTTGAATTTACCCTCCAAAAACATAGGAGTCACTATGGGAAACCTTAATATTTATTCTATAGTTACTATAACAAAAATAAATATATATATAGTTATTAAATTTAACTTTTTTTATAATAAATTTAGACATAATTGAAAATAAATGCTTAAATGGTCAAGTTTTGTCACATTCAATATTCAAACAATTTTATAATTTTCAATAACACAATCAATAAGAATCACATACTTTGTTAAATATTTCAAGTTTACACTTAGTCCTTATTGGAGCCTAAAGTTTATAAATAATATTTTAAATAGTAAAAAGTAACTCAAACTTTTTAAATAATTAATGAAGATACTTAAAGCCCCTTAATAAATAAAATATAGCTTAGTATTGTGGTGATTCGTGTTGGACTGAATGAAAATTTTTGAGGTCTTAAAAATACTTAAAAGTATCTATGAATCAATAATATAAAATAGTCTTTTGATGTGCTTTTCTAGCATATTTCTGTACAATACAATAGATATAATCAAATTAGTTTTAAGGTTTCAATCATTTAGTGACTGGTGTAGAATAGGTTTTAATTTTAAGAACTATCAAAGAAGGATTAGCGTGAAAATAAGGGTTTATTACGAGGATACAGATGCCGGTGGCATTGTCTACCATACAAATTATATAAAATATTGTGAACGTGCAAGATCTGAGATCTTTTTCTCAAGAGATATGCAACCAACCTTAGGTCATAAAAATGGGTTTGTTGTACGTAATATTAAAGCAAATTTTTTGGCTACTTCTAAACTGGGAGATCTCTTAGATGTCACAACAGAAGTATTAACACAAAAACGTTCATCTGTAATGCTACTACAAGAAGTATGGAAAGGAGAAGTGAAAGTATTTAGTATGGAAGTGGTTTTAGTATACATCAATGAAGGCAAACCTTGTCGTATACCAGAAATATTCAGAGATATTTTTAAAGAAATCCTCTAAAAATATCCCTAAAGTATTAAGTCAATAACAGATGCGTAGCAGCAACTGCAAATGCTGATGCACCTATATATCCAGCACCAAATAAAAATGAAGAGATTAGCTTAAGTAGCGGTTGGTATCTCCATTTTACCAGCAAGATAATAAGTGAACCAATCATCGATGGTAAAAATACATAAGCCATGATAAACCCTAAGCCAAAGCTATTTGGTATCAGTATTTGTGTTGAAATAAGAATACCAATAATAAATACACCAATAACATACATAGCCATATATTTGATAGTACCGTATTTACTTAAACTTTCATCTATACTAAGTTCTTTTGTAAATGCATCCTTAATATCAGAAAAATCAGAATCTTTTAATGACATTTCTTCAGAGATCAAAAAAAGAATGAAGCTTCCAAAATATCCTAAACCTATAGCGATCATTAACATACCCATGTAGAATCCTTTAATTTCATATTAATAACACAAGCGATTGTAACATAAATAATATAACATTAGTTTTATTTATATAATAAGTTAATAGCAGATTCTACCTTGAAGAAAAAGATTAGTTCAAGAAAATATAAAATGAATGATAGGAGTGATAAAAAGAGTTTGTTTTCCTACCCTCTGTATCGGGTAGGAAAGTAGATAATATATAAATGTTGACTATTCAACCATTGCTTCAAGATCTTCTTTAGAAACCTTGTTAAAGTTTAGGTATTTATAGATATCATCAGACATTTCTGGCTTGATCTTATCTGAAACTATCGCTAGGTATTCCTCAGCTGTTGGGATCTTACCGTGAAGTGCAACCACAGCAGCAAGTTCAGCAGAACCAAGGTATACTTGAGAACCTTTACCAAGTCTGTTGTCAAAGTTTCTTGTAGATGTAGAGAATACCCATGCATTTTGCTTAACAGCTGCCTGGTTACCCATACATAGTGAACATCCTGGAGGCTCGATACGCGCTCCAGCCATTCCGAAGATTGAGTAGTATCCCTCTTCTGTAAGAGTTTTCTCATCCATTTTCGTTGGAGGACAGATCCAAAGTCTTGTATCAACTGGACCTTCACCTCTAAGTACTTCTGCATTTGCTCTAAATAGACCAATGTTTGTCATACATGAACCAACAAATACTTCATCGATATCTGTTCTAAGACCTGCTGCATGAACTTCAGAAAGTGTCTTAACATCATCTGGGTCATTTGGACAAGCTACGATCGGCTCTTTGATCTCAGACATGTTAATTTCAATAACCGCTGCATACTCAGCATCTGCATCAGCTTCCATAAGTACTGGGTTTGCAATCCAATCTCTCATTTTTTGAGCACGTCTTTCAAGTGTAGCTTTATCTTCATATCCTTGTGCTATAAGCTCTTCGATAAGTGCAACGTTTGACTCTAAGTACTCAATCACTGGTTCTTTGTCAAGTTTAACTGTACATGCAGCAGCAGAACGTTCAGCAGAAGCATCAGAAAGTTCAAATGCTTGTTCACATTTAAGTTGCTCAAGACCTTCAATCTCTAGTACACGTCCAGAGAAGATATTTTTCTTACCAGCTTTTTCAACAGTTAAAAGACCATCTTTGATCGCTTGGTAAGGAATAGCATTAACCATGTCACGTAATGTAATACCTGGTTGCATTTCACCTGAAAATCTAACAAGTACAGACTCAGGCATAGTAAGAGGCATCATACCTGTAACACCTGCAAAAGCAACAAGACCAGAACCAGCTGGGAATGAGATACCAATTGGGAATCTAGTGTGTGAATCCGCTCCAGTACCTACAGTATCTGGTAAACACATTCTGTTCAACCATGAGTGGATAACACCATCACCTGGTCTAAGCGTAAACCCTTTTCTTTCAGTCATAAACTGAGGAAGTGTATGCTGAAGTTTGATATCTGCAGGTTTTGGATATGCAGATGTGTGACAGAATGACTGAAGTACAAAGTCAGCTCCAAAGCTAAGTGCAGCAAGGTCTTTAACTTCATCTCTAGTCATCGCACCTGTTGTATCTTGAGAACCTACAGTTGTACATACTGGCTCACAGTATACACCTGGTTTTACACCTTCAAGTCCACATGCTTTACCAACCATTTTTTGTGCTAAAGTAAATCCTTTACCATCATCTTCTGGTTGAGATGGTGACATAAATGCATCTGAAGCACCAAGTCCAAGTGCTTCTCTTGCTTTAGCAGTAAGACCTTTACCAATAATAAGTGGAACACGTCCACCTGCTCTCATCTCATCTGGAATTGTGTTTGGCTCAAGTTTAAACTCAGATACTACTTCACCATTTTTCTCAATTACACCATCAAAAGGCTTAAGTGTGATCACATCACCAGTCTCTAATTCACCTACTGGTGCTTGAATTGGTATACATCCTGAATCTTCTGCAGTGTTGAAGAAAATTGGAGCAATAATACCACCAATAACAACACCACCAGTTCTCTTACCTGGAATACCAGGAATATCTCTACCCATGTGCCACTGAACTGAGTTAATACCTGATTTTCTTGATGAACCTGTACCTACAACATCACCAACATATGCTAATGGATTACCTTTCTTTCTAAGTTCATCCATAGTGTCAAGTGGGTTATCCATTCTATTAATTAAGAATGAGTTCGCATGAAGCGGAATATCTGCTCTTGTAAATGCTTCTGATGCTGGGGAAAGATCATCAGTGTTAGTCTCACCTGGGATTTTATATACTGTAAGTGTAATCTCTTTTTCCATCTCTGGTTTGTTATGGAACCATTCAGCATTTGCCCAAGATTCGACAATCTCTTTTGCTATCGCATTACCCTCATCCATAAGTGTTTTAACATCATTAAATGCATCGTACACAAGAATAGTATTTTTAAGTTGCTCAGCTGCTACATCTGTAACTTCGCCACCGATCTTAAGTGCTTCAACAAGTGGAGTAACGTTAAACCCACCTAACATTGATCCAAGAATTTCACATGCTTTGATTGCATCGATCGCATCACATGTGATGTTGCCTTGTACAATATCATTTAAAAATGCCGCTTTGATGTATGCTGCATCATCAACACCGGCAGGTATTTTGTTTTCAAACATATCCATTGCATAATCAACATCTGCAATTGGACTTTCTTTCAATAACTCAACAAGTTGAGCTGTTTGGTCTGGTGTAAGTGCGAGTGGTGGTACACCCAACTTAGCACGTTCAGCCGTGTGTGCTTTATATTCTTCTAATAAGGCCATTCTGGTCTCCTGTAGTTTATAATTTGTGTGGTATGTTAACAAAAAAAAGGTTGATTTGCTATACTATAAGATGGAGATATGAAATAGATAAATTATTTGTATCGTATGGTTACAGAAAAAGAGACCTAAAGTCTCTCTTCTCCTGTTCCGAAATAAAGTCAGACGATTTCCCTGTTACCTTTTGCATTTGGTGCACTCAATACACCCATTGCTTCAAGCTGTTCAATAATGTTTGCAGAGCGATTGTAACCTATCTGTAACTTACGCTGTAGATAGGATATAGAAGTTTTTTTATCTGTCAAGACCACTGACTTAGCATCTTCATAAAGAGGGTCAAGATCAACATCACCATCCTCACCTTCACTTGCACTTGCTCCACCTGCAACAAGATAGCTTTCATCATACTCAGGTTCACGCTGGGCCTTAAGAAATTCTACGATCTCTTCTATCTCTTCTTCTTTATTCCATGGTGCATGCAACCGTACTAGTCCTGTTGCACCAGGAGGAGTGAAAAGACCATCACCACGCCCAAGTAAACTCTCTGCACCCATCGCATCCAAGATCACTTTGGAGTCTATACGTTGTCCAACACGGTAACTTAACCTAGAGGGAAGATTAGCTTTGATAAGTCCCGTAACAACATCTACACTTGGTCTCTGAGTTGCTACAATAAGGTGTATCCCACTCGCTCTTGCCATCTGCGCGAGCCTTGCGATAGAATATTCTACCTCTTTACCCCCATTCATCATAAGGTCAGCCAATTCATCTATGACAACGACAATAAAAGGAAAAGGTTCTGCACTGCCGTCAGTCTTAACTTTTTCATTATAATTGTCTATATTTTTTGTACGGTTCTCTGCCATCAATTTATAACGACGTTCCATCTCTACTACCATATTAGCAAGTGCTGCAATGGCTTTCTTAGGCTCTGTAATCACAGGTGTAATCAAATGCGGTATGTCATTATAGATCGAAAACTCAAGCATCTTAGGGTCAATCAGCATCAACTTTAATTGATCTGGATCATTTCTATACAGTAAAGAGAGGATCATTGCATTGATACCTACAGATTTACCAGAACCAGTAGTACCTGCTATAAGTAGATGTGGAAGCTTTTTAATATCGGTGATAAAGGGTTTACCTACGATATCTTTACCCAATGCTACAGTCAATGGAGAGCTGGATTCTTTAAAGAGATCACTCTCAAGTATCTCACGAAGATAGATCGTATCAATATTTTCATTAGGTATCTCTATACCAACAACATCACGCCCTGGTATAGGTGCCTGTATACGTATTGTTTCAGCAGAAAGTGCCATAGCTAGGTCATCTTGAAGATTTAAGATCTTAGAGACTTTTACGTGAGGTGCCGGTTTGAATTCGAAGGTCGTAACCAATGGTCCACTGTAAGTACGTACTACGTCACCATCAACTTTAAATTGTTCAAGTTTTGAAAGTAGCTCTTCTATCTTTCTATCTATCTCCGCTTCATTCACTTTTTTGGTTGCTTTAGGTGCTTTTTGTAAAAAATCCAGTTTAGGTAATTTAAAATTTTTAGGTTTTACCACTTTACCTTTATCTATCTGCTGCATAAGTTTAGAGTTTTCTTCAAGCTCATTAATGATCTCTACATTGGAACCAGCAGAGGCATTTTTTTCTTGAGAAGTGCTCATTTCCATCTCATGTTCGAGTTCAAGTATCTCGTTTAATACCGGATCATCTACCTCATCAAGAGCTTGGACTTTTTCAGCTTCCGGTTTAGCTAATTTCTTTTTTGCAGCCGATTTTCTTTTTGTACGCGTTGTCTTTGGTTGCTCTTCTACAACATCCAACACAGGCATCATTTCATCTTCAAGATAAGGAGAAGAAAATGGATTTTTAAAGATTTTTTTTAACACTTTTCCAAGCATAGAAAACATGCTGTTCAACCAAGAAAAAGAGAGTGAAAACTTAGGTTTTCTGACCTTAAATCCAGAGAAATCAAAGTCATCGTCGATGATGAATACTAAAGAGAGTGCCATGATCATCAGCCAAAATAACCAGAGTCCAGCTTTACCGATGAGAGGGTGTAAAAATTCTACAATCTGTGTACCTACAAAACCTCTGTCCTGTACTTCCAATACCAAAGAGCTAAAGAGTATGAGTGCAATAAAGAACAGCACCCATCCTAGATAAAAATCAAGATCTTTTCTTACACGAACATCGGTGTAAAGTTTATAAAGAGGATAAAATAAAACAAAAATATTGATATATGCAAGATGACCAAATAAATAGAGATTGGTATCCCCTATTTTTTTACCAATATCGCCCACCAATGCGGTCTCATGGAAAATGGTAGAAAATGCAGCATAAATAAAAAGTATTGCTGTAATAATAATCGTAATTTTCAATAAATTCCTAAATTAATATTAAATAATGAAGATATTATAACAAATTAAAATAAGTCATCTATGAAAAAGTGTCAAAATGTAATATTTAGCTCATATCTAGAAGCTAAAAATCATTAAATTCAATAAAACATGTATCGATCTGTACATCTATCTGTTACGATTTTTAAATCCTGTATTGATACGTAAACGAAGTCCTAGATAATAGGCATGTGTGATCGCTTTTTTAAGTACATAGGCAACATATCCCTTCACCTTAATATACTTGAACATTTCACCTACTGCATATTTTCCACCCAATGCAATAAATATACCCTGTACATTAGCATCAAATGCTTGGGATTGAACACCATCTATTCTTTGTCGAATAGTTTTTGCAACATATTCAGCACTTTTTTCAGCAATTTGTGCAGTGGGAGGCAATATGTTTCCTTCACTATCTTTGATCTCAACACAATCACCTATGGCAAATACATCTTTTTGACCTTGGATATTGAGCTCTGGAGTAGTAATAAGCTGATTGATATCGTTTTTCTCATTCTCTAATTGTCTCATTCAGTTCTGTGGCTTTGATCCCACCTGTAAATATCATAAAACTATAGGGTAGTTTTTCACCATTATTAAAAAAGATATGAGACGCATCGACACTATTGATAAATGCACCTGTGAGTAATCTTTACACCTAACAATTCTAGCCTTTTTTTCGTCTTATCAATGCTGTATTGACCCATTCCAGGAAGAATCGTATCACTTGCATCGATAAGATATATATGTATCTCTTTTGCTGTATCTCCTATGGTTTTACTGTATGTCTCTAAGAACATATGCCATTTCAGCAGCGACTTCTACACCACTTAGTCCTGCTCCACCTATGGCAATGTTAAGTTCACTTTTTTCATATCCCTCATCATGTCTCAGTTTTTTGTAGATAAGATTCTCAAACTCTACTCTAAAATTATGTGCTCTTTGTAAATTTTTCACACCATAACTGTTTTCTCTGAGTCCTTCGATAAATGAAAAAAAGTGTGTTTTTGCTCCTGTAGCAATAACGAGATAGTCATAAAATAGATCTGTACCATTCAAATGTACACTCTTCTCTTCAAAATTTATAGAAGTTGCTTCTTCATGAATGAACTGTAACTCTTTCTTTAAATCCCTCACACCAATTCTTTAGATCAATTGCAACTTCATGCACATCAAATCGACCTGCAATATAGCCATAAGCCTCAGTTTGTAAGTAATGATAGGGATGTTTATCGATCAATGTGATAGAGATATCTTCATATTTAGATAGTGTTTCTATAGCCCGAAGTCCGCCATAACCTCCGCCAATTACCAATACTTTTTTCATTGATATCTATTCTCCAAGATTTATTTTAAGGATATTTTACTCAATTACTCTAAATATACTAGCTATAATATATTGATATATATGCAATTGCCTTCTAATGTACTAACCCTTCTTTAAGCACATACTATGTAAAATCCCATCTACATTTTATATGTATGCCGCAGTGATGGAACTGGTAGACTTGGTAGACTCAAAATCTTCTGCTTTCGGGCGTGTCGGTTCGAATCCGACCTGCGGTACCACCAAAATTTATGCAATATATGCGGGCGTAGCTCAGTGGCTAGAGTTCCTGCCTTCCAAGCAGGCTGTCGAGGGTTCGAATCCCTTCGCCCGCTCCACATATATGAAATCTTTATCCCAAATCCTAAACTCTTAATTTCTTTTGCTATAATCCATTTAATAAAAATAAGGCGAATTATGAAACTCGTAGTAGCAATTACAGGTGCATCAGGTGTTCAGCTCGGTAAAAAATTTGTGGATTTTTTACCTCAGGGGATTGAAATTCACGTAGTTGTTTCTGATAATGCCCTGACTGTAGAGTCGTTTGAGAACAAACAAGTCACTTTGCATTCAAGTGAAAATATAGCAGCATCTATCTCTTCAGGCTCTTTCAGGGTAGACGCAACAGCGATCATCCCCTGTAGTATGAATACGTTGGCGAAGGTTGCATGCGGTATCAGTGATAACCTGCCAAGCCGTGTAGCTGCCGTGGCGATCAAAGAGCAAAAAAAGTTACTTCTTGCGCCTAGAGAACTACCTTTTTCTGCAATCGCGTTGGAGAATATGCAAAAGTTGGCTGCCTTAGGTGTGATCATTGCTCCACCAGTCATGGGATACTATTCTGAATCATCTTCTTTGGAAGATATGGAAAAGTTTATCATTGGTAAGTGGTATGATGTCTTAGGCATTGAGAATAATTTATATGAAAGATGGAGTGAACATGAGTGATAACAGACGTGCAATATACCCTGGAACTTTTGACCCCATAACCAATGGACATCTCGATATTATCAGACGTGCGTCACATATGTTTGATGAGATCATTGTTTCTGTGGCAGCGAACCAAGAAAAAAAGCCTATGTTTTCACTTCAACAACGTATTGAGATGGTTAAAGCTGCAACAAAAGAGTATCCAAGTGTTACCGTGATCGGGTTTGAAAGTCTTCTCGTCGACCTCTCAGATAAACTGAATGCCAACATCATTATCAGAGGACTTAGAGCAGTAAGTGATTTTGAATATGAACTTCAAATGGGATATGCAAATACTTCACTCAAAAAAGAGTTGGAGACTGTCTACCTTATGCCTAGTCTTGAGCATGCCTTTGTCAGTTCCTCTGTAGTACGTTCGATTTTAAACTTTAATGGAAAAATAGATCATCTCGTACATAGTGACGTGCTAAAATTCATAAAGAGTACTCGCTAATGTATATACTTTTTGAAGGCATAGATACCTGTGGAAAAAGTACACAGATAGATCTTATCGCACAAAAGCACCCTGAAATCATATTTACACATGAGCCAGGAGGTACACCTTTTGGGAAAAAAGCCAGAGAGATACTCCTTTCTGATTCACTGGCGTCTAAGCGTGCAGAACTTCTACTCTTCTTAGCTGATAGAGCGGAACATTACCAAGAGGTTATCTCTCCTCATAAAGATAATGTCATTATATCTGATAGAGGATTCCTCTCTGGAATTGGATATGCTCTAGCCAATGGTGATTTTGATTTTGAAGAACTTGTAAACCTGAATAGATTTGCACTTGAAGGGCATTTTCCCGACAAGATCATCCTGTTTTTAACCGATATTAAAACCCTTAAAGAACGTACTTCAGCTAAAAGTTTAGATGGTATAGAGTTAAGAGGGCTTGAGTATCTTTTAACAGTTCAGGAGCATATGAAACAGAGTATTTTAAAACTTGGTATCCCTCATCTATTTGTAGATGCAACAGACGATATAGAAACAACACATACACATATTACAGATTATTTAAGGAACACACTATGATCAACCCGCTTAGAGGCATGAAGGACCTTACTTTTGACGAAAGCCAACGTTTTGTACACATCGTAACCACTGCTACAAATGTAGCTAAAAAGTATGGGTACAGTTACATTGAAACACCTATACTTGAAGAAACATCTCTATTTAAACGTTCTGTGGGTGAAAGTTCCGATATTGTAGGTAAAGAGATGTATCAATTTGAAGACAAAGGGGGCAACGATGTCTGTATGCGTCCAGAAGGAACGGCAGGTATAGTGCGTGCTTTTGTCTCAGCGAAACTTGATCGTCAACCAGTTAAGCAAAAGTTTTACTACTATGGACCAATGTTCCGTTATGAAAGACCACAGAAAGGTCGTCTCAGAGAGTTTCATCAGTTTGGTTGTGAAAGTTTTGGAGAAGGCTCTGTGTATGAAGACTTTACTATCATTACTATGATCAGCCAGATCTTCTCTGAATTAGGGATAGGTTTTGATCTTCTGATCAACTCACTAGGTTGTGTTGAGTGTATGCCTCCATACAAACAAAATCTTGTAGGATTTTTGAAAGAAACCCAGGAAGAATTGTGTGAGGACTGTAATAGACGGATTGATACAAACCCTATACGTGTACTTGACTGTAAAAATGCAACATGCCAGTCTCTTCTTACTGATTCTCCTAAGCTTATCCATAACCTTTGCATAAGCTGTGATGGTGACTTTATTAAGCTCACTGAACTATTGGACACAGCAGGTATCAAATACCAGATAGATACTAATCTTGTTAGAGGACTGGATTACTATAATAAAACCGCTTTCGAATTTGTGAGTAATGAGATTGGTTCACAATCAGCCATTGCAGGTGGTGGACGTTATGACAAGCTTGTAGAGTTTCTAGATGGTAAACCAACCCCGGCAGTTGGGTTTGCTATTGGTATAGAACGTATTATGGAACTGGTAAAGATGCCTGAAGTCACACGAGAAGGTATCTACCTGGGAGCCATGACAGAGGAAGCTTTAGAAGCGCTCTTCCCCATAGCCACCGCTAAACGAAAAGAACAAAAAGTAACTTTAGAATACAGTGCCAAAGGTTTTAAAAGTCATTTGAAAGGTGCCGATAAAGTCTCTGCACGTTATTGTGTTCTCATCGGTGAAGATGAATTGAAAAATGGTACTGTTTGGGTCAAAGATCTTGAAAGTAAAGAGGAAAAGACTGTTGCAGTTGAAGCGTTTTAAACGCTTCAAACATACTGATGTTCAACAATTAAAAGTTATACATCACACCTGCAAAAATAGAATCACCACGTGGTCCTTCTATCGTTGAATGCTCATACTCAGTAATCAATTTATACTTATGATTCAATGTATATTCTACACCTATACCATAGTTAAACCCATCTTCATCAGCATCGATATGATAATTTTCAATCTCTTCGATCTCATACTCATATCCCGCTTTTACAAACACACCTACTGACTCTGTAAATTCATACGTATAAACAAGATCCAACGCATGCGTATAGTAGGTAGCTTTAGCTTCTTCCATAGTATGCTCACCCTTTTCTGTAACTGTATTACGTGCATAAGAGAAGTCATACTCTAGTGCAAATCCATGTGCTAGTCTATAACCGATGTCAATACCAAAACCATAATCTTTGTCACCATCAAGAACAACATCTGGTCCATGGTTAACCTTATCACCTAAGATCATAAGTGCTTTGGCAATCACATAAAACTTTGATTCTGTTTCATGCACTGTAATTTCTGGTGTGTGTACTTCTACAGGTGTGATATCACCACCGGCAAAAAGTTGTGTTGTCAATTGGGCTGAAAGTGCAGCTGCCAATAATGTTTTTTTCATTTATTCTCCCTTTGTATGAATCCTATCAAATAATTAAGATTATAAATCATAATAGTTATTTACTTAAATAAACAATTTTTATTGCTTAAAATAGGTTTTTTCATAAAATATTCTTATTTTATGAATTTTTTTTGCTTCAGAGAAAAATAAAATAAATGAGATCTATCAATTTTATTTAATCCATGTTAATAGATCTTTTCCTAGTCTCATCATAATTCTGTTTGTGGCAGTTGCATACCCTTTTGCATCGATAGTTAATGTTGGCTCTTTGTAACTGAATCTTTTACTTTTAACCAGTGTTCCTTTATCTGCATTGATGAGGGTAAATTGAATAGAGACAACAGCATAAGAGCTTGTCCCTCGTACTTGATGTTCAAAATCAAAAATAGTACTTTCCAGTCTATAATTTTCTTTAAGTGTTGACATGTCTGAGAGTACAACTTTGAAAAGTCTGCTACTATCTAATACTTCTATGAATACACCTTGTAATAGCCTACTCATATTATTTGACCATTGAGAGTTTTGATAAGATCCTCTGTCATTTTCTGTATAAGAAAATTGCATTTTTTCGGACATCGGTTCTCTTATACTTTGGGGATAAGACACTTTGATACTTTTATCTTTATACGCATTGACAGTCTCTATCTGCACAGACGGGACATTTAAACTATACATATTGAGTATAGGTGCTTGACTGCATCCAATAAATCCTATGGCTGTCATCAGTGTGACAATAGACTGAAATTTGTTTCTTATCATTCCCCCGGTCCCTTTCTTGATTTTCTAGATTTGAAAAGTAATCCACTAGGATTTTGTTCAAGTTCTCTTGACATCATAGTAAGTTGATTTGTCAGTATCTGTATTTCTATTAATATTGGTTCAAGTATCTTTTTAAGATTATAATCTCCCCTGTCCACACTTTTCTCAAATTTAAGTGTAGCGCGATTGAAATTCTTGCTTGTTTCCATCAATTTATCGATGGTAGGGATACTGGCTTCTTTGATCTCTTTAAAATCTTGTTGCATCTGTTTAAATTCTTCAATCGCTTCTGTAAGTTTTGCATTTATATGGTCCATGGTTACCATTGCGTGATCTTCTAACACTTCACCTTTGGCTGTCACTTTCTCCATATTGTCAAGGATATTACCCATCGTTTCAATATTATGATCTGAAAGCAGTTTTTGACTTTGCAGTAATAGGGCTTCTATTTTTGAACCCACACCATCTATATCACCTGTTAATCTCGTAAGGAAAGAAGGTTTACTCTTGATAAGCGGTATATAGTCATCTGTAGGAACTAACGTTTTAGCAGCATTTGTTCCACCATCGATCTCAATGGACAAGAGTCCTGTCACACCAAACATTTGCGTGTGTGCTACCATATCCTCTTTGATAGGTATACCTCTCTTGATCTTTACATAGATCTCAACCGTTTCTATATTTTTAGGATTAATTTCTATTTTGCTGACACTTCCGATCTCCACACCACGTAATTGTACATCAGAGTCAATAGAAAGGCCCGCAACAGACTCGTTCATTTCAATTCTGTAGGTATCGAATTCTTGCTGTAGATCATACTTGGCAAGCCAAAACGCGAACCATACCATACCCGCTCCAAAAATCAGTACGAAAATACCTACAATAGTATAATTGACTCTACTATACATTTTTCACCTTGTCCTTAAACCTCTCTTTTGTGTACTCATTCTTAAAGAATTCTTCCACAAAGGGATGTTGTGATTGTAACACATTTTCTAGTGTGCCCTCAGCAACTACATGTTTATCTGCTAAAACAGCCATCCTGTCTACAATACTGAATATACTATCTAAATCATGAGTGATCATCACAACCGTAATACCCAACAAGTCACGAAGCTCTACAATAAGCGAATCGAAATTTCGTGCACCTATCGGGTCAAGACCTGAAGTAGGCTCATCTAAAAAAAGTAGTTTTGGCTCCATTGCCAATGCTCTTGCAAGTGCAGCCCTTTTTACCATACCCCCACTGAGCTCAGAGGGATACAAACTTCCTACATGTGGTTCCAACCCTACAAGTGCTAACTTGGATCGTACCAACTTATCTCTCATCTCTTTGGAGATATTTGTATATTCTTTGAGCTGGACTTCTATATTTTCTGCAATCGTCAATGAAGAGTAAAGTGCACCAAACTGAAAAAGGACACCCCAGTCACTACGCAATGCCTGTGCCTCTTTAAACCCTATTTGGTCTAAAGACTTCCCTAAGACTATAATGTTTCCATCAGTAGGTTCTAGAAGCATGATCATCTCTTTCATGAGTACTGATTTTCCTGACCCACTTTCACCCAAAATACCATAGATCTCATTTTCATCGATATGAAGATTAATCCCATCATGGATGGTTCTTTCACCAAATGTTGTCACAACACCTTCAACTTTAATAACAGGTTTCATAGACCAAGCTCCGTAAAGATAACAGAGAAAAGGGCATCAAAAGCTATCACTAAAAAAATGGAGTTCACCACAGAAGCTGTAGTATGAAGCCCTACACTTTCCGTATTATAGGAGACTTGAAATCCTCTATAACAACCTACAGCTGCAATGAGAAATGCAAAAACCGGTCCCTTCATCATACCAAGAAGATAGTGTTTCACTTCCAAAACTTCATAGAGTCTTTCAATAAACAAGTTCATAGAGATCCCCAGCTGCATACTAGCCGCGGTCATACCACCCAAAATACCTATAATATCTGCAAAAAAGATCAACAATGGCAATGCTACCATGAGAGCAATAATACGGGGCAGTACCAAAAAAGTATAAGGATCAAAACCCATGGTACGCATCGCAGCTATCTCGTCCGTAATTTTCATTGCTCCTATCTCAGCAGTATATGCAGAGCCACTGCGCCCTGCAATAACAATAGCTGTGATCATCGGTCCCAATTCTCGAGTAATAGAAATCGCTACAGTATCAACGATAAATATATCTGCACCAAACTTCGCTAACTGTACAGATCCTTGATAGGAGATAACCATTCCTACCAAAAATGAGGTTAAGGCAATAATAATAATCGCATTAAATCCTGATTGATGAATATGATATACCGTTTCTTTAAAACGTATATCTTTTGGTTTTACAAAGGTGTGGAACAATGCATAAAAAAGATGTCCCAGAAACGTAATAAAATCCTGGATATCTTGATATATGTCAAGGGTTCTTCTACCCAGTTTTTCAAAAAAACCAATTTTTCTAGGAGGGGTCACCTTGGGTATGTTCTTGTTGAGAAGGTTATACATTTCTTTTTGATTGTCTGTATAGCCTACGACTTCTACCTCTATTTTTTGCTGAAATCGTTCAAGGTACTCTATAAAAAGCAATACTCCAGCACTGTCAAAGTCGGTGATTCGAGAAACATCCCAAATGATCTTTTTATCACAAGGAATTTTAGACAGTTCCTTATCTATCTGAAGCACACTGTTGAGCATCCAATCCCCTATGGAGGTTAGCTTAATTTCATACTGATCTGCTTCATACATCAAAAACTGTTTCTTCATAAAACTATTATAGGTAAGATTCGATTAAGTTTGGCTATAATTATCATCATTAAACAACAAGGCATCATCATGAAAAATTTTGGTTTAGATATTTGGGGCGATAAGAATTTTTTTATTCAGGATGATACAGTCAACATTAATCATGCCTCCAAACCTTCTCTGCTTGAAATTACGGAAGAGATACGTGAAAAAGGCTATAAGGGTCCTCTTCTCCTTAGGTTTCCCCATCTTATAGAAAAACAAATATCAACACTCTTTCAACACGTTTAATAAAACAAAAAAAGAGTTTAATTATCAAGGAGAATTTCAAGCTGTATTTCCTCTCAAAGTCAATCAGTTTCCAAATTTTGTACATGCACTTATGGATGTCTCTCAAGGTTATAATTATGGTCTGGAAGCCGGGAGTAAAGCTGAATTGATCATAGCGATGACAAAAACCCCATTAGGGGCACCTATCACTGTGAATGGATTTAAAGACAAAGAGATGATATCACTTTGTTTTATTGCCGCAAAAATGGGTCACAATATCACTATTACCATAGAAGGTCTAGGTGAACTTGAGACGATTATACAGGTAAACGAAGAATTCAATAATAATATAGAAATACCGATAGCTCCTAAAATAGGTGTTCGTATAAGACTACATAGCTCAGGTATCGGCATATGGGCAAAAAGTGGCGGATACAGTTCCAAATTTGGACTCACATCTACAGAACTCCTTGAGGCCTATGAGATGTTGAAAAAAAATGATCTTTTAAACTCTTATGGATGATACATTTTCATATAGGTTCACAAATGGGAGACATTGCCCCGCTTAAAAAAGCATTGAGAGAAGCAGGTCATATCTATGCAGACCTTAAAAACCGTGGTGCAAGATGCTCTGGAGCAATCAATATCGGTGGAGGACTTGCAGTAGAGTATAGTCAACATCTTATAAACAAGAGAGAAACTACTCTCTTAAAGAGTTTGCCAATGATGTGATTTACCTGATGCAAGAGATCTCCAAACGAAAAGGGGTAGAAGAACCTGATATCTTTACTGAATCAGGTCGTTATATAGCGGCATCACATTCAGTACTTGTAGCACCTGTTCTGGAACTCTTTTCTCAGGAATATCATGAAAAAGGTCTACGACTAAAAGAAGTAAACCCTCCTCTGATCCAAGAGCTTTATGACCTATTTAGAAGTCTAAAACGTGAAAATGCAAGAGAGTATCTCCATGATGCCCTTGATCATATGGAAAGTTTACTGACACTCTTTGATCTAGGGTATATAGACCTTGAAGATCGTTCAAATACAGAGATCCTTGTGAATCTTATTATTAAAAAAGCTATAGCTTTACTGAAAAATGAAGATACGGATGAACTGAACAAACTTCAGGACCGTATCCAGGAAAAGTATTTGGTTAATTTTTCTGCATTCCAGTCTCTGCCTGATTTTTGGGGATTGGCACAACATTTTCCAATTATGCCGCTTGATAAACTTGATACAAAGCCGACCAATCCTGCAAGTATCTGGGATATCACCTGTGACAGTGATGGAGAAATAGGCTTTAATCGTGACTTGCCCCTCTATCTGCATGATATAGATGTGAGTCAAGAAGAGTATTTTCTTGCCTTTTTCCTTACAGGTGCATACCAGGAAGTATTGGGGATGAAACATAATCTCTTTACCCACCCTACAGAAGCTGTGATCACTTTTGATGAAACAGGGAAAGTATCAGGTAGAAGATCTTATCGAGGCACAAAACCTCATGGATGTTCTTGATGACTTGGATTATGACACAAACATTATGGATAAAACACTCAAATATCGTATAGAAGAGTCTGAACTCTTAGGTAATGAAGAAAAACGAGAACTTTTGGGTAAACTTTACCTCTATTTAAGTGAAAATAGCTATCTTAAGACCATACAAGCCATAGACGAGGAGAGTCAAAAGTGAACCCATTTAGTCTTATCAAAGAAGATTTTCTTAATGTAAAAAGAAATGACCCTGCACTGCACTCTACTTTTGAACTCTTTTTTAACTACCCAGGACTCTGGGCATTTCTTTTTCATCGTATTGCACATTCGCTTATACACTAAAGGGCTAAGGTTTCTTCCAAGATTCATCTCTGCTATAGGGCAATTTTTAACAACTATAGATATCCATCCTGCAGCGACTATAGGTCGAAGAGTTTTCATTGACCATGGTATAGGTGTTGTCATAGGTGAAACTGCTATTATCGGTGATGATGTTATTATCTATCAACAGGTCACACTTGGTGGGGTAAGTCTTACAAAAGGTAAACGACACCCTACAGTTGAAAATGGTGCCGTTATTGGTGCCGGGGCTAAGATACTTGGGAATATCACTATAGGTGCCAACTCAAAAGTAGGTGCCAACTCTGTTGTAGTCAAAAATGTACCTGCTGATTCAACGGCTATAGGTATACCTGCACGAGTACTTAAACGTGGATTTGACAAGACGCCTCTCAGCCATAATAAGATCCCTGATGTCAACAAAGAGATATTTGAATATCTTCTCAAACGTCTTGCAGTACTTGAAACCGCCATTGAAACTGGTGACAAAGAACATATTAAAGAAAAAGATCATGAGCTTGAAGAGATCTATGACAACTTCATCACATGCTATGGATTAAAATACCTCTAGCTGCTTTTTTCAACCACTTTTTGGTATAATTATATAATTTATAATCAAAGGTTTTTACATGCTTTCAGACCGTATACAAACACTATCTCCGTCATTACTATCGCTATCTCTTCACTTGCACGTGATTTAAAAGCACAAGGAAAAGATATTCTTTCTTTCTCTGCTGGTGAACCAGACTTTGGAACGCCACAGCGTATCAAAGATGAAGCTATTAAAGCTATCAACGATGGCTTTACACAATATACTGCTGTACCAGGCATACCTGAAGCTACTTGAAGCTGTAGCAGCAAAACTCAAAAGAGACAATGGACTGGACTATGCACCTTCAGACATCATCGTTAGTAATGGTGCGAAACAGTCTCTTTTCAACCTTTTTCAAGCCGTATTCAACGATGGTGAAGAAGTTATCATCCCTTCTCCATACTGGGTAACCTATCCTGAACTTGTAAAATATGCAGGTGCTGTACCGGTTATTATACGATACAGATGAAGTGGCTGGTTTTAAGATCACTGCTGAACAACTCAGAGCCGCTATTACACCTAAAACAAAAATGCTTATCTTGACATCACCATCAAACCCTACTGGTTCTGTCTACTCTAAAGAAGAACTTGAAGCACTGGCATCAGTACTTGAAGGAACAGATATCATCGTAGCAAGTGATGAGATGTATGAGAAACTTGTCTATGACATTGACTTTGTTTCAGCAGCAAGTATCAGTGAAGATATGTATCAAAGAACGGTGACTATCAATGGTCTGAGTAAATCTGTAGCGATGACTGGATGGCGATTTGGGTACTTGGCAACACCAAAAAAAGAGCTTATAGCTGCAATGAACAAACTTCAAAGTCAAAGTACATCAAACATCAATTCTATCACACAGAAAGCTGCTATTCCCGCACTGCTTGGTGAAGTTGATACAGAGATCGAACAGATGAGAAGAGCTTTTGAAGGTAGAGCAGAAGAGGCAGTTAAACTCTTCAACGAGATTGATGGTCTTTCTGTTCTTAAGCCACAGGGTGCTTTTTACCTCTTTGTAAATATCAAAGATATCTCAAATGATTCTATAGAATTCTGTAAAGAATTACTTCAAGCAACCGGTGTTGCTGTCGTTCCTGGTATAGGTTTTGGAGCAGAAGGGTATTTTAGATTCTCATTTGCTACAGATATCACAACGATCCGTGAAGGTATCAGACGTATCGAAAAATTTGTACAGAGTAAAAAGTAGAATATGCATTTACACTTTAGACCAAGTAGGTATCTATCTTGGTCTAGAGTAATTCTGAACTACTTTTTCTTTTTTTTCTTCTTTGTCATATTTTCCATCATAAACCACACAGCGCCTATAATTGAAAACAAGATCAATGGTGCTATCCATGGATTTATTTTAATATACTCAAATACTGCGATGATAGCCTCACTAGAATAGTATGCACTTAATCCTATGGTCAACACAAACACGATCGAGGCAAACACATTATAAAATGCAAACTTTTTAAAGTCATATTTTGCAAGTGCCATGGAGAGAGGTACAAGGGTTTTGATACCATAGAGAAATTTTTGTATAAATATGGCCAATACCCCATATTTACGCATGATGAGTGTTGCAAGAGCAATTTTACGTTTATGTTTTGCAAAGTAAGGCTGTATCTCTTTTTTCTGGTATTTCCCCAGATAAAAGAGAAAGATATCTCCTAAAAATTTGACACAGTAGCGACTGCTAAAGCAGTGGTCAAATCCATGTTTCCCATAAAAGAAAATACACCTGCTGCTGCAACAATGAACAGGGAACCACCAAAGCAAAAAATGCAATAGCTAAGTAACCCCAAGTCTCTAAAGAAGAAAAATCCATAAAAAATCCTAAATATCTTATTACAGAATCATACCCAAATTAAGTTATAATCCTTCTCATGATTGAAACACTAATGAGTATACTCTTTGTCTATGTCTTTATACTTTTAGGCTACATGGCCAAACGCATCTTTAACGAAGATATGAGTACAAAAACACTTACACTTATGTCTGTCTACTTTTCTGCAGCCTTTTGTTACCATATGGGGTTTCAGTACTGCCAAATTACACGGTGAACATCTTTATGTTCCACTCATTTACCTTGCTATTATTTTATTCTTATTCTTCCAACTATTATTCTGGGTAAAATGCTATTTATAGATCCAAAAGAGAGAGCTATCTTTTCCATAGCGGGATTTGTAGGAAACACAGGAAATATAGGTATTCCATTGGGTATTGCTCTCTTCGGAGAAGCATCTGTTATTTACACTACCCTTATCAATATAGCCAATGTATTTGTCGTCTATATTATTGGTGTCTATATCTATTCACGAGGTTCATTCAGTATTAGAGATTCACTCTTTAATATTGTAAAGATTCCTATTATCCCGGCCTCTGCTAGTTGCTATACTATCAATATATACGATATACCTTTAAGTGCTCAGATTGAAGAATTTTTCAAAATGGGTGCCTACGCAGGGATCGTCTTGCAACTCTTTTTATTGGGTACATTTTTACAAGGTATACGCATCAAGGAGCTACATCCAAAACTTTTCATAGGGACCATAAGCCAAAAATTTATTATTGTCCCTTTGGCTACTGCTGTAATACTCAGTTTTACGAACCTACCACTTTTTGTGCAAGGTGTGATCTTTATGGAGATGATGGTACCTTTAGCCGTTGCCAACATCAATCTAGCTTCTTTGTATAACTGTAAACCTAAAGATGTAACTTCTCTTATCTTACTGAGTACACTTTTGTTCATGCCTATGCTATTTGCCTGAGCTATGTCATAAATCACTACTATTTGTGATAAAATATCCCTATTACTTTTGAGGAGTTCTTATGTCTAAAAAAACCCTTATCATCGGTGCCGGTGGTGTTGGAAATGTTGTTGCTTTTAAGTGTGCTATGAATGCTGATACTTTTGGAGAGATCACATTGGCAAGCCGTACAGTAAGTAAATGTGATGCCATCGCTGCAAATGTAAAAGAAAAAACAGGTGTACAGATACACACACGAGCAGTAGATGCAGATTCCATACCTGAACTTAAAGAACTCATTGCTGCTACCGGTGCGAGTATTGTCATCAATGTGGCACTTCCTTACCAGGATCTTACCATCATGGATGCCTGTGAAGAGATGCAGGTAGATTACCTCGATACAGCAAACTACGAACACCCGGACACGGCAAAATTTGAGTACAAAGAACAGTGGGCTAGAGATGAAGAGTTTAGAAAAGCTAACATTATGGGGTTACTGGGTAGTGGTTTTGACCCTGGTGCGACCAATGTCTTTTGTGCCTATGCGCAAAAACACTATTTTGATGAGATTCATACTATAGACATTCTTGACTGTAATGCCGGTGATCACGGATATCCTTTTGCAACCAATTTCAACCCTGAGATCAATCTTCGTGAAGTCTCTGCAAAAGGACGTTATTGGGAGAATGGAGAATGGATAGAGACTGAGCCTATGGAGATCATGCAAGTATGGGATTATCCTGAAGTTGGACCAAAAGACAGTTACCTGCTTTACCATGAAGAGATGGAATCTTTGGTAAAACACATCAAAGGCTTAAAACGTATCAGATTTTTCATGACATTTGGAGAGAGTTACCTTACACATATGAAATGTCTTGAAAATGTAGGTATGTTAGGCATTAAAGAGGTCGAGCACAAAGGAATGAAGATCGTTCCTATGGAATTCCTTTCTACCCTGCTTCCTGACCCTGCAAGCCTGGGACCGCGTACCAAAGGTAAAACAAATATCGGTATCTTTGCCAAAGGGTATTAAAGACGGTAAAGAAAGAGCCATCTACATTTACCAGGTCAGTGACCATGAAAAGTGTTATGCAGAAGTGATGAGCCAAGGGGTGAGTTACACAACAGGTGTTCCTGCCATGATAGGGGCAAAACTCATGCTCGAAGGCAAGTGGCAAGGTAAAGGTGTCTTTAATATGGAAGAGCTTGACCCTGATCCCTTTATGGAAGAACTGAATAAACAAGGTTTGCCTTGGCAAGTAATGGAACTTGGAGCTGATGAAACACGATGTAGTATATAAAACATAAAAAGCATGGACTTCATACTCAAAAAAATTGTCTCTATGTTCTATAATGCCCTTACCTTTGGGTGTGGCACTCATCCTACTTGGATTATTTTTTCTCTATAGAAACAAACCAACCAAGGCCAAATTGACACTTAGACTAAGTGTTATATGGTTTTTTCTCATTTTCATATTCTCCTATTGCCAGATATACTTTTATATGACATAGAATCCAACAATCCGACACTGCATACCAGCCCTAAAAATATTAAATACATTTATGTTCTAGGTGGAGGACACCACACAGATGAAAGTTGTACCCATTACCTCACAGGTTAGCTGACACATCTGTTGTGAGACTCAATGAAGGTATACGTCATTACAAGCAATTGGATAGAAAAGCAAAGATTATTGTTTCTGGTTATCATGGTCTCTATGATACGACTGAACATGCTGTGATGCAAAAAAAATTAGCCATATCACTAGGTGTAATGAAGAAGATATTATTTTACATCTGGGTACTAAAGATACAGAGGAGGAAGCCCACGCAGGAAAGGAATTATTAGGAGATGAACCATTTATATTGGTAACCTCCGCATCACATATGACAAGAGCATTTAATTTCTTTAAAAAGAAGGGCTTCATCCTATACCCGCACCAACAAATCATTTGGCAATACACAGCACCCAAACTATACAGATTTCTTTTCATCAGAAGCACTCACGAAATCCGGTATTGTTTTTCATGAAACACTTGGTCTGATCTGGCAAAAACTAAAAGGAATCTAATGGACTCACCATCTTCTCATTTTACAGGTTTTCCAAAAGAAGGACTTAGCTTTTCTAAATAACATCATGATCAACAACTCCAAAGAGTGGCTTGATGACCATAAAGAAGAGTATGAGAAGTACATCGTTTCACCCAACAAAGCATATGTAGAAGAGATGGGTGAACATTTGCAGATACTTGTGCCTACCATTCACGCTATTCCCAAAATAAATAAATCCCTTTTTCGTATCTATCGTGATGCAAGGTTTCACAGACTAGATCCTATTAAAGAGCGTATAGGCATTATCTTTTGGCAGGGTGATACACACCGTATGCAAAGCAGCTCTTTTTATATGCATTATGATCCGTTTGAGATATTTGTTGCAACGGGTATACGTAATTTTAAACACCCACTCCTTGCTAGCTATAGAGAGTACATTAAAAATGATGCAAAAAGAGAAACCTTACATCACATTCTTAGAAGCACTGAAAAATAAAGGTTACAGCATCCCCGAACCTCAATATCAAGCGTTATCCATTAGGATTGGATAAAGACGATGAATATGCCTACCTTTACCTCTATGGCTCTATGTATGCATACACAAAATTCCCTCCGAATGAAATATTTCACTCTGAATCCATCATAGATAAAAACTTTAAGATCTATGAAGACATGCTTGACTCTACAGCAATGGGTCTATGAGCTCACCTGTGCATCCCAAACTACCAAAAAGAGTTCTATTAAATTACACATATATTACACACAAGTTTGTTAGATTTAAGTTAGTGACAATACTCCTAGAGATTTAGGAGGTAAATGATGAGTCAGTATGTTTTATACGTGGTAGGAGTTACGGAAAGCATAGCAGAAATGCGACGACTAAGTGGAAATCTGGAAATCCAAGTTGACATGCATAAAGTAGAAGACTTATCACTTTTGCAATCAGAGGGCTATGAAATCATTTCTGGCAACACTTCCTTTTAGAAGACTATAATTTAGTCTTACCTGCTCTGAATGCAGATGATAAAAATGTCACTATAAGATATCGTACGGCTCTATCCATCGCTTCCTATAAACAGAAAGTCATTCTTCTTAGCGGTGGATCGAAAACGTACGATTTTACTTCCTACACTTACTTAATCTATAAAAAATAATATAGTGCATAATCCTCTATAGATCAATTGCATATTGTTTTAATGTTTCTAAATCTATTAGATCTAACATACGTTTATGTGTAGCATGTATGAAAATTTGGGGTGCCATACCATCCAAATGGGCTTTGACAAAACTATGTCCGCCAAGACACCAGCTTTGTCCAGGTTGAACACCTGCAAAATTGTGCTCTGGCATAGGTGTAGAAAGATCATTTCCAACCTTTTTAGAATACTCTAAAAATTCTTTTGTTGCATAGATGCATACTGCATGTACAGCTGGATTATGATCTCCTGTATTACAATGATCCATCTCTATGAAACCCAGTAAGGGGATTTAAACTACAAGGTTCTAAAGGTTCACCTAAAACATTTAATGATTCATCCATCATGATATATCCTTCATTCTGATTTGAAAAATTATAGCTAAAATAGATAGTCTCTAGATAAAGGTTTCTGTTTTTCAACGGCTTTTGAGAAATGCGGTAAAATTGTAACTTTTTGAAAGCCGGTATCACTACTACTTTTAATAAACTTTCATATACTGTATCAAGAAAGATCTTTTAAAGAGGGAGGTTCTTTATGTTCATCTATGTAGTTTTTTAATGATCCATCTTCTGCTAAATTTTTAGCCCATTTCTTCAAGCTATTACGCTGTTTTTCATATTTCATGTACGGTATAGCCATCCCGCAACTGGTTTCAACAGCATCTACATCAAATACAAACAGCTGTCTAACATAGGAACCATCAACATCAAAATGACTCAAATAACCTTCAAAACGTGCATCATCTTTTTCTATTGGCTCTGCTTTACAAAATACTCTTAAGATATTCGGATTTCCCTCAAAAGCATTAAATACAAGAGTGAAATCTCCACCAGCCATCGCATCTCTATAAGTTCGGTTACCTGAACCTGGATAATCTAGATAAAGCAAGGTTGACTTATCCAGTACACGTATAGAATCATATCCTTTAGGAGAAAGATTTACTTCATTTCCACTACAACTTGCTACATAAAAAAGCTTTTGCTGTTTAATAAAATCTATATCATTCTCTGTCAATGCTTTGTATTGTTTTCCCATGACTAATCTTCCTCTTCTATAATATGTGTTTATGATTTAGTGAATTTGAGACTCTGCTATCAAGTCAAGTGTATCATAAAATTCTTCTGGTTCCTGGTAACCGTAAAATTTGTCATCCTTTAACTCTTTACCATCTGAACCGATAAATACAAAACCTGGAGGTCCGAAAATTTGAAACATTTGTTTCAGTTCTTCTATCTTCTTATCTGTTTTATCGCTCATATTGACACTTACTGCTACATACTTTTTTTTGAGTATTTCTTGTACTTTTGTATCTTTAAATGTTGTATCTCTCAAGTGTTTACAGACTGGACAAGTGTTCGTATGAAAGAAAAGTATCATCGTTTTACCTTCATCCATTGCTTGTCTTCTCTTGATGTCATACGCTGTAATGTTAGCTATCTCCTCAAAAGGCATATTCACCAGAGAGTTTTTCTTTAGTCTCACCCTGCACAAACGTTATCGAAGTCTTAGGCAGTGGATGATAGATATTCTTTTCTCCATACCCGGCACCTACAAGAAGTATGGTACCCCATATAAGTAACACAGTGGCAAAGGCTTTTTGCAGTTTTTCCCATCCTTTACTTTTTAAACTTAATCGCTGTGTTGCACCTAAATAGACGCTAATACCCACAGCATACACACCCCAAAGAAGAAGTGTATTTACAAGCTCCAATGTTGAAAATATCTCTATGGCAACGCCAAGAAGCAAAACACCAAAGAAGTACTTCACTTTATCCATCCACTCCCCTGCTTTAGGGACTAAGTACCCTGCACCAAAACCTAATAATATTAAAGGTACTCCCATACCAAGAGCCAAAAAGAACATGGTTAAGGCACCAAGTGTTGTATCGGATGTAGAAATTGCTACAGATAAAAATGAGATAAGTACCGGTGAGACACATGCACCTAATATAAGTGCGGAAATCATCCCAAGTATAAATACCATTCCGATATTTCCACCTTTAATACCTTGAGTTTCAGCATTGAGTTTAGACTGTATAAAAGATGGTAGTTGAATGGTAAAAAGTCCGAACATAGAAAGAGCCATCAAAACAAATACGATGCTGATTACAGTAATTGCCCAAACATTTTGAAAATATGACTGCAACTGTTCACCTGTAGCTCCTGCCAATGCACCCATGATGGCATAAGTCACTGCCGTACCCAATACATAAGACACAGAGAGCATCACAGCCTTTGTCTTTGTCACATCCACACCCTGCCCGGCAATAATACTGGAAACTATAGGAACCATAGGTAAAACACAAGGCGTAAAAGTAAGTAGTATACCAGATATAAATGCACCTAAGACAATGCTCATAGTACTTTGTACTGCACCCTCTCCAGCAAAAATGAATGTACTAAAAAGCGTAAACCATAGAGAGAGGATAAGTATTCTATTTTTTGTCATGGGTATGTCCTTGGAAGTGCAATTTATATTACAGTACACAATCCGTCTGTATTCACTGTGTACTGAGTAACACACTTTTGGATACAATACATAAAAATATGCAGGATATACCATGACCAAAGAACGTGAAGGTGAATTACTTATGCTAGGACTTAGCATTCTTGAGTCTTGGTTTCCTATACTTTCTATCGTAGCTATGTCATATGTGGGTGCTTTGCATACCTATATGTATAGCCTTGTTATCGCATTATTTTTTTTTCTTGCTATCATGTACAAACGTCATCGCTTTGCCGAACTTAAAAACAAAGCGGCGTACAAAGACTTACTCTTAACAACTTTTTGGATCACTTCCATTTTTACACTCATATTCATAGGTATGCGCTACACTACAGCGGGTAACATGGCAGTCATTGTCTTTTTGCAAGTGTTATTTTCCTACCTCTACTTCAATGTCTTAGGGCAAGAGAAAATGGACAAAGTACACCTCACGGGTGCCATCATCATGGTTGTGGGTGCACTTATCATACTCATCCCCAAAGACTTTGCATTAAACAAGGGGGACATGCTCATCTTAGCTTCTGCTGCCATGGCTCCCATAGTCAATCTTTATCAAAAACGTGCAAGAGTGTACTGCTCTGCTGAGACCATCTTAGGTTTTAGAACACTGGTTGGGTTGCCCTTTGTAGCACTTTTGGCATATTTGCTAGAACCTTCAGTAACTTATGAAAACTTCAAGGCTGCTCTACCTTACATATTTCTCATAGCCATAGGTGTCTATGTTGCAGCAAAGATCATGTGGATAGAAGCACTCAATCGAATGTCTATCACTAAACTCTCAGCCATGTTGGCTCTACTGCCAGTAATGACACTCTTTTTTGCATATATTTATTTAGATGAAGTACCAGAATTTCGTCAATTAGTAGGGATAGTGCCTGTGCTTGTGGGCGGTTATTTGATCACTATGCCTTTGAAGGATTAAGGGATGATCTTAGACTTTGAAACAAACTCAATAAATATAGATGATGCTGTAGAAGTAGCAGCTTTCCGTATTGAGAGAGTAAATAATGAATACAAAGCAAGGATAATAATAAAAGGAGTACTAATTGGTATACGATAACATAGTATTGATAGGCTTTATGGGAAGTGGTAAAACCAGTGTGGGTAAAACTCTTGCAAGGCAACTATTTAAAAAGTTTGTGGATGTTGATAGTATTATTGAAGCAGAACAAAGTAGTAGTATTACTGATATTTTTGAAAACAAGGGAGAGGAGTATTTTCGCTCTCTTGAACAAAAATGTATTAATGAACTCACCCAAAATACAGGTCAGATCATTGCTACAGGGGGTGGACTGCCTATATACAGTTGTTTACCGGAAAAATCTCTTATTATCAACATAAATGCTGACTTTGATGTGATACTAGAGCGCTTATCAACGAAGGAACGTAACAAACGGCCTTTACTTCAAGATGAATCTAGGGCTAGAGCCTTGTTTGACCAGCGTATAGATACCTATAGGGAACAGGCACACTTCAGTGTTGATGCCAATCAAAAGATACCAGTTTTCATACATCTTATATATGATTTTATTTTAGATCAAAGAGTTTTGTAATTTAAACAGGTATTATATATTTTCTTTTTCCTGAGACTTAAGAGAGATCCAGATAGATACTGCTAATAATAATTTTATATGGTTCATTATGCTTTTTAGAAGTATCACCAGTAATTATTAAGGTCTCATTGACTTCATCATAACTAAACATCTGTTCTGTGATCTTAAATGTTGTTTCAAACTCAATATCATTTATCTCATAAAAAATTACATTAATACCACTTGTGCCAATAATATTAAAACCTATTCTGGTTTCTTCTGCAAACCTTCTACTATCGCCAACATAATATCTTGTTTCAAGCTTATTATCATGACCCATAGCCGTGTAGGGTTCGATGTCATTATTCTTTAAAAATGATTTGATCGCTTCTATGTTTTTTTCTTCTTTAGTGAGGGCCATATGTACTCCTATACATTTTAACAATTATTATAAACTAATTTTAGCCATGACATTATATTAGATTTGATGGTGAATACATGACACTATCTTTTAAGAGCAGCCACAACCAGTACCACAGCTATCATTATTCGCGTTATCTGTAGACTCAAGAGTCCAATCATCAGTAGAGCCACAACCCACATCACAACTGACACCGGTACTACAGCCAGAGACAAAAGTAGCATTTATAGCCACTCTAATTACAAAGTTATTATCTTCAGCCTTTTCTGAATAGAAAGTATGTTTACCACAAAATTCTTCATTCATAAGTTCAGAGACGATATTTGAATAATTGTATGCATCCTGCTGCGTTTTAAATGTGTTATTATTTACGTATTCACTTTTTTTAAAACATTCACATTCTTTTTCCATTTGTACTGTATACATAAAGTCTTTCCTTTTGACTATTTTTGAGGTATTTAAGCATAGTTATTATAAGAAAAATAATCATACTTTAGAGTTATAAGGTACTGTCAAGTAGAGGGAAAACTAAATATAGAAGACTCCCTACTTTTGAGCACGTCAACTTATCGGAATGATAACATTATTTGCTTATTATCACCACTTATAGACTAGAACAGTAAAAATAAGTTTTGACAGGGTTTCATCAAGGTGTGAAATCACATTTAAATATGGGTTTTCCTCACCTGTCCCTTGCTTTTTCTAAGAAAAGTGTATACTTCCTACATATTTTATCCAAAGGTTAATCATGGAAACTCTCAAAATCGTATGCCCTGAGTGTAACAGTGTCACCACAATCAAAAGTGAAGTAAGGAATGAGCCAATTTCCTGTTCACAATGTCAAGCAGATCTGGATGATCCCTTTCCAGTTGAAGTAACTGATGAGAGTTGTAAGACCCACATCATAGAAAATGACATAGCAGTACTGGTTGATTTCTATTCAACCACTTGTGGACCTTGTATGGCAATGTATGATGATTATGAAGATGCGGCTTTGGGTTTTGGATTAAAGGTGAGATTTCTCAAAATAAATGCCGATAAATACCAGAAGATCGCCAAAGAGTATGGGGTAAGTGCGCTTCCTACCATCATCGCATTTAAAAAAGGCCAGGAAATTAACCGTATAAGCAGCCAACTTTCCAGAGTTGAGCTCAGTTTGTGGGCTGAAAGCCTCATATAAGCTCTTTTTTGTTTCATGGAAGTATTATAGTTTATGGGATTAATATCTAAGAGTATTGTATTAAATATAAACCTTTGATGTTTTGGCTGAAAGTTCTACTTTTGTATGTTTGGCAGAGGCTGTCTTTATCATTTATGTTCGAAAAATGACATATCATTTTATCATTTATCTATTTGTTTAATAAATTTTTCTATTGCCTCGGCGGTTTGTTCAGGATGTTCAAGTATAGGTACATGTCCTGTTTCTTTAAATATCACTAATTGACTTCCTTTAATCGTGTCATGAAAAAGTGCTGCATTATCTATATGCGTCATCCTGTCTTTTTCTCCCCATAATATAAGTGTCGGTAAGTCTATGGTTTTTGCTATATCATTTAAACAACAAACGTCTTTATACATATCTTCATACAGCACTTTTTCCAAATCACGTCTTGAACACTTTTCCTCCAGAAGCGCATCTTTTATGATATCTGGAATATAGGGGGGCTTATGCATAGAGTAGTCTAAAAGCGTTTGAAGTCTTTCTTTCGTACACACATCATAAAGTGGATTTTTATCGGACTTCTCTACCAGTTTGACTCCGTCACTTTTTGTCTGCTCCATCCCCATAGAATCAATGAGAATAAGCGCTTTTAGTTTGTCTACATGATTTCCCGCAAAACGTAAAGCAATCGCACCTCCCATAGAATGACCCAAAAGATAAAAGTCTTTCAGTTTTTTAGCTTCCAAGAATTTATATAATCTTTCTGCCTGTGTTGTGATGGTGTAGTCTAACGTCTTTTTTGAAACACTCTCACCATGTCCTGGGAGATCTACCACAACAACATGATATTTATCATTCCATTTTGGAACGACCCAATTCCACGTATCCTTATTTCCTCCGAACCCATGGATCAATACCAATGTCACAGCACTCTTTACATCGTTCTCAGCATAAACGATCTCACCAAAGTCCAAAGTAAGAGATTTGGTCTCTAACCCTGCATTATATCGTTCATATGCCATCGCAACATTGTATAATTTTTGAGAACTAAAGCCGGTAAAACTCAGTATGCCAACCAATATAATAAAAATTATTTTCTGGATTGACATTATGTGTTCTTACTTTCTATACAATACACAACATTGATAGGGTGCTATAGGTTTCATTTCATCCTCTTTCTTTGTATAGACTTTCTGTAACCCTTCTTTTTCAAAGAGTTTAAATTCATCGTCATAAAGTGGCCATGGTGGTCCACCATAATTGTGCTCATCATCCTGTGTATTTGCATAAACCAACAACTCTCCGTCTGTAGCTACAAGTGAAACGATGATACCCACTAATTTTTCTCTGTCTTCAGGAGGTAAGGACTGAATCGTTAGTCCTTCATATACAAAGTCATATTTTCCTATAGATGATTTAGGCATATCATAGATATCACCTACTTGAAAATTAACTTTACTGTCAGGATGTCTTTTTTTTGCCAATGCTATAGCCGAAGGAGCAATGTCTATCGCATCAACCATGTAACCATGATTTTCCAAGATCAATGCGTCATCACCTAATCCACATCCGATGACCAATGCTTTTTTATCTGTCACATTTTCATGTTGACTTAAATGTTTCTCCAAATAGACATTTGGTGCAAGTGTAGCCCATGGTATAGCAGCCAAGTTCTTATGGTCTGCATTTTCATATACCGATTCAAAAAAGTTTTTTTCTTTCATGATTTACCATCATTCCTTTAATATCTTTTGAGTATTGAAATAATTATATCGTAAAGAAGTTATTTTCTATTTCCAATAAATTTTTCTTTGTTTCCAATCCACCAGCATAACCAGTCAGGGTCCCATCAGACCCAATAATACGATGGCAGGGAATAAAAATAGAAATGGCATTGGCACCGACAGCAGAGGCCACTGCCCTGACCGCTTTTTCATTGTCGATAGCTTTAGCCAAATTCAAATAGGAGGATGTATCACCAAAAGGTATAGTCATTAAGCTTTGCCATACTTTTTTTTGGAACTCTGAACCTACAAGCAATATAGGAATTTCAAATGTTTTACGTAAACCTCGAAAATATGCTTCAAGTTCTTCTTTAGCAAATATTAACAATGGACTCTCTTCTTCTATATAAGTCGCATTTAGGCCCTTTTTCAATCTATTATCTACAGTTGTACGATCTTTTCTGTATCGCCAGTCAGCCATGCAGAGTTTATTATCATACGTACCTAAAATCATTTCTCCAAAAGGTGATTGAAAATACTGTATACATATGGTATTCATCTTTATTCCAATTTAGTAGTTAATTTGTTAAATCATTTTTTTACGTTCTCTCGTAAATTCCCACCATGGTTTAGGGTCTCCCCCTTCCATAAAATCTATAACTGACATAAATACATCAATCACACAAGGATCAAATTGTTTACCAGTTTGATCACATAATTTTCTATATAAATCAAAAGCATTTTTACCGATTAAAGATTTGGGAGCTTTGATACCAACCATTTGTAAATAGCTAGCCATTTTTTCACCAACATTGGGAAGATGTTCTAATTTTGATACGGTTTCACGATTTGGATTCTTCATTATCTTTAAATCTCAGTTACTAGTTTTTGTTGTAGTTAAAGTATATCAAAAATGTCTTTTTTCCAAAACCTTATAAAGTCTAGTTTGCTCATGTTTAAAACAATCTGTTGTATGATCATTTACCATACCTATGGCCTGCATGAATGCATAGCAGATCGTCGGACCCACAAAGTTGAATCCACGCTTCTTAAGATCCTTACTCATCATTTCTGATATTTCGGTTTTGACTGGTATATCGACCAAAGATTTCCATTTATTTTGTATCGGAGTATCTTTCACATAACGCCAAAGATATGCATCAAATGATCCAAACTCCTCTTGGATCTTGATGACTCCCCGTGCATTTTTAATAGCAGATTCAATCTTTAGTCGGTTCCGTACAATGCCGGTATCAGAAAGTAAACGCTCTATGTCTTCCTTATTATAATTAGCTATTTTTTCATAATCAAAAGAGTCAAATGCCTTCCTATAGTTTTCTCTTTTTTTCAGAATCGTCAGCCAGTTTAGTCCAGCCTGTGCTCCTTCCAAGATCAGAAGCTCAAATAAAATACGGTCATGATGAACAGGGATACCCCATTCATGATCATGATATTCAACATATAAAGGATCATTTCCACACCATTTGCATCTGTTCATTCTTTTGTATCCTTATGAAAAATATTCTGGATCAAATTCTGTAGATCACGCCAGAATATCTCGTAGTTCAACAACGTATCTTTAACAGAAAGTACCTAACTATGATCTATACCATTATAAAGTCCACTTCCTATGACTTTATACACAATAGGTTCTTCAAATATATCATCGATACGAACCCCACCTATGATACCTACGGGATGTTTAGAGTGTTGCGCAGCATCAAGAAGTGACTTTCCCTCCAACATTGGCTTCACTTTTTGTATTAGTAGCTCTGTAAGCACCCAAACCTATATAGTCCAGGTTAAGGGTATTTGCCTCAAGTATCTCTGCTTTATCATGTGTTGAGAGTCCAAGAAGCTTGGTTCCGATCTTCTTACGTACTAAGCTTACCGCTTCTTGCAGGTCA
Source organism: Sulfurovaceae bacterium (assembly GCA_963785375.1). Classification (GTDB taxonomy): domain Bacteria; phylum Campylobacterota; class Campylobacteria; order Campylobacterales; family Sulfurovaceae; genus Sulfurovum. Next base: position 64,024 of record CAWAVD010000004.1, read on the forward strand.
TCACTGTATTTTCGAAGATCTTCTTGTCCAAGGTGTAAGCCATCTGTATATGCTATAAGCTCAATATTATCATTGATGATCAGTGTCCCATCATAGTATTTTCGAATAATCTCTAGATCTTCTTTTTTTTCTTCAAGAGAAGCAAATTTGTTACGGTATTGTAGTAGAGGTATATTTGGGAAAGTCGCAATGTGTTGAAGTAATGTTTTTAAAGAAACACCTTTTTGCTTCAGTGTCTCTTTGTCCACAAGTGCATAGATCATACGTATGTTTTAACTTGCCTTCTTGTTAAACAGTTTCAATAGATCAGAAAGTGTCTGATGCATATCAGGACGATCTACGATCATATCGATAAGCCCATGCTCTAATAAGAATTCTGAACGTTGGAAACCTTCAGGAAGATCAACACCTACGGTCTGCTTGATCACCCTTTGACCTGCAAAACCGATAAGTGCACCCGGTTCAGCCATGATAATGTCACCCAACATAGCAAATGATGCAGATACACCACCCATTGTAGGATCTGTTAAAATAGAAATAAAAGGTAAACCTTTTTGATGTAATCTGTTCAGTGCTGCTGATGTTTTACTCATTTGAAGTAAAGAGTAGGTACTTTCTTGCATACGCGCACCACCAGAAGCGGAAACGATGATAAAACCACACTCTTTTTCTATAGCTCTGTTGATACCACGAACGATCTTTTCACCTTCAACTGAACCTAGACTACCACCCATAAAAGAAAAGTCGAAAACAGCGATCTCTACTTCTTGACCACCAATAGTACATGAACCGCTCATGACAGAAGAGCTTTTACCTGTTTTAGCTTTGGCTTCTTCTATACGTTTTTTATAAGACTTTTTATCTGTAAATTTTAATGGATCCGTCGGTGCCAAAGTACTATCCAATTCTACAAAAGAGCCTTCATCAGCAATAGATGCGATACGCTTTTCAGCAGATATTCGGAAATGATGGTTACATTTTGGACATACATTTTGTTTTGCTTCTACCTGTTTATAGTACATTAACGAGGTACATTTTGGACATTTTATCCACTGGTCCGGTGTTTCTTGAGGTTTGGTTGTTGTTTTCGCTTTGTTAAAAATATTTCCAAACATGCTTACTCCTGCGTATCGATAATTAATGATTCTATTCGTTCTACTATGCCCTTATCTTTTGATATTATAACATAATCGGCCTCAACAATCACTTCAAGCCCTTCACAAAGTGCCAATCCTGCAGCAAAATCGTAAATACGAAATGCTCCAACAAAAAGTACATAATTCACTGAACGAGCATATGCCAGTGAAAGTGCTATAGCACCGGGAGACCTAAACTTTAATTTTTCTTGGGCCAATGCTGCTACTAAGGAAGGATTCGCATAGGCTTTTTCAAATAGTCCGATCTCTCCATGCTTTGTTGTATGAGGTGGATGAAAAGTATCTGAAAAAAGTTTTCCCTGTTGTACTTCAGTCGTATGAGGATCTTAAGGAATATATCTCCATTGGCCAAGATTACATACCAATGCCGTATCTAAAATACCATCCGAGTTGATCTTTGCAACAGAGGTACCATAATAAGGGAAAGAGTGAAAGAGCATTGGCAGAACCGTCTATAGGATCAATGATGATCTTCTCCTCACCCTCTCCTATGATTCCGCTCTCTTCAGACTCTATCTGCCCAAAAACACCTAAATGTTTTACAAATATCGCTTCAGCAAAAAGATCAAGTTTCGAACTGACATCACCACCGGCACCAACTTCTGTTTTTTCAAACCAACAAGCATCAAAACCATCTTTTAGCGCTAAGCTTATCTCTTCATTCGCTTTGATACAGGCTTTGATAAAAGGGGTCATATCATTCCTTTATTACGACTAGTCGTATGAGCTCACTGCTGAAGTGAACCCAGTGTTAACATAGGAAAAATGGGCTTTTCTTATTTTCCGTCCTATAGAATCATTCGCCCTTTGCACCTGTTACAATCGTTGGTTTTACACCACGTGGTGCAACCATCCAGAATTTACGTATTTCACTTCTAAAATTATCTAAGATGTAAGCTGCTCTTTTACTACCTGTTTTTTCAACATAATCTCTAAGCAAAGCCTTAAGTTCGAACATCTCTGAATCCCATTCATCTGTATCAATACGAAGTGGTTCTACAAGTTCAGGATTTACTTTTTCATAAAATTTACCCTCCATATCATATACAAATGCTTTACCACCTGTCATACCTGCACCAAAATTCACACCAGTCTTTCCAAGGATGACAGCAACACCACCAGTCATGTATTCACATGGATGATCTCCTGTTCCTTCTACCACTGTTGTTGCACCTGAATTACGTACACCAAAACGCTCACCGACTTTACCATGGACGTAAAGAGTACCTCCTGTAGCACCATAAAGACATGTGTTACCACCAAGTGCAAACTCATGTCCGGCATTCTCTGATGTGATAACGATTTGCCCACCACTCATACCTTTACCAATATAGTCATTTCCTGCACCATGCACATTGATATTTATTCCATTCGCAAGGAATGCACCAAGAGATTGTCCTGTAGTACCTTTAACATTAAGTGTAATCGTACCGTCTGGTAAACCTGCATTTCCATAAAGTGCTGCAATTTCTCCTGAGATACGTGTTGCAAAACTTCTATTGAGGTTGGAGATCTGTTTATTAAGTACAATTTTCTCAGATGGGTTTTTGATCGTTTCCATTAATTCTTCAAGAATCTCTTTTTCATACTCGTTTTGATCAAATGGTTCATTAAATGGAACTTGACACGTATTATCACCTTCGATGTCATAAAGTAATTCATCGAAATTAAACTTTTTAGCAAATTCATCATCTATCACTTTAAGTAAGTGATTTTTACCCACCACTTCTTCAAGTGATTTATACCCTAAGCTGGCAAGAATCTCTCTCACCTCTGTTGCAACAAGTGTAAAGTAGTTCACTACCTTGTCTACATTTCCAGTAAATTTCTCACGTAAATGTGGATCTTGTGTAGCAACACCTACACCACATGTATTCAGGTGACATACTCTCAACATGATACATCCTACAAGTACTAATGCTCCTGTACCAAATGCATACTCTTCTGCACCCATAAGTGCTGCTTTTACAACATCCAATCCTGTTTTGAGTCCACCATCTGTCTCTACAGTTACTTGACCTCTAAGGTGGTTTGCTTTAAGTGCATTATGCGCTTCAATAAGACCAAGTTCCCATGAGTTACCAGCAAATCTAATTGAACCAATTGGTGCAGCACCTGTACCACCATCAGCACCCGAAATAATAATTTTATCTGCATATGATTTTGCAACACCTGCTGCAATGGTACCAACACCTGCAGTTGATACAAGTTTCACGGCAACTTTTGCATGTGGATTGACCTGTTTCAAGTCAAAGATAAGCTGCGCTAAATCTTCGATAGAATAAATATCATGATGCGGTGGAGGTGATATAAGTGTGACCCCTGGCTTTGTAAATCTAAGTTCTGCAATCAACGGGCTTACTTTACTTCCTGGCAGCTGTCCACCCTCTCCCGGTTTAGCACCTTGTGCTACTTTGATCTGAAGTTCAGTTGCACTTCTTAAATACTCTGGTGTCACACCAAAACGTCCTGATGCAACCTGTTTAATACTTGAGTTTCTCTCTGTACCATAACGTAATGGGGATTCCCCACCTTCACCTGAGTTTGATTTACCACCGATTTTATTCATTGCTGCAGCAAGTGTTTCATGTGCCTCTTGAGAGATAGATCCCATAGACATAGCAGCTGTTGAAAAACGTTTAAAGATTTCACTCAATGGTTCTACTTCATCAATACTGATTGGTTCTCTGTCACTTTTAAGTTCATAGAAGTCACGAATGAACTTTTTGTCTCGTTCATTGACAAGTTTTTTCACCTCTGCATAATCTTCTGCTTTTCCAGTCTCAGAAGCTTTTTGCATTGCAGAAATCGTAGGACGTGAAAAATCATGGAACTCTTCACCCTTTCTGTATTTATAGAAACCACCTTTATAGAGAGCATTCTGCTTACCATCAAAAGCACTTGTATAAGCACGTTGGTGATTTGTATTTAAACGTGCATCGATATCTTCGTATCCAAGTCCAGGAAGTAATCCTCGTGCACCATCAAAACAATCTTCAACGATTTCATTGCTTAATCCAATAACATCAAAAAGTCTTGAGTTTCGGTATGATGCAAGCGTAGAAATACCCATCTTAGACATGATCTTCATGAGACCTGCACCCATTGCTCTTCTAAAACGCTTTAGAATAGGTTTTATCGCTTCATTACCCTCTTCTAACTCTTCTACTGTATGGTAGAGTAAATAAGGGAAGATGGCTGCAGCACCAAAACTCAGAAGACATGCGGCAGAGTGCGGATCAAATACTTCACCCGTTACTGCCACAATACTCGTTAGATGTCTAATATTTGCTTTTAGAAGCTCTTGGTTTAGACGTCCCACAACCATAAGCATAGGAATAGCTTTATTTTCTGCATTGAGATTTCTATCATCAAGGATAATCGTTCTGACGTCATTTTTTCTTACATCATCAATAATACGTTCAGTAAGTGCATAGAGACTTTCTTTTAGATCACCTTTATACGTTGTATCGTACTTTCCAATTTTGTAGCTTGGATCATACTTATCATTCCCAGGTGTACCAAACTCCTGAATAATACAGAATTTCTCAGCAGACATTACAGGAAGTACAGTTTTAAGACGTTTGGCATGCTCAGGACTGTCACTTAATATGTTATGGCTCTCACCAAAACCAGTATTAAGACTCATGACTGTTTTTTCACGAATTGGGTCAATTGGTGGGTTTGTTACTTGTGCAAATTTTTGTTTAAAGAAGTCAGTAAAATTACGTTGTTCCGTTGAGAATGCTGCAAGTGGTGTATCATCACCCATGGAACCAGTAGTCTCTTTACCTTCTTTGATCATTGGTCTGATCACTTCTCTAATAACTTCAGTCGTAAAATTAAAATAACGCTGTTTTGCCACCATATCTCCATAATTGGCTTCACAGGCTTTCACATCAGTATTTGGTACATGCTCTTGAAGGTAAGAGAGATTTGAGGTCAACCACTTGTCATAAGCATTACCAGCTTTTAAATAATCATTGATATCCGTATTTGTAAGTACTTTACCATGTTTAAGGTCAATACCCATCATTTCACCAGACTGTAGTCTTCCACGCTCAACAACTTCTTCTTCTGGTATCTGCAGTACACCATACTCAGAAGAGATAAGTAGTCTATTATCCTTGGTTCTGATATATTTTGAAGGTCTTAATCCATTTCTATCAAGTACACATCCAATATAACGACCATCTGTCATACTCACAGCTGCAGGACCATCCCATGCTTCAAATGTGGCACTTGAATATTCGTAGAATGCTCTAAGCTCAGTGTCCATTTGTGGATTATTATGCCAAGGTGCAGGTATAAGCGAACGTGCCGCTTTAAAGAAGTCTACACCATTGACACGTAAGAACTCCATGAAATTATCTAAACTCGCTGAATCTGACATACCATCTTGGATAACATTTCTAAGTCTATCCATCTCGTCATCAGTAAAGACAGTAGATTTTGCATTGGCCATTTTAGTTTTAACATTAAATCTATTTGCAGTAACAGAGTTTATCTCTCCATTGTGTGCGATCATTCTAAATGGTTGTGCAAGCTTCCACTGTGGCAAGGTATTGGTTGAGAAACGCTGATGGAAAAGACAGAATGAAATTTCAAAGTTTGGGTCTGCTAGATCTTTGTAAAACTCTTTAATGTGCGTAGGCATCACAAGCCCTTTGTAAGAGATTACAGAAGTGGAAAATGATGGGATATAAAAAGTATCATCTTCCATCAGGGCAGCTTCTATCTCTTTACGTGAAAGGTATACAAGTGCTTCAAAACGATTGATAGCCACAGGTGAATTAGGAGTTACAAATATCTGCTTCATGGTTGGAAGTGATGCAAGCGCTTGTTTACCAAGTGCATTTGTATCTACAGGAACCGTACGTGTGTAAATTATTTTAAGGTCATTGTTGTCACATATTTTACTGATCACATCAAAATCAGTTGGATTATTTGAGAATACCATAGCAACGGCGTAATTCTCCGGAAGATGTACACCGTTTGATGTTGCTTCTTTAGAAAAAAATGATTTAGGCATAGAAAGAAGCAAACCTGCTCCATCTCCTGTTTTACCATCAGCAGCTACTGCTCCTCTGTGCATCATACGTGAAAGTGAAGTGATTGCATCTTCCAAGTTTTTATGTGAAGGTACATTGTCGATAGAAGCTAAAAGCCCAAATCCACAGTTGTCCTTGAACGAAGTAAATAAATCTTGCATATTCCAACCTTAAAAATAAAATAATCGGAGCATCATATAGTGCTCCTGTAATGGTGAGGATTATACTTAAATCTTCGTTAAAGGGTGTTTAAGGCTTGATTAAGCCCATAATATCGTACTTTCAACTTACTTTATCTTTAACATCATTTTGACTATAATTAAAAAAAATAATCGGGGTGTATTATCAAAGGTTTTATACTTTCTGTCAGAAAAGCGAAAAATGAAGATACTATAGCACTGGTACTTAGTCCTACTGAAGTAAGAACTTATTACCGTTTTTTCGGTGCGAGACACTCCATTTTACAGCTTGGAAACCTGATAGATTTTGAGGTGGAAGGTGAAGGAGGGAATTTTCTTCCCAGGCTTCGTTCACTCTCTCATATGGGTTTTCCGTGGCTGTTTGACAAAAATAAACTCCTCATCTGGCACAACTTTATCAAACGCTTTGAACCTCACCTTAAAGATGCTGAAGAGATAGACTCTTTTTACTTTGACATGCTACTGTCTGCTGCTAAGAAATGGGACAAACAAAATCCTAAACGTATCGTTTGCGAATCTTACATTTCCCTACTGGAATATGAAGGAAGATTGTATCCAGAAGAGAACTGTTATATCTGTGAACAGCGTATAGAAGACGAAATTGCTCTTATGCAGTCTTTCAAACCTGCACATCCTTCCTGCCTTTACAGTGCTTCTTTACCCACCAAAAAAGTACTTGACTTCTTTGAAACTAAAAAGACAGTCTTTTTAGAAGATCATGAGGTGGATCATCTTTTTGAAATTGTCATGAAAGGACTGTAATCCAACCCTTATTAAACTTACAATCGGAAATAGGCTCTCTCTAATGCTTCAGAAAAAGTAGGATGTGCCATAATAGTTTCTTGAGCATTAGCAGCATTCATATCTCCTGCAAGAGCCATCGCAACCGGTGAAATAAGCTCTTCTGCCTCAGGGGCTAAGATCTCAGCACCTAAAATCACTCCTTCTGGATCTGCATACACAATCATGGAACCTTTACTGGAATGATGAAATGCTGAACCTGTAAAATTATTTAATTTGACTATGCTTTCTTTAAAAGCGATGTTATTTTTTTCAAGTGAATATTTGTTTTGCCCAACAGTAGCATAGCTCATAGGCAACGTATGTATAAATTTGACTACATGATCGAGATTAAGTTTTTTAGGGTTTTTACCCAATATCTGCATTGTTACATTCAATGCCTGTGCTCTTGCCGCATGTGCCAACTTCACTTTACCATTGCAATCACCAACTGCATAATGTTTCTTTAATGACGTTTCAAACCATGTATCTGTCTCTATTCCTCTCTTGATGTTGATCTCATCCGTAGCAATAACATCTATATTTGGGTGTCTACCGGTTGCAATCAGCATCTGCTCATAATAGTTTGACGTTCCATCCGAAAAAGTGACATGTACGCCTTTTTCTGTATTTCGGGCGTTCACAACAGAGTGACTTTCCAAGTGAGTGACACCTAAATTTTTCACTCTGATGCACCATAGCACTTTGTATCATGGGATGGGACTTTTCCAAAAATGTTTTTCCACGCGAAATAAGTGTTACATCTACCCCAGCAGAAGCAAAGAAACATGCCATCTCCATACCGATCGCACCATCCCCATAGATCGCTATCTCCTTAGGTAATTTCTGTAGTTCAAGTACTTCATTGCTCGTAATAATAGCCTTACCATCATAGATTATACCTTCAGGTATATAAGGTGATGAACCCGTTCCAATGACTATATATTCAGACTCATATATCTTACCCTCTACCTCAATTTTATGTGGTGCTATGACCTGTCCTTTACCTTCTATGAGGTCAAATTGAGCACATTGTGCCCTCACTGCTTTACTCGCACTTTTTATGAGTTTGTTTTTTTTCGCAGTGAGTACTTGCATATCAAGCATGATCTCTCCTGTAAAAACACTCTCTTTACTTTGACGGATCGTATTGGCATGATAGAGAAACATTTTAGAAGGGATACATCCTTTATGCAGACATACTCCTCCTAATTGATCTAATGATGTTTCAACAAGGGCTACTTTAAGACCATGTTTTGCAGCAACAATGGCTCCAGCATAGTTCAACCCGCCGCCGATATAGATAATGTCATACATGTTCACTCCCAAAATAAGGTTTGTCTATTATGAATATAACCTTTTGTTCATAAAAAGTCTAAAATCGAAAATACTTTTTAAACTACTAAAGGACTAGTCTCTAGTCGGTTTGATCTTATTGACCACTGCATATAAAGCCGGAAGATAGATAAGGTTCAGTACGGTTCCCCAAATAAGTCCAAAGCCTATAGAGATCGCAATAGGCTGAAGGATAACTGCTTGTCCTGTAGCATAGAAGATCAGCGTGAAGAGTCCCAGGAATGTCGTGATCGAAGTGATCAGGATAGGTCTGAGTCTCAGCTTTGCTCTTTCATAGAATTTATCTGCATTATCTGTACCATGCAGGAAATCAAGCATAATGATACCATCATTAATAACAACCCCAGCAAGACCTAGCATACCTATGACAGAAGGCATAGAGAGATTAACTCCAACCAACATATGTCCAAGCAGAGCACCTAGCATCGTAAAAGGTATTACAGACATTACCATCAATGCATAACGAATTTTCGGGAAAATAAAAAGCAATGTGATCAAAATCAAAAATACTGCTATGATCAATGAACGTATCATATCATTTTTAAATTGCTGGTTTTTCTCTTGCTCTCCCAACAGACTTACATCAATTCCTTCTTTACGTATCGTTTCAAGCATAGGCTTGATCTTCTTAAGTACAGCCACGGCTGTTGTTTTTTTCTTGTCTATATTTGCATAGACAGTTTTGACCGCATTACCATCTCTCTTTTCTATCTTTTCATACGCTCTTATCTTTTTGATCTCCACTACATCAGTAAGTTTTACAAAGCTTCCTGCAGGTGTAGGAAGCATAAAGTCCATCAAAGTTTTTTCCGAATCTTTGTCTATAGATTTTGTTCTGTATCTCCATCACGCCATTTTCATTGAATGTCATCGCTTTACGGCTGTCAAGGAAATATCCAGAAAGTGTTTGTGCTATCCCTACTTCACTCAGGCCGAGTTGTTCACCATAGGCATTGATACGTAATTTATACTCCATTTTTCCAAGCTGCGCATTGTTACCTACATCTTTTACAAATGGGATCGTTGAGAGGTTTTCTTCAAGCTTCTGCATCGCATCCATTATCTTCTCACCATCTTTACCCGAAAGATTGATCTGGATGTCATTTTTGATCAAACCAGGTCTTTGTTCTACTACACCCAACTCTTCAAGCTGATATTTTTGCTTCAGTGGAGCGATCTCTTCTTTTAAGCTGCTGTGCCAGATTGTAGGTATGTGTCTCTCTGATCTTTTCAGGGTCATTAAAATCAAATGTAAAATTGAAAATAGGATTGATATAGGCATCGATAAAACTCTGAGGCTTCATATCATAAAGTTCCATCGTAATATAGAGCATATTGTCACCATTTTCATTTTCACCTGAAAGTGCTTTTCTATATCCCACAACTGTAGAGGTCGATTTGATAGCATAGGTTTCTTTTTGTGAAAGAACATACGCTTCTAACTCTTTAGCGATCTTCTCTGTCTTCTCAATAGAAGTATCTACATTGCCTTTACCAGTGATATAGAGATAGTTCCCGTCAAAGCTAGGGAAAAACTGGAAATTGAGCATCTTGATCGTAAGTATGGTCAAAATAGGTATCACAACAACAAATGTAAAGAAGAACATATATTTAAAACGGATCACAAGATGCAATAACGATTCATACTTCTCCTGCAAAGGTTCCCAATTAATGAAATTTTTTTGTTTTTTGAGTAGCTCTTCAGCATGCAAAGGAAGAAAGAAAAAACTCTCAAGAAGAGATCCCAGCAAGATCATGATCACTGCGATAGGGATAAGAATAATAAAGTTCTTGATCTCTCCTGTAAGCATAAAGAGTGGAAGAAATGCTGCAACGGTTGTAAGGGTTGCCAAGGTAACAGGCAGCACCATCTCCTTTAAGCCCTGATACACTGCCTCTTTTTTTTCCATCCCCTCATTAATATGACGCTGAATGTTTTCAGAGACAACGATCGCATCATCCACCACGATACCGATCACAATAAGTCCACCAAGTAAAGAGACAATGTTGATAGAATAGCCCATAAAGTAAAGGAACATGATACCTATGGCAAAAGAGATCGGTATCCCCATCACTACGACCGTTGCGATACGTACATTGATCAGCAGTGCCATAGAGAGAAATACCAATACCAATCCGAACATCAAATTTGAAATGACGGTATTGAGTCTGTCTTTTACTGGTTTTGAGCTATCCTGATAGAAATCAAAATAGACACCTGGGAACTCTTTAGAGAGTTTCTCTTTCGTATACTCCTGCAACTCTTGGGAAATATGCATAGAATTTCCTTCTGGTCCTTTAGAGAGAACCAAGGTTACATTCGTACGTCCATTAAATGTTGAGAGGGTTGTATTTTGAGGATAGGTGATATCAACCTTGGCCACATCACCTAGTCTGACCTGTTTCTCTCCTATTTTTATCAGTGTGGATTCCCACTCCTCTTTGTTCGCTTTTCCATTCACTGTCGAAATAAAGATATAGTTTCCACTCTGTTTGATATCACCTATCGGATAGATATAAGAGGTGGTTGAAACTGCATTGATGATATCAAACGGGTTTAATCCATAAGCTCTGACCGCATCTTTATTGATCTGTACTGAGACTTCCTGATCTGAATCTCCATAGATCTCTATGTCACTTACATAAGGATTTCTAGAGATCTTAGATTTGATCTCTTTAGCCGTTTCAATCAATTGCCCCTTGTCCATATCTGCTGAGGATAGAGAAAGTCTGATGAGCGGTCTGTTATGTGTGAGTAGTTCCGCTGTAGGCTCTATCATATCTGCAGGAAGGTATTGTCTACTTCTGGCAATGGCATCTTTGGCTTTGTTGAGTGCATCTGTCTTGTCTGCACCGTCATTGAGATGTAGTATAATAGAAAAAGTCCCGGACTTGATGACTGTTTCCATCCTATCTATACCCTGTATATTACCCAGTTCATCTTCGATATCTCGAACAGCCATCTTATCAAGATTATCTGCACTGGCACCGGCATATGCACCTCTGATAGAAACTTTATCTAAGGAGATCTCGGGAAAAAGTTCCTTAGGGATTTTGTAGTAGGCATTGATTCCTAGAAAAAGGATAAAAATAAGCAGTACATAATTGAGACTTTTATTCTTTATAAAGTAATGTATGAGCCTCATCATGATGAATCCTTGCTAGTATTTTAAATTAAGTGCTTGTGGGGTGAAGCATACCGACAGTTATATAAAAATAACTATAGTTTTTTTAAAAATTCTGAAAGAATAAAGATTTTTGTACCATTTACACGACCTTGTATATGTAAAGGATCACCCTGTACCATTTGAATATTTTTAACAGTTGTTCCTTGTTTTGCAGTGAAACCTGCACCCTTCACTACAAGATCTTTGATAATACTGACCGAGTCACCTGCTTGTAAGATAGTACCATTCGCATCACGTGTCGGTTCTACATTTTCATCTGCCAATCCTTCTTCTGCCCATGCTCTTACATCATCTTCAAGATACATCATGTCAAGCTGATCCTGTGCACCTAGTTTTGTAAGCAGTCTAAATGCCATTACCTGAACTGCGGGTTCTGTACTCCACATACTATCATGTAGACAGTTCCAATGTTTTTGATCAGTGGTGGGGTCTTCTATAGATGCTGCACAGGTACTGCAGATCGTTATAGTTTCATCTTTTGGTGCTACAGTATACTCCGTTAATCCTTCTTCACTTCCACATAAATCACATGCCATATTACAATCCTTCAAATTATTTAGCGTATTTTAACAAAATAGTCATACATTTCTACAATACTTCCCTGATTTTTAGTGTTTTTGATATAATATATTTTTATAGCTATTCTAAAGGATCCTTCATCAAAAAACTTATTTATTTTCTCTTATTGTCTTCATTTCTTTTAACTTCACTGGATGCAGGGTTCACACCTTTTATAAATAAGCAAATAGACTTAATTCATCAAAGAAATGACAAGAATACTACACAAGAAAAAATACAAATGATTGCAGAAGAAGAGATGAAACTCTATTTCTTGGCACTTGAAAATTTAATTCTTAATAAGAAAAAGCTTACAAAAGATGAAGCAAACTACAAAAATGAGGTATTTATACTTGAAAAGCATATCAAATATAATAAAAGAAGAGGTAACAAATATGCAGTAATACGTGATGAAGTGTTGATGAAATCTTATCAAATACTTATTGCCCAACTTGAAATGGCACATGGCATCTTCCGATCAATGGATAACTATGACTTGAAAACTTTAGATGATAAAATGAACAAACAATTTATTAAAAATCAATCAGTGGTTGACAAGCTTACTAAAGTTGATTATTCTGAAATATTAGAAATGGAACCGAAGAACCATATTATTAAAAGTGCACAAAAAAATATTAGAGATTACCATGCCATTATTGAAATCAATGCTGATATCTTTAATTACTTGGCACTTTATAAAAATAGAATTTTTCGCCTGAATAAATATAAAAACTTTGGCATTCTCGAAATGGCAATCTATCTTGACCATACTTCATGGGGTGAAAAGTTCAATGAAATATTTGAACCCTATAATTTTAGTATTGTAAAACTAATACTAGTGGTGTTTATCTCAATGTTTATTTACATCATACGTACGCTATTAATAAAAACGATAGAATTTTTGCTATTAAAAATTAAATTTCTAAAGAAATACGGTGAAAATATTATTGAGGATATTCGATATCCCATTAATTATTTACTTATGTTCTTTAACCTTGATCTCATCATATACATCTACAATGATTTTAATAATATTGAACTCTTTAATAAATTTTTTCACATCATATATAGTATTCTACTTACATATATCCTTTACCGTATTCTTAATTCTATAGCAAGCATACAAATCAACGATATACAACAGTCAGACAAAAAGATCAAAAGTGAGATGGTCAATGTCAGTATCAAGATCATTAACTTTATTATCATCATCATAGGATTTCTTTTAGTCTTACATTTTGCAGGAGCAAATCTTACAACTGTACTTTCTGGACTTGGTATCGGTGGTTTTGCTGTTGCATTTGCAGCACGTGAGACACTTTCAGACTTTTTAGGAACAATATCGATCTTGTTAAGTGACACCTACTCACAAGGAGACTGGATCGTTGTGGATGATGAGCAAGGGAACGTTGTAGAAATAGGTCTTCGTGTCACTACTTTACGTACTTTTGATAATGCTCTAATCTCCATTCCAAACGGTATCATAGCCAATAAAGATGTAAAAAACTGGAATAAAAGAAAGATAGGTAGGCGTATCAAAATGTCTATAGGCATAAAGTATGATTCAAAACCTGACAATATACATCAAGCGATAAATGAGATCAGGGAAATGCTTCTCAATCATCCTGATATTGCTTCAGATAAAACTACCTATGAAGAACATCGGGGAAAGAAAAGTGCTAAACTTGTCTCTGAAGAAGATGAACTGGGGATCAAAAGAACAATATTGGTTTATCTTGATGAATTTTCAGATTCTAGTATCAACATACTTGTCTACTGTTTTAGTAAAAAAACTGTCTGGCAGGAGTGGTTGGCAACAAAAGAAGATGTGATGTATAAGATCATGAATATACTTGAAAAAAATGATTTGGAGTTTGCTTTCCCATCACTTTCTCTGTATCAGGAGAAAGAGGCATAAAGTTATTTATATAGACAAACTGTATGTTATACTGGAACTCTTTTGAAGTATTTCATCAGGGCTTCCATCTCCTACTATGATACCCTCTTTTAATACTACAATACGATCTGAAAGATGATAAGAAGCAGCAGTATCATGACTTACCATAATGGTTGTTGTACCAAATGTTTGATGTAGTTTGAGTATTTCTTCCTGAAGTTTAGATCTCATAACAGGGTCAAGTGCAGAAAGAGGTTCATCCATCAGCAAAAGTTTAGGTTTTTTCATCATAGCCCGACAAAGGCTTACCCTTTGTTTTTGCCCGCCACTTAATCCTTGTACATTACGAGATTCCAACTGCGTAAGTTCTGTCATTTCAAGGAGTCTTTTGGCTAATGCATTATCTTCATTCACATACAAAAGGTTTTCTTTTACACTCATATTTTCAAATAAAGCATAATCTTGAAATACAAACCCTATCTCTCTTTGTTGAGGAGGCAGCATCTTTATGTTTCTTCAACCAATGTATATTGTCCACACTAATTTCACCTTCTGCTTTTTCAAGGCCTGCCAACACTCTAAGAAGCGTAGTTTTACCTGAACCACTTGCACCCATAAGTGCAATGAACTCACCTTCTTGTATCTCTAGGTTGACATCTAAATGCATATTTCCCTGACTACCGTGCAATTTTTTATGTATATTTATCTGTATCATTAAAGTAGACCTATTCTGCGTTGTTTCTGATTAAATAGATACACAGATAAAAGAACCATAAAACTCATCAATACCATGATAGCACTGTAAATATGGGCTGTCCCATATTCCATAACCTCAACCATCTCATAAATAGCTACAGAAGCCACTTTCGTTTCTCCTGGAATGCTTCCTCCAACCATCAGTACAACACCAAATTCACCAACGGTATGTGCAAAAGTAATGATAAGTGCAGTGATGAGTGAAGGTTTAATATTTGGTAATGCTATCTTAAAGATCGTTTGGATCTTACTCTTACCTGCAAGATATGAAGCTTCCAACATATGTTTATTTAGAGATTCAAAGCCACTTTGCAAAGGTTGTACCATAAAAGGCAATGAATAAAAACAACTTGCGATGACTAATCCTGTAAAAGAAAAGACCAACTGCACACCAAAAAGATCTTCAAAAAAGCCCCCGACTGAAGAATTCGGAGACAATACCACTAAGATATAAAAGCCCAAAACTGAAGGAGGAAGCACAATTGGTAATGCAGTAACAGCTTCTAAAAAAGGTTTTGTTTTAGCATTCGTTTGAGAAAGGAACCATGCTAAAGGTAAGGAGAGTATAAACAAGATAAGCGTTGTCAGTCCTGCCAGTTTGAACGAAAGAACAAAGGGTGAAAGGTCCAATGAAGCCAAATCCAACATTTCAAACATCTTACTCTACCCTGTATCCGTAATTTTTCAATATGTCTCGTGCTCTTTTACTCAACATAAAATCATAAAAATCTTTTACTTCAGCGTTTTCCTGACCTTTGTTAAGTATTACCATTCCCTGATCTATAGGTGTATAAAGTCTCTCATCTACCTCAATCCAGTTGATCCCCTTTTTAAAATGTGACATTTGAGGGCTGAAAAGTGATGATTTTGCGATAAACCCTATATCCGCAGCCGTCGTTGCATAGGTCACTGTTTGAGAGATAGATTCTCCATAGACAAGCTTCTGTTTCACGAACTCATATACATTGGCATTTTTTAGAGCTTCTACTGCTGCTGCACCGTAAGGTGCTGTTTTAGGGTTTGCTATAGCAATTTTATTAATATTATCATTTGTCAAAAGTGACATGCTTTTATTGAAGTCTTGTTGTTTTACAGATAAATAAGCTAAAGCTCCCTGGGCATATATCAATGGTTCTGTCACAGCTATACCCTCTTCATAGAGTGCTTCAGGATATTTCATATTTGCAGACAAAAAAAGTTCATAAGGGGCACCATTCTTTATCTGTGCAGTGAGTTTTCCAGAACTTCCAAGTATCACTTCTATCTTTGTATCAGGATGCATCTCATGAAAAGCTTTTTTAAGTGGTTCTATAGCATAACTGACATTTGCAGCAACAGCTATCTTTATTTCACCAGAATGCAATGATACCAAACTCAGTAAGATACTTAAAATAACTTTTTTCATAAATTCATTTCTCTAAAACAGATAATTGAGTTCAATACGAAGTTCATTGTAAGAAGGATCTGGTTTGGTTACATCTTGAAGTTTCCCATCAACTATTACATCACGTACTACAGTATTACTATCTCCAGTAACGTGTGCAAATCTTGTTTTTAAATATAGGGGTGTCTCTCCAAGTCCTTTAAAAAAGTTGATTTCAAACACCTTTGAATCTGCCTGTACACCAACTTTATCATCATCAAAATCTTGTATCGCGATACGTGAAATGATCTTGAATTCAGAGAATGATTCAAACTCATAATCCAATTGCATCATATAACTTTCTGTATTTGCATACCAATTATACTGTGCCATGGAACGTGTGAAACCAGCTGTTGGAAAACCTCTCCAAGGTGCTACTATATCACCTTTGTCAGCTACTTTTGTATATCCAAATCTTAATTTAAATCCATCCTCGACAAAATTTATCCTTGCACCGTAAAGTTCAGTATCTAAGCTCTCAGGATCACTATATCCATCTGTCTTTGTTTTAAGGTTTGCACCCCCTATTACCCCTGCACCATTATCAAACTGTTTCATATATCTTAATCCAGGTATAACTATAAAACTACCTAAATCAAACCTATAGTCTGCCTGCAACATTGCAGATGATATTAAATCCGGTACTGCTGTATAATTCATTATCAATGATACATCTTCGATACTCTCATTCTTTGCTTCAACGACAATTAATCTGTCATCTATACCTCTAGCTTCTAATTCGGAGAGTTTCAAACCAAAATGCATAGCTGAATCATCATTCTCACTATAGATAGCATAAGGATCATTGTCATCATCACCTGCTGCCAAAACATGATGAAAGTCGGAATGATCTCTCAGCTTCTGCTTAGTGAGGTAAGCCATTTTTAGTGAGGTTTTCGGTAAAAAATTACTATGTACTGTGAAGCCTTCAAAGGTATTTGGTATCATTTTTGTATCATTGCTCTTAGTCAAAAAACTCTCAAAGATCTGTCGTCCTGCTTTTACAGATACTTCTTTATTTTTATATTCTAAATAGGCTTGTGCTATGGTATTAATACTAATTTTGCCATCTAATCTAAAATCATATCTACTTATAAGACCTTTACCTGCCTTATATAAATAAGCTTCTGAATCGTCAAGTGTACCAGCTGCAGTAGTCGTATAAAATCCTGCACCTACACCAAAACCATTGAGAAATGCACTTTTATAAATTACACTACCACCTATAGCTGCAATAGCGTGGTTTTCCCTTATTTTAACCCCTTCATCAGTCTCTATTTCTTCATTCCATCTAAAACCGAAACTGTTAAAACGTAATCGAGCATAAAACATACCCTCGGAGAACAATCTTTCTATACTGTCGACCTCACCTGGTAATTCATCATACAGATGAGTCATATTACATTTTAAACTATGCGTTTGAGAATCTTCTGCTCCATGCATTACACTTAACAATGCCATCAAAATCCATACCAGTTGCAATTGTCTCACTTTTACTTACCTATCATAATATCATTGGCTTTTATCATAACATTCACAGAACTTCCCTCATTAAGTTCTAAGCTTTCTAAAATCTCTACAGACATCACCGATACTATCGTGTCATGATTGCCTATACTTACTAATACTTTAGCGTTTTCAGCATCTTTTTCTATCTTTGATACTATACCATTTAGTACATTCTCTTTATCCTTTTCTTCTTTGGTATCAGTCAATAATACTGAAGTAGATTTAAAGATCGCTATGACGGTTTGGTTTTCTAAAATATGCAAATTCTCTATAGCATCTTTCGTAATAATAGAAATCAACTCTTGTCCACTTTTCAACTTTAAATGTATCTTTGCATTTACATCTCCACACACTACCGAAACTACTTCCGCCTGTATCTGATTTCGTGCAGAAATTTGCATAGCAAGTCTACCAATGGTCTTAAATGCACCACTTTCAATATCTGTTAATTCTGATAATCTGGCTAAAAAACGTGTATGCTCCTCTTTTAAAAGTTTATAGTTTTCTAAAAGCTGTTTGCCATAGTCTGTAATAGTAGTACCACCACCATCTTTACCTCCTGTCTCTCTGCAAACTATGGGTTCTGGTGAAAGAGAGTTCATTGCATCAACTGCTTCCCAGGCACTTTTATAGCTCATAGGTACAGCCTTTGCTGCTTTGGAGATGGATCCATGTTCTTCTATAGCATAAAGTAGTTCTATACGCTTATCGAGTAAAAAAGGTTTACCTAACATTTCTAATGTAAGCTTTGATGCGAGCTCCATCTATTTCCTTATATACTAAGATATATAACAAAAATTATATCGTTGTATACTTAAATATATAATGGAATTAAATTTAGTATGGCCAATAAATAACTTTTGATGTAAGATAGATTATATATTGGTTTAATTTTCGCTCTCCCCCTTTCAATGTGCTAGAGGGCAAAGCGTGTTAGATCAATACATTTAGTTTTTGTGGAATATGAAAGTTGGGACGAAACGTGCACCACATTCTACACTGACAAGTTGATCTCCAAATTAAATACCTTAACAATAACAGCGTTAAAATGTAAACTACATTGTTCAATTATAAGTAGATTGTGAATTTAATGTATACGTGAATGCATTTTCTGTAACGTAAGATAAAAAAGGTTCTATGAATCTGCTACTGATAGGCTGATGCTCATCATCTGCTTCAGACCAAATGTAGTTAGTAAGTACATCGTACGTCCATTGACGGTCCTGATTCAATGCGACTGCAGTGGGACCATTTCTGCATTGGTTTCATACAAGTAGATCATTTGTAGCTGTTGGCAATAAAATAACCGTTACTACATTCTATATCCTGTGATACAACAAGTACAATCGTTCTAAAGACAAACATACTTGACTCTTATAAGTCTTTACCGATTAAACCAATAGATAAGACTAGGAATATTTTGAATACCAAAAAAGAGATAATTATCACTATTTACGTTTCCACCCCTATGCACATAAGTCACCCTGAATATATCCATAAGATCAATATAGGTATTAACTCCATAGGCGGTGTTCTCTTTATAAAATGAACCTTTCATATCTCCAAAGAAACTTACTCCTGCTCCAAAATTGATGAAATCATTATATGCTTTAAATGCATCCAGGTCCACTCGTACAAAATCAATCACATCATCACTCAAAACATAAGAGGCTTTTGCTTCAAAACCATTTATTATATCTCTATTCAAAGTATAGTAACGGGCTGTATACCCAAAACTCATTCCACCATTTATTGTATCTGTAGCGATCTCTCCGGGTATAAGTCTTAAAGCTGTTCTAAACCCTTCTTTACCTTCATCTTCAGGTACATTTAGCGGTAAAAAATCAAAGCCTCTTTTATCTTTAATCAAATCACTTGAAGCCCAAGCGGCAGTATTGGTCATTGCATCCAAAGTGACATGACCTTTTTGATCCGTATAGTGATCTGCACGCTGATTTTCCAACGTAGTAATACGGTGCACAATGCCTCTTAAAGGTTTTTTGTACCAATTGTCAATATCTTTTTTTGCATAAACTATAAAAGAGTTTTTAGACTCCTCCAAGTACTTCATATCTAATTTTGAAAGGAATGTCTTAAATTCTGTATTATCATATCGTGTTTCATCATTCTTTTTTAAATTAAATGCATTATAAATAGCGGAAAAACGATCGGTTGTTTTTGGTTTAAGACCGTAAAACTCTGTTTTCAAAAAAAGATTGTATGCCGCCAAGGCTTCAGGGTTTTTATCCAAATTCAGAAGCCCCTTTAAATAATTCATAATTTCTACTTGTGTGATATTTTTATACTTATTAGGAAAATTTCTTTTAAAAGCGTTTCCAAGATGATAGATAGCATCGTATACGCCGACATAGTAGTCATAAATTCGGAAATTATGATCTAGAAATGCCCCAAAATGTCCCAAATACTTTCCTGTAATAGGATGATATCTAGATGACAGTACCAACTTCTTATTGGTATCCCCTCTAAAATTCTGGTTGATGGCTTCATAAAGTTTCATTGATTGCATGATGTCAAAACTGCTTAAAACAGGGGTAAGATTGGTGATGATGAAACCGACAGGAGGTTCCTCTGTCTCTTCTTTAGCTTGACTGATCTCTTTTCTTACATTGCTAGGGTCCATAAAGAAAAAAGTGGAAGCCCTGTTATCAAGTGAAATTGCAAGATCCAAAGGAACATTATCATATAAACCACCATCTACAAAATAATGTGTATGTACTTTACCTTTATATGCATACTCCAATTTTACCTGTTGGAATGCACCAGGAAAAGCACCTGAAGCGATGAGGAGATTGATGACTTTCTTTCTGTCTTTTTCTATGCCAGGTATAGAAAGATAAAAATCTGTACTTGGAGGAAGTAGCTTATTTTCTACAATTCCTTGCCCATTTTTTTCTTTAAAAGTAAGAGGTACAGAAAAGTTCTGATTTTTCACTTTGATACCACTAATCGTCTCAACGATAGGTGTTGCTTTTGTAACCGCAACTCCAAGAGGTACTTCACAATTTTTTTTGAATATAGGCTTCTCAAGATGTTCGATGATCTTATCACCTTTTTTTCTTAAACCTTTTTGTGTGAACAGTGAACTTGTATTATCTGGGTCTTGACCTTTTATAGCAAGATCTTCTATACCAAGGTTTACCCATGTTTCATAAAATAAATTATCATCTACATGATTTTTCAATGGTACAGTCTCTTTTTGACACCAGTACATAGCAGAGAGTAAAGCATTAATAGATCCGGCAGAAGCACCGGAAATAGAACGCAACTCGGGATCTACTAATGGGCTTTGATCTTTTACTGTGGTTAACATTTTGATCAGTGCCCAGTTATACCCAGCTTCATAGGCTCCTAGACTAACACCCCCAGAGATAACCATAGAAGCATCTACTTTGAGTCGTTCTGCATGAAGACCAACTGTCATTAAGGGGATAACTATAAAAAGTTTTAAAAAGAAATTCATCGAACATACCTGTCTTTAATAAAAATTGTTTTGATGGTGAAAATAGAATTTTAATTTTCTATATTGTAAGGGTTGAACTCTCAAACATATGATAATCCAATTCTTTACATAAAATTTTAAAATCTATACTTACCCCCAATAATTGGTCCACTAATATCCAGAGAATTAAGTGCTCCACCTCCTGGATCAGTGTCGTCAAAGTCCCATTCAAGGTGGCGATAACCAGCGATGACATCAAAGTTCTCATATTTATATCCAACACCTGCAAAAGCTTGCCATGTTAGATCTGTATCACCTGCTCCTACATCAAAGGCTAATGGCATAAACCATTTTGTATTTATAGTATAGTCAGCTTTAAAACCAACGATTCCATCCCAGCCACTACTAGATGTATCTATTTCAGGATCCGCGATTGTAGTTATGTAAGGTGCTATATATAAATAACGTGCTCCTGCCAATACATCAACATCCCATGTACCTGACTCAATGACCCTATAAGATACTGTAGGTGTTACGATCCATGATTTCAGCTGAATATTCGTAAGTATCGGTCCAGGTTTAGTCCCTAATTTCATATAGATAAGGTCCGTTTGAAACGTCCACTTTCCTTTTTGCATACCAAAGTTACCCATATAAGTCATATCTAAATTATCAAGGATATCACTAAATGACATATCGAAATCGTATCCTCTTGAAGTCTCTCCTCCCATCGCTGCCGCAAATAGGTAGACAGAGGCATAGTAATTCCACTTATCATTTTCAGCCATCTCAACCACTTCAGGGATGACTGGCTCAACTGGTGCAATATCACCACCAGCCATCAATACATTTCCTGCTATTGCTAAAACTGAAACCGAACTTATCATTTTATTCATCATTGTTTTCCTCTTTTTTAGGTTTTATGTATGTACTATTGATAAATTATATCTTATTTTTTTACTACAAACAGCCTCTATTCGAATATGCTCAATAATACATTATAAAAACAAATTAAACTCGAAAATAGCCCATATATACTACTTGATCCATTCGAATCGTGCCAAAAGCCCTGCTGTACTTGTATATCCTACATCGGTAAACTTCAGTTGACCTTCTGGATTATAGATAAATGTTGTTGGATATGCTTCCACCCTAAATTGTTTTGCCCAGACTCCATCTGTATCATTAATGACTTTAAAACTTAGTTCATGCTCTTGCATATATGCTTTAACTTTTTCATCATTTCCTGAATTTACAGCAACGGTTATGACATTATATTTTTGGGAAATAAACTCTATATTGGAAGATTGTAGTTTACATGTAGGACACCATACTGCCCAAAAGTATATCAGCAAGGGCTTGCCCTCTTGCATGTTAAAGTAAGTACCATCCAATAGTTTTGCTTCTATATGGGGAAGTTGAGTTGAAGAGAGTTCGGGCTTGCGTATATAACTTATAATGTTACTTAGTACCAATAAAAGTACTGATACTATAGCTATTTCTTTTACTATAGATCTCATATTCCATTTCTTCACACTTTTAGCCTTTTAAGTATCTCTTCAAGTTCTCTTCTATAACTACCGCCATAAAGCGCAACATGTACTAAAACCGGATATATCTGATAAAGTGGGACTTTGTTTTCATAGAAGTCTTCACTTAAAGGATGTACTTCACTGTAGGCATTAAAAAACGTCTCACCAAATGTATGAAAAAGTAAAATGAATGCCAACTCCATTTCTTTGTCACCATAGTAAATCGCAGGATCGATCAGACAGGCACCTACCTTGTCAAAAAGTATATTTCCACTCCAAACATCACCATGCAGTAAAGAAGGATAGAGAGTATTCATGTCTATACGCTTATACAAGTCCCTACACAATCCTTCTAAGCGTTCTAAGAGCTGCTTAGATATCTTTCCGTCATCATAGCAGTGTCTTGCCATAGGCATGATACGCATCTGTCCTAGGAAAAGGGTCCAATTGTATTGTGTTTGTTCATTAGTTTGAGAGAAAGGACCAATGGTCGTATCATAGTAGTAACCATACATACGGCTTTCATTAGTTATAGAATGCAGTCCACTTAAAAGCTTAGCAGCTTCTATCTCCTGGGTACCTTTGTCTTGCTTAACTGTTTCTATATATTCAAGTACTAAAAATGATTCTTGAGACAATATGACTTCCGGAACCCGTATGTTAGCATCATAAAGATCACCTAACATCTTTGCTTCTATTACTAGTTTATCTTTCTGATCAGAGGTCTTGACTACATAGTTTTGATTGTCTACTTTGGCTGTATAAATGCCACCTATCTGTCCTTGCTGAAAAAAGTCTAATGACTCTACTGTTCGACCTAAAGCAGCACTGAGTTTTTCTTTCACTTAAATGTCCAGGTCATCCCAAAACTCATCAAAATCAAGGTTAGTCATGGCATTTTCATCAAAAAGATTTTTCTCCATAAGTTTCTGCTGTTGTGACTCGAAGTACTCTTCAAGTGCTTCTTCCAACATTGTATTGATATCTTTGTTCAGTATTTCTGAAAAACTTTTAAGATTTTCTACCGTAGTATGTTTAAATTCTATTTTTATGTTTTGTTCCATGCCTGTATTTTACACTAAGCTAACTATTTTCTTCTTTTTCTTATGGATATTAATATTTTGATATACTATCGCTATGAAACCAATAAGTGTAGAACAACTAATTAAAAAAGCTCAGAATGTACTTGGGGAATACACGTTAAGTCATCCTGACTATTCTGCAGCATCCGTAGGTGCCGCGCTGCTAACCACTCAGGGGAATGTCCATACTGGTATCAATCTTGATGTAGCCTGTGGTATAGGATTTTGTGCAGAACATTCCGCCGTTGCTGAAATGATAAAACATAGAGAAACGCAAATCGATATGATCGTTGCTGTAAATAAAGAGGGTATTATACCACCATGTGGGAGATGCAGAGAACTGTTATTTCAAATTAACAACAAGAATGTAGATACAAAAATATACCTTTCAAAAGACAATTATATGACCTTAGATAAACTCTTACCTCAGCGATGGAAACGAAGTACATCCTGAATCACTTCTCTAAGAAAACAAAAGAAAATCTAGATACACTTGCACATGGAACTTACAGATAAAAATTATGAATCGATTATAAAAGACAACGAAAACCCAGTCTTTATAGACTTTTACTCACCCACATGCGGACCTTGCCAAATGCTCACTAAACTCATAGATGAAAGACTCGAAAAGTATGGCGATGAAAATGGTGTTCGTGTAGTCAAATGTGATGTTACAAGAAACCCTAAACTTGCATCTGCATTCAAAGTACGTTCTGTACCTTTTACAATAGCTGTACTTCAAGATGAAAAGCTCAAATATCCCGAAGTAGGACTCAAACACGAAACCTACTACTTTGAGCTCATTGACAAGCTGTCAGGCAAAGGGTCATTTTTCAGTCGACTCTTTACCTAAACTACTTTGGACGTGGTACTTGTTCTAAAATAATATCTATGATCCCTTTTGCAGTTCTTTTATTTTGAAGTGCATGTTCACTGATGACTAAACGATGATGAAAGACATCATGGATAACAGCCTGTATATCTTGCACTGTCATTTCATCTCTGCCATGCATCCATGCATTGGCTTGAGCACATTGTGTGAGGGCCAAGGTTGCGCGTGGGCTTACCCCAACATCAATCATCACTTCCAATTGTTTACTGAATCTAAGTGGATACCGCGTTGCAAATACGAGCTCTACCATATAATGTCCTATTGCATCACTAAACTTAACCTGTGCAACCTCACGTCGTGCAGCAAAGATCATCTCCTGGGAGATCTTAGCTTGAGGTACAGGCTCATTAAATCTTTCTTCTTGTATCATTTTGATCATTTGAAATTCTGCATCCATTTTTGCATACTCTATCTTCACATGCATAAAAAAACGGTCTTTCTGTGCTTCTGACAACGGGAAAGTCCCCTCTTGTTCCAAAGGGTTTTGTGTAGCCATCACAATGAAGAGTTCAGGAAGTTTATAAGTTTTCCCTGCTACTGTCACTTGCTTTTCAGCCATTGCTTCAAGCATCGCTGATTGTATCTTAGCTGGGGCACGATTTATTTCGTCTGCCAATATAATATTTCCAAAGATAGGCCCTGGATGAAAATGTAATGATTGTTTTCCATCCTTATCATTTAGCAATTGAGAGCCTATAACATCTAAAGGAAGTAGATCAGGAGTAAACTGTATACGTGA
Organism: Sulfurovaceae bacterium; assembly: GCA_963785375.1. Lineage (GTDB taxonomy): Bacteria > Campylobacterota > Campylobacteria > Campylobacterales > Sulfurovaceae > Sulfurovum. The sequence goes on from CAWAVD010000004.1 coordinate 89,604, forward strand.
AAATTTACCTTCTATCGCATCTGCCATCGCTCGTACAGCTCTGGTCTTTGCAAGTCCTGGCAATCCTTCTACAAGTATATTACCATCAGCAAGCAATCCCATGATTAATCTTGAAACAATATGTTCTTGGCCTAAAACCGATGCATTCATTCTATCTTCTAATATTTGAATAGCTTCTCTTGGTGTCATATGATACTTCTTTCTTTTTAATGTGGCATCTCTATAATTCTATTATATCTTTACTCAATTTATGTGTACTAATTCCCAAACAAATAGATTAAGTCGGGATAAAAGATAATAATAAGCAATGCCAAAAGTTGTAAGCCTATAAATGGCATAACTCCTTTATATATAGCCCCAGTACTCACTTTATCACCTGCTGCACCTTTGAGATAAAATAACGCAAATCCGAACGGTGGTGTCAGGAATGATGCCTGTAAATTCATAGCTATAAGTATAGCAAACCATACAGGGTCTATACCAAACGATGCGACAATAGGTACTAATATAGGCACAACTACAAAAGCTATCTCAATAAAGTCAATAAAAAATCCTAGTAAAAAGATGACCAGCATCGATATAAGTATGAACATCCATTGGTCGCCTAAATCTCGGGCGAAGAATTCCATCGCCATATCTCCGCCACCTAGTTCATTAAAGACCAAGGAAAAAGCTGTTGCTGCAATAAGTATCATAAATATCATTGCTGTCAGTTTGACAGTCTCTATAGCTGCATAACGTACCATTTCATACGACAAATTTCTTTTTCCCAAAGCCAACAGCATCGCTCCCAATACACCTATAGCAGCAGACTCTGAAGGTGATGCAATACCTGCGAAGATGGAACCCAACACGACTCCTATGAGAAGTAAAGGAGGGATAATCTCTTTGACCGCTTCTCTAAGTACATCTCTATACGACTCGTTTGAAACGATCGACGGTGCAATGTCCTTGTTCATATATGAAATAATAAAAATATAAATCACATACAATGTGATAAGCAACAAACCTGGTACAATAGCTGCACGAAACAGATCGCCGACAGACAAGTGCATCTGATCGCCAAGAATAATAAGTACAATAGAGGGAGGAATAAGCTGTCCTAATGTACCACTAGCAGCAATAGAACCCGAAGCCAGTGTTGGAGAGTAGTCATGTTTAAGCATCAAAGGAAGCGCGATAAGACTCATCATTACCACCGATGCCCCAACAATACCTGTACTTGCTGCGAGTATAGCTCCGACCAGTACCACTGAGATAGCCAAACCACCTCTTACAGAACCAAAGAGTTTACCCATGGAAAGCAACAATCCCTCTGCCATCTTAGACTTTTCAAGTATTAGACCCATAAAAATGAAGAGTGGCACAGCCATAAGTGTAACATTACCCATGATGCCATATGTTCGGTAAGGCAACATCTCAAGTGTAGCAAGACCTACTTCATTTGAAATAGCAGCAAAAAGCAATGCTACACCTCCAAAAACAAACGCAACCTGAAAACCTGTCATAAGTAAAAACAATGTCAAAGCGAACATCAAGAGTATAGGATCAATCCAATATACCATATCATAATGATCGGCACTATATATAAGTATTCCAAGTAGACCCACTATCCTTAAAACACGTAAAAAAGATTTTTTATTTTCAAGTCTTTGAAATGCTTTTATTATCTCACTGAGTGCCTGTATAATGAGAAGTATGAAAGAGAATACGAGTACCCCTTTAATCAAATAGCGATGTGTTAAGCCTCCCGGATCACTAGAGATCTCATTTTGAACATAACTCTGTACAAACATATCGATGGAGTCAGATAGAAAAAGTAAAGAAAAAGGAATAACCAAAAGCAACATTGAGAAAATCTGTACCAAGGCTTTTTTCTCTTTAGAATAACGCTCAAAAAAGATGTCTACTCTTACATGTTTATCATGCTTAAGCGCATATGACAGACCTAATAAAAAGATGATATCAAAAAGATGCCACTCTACTTCTTGAAGTGCTATGGATCCTGCTGAAAAAAGGTAACGCATAACAGCATCATAGGCTACCAAAACAGAAAGAAGCATAACTAAAAATGCCGCAATAATGCCAGCATATTTAGAGATACTATCAAGGTAGTAGGAAAATGTTACATTCATATGTCTATGTCACTTCATAATTATATTTCTAAGATTTTATCTTTTTTGTGATGAGGGGTTGCTTGCCATTAATAGCCTCGTTGTTATTCACTAAAGAAAAATATACATAATAAACTATGATAAAATTATATAAAAAAGGTTTCTTTGTGACAGGGAAATATTTTACTTGTTATAATATGTTCATTAAAGTGGAAGATACTTCTGTTTTTAAATTAAAAAAGTAACAGGTAGATAGTGACATTATGAAAGAAATAGAAAGAAAATACCTGCTTAAAGACTCCATACTCTCTCTTCTTGATGAATATAGTCTTCCTAAACATAAAATCATACAGTTTTATACAACCATTAAACCAAATAAAGGTATTCGTTATAGACAAATGGATGATGACTATTACAAGACTATCAAATATGGGAAAGGGGCTTCAAGAGATGAAGAAGAGATAAAAATATCTCAGAAAAAATTTCAAAAAAAATTTAAATCTCGCATTAAAGAACCTATACGAAAAAACAGATATATATTTCACTTTGAAGACAAAGAATATGCTATAGACGTGTTCAAAAAAGATTTCAAAGGAATATATATACTTGAAGTTGAATTCACCACCATGGAAGATTTTAAAGAGTTCAAATTACCCCCTATACTTAAAATGCATATTATCAAAGATGTGAGCTTTGATGAATCTTTTAAAAATAAAAGTATGGTTTTACATGGTTTGCCTCAAAGAGATTATGATCTGGATACCATCTTTACAGAACTTGATAAAAAAAGTATCGATGCACTTGAGACTTATTTTATTTCTAACCTCTCATCAATGGATGCGCTACGGGTGATTTTATACAAATTCTCAAAATCAATACTCTCTTACAAAGAACGTATCCTAATGTATGATGATACGGAAGATTTACATCAATTCAGAGTCAATATCAGAAAATCCAGGGCTTTTTTAAAAGAGTTTCAGTTTCTGTTCCCTAAAAAGCATTACAACTACTTCAATGAAAGTTTGGACAGTTTTGCAACACAAACAAACCAAAAACGTGATCTCGATGTTATTGAAGAACGTTTACTGGAATTAGATGAAGACCATAAAAATATCCAAGATGATATCAAACAACAACGTGCCTATGAGGAACAGCATATTCACGAAATGTTGAAGAGTAAAAGATTTGAAGACTTCTTTCTATCTTATCAAAATACATTAAAACATGATAGACTGCTTACATCTGAAAATAACCAAGATAGTATAAAACATATAGCTAAACAGGTCATTCAAGAACTTCACCTTGATATTGTTAAGAAAATAGATGCTTTAGAAAAAGGTTTTGATGAAAAAAAACTCCATAAGATCAGAATTTCATTTAAAAAACTTCGTTATATGCTTGAAGAGTTTCAACATATCTTTGGTGAAAATAAGATAAAAAAAATGATTAAAAAAGGTAAAAAACTGCAAACTTTACTAGGAGACTTCAACGATGTCGTGAATCAGACGGAACTACTATACAACTATTTTGAATCTCATACAAAAAATATTTCTGATGGCAAAAAGCTAGAACAAAGGCTCTTAGATAAAAGTGTAAAGAGCCAAAAAAAGTTACTCGAAAAAGCCATAAAACAACTGCACAAATTTAAAGAACAACCCTTAAAACTCTAAATTATTTCCAATACGTATCCAAACGAACATTCCAGCCCTTTCTCCAACGTTCTTCTCCTCGTGCAGGAGGAGAGTTTTGAATACGCCTGCTTAACATCTTCTTGGCTGATTGTGCAAATGCTTTTAATTTATTTGGCTCTTCAGGATTCATATGTTCAAGTACTTGCAAGAGTCCCCACCCTTGACCTTTATAGCGCTCACTTTTCAGTGTTCCCTCCCCTTTAAAGTTCGTATAGTCCAGAAGTACATAAAGCCCTCTTTCATTCACAGAACCATCTTTATGGTACAGGACCTCATAAAAACGTTTCTTGATGAGTTGCTGTTTTTCAGGTGCTACTATTGTCTCAAGCATTTGAGGCAAAGCTTCGCTTAAACGCTGTGCCATGAAATCAGCTTGTTCAGGCATAGTTGATTTAAGAAAAGTGAACAACTCTGTATATTTTTTACTTTTTGCATTCTTTGCAGCATAAAACTCTTCTTTATTATTCCATGGTAATGGTGTTTTCGAGTTGAGCCAATTTGGCATCTTTACACCCTTTTCTTCCATTGAAGCCAATACCATAGGAAAAACCTCCCGAAAACGTTCTGTATGTCCTTCAGAGAACCATATGAAGTGGCCTATACCTACGGAAGCAAAGTCTTCGCCTTCATTCCAGTGCACCAAATATTTATCAAGTCCTGCACCTTCATTCTGCCATACCTTTTGTGCTATGAAGTTAGCTTGTTCATTACTAAGTTTAATTTCTGTAGCAAAAAGTGTCGACATCGATAAAATAATAAATAAAATTGTTTTCATAAATACTCCATTAATCATTTCAACATATAATTCAAATTATATTATATAATATACTATCTAAAATAGGGAGTTTTAATGCTTTACAAAAAAACACTTATCGTTACTTTACTCGCATCCTTTTGTACAAATAATCTATCAGCTCAAACAAAAACTGTAGATATGAATGAACTTCAAGGAAACTGGCATTTACGTTCCATGGATGGTAAAGACGTAAGAAAAGCCAGAGCTATTTTAGACTTTGATCCAAAGCAGATGAAATTAAACGGATTTGATGGATGTAACCGTTTATCAGGTGAACTAAAAACAAACAATAATACCCTGATATCTACAAAACTTGCAGCCACTAATATGGAATGTAGAGAATATATACACAGCTACGTAAGACACAGACTGCATACAACGATGAAAGAAGGATTTACAGTCACAGAAGCGACTCAGAATGGTATAAAAGGTATCTCGATCAAGAGTTCAAAGCATGAACTCTTTTTTAAGAAGATGGGTAAAGATAAAGGATGGTTTAAAGCTGCCCTTTAAACAAAGCTTGGTGCATCATTGGCAAAGAGTATCAGGTCTCCAGGGCGTGTTTGTTCTACAAGCATTGCCTCCATTTCACCTTTCGTAGCAAGTTTCACCAATTTATCTGCTTCCACATGATCTTTAAAGATCGCATAATTTAAATCTCCCGTTACAACTACGAGATCAAAAACTTGATTGGCTTTTTGGGCCACTTGTATGTTCAGCTCATCGTCTACTTCTACAAGTCCTGGAGTGATAACCACTTTACGTCCTTCATAGGTACTTACAAGATCAAATGAAGCCATCATACCGTCGATATTTCCATTGAAACTGTCATCAAGTATCACTTTGCCACCAGCATCGATACGTTGCAATCTATGATCCACAGGCTCAAGTGTAGAAAGTCCCTCCTGTATCTGTGCATCACTTAGTCCAAGCTCTTTTGCCACAAGTACAGCCGCTGCCAAGTTCATAGCATTAAATGCACCTAATATACTTGCAGAGTATCTTACACCATCAAGTGTAAAGCTAGTACTCTCTAAAGTTGCCTCTATCTTTTCTATCACATACTGAGGTGCAGCCTCTTTAGTGCGTATATCCAAGTTTTCTTTACTTCCAAATGTATGCACATTTGACTCTGGTTTGACTTTTGCACTTTCATGTACCCATGCCTTTTTAAGTCTAGCAGTTTTAAGTATCTCCATCTTCGTATTACGAATGTTTTCCATGGTCTTAAAATACTCTATATGTGCCGGTCCTAATTTCCCAACCACTACATAATGAGGATTAACAAACGTACTGATCTCTCCAATGTCACCTTCACCTCTTGCCCCCATCTCAACAACATAAACTTGTGTATCAGCAGGTAGGTCATCATTAACATCTTTCATTACACCACCAAGTGTATTGACGGAGCGTGGTGTAGCGTAGGTTTTGTATTTGACTTTAAGTAGATGTGCTATATAGTTTTTGATACTTGTCTTTCCGTAACTAGCGGTGATACCTACTACTATGAGGTCTTCCATTGACTCTATCTTCTTTTGTGCTTTAAGTTTGAAACCATTGAAAAGCATTTTTTCGATGAACATTGAAACAAAATAAGCTAAAAAGAGTGGTAAAACTACAGCAAAATGCTTAAATACCACAGCGATAAAAAGGGAAAAAAGAATCAAAGCCGTATAAAAACGTTTAACACGTCCGGTAAATACTAATGGTTTATCAAGTCCCCTATACCATTGAAATAACATGCCCATATAAGCGATAACAACGACAAAACCATACTCACTCATACCCTCAACAAAGGCATAAAGTGCAAAGGGTACCAGAAAGTATACAAAGTGCCACCATGTTTTAGTATGGTGGAAAAGTACACGGTTGAGCTTATAACTGTACCACTGCAAATTCGTAATAAAGTAGTAGCCTATAGCTAAAATAAAAAGTGCATAAAAAAGTGTGTTGATTACCTGTAACATTAGTGTATATCCTTGCAGTGTTCTGTAATAGTTTTTGTTATAAAATCTTTATGTGTCAAAAAGAAAAAGTGATCGCCATCCAGCGGATAAAATTTACTCTCTTTTATGAGACCTGCTATCTTCTCACCTGTATAAAGTGGTGTTGCTGTGTCCTCTTTACCCCAAAAGCAGAGTGATCTGCTTTTACTTTTAGCAAACTCAGCTTCAAAATCTTCATCGACAACATTTTTAAAGGTCTCATACATTTCATGGCTCATTCCCTGTGCATCTGGAGCCACAAAAAGTTCACGTATCTTCTTCATACCTAGAGGTTTGAGCAGTTTAAAGGTTGCTATCTTTACCTTCACTGACCATGGTTTAACCGTCACAATTCCTGCAGATGAAAGAAGCACCAAACAAGGTGTTTTAAGCAGGGTAGAGACTTTACCTCCAAAGGAGTGCCCCATAGCAATGGTTGCACTAACTCCCAACGCATCTAAAAAGAGTTGCACTATATTTGCATAATCTACCGTAGTCAGGACCATATCATTTGTACTTTTACCAAATCCCGGCATATCAAGATAGATGTGCTTGTAATTCGGTAAAGTATTACTAAAAGCCTGCTTCATGATCTCTTTTTTGCTTCCCCAACCATGAAGAACGAGAAGCACCTCATCTTGTGTTGGATTAACTAACTCATAAGCGAGTTTAAAAGTATGTTCTTTGTAGCGTATCTCTTTAGATGCCATAATTCACCGTTCTTAAAAAATTAAATTATTTTAGCTTGAATTATATAATAGCATTATGAAAGTAATGTTTATGCTTGAATGTAGTATTTGTTTTTATATCAAAAAGTTGAAAACAAATACTTATTTTAATCGTAAAGCAGAAACCTTTTAAAATACATTATTTTATAAGGCTCTATTATTGAGGTCAGTGCTTAGTTAAGGTCAGAATCTTTCCAATACTTTGTTCCGCCAATGCTCATTTTTGCCATGATCCCAGTATCTACTAATTGATACACCTTAGTACCATCTGCCAAGGTCATACCCAGCTGAGAACTTTCTTTGCCACCTACTGCACTTACATCAGCATCTGCACCCCAACCATTATTGATGAAGTTATTTAATGTTTTCTCTGTTGGAAATATAAATATTACCTGCATATATTTTACACCCCCTCCTATATTCGCACCTGCACTTGCCATCTTCATATAAGTTCTTGAATTATTATTTTTATTTACTGCAACACCAGAACCAAAACCTGTCTTGATCAAAAAAGCAAATTCACGAGAATCAAAAACAGCATACCCTACTCCTTTATCATAAAGCTCTTTTGCCTCTGTTGATGCTTTAAATAATCTTGATAGAGCTTTCTCAGCATTATGATTGATCGTTTGTTTCTCTTTCTCTTTCGGGACTTTATCATCACTTACCAGATCACTCGCAGTATCACCTACTTTTGTTGCCGTATCAGAAACTGCATCACCCGCTTTAGTTGCAACATTTTTAACATCATCCCATAGACCTGCTTGACAAAAGTTCATTACCGATAAAGTGATTAATGGACCAAGTAACAGTGTTTTAAATAATTTGTTCATTCTTTTCCTTTATTATTTTATATCAATCTCATATCTCAGATAAAAGAGTAATTAATAAATATTATCATTAAATCTTTTAATTTATTATAAATAGTTGAATAGTCAGTCTAGCCAATAACTTCATATATAAAAACTATCTGATTTCCCTAACCTACTGAAACAAGACCAGAGATCAATACTTTTGTTTTGGGTGAAAAGTCAATTTGGAATGAATGAAAATATGTAAAAATGAGTTATTTCATTATACGCTTTAATCTAAAACGCTTTATGATTTGAAGAATTTATGATGCAAGATAGACTATAGATATCTATAGTCTATCTTCTATGCCAATGTCTTATTGTGCACCGTTCTCAACAGAATCAATCTGTTCAATAAACTGTTCAATATAGAAGGTAACAAGATTTGCAAGATCTTCTGCCGTCTTGTTTTGATAGTGATGTTTAATAGGTATATTTTGTTTCATTATATGTGTTCCATTAGCTGTATATTTTAAATGTATATAAGGGTCTCCAGAAACATCACAAGACTCTGATGTTGTTGCTACTTCAGGTATACAATATTCAACCTCGATATCTGGATTTACCATCACATTATCGACAAGTTCTACAACTTTTTCTAATTTCTCTTTAAGTGCTTTTTCCATGACTATTTCTCCTCAACTACTATAACTTACCATTTCTAATGATCAGCATAAAATATTGTTTATGATAAAGATACTGTGCTATACCTCTATCACACCTCTAATTAACAGTCTGTAACTCATTGTATCAAAAAAACTTAAATTATTGAAACAAAAACTGTATAAAAAAGAGATAAAAAATTTTCAATGATAAAATTACTATTCATTGGATTCATAAATCATATATAATCCATCTTCTACTTTAATATGTGGGGGTAAATGTTCTTCTTCAAAATAATCATACCCCTCTTTAAGATTTACCCAAAAGTCATACCATTCACTCTCTGAATAAAGTGCCATATTCTCTTCAGTCATACGAAATGGATAGGCATGTACCTGCACATACTTCTGACCTTTTTGCAGCGCTCTTTCGACCAACATATATATCTCTTCTATCTTTTCATCTGTCATCGCATAACATCCATCTGAGACACAACTGCCATGCACCATCAAGAATGAACCGGTACGGTTGTGTTCACGATCGTATTGGTTAGGAAAACCTAAATTAAAAGAAAGATGATACTTGCTATTTGGATTGAGTTGATACTTTTTGACTTTATAGAAACCTTCGGGAGCCTGCCTATCTCCCTCTTGCAGCTTAGGTCCAAGAGTTCCAGAATATGCACAGATGAAATAATCCTTTAAATGTTGATACTCTGCTCCAGAACGTATCCATACCTCTAAAAGTGATTCTGCTTTGAAAATGCGTATAAACACAGGATCGCCAACTTTGGCTGTAACTAAAACTAATGCCTCTGTAAGATCTTCATCTATAATCTTTGTTTGAGTCAGTGCTCTTTTAACTGCCATATACTCTTCCTTGGTAATATGCTTTTTTAAAGGAGATGATGTGTAAAAAAATATAAGAGAAACAAAAAGAAGAAGATGGAGAAGGATATCAGCCAATATCAGCCATGCCCTTATCATCATCTATTTCCTTTTTAAAAGTTCAGTTTCTGTGACCTGTCAAAACCATAGATATCATTAAATACCAATAAATCTCCACATTCATTTACATAAGTTGTCAAATAAGCCGTATGTACAGGTAACTTCTTCTTAAGGCCCATATGATGTGTCTTTAAAGAATCATACCGTTCTTTGACTTCTTCTGGTGTTTTTGACGTATAGTTCTTTGATATATGTTCTAGCATCACCACCGGTTTTTCAAGTCTTACACATCCATGGCTATATGTACGTACTTTGCGTTTAAAGAGATGTTTGGACTGTGTATCATGCATATAGACAGAGTGCTTATTAGGAAAGATGAATTTTACACGTCCCAATCCATTTTTCTCAGATGGTACTTCTATAAACTTATAGGTCATATCTTTACTATATTTCTCTTCAGCAAGATATGCTTCCCAATCTACTGCATCTTTATCTATTGCCGGTGTACTAAGATCATAAGATGTACGTATAACCATATTTTGACTTTGAAGATAATTTGGGTCTTTCAGTAATTTTGGGATCACTTCATTTCTAGCGATACTATCAGGCACACCCCACTGAGGGTTGAGGGTTATATATTGGAGATTTGCAGAAAATATAGGTGTTTGTTGATGTCTTTGACCTACTACAACACCCATTGCCACAGCTGTACCATTACTATCTATCACACGAACAGTATACTCAGGTACATTCACTAAAGCATAATTGTCCCCAAGACCTGGTTTCATTAATTTCAATCTTTCTAGATTAAGACGCATTTTGCGAAGTGTTTTTTTTGAAGTATTTTGGTCATTTTCTAAAAGCATATATCTTTTTTTAAGATCAAAGAACTGCGCATACTCAGGAACATAAGGCTTTAATATCTCTTCTATAGTCTGCCCTGCCTTAAGCTTTCTCATAATGTCGGATTCATTGACCTCTTGCAAATATGTTTCATAGTATGTCGCTATCTTCTTCTTTACTCTCTTCTCTTGAGATGCATTAAAGTTTTCTAGATCTATACAACCATTAGCAAGATTTTTCGTATATGCTATAAGCAACTTAGACATAAGCTTAGAGTTCTCACTCTCTTTTACCTTCTCATAAAGTGCCTGTTGATTACAAATAGAAGCGTATTTATCTGTTTCAAGTATCTCTAAAAACTCATCTTTTTGAGCCGATCTCCAACCTTCAGCATCTGGTGTCCCCACACCACATCCGCTTATTACCATTGCAGATATTCCTAAAAGTACGAACATCATAAATTTTTTCACTACAAATCCCCTCAATTTAGATTCAAAAAATAATATACAACAATTATGTCATATTTATGTCAACTCACTATAAATTTTCATTATTGTACACTAGTAGCAACATTTTTAGCACAAGTGTAGGCACTTGAAAATGCCCATTGAAAATTGTAACCTCCAAGTCTTCCTGTTACATTCAAAACCTCTCCAATAAAATAAAGCCCGTTTACTTTGTTGCTCATCATTGTAGTATTATCAATTTCAGTTGTCTCTACACCACCTTTTGTTACTTCCGCTTTAGAATAACCAAAAGTTCCTGCAGGTGCAAAGCTATAATGACTTAAAGTTTGAAGTCTTTTCAACTCCTCTTCTGTAAGCTTATATAAAGGTTTGTCTTCGAGTTCAAATTGTAACAAAAATGCCTTAGTAACGCGCTTTGGCATCGGTAAGAGAGATGAGATCTGTTTTTTACTTCCTTGTACACTTTTCCATGAAAAATTTGGCAAGAAGTCTATCTCTATTTTCCCTTTTTCCCAGTAAAGTGAAGCATCCAATACCGCTGGACCACTCATACCTTTATGTGCAAAAAGCAAAGCACCTTCACAAGTATTCTCTCCTACATGTATCTTCACATCTGTCGAAACGCCAGAGAGTTCTTTAAAAAAGAACTGTTCTTTTTGTACGGTAAAACCTACAAGAGCAGGAGCGGTATTTACAATACTATGTCCAAATGACTCTGCAATCTCATATCCAATGCCTGTAGCACCAAGCTTGGGATAACTTAATCCGCCTGAAGCTACTACTACTGCTTTTGCCGTATGTGTTTTTTTATTTGTCTTTACATAAAAAATCTCATCACGCTTCGTTACATCCAATACTGTTTCAGACATACAAAGTGTTTGTTTTTTACTCTCTTTTACAAAAATACCCAATAACTCTTTTGCTGAGTCTTTACAAAAGTACTGTGTTTCTTTTCTCAGTACAGGATGTAGATTTTGTCTTTCCAGCCATCGTAAAAGTGCTTTTTCATTGAACTTTTTTAAGGGTGCTTGTACAAAACTTGTATCACCTAGAAAATATTGTGTTCCCATACGTGTATTGGTAATGTTACATTTACCCCCTCCAGAAACTAGTATCTTGGCTCCTGGTTTTGGGTTTGACTCTATAATGACAGCTGTATTTTTAGGGAGCAGAGAAGCCAGCATAAGTGCACTTGCGCCTCCTCCTATAATGATGATTTTATGATCCATGGAGTGTATTATATCCTATTCGCTGAGGTATATAAATACTATTACACATAAAGTGCACATACCTGCATTACAATAGCATTAAAAAAGGTCTATTTATGACAAAAATCATCGTTACATCATTTCTCATTGCTTCTCTTAGTTCCTTTTCCTATGCTGCAGAGAAATACGATACAAAAGCATTACGAACTGTACAGAAACTTTGCACTTCCTGTCATGGTACACCATTTTATATGGCTAAACAGATAGATGAAGATGACTGGGAATACTATTTTGAAACACCTGGTAAACTTGAAAAGATCCATAAAAATGAACCTGAAGCACTTACGAGTCTTAAAAGTTCACTTTTTAAAGACCGTAAAGAACGTCTCATGAAATTCCTTATAGACAATTCTAAATACTCTGGTGCTGTCAATGGATGTGATGCAAACTTCTGTGGAACAGTTCACTAGAAAACATTCATTCATATTTTTTGTGCTATAGTATAAAAAAATATGGATGAGATGCATGTTCAGACCTCTTTTTACATTTTTATACTTTTTTTCATTGTCTAACGCAAGTCTTTTTACGATTACAGATCAAGAAGGTAATATTGTTCATAGTACACAAATTGAACATACAAAAAATGCGTTCCTCAACCAAAAAGCCACAGAGTATTCACTTCAAGCCATTTATGATGAACTTCACCGTGCAGAATACCTTGCACGAAAAGCTGAAGCAGCTCGTCTACGAGAAGAACGTATCGCAAAAGCACAGGAAGAGGCAGAAAAAGCTGGAAAGACCTATCAAATCTCAGAAGTAGACAAACAAAAACTCCTAGAAGATGCCAAATACTTCAAAGGTGGAAAATATGTTTGGGGCGGTACAACACCAAAAGGTTTTGACTGTTCAGGTTATGTACAATACCTTTATAAAAAACACAATATAAATCTACCAAGAACTGCATGGCAACAATCAAAACAAGGTCAGATTGTTCAAAGAGATGAATTACAAAAAGGTGACCTACTCTTCTTTCTTACTGATAAAAAAAGAGGTATCCCGATCACACATGTGGGTATTTACTTAGGGAATGGTACCTTCATCCATGCTGCTTCCAAAGAAAAAGGCATCATTATCTCTCCACTTACACATGGCAATTATGCTAAAACATTTGTTTCAGCCAAACGAGTCATTCCAGTAATCTAATATTGTATAGTCAGACTATCTCTGTTGTGCATCATGCACAATTTCATCAGCACTCCAAATACGATAACGTACTTCATATCCTTTAGGCACATAAAGAACTATTGGAGATCTACTGTTATATCTACGCAATTTATCAGGTATTGATATAAACTTTTGTGTTTTTGGTCCTGGGCATGCCATTAATGTTGTTGGACCACTTTGTATCTTATCTACTTCAAGATATTTATATCCCCAACCTTGCAGATCTACACTTTTGATCTCAGCAGAGAATGAATGATGGTTACAGTCCACCATCATATTTTTTCCTATAAGAAGTTCTATAAGATGATCAAAATCATTCTGACTTTTAGGTACTTCCACAACATGACGTTCATACCCTTCCTTAGGTTTAGGAAACATATGAATATTATCCTTTTTAGTAAGTTCTGCATACAGAAATGTAGTGCCAAATGTAATGAAAAATGCTAAAGTAAAGTGTTGTATCTTCAAAATATTCTCCTTTGTTATCTCTGCCATTATACTTCATCTTCATTAAATGGAAAATAGTCTAATTTTTCAATGAAGTATATCTTCATCGTTACTCTATATGTGTACCAAAGCAGCATATTTAAAGTTTAACACTTTATAATTGATGAAACAATAAAGGCTAAAATATGAAAACAATTGAAGAATTAGAAAAAGAACTAGAGATTGCTAACAAACTCATAAATGAATTGGCTGAGAAAGATGAAGAAAAATGTAAAATTAGAATTATTCATATCGTTGCTTGGATGCTGGGTGGATTCCTAAGTTATCTGGTATTTATTTATCTGCTTTCTAACTAAATCCTGAGTCATAAAAACAGTATAGAGAAGTTTGATAAAAGTTCTGACATTACTTAAAGGAAATCTGGTATGAATATCAAACCTGACTGCTTATCATGTCTGTTCAATCAAGCGCTCAAGGTCACAAAACTTCTGAATCTTGATGACGCCACAAGTAAAAAAGTGTTCGATAAAACTGCACAGGTTTTAATAGATCATGATATGTCCAGTACTCCTCCACAGATAGCAAAAGATATCTACCAATCCATATCTCATGTTACTGGTTATGAAGATCCCGTAGCACTTGCAAAAGAACATGCTACACGTATGGCACTCGAAATAGACACTTCTTTTATACATACCATTCCAGATGCAATTAAAATGTCTGTGATTGGTAATGTAATTGATTTTGGATCACAAGAACAGTTTGATCTGGACGAAATGATTCAATATCATTTGCACAAAGCATTTGCTATTGATCATACTTTGGACTTTATCGAAGAATTAAAGCATGCAAGAGAGATGGTGATCCTTGGTGATAATGTGGGGGAACACATTTTCGATAAACTGCTGATAGAGACCATTAAAAAACATTATGATATCACTGTCCACTACTTTGTTAGAGGTACCCCCATCATCAATGATGTTACACTCAAAGAGGGACAACTACTCAAAGATTGTGCCCACATTGTTGATACAGGTGTTCAAACACCCGGTTATGATCTTGCAGAAGCCAACACTGTTTCAAAAGAGATCTTTGACCGTGCAGATATAGTACTCTCAAAAGGTATGGGCAACTTCGAAAGTCTTTATAAAGTAGCGAAACGTCCCATCTATTTTCTTTTTGTCGTAAAATGTTCTGTCGTAGCAGAAGAAATAGGACAGAATATCAAAGAACTGGTATTTAAAAGGTCTGAAGAAACTATATGAATATTGACATAAGTAATATTGCAAAAGAAAATCATGACTATGCCATTCACCTTGCAACAAATCACAAGATAGTCACGTATAAAAATGATACATTTATACTGGATCAAATACCTGAACAGCATCCTTTCGAGGCTGTTGACTTTTGGCGGGATATCTCACTCTCAGTAGAGATATTACTCAAATCCTGCCTGCTCAAACATCATATACCTTTCTTTAAGAAAAGATCGCATGGAGAATATGGAATCAAAGTTACATCGATCAATGATCCATGGCTCCACGAAACACTCAAAACCTTACAAATAGACTATATAGCCCAGATCAATACCGGCACTATCAGTACAGCTATAAAAAGTGCAGAAGAAGAACTATTTGGAACAATAACATTCGATCCCCAAAAAGAAAAACTCATTAAAAAAATGATATATATCATCATACGTACGCGTCGGAACAGAAACAGTCATTTTTTCTTTCCAAATCAAGGGTATATTGAAATGGCAGAAGTAGAGATGCTCTATCTTCCATTGCTCAATATGCTTGAAGAGTTGTATCTCACATAAAAAATGTGAACTAGAGGTATTTACAAGCGTTGTAACTTTTTTAATCCCTCTTTTACCAGCGTGCTCGTATCTCCCCTACATCCATGAAGTACTTTTTGAATAGCCTCTTTTTTAAAGCCTAAACTCTCAAGAGCCATTGTAGCTTCACCCAACGCCCCACTGTCTGCATCTTCTTCATGTCCATCCACAATAAAATCTGCCAACTCTACTAAAATACGACCAGCCGCCTTAGGACCGATACCAGGTACACGTTTGAGCATACTCACATCTTTAGAGGAAACAACTTTCGCAAATGTGCTAGGTGTAAAGGTCGAACAGATAGCCAGTCCTACTTTAGGACCCACTCCATTGATTTTCAAAACGGTATCAAACATTTTCTTTTCATTCATTTCCATAAACCCAAAAAGAAGATTGGCGTCTTCCCTTATTACCTGTGTAACAAAGAGTTTTACTTTATTGTCCGTTATAGCATTTGATGTATTAATAGACACCATTACTTCATAGATCAATCCATTCACATTTATATGTACAAAAGTCGGGTCTTTTCTCTCTACAGTACCTTCTATACCTACTATCATAACTGCCCTTATTCATTTGAGTTGTCACAGTATATCAAGAGTTTGGCTGTAGCCGGATAAATATGTCAAATTGACATGTTTTTACTTCATATCAACATTACGCTAAAATACCTTTACCTTAAAATTAAAGATTATTATGCGATTAAAATCTATCTTCACTAACAGCTTTGGTATCTTATTTTCACGTATTACAGGCCTGGGGCGAGATGTCCTTATGGCTTCTGCTTTAGGTGCTTCGATGTGGAGTGATATGTTTTTTGTTGCATTCAAACTGCCTAATCTTTTTCGACGGATCTTTGCCGAGGGGGCCTTTACACAGGCATTTATGCCTTCTTTTGTGGCAAGCAGACATAAGGGTGTCTTTGCCACAGCTATATTTTTACGTTTTTTACTCTTTTTGATGGCATTCTCACTTCTTATTACTTTTTTTCCTGAGCCTATCACGAAACTTTTGGCTTGGGGATGGGATAGAGAACTCATAGCGTAAAACAGCACCTATGACAGCCATCAACTTTTGGTATTTGGATCTTATCTTTATCGTAACATTTTTAGCCACACTACTCCAGTACAAAAACCATTTTGCTACCACAGCCATGTCAACAGCATTGCTCAATATCTCTATGATAGCAGCACTTTACATCTACATGAAAGAAGATCCTAAAACAGTAGCCTATGCACTTAGTTTTGCCGTACTTATTGGTGGTGGACTGCAAGTAGCTGCTCATCTTCTCACACTAAACAATCTCAAATTACATAAAATCCTTGTAGGTGGATGGAAATATAGAAAGAGCAAAGATGTGGAAGAAGAAAAAAAACACTTTCAATCTCTTTTCTTGCCTGGTATATTGGGGAATTCTACACCTCAGATCTCTGCTTTCATTGACACTCTTTTAGCTACATTCCTTACGACAGGTTCCGTATCTTATCTCTTTTATGCCAACCGTGTCTTTCAACTTCCTCTTGCGATCATTGCGATTGCTACTGCTACCGTCCTTTTCCCTGCTGTTTCTAAAGCATTAAAAAATAAAAATGAAACGGAAGCCTATAAAAACTTAAATCAAGCCTTTTGGCTGCTTGCATTTCTGTTAGGCGGGGCTATGGTTGGCGGTATTTTATTGGCAGAGCCTATTGTTTGGTTACTCTTTGAAAGAGGGAAATTTACAGTTGTACAAACACTCGAAACTGTCAACGTACTTCAAATGTATATGGTAGGTTTACTTCCTTTTGGACTGGCAAAACTCTTTTCTCTTTTCCTCTATGCCTCACATAGGCATCTCAAAGCAGCCAAAATTGCTGTATATTCTCTCATCACGTCTGTATCTGGATCACTCATACTCATGCATCCGCTTGGTGCTTCTGGACTCGCATTAGCCGGGAGTATCGGAGGGTGGGTGCTCTTTATTCTCACAGTAAAAGAAGTAGGCACAGATAAATTTATGGAGATCATTAAATCAAAAAGATCTATTTATTGGATGAGTGGATTAGTGATATTTTATATAGTACTGTATGAGGTCAATCAATATCTGCTGACTTATATTCGCTAAGATAGAAAGCTAAAGTAAGAAGATCTTTAGCTTTTTATTTGTTAAAATGTATTTGCAAAGTAGTGTTATGATATCTACTGCTTTTTCATTGCAGCACCACATTTACCTGCTTCACATTTCATCACAGGTTTTTCTGGATTGAGCTCTTTCGTTGCAGCGTGATTCCCATGATTTCCATGATGACCACTTTTTGCCATACCATATGTTTTAAATACATAAACTTTATAAAGATTCAGTGACAGATAAAAAGTAATGAGCGAAGAAGCAAACACAAATGCTAATACCTTCTTCATTTTAGTTGCTTCAAAGAACTTCATTCTCTTTGCAAGAATCAGATATCCCCAGATAGCTGCAGATAAGGAATCACATCGAAAATCCTTAACCACGCATCTCTTCTTGAAGCCAAATTTTCAACAGGCCCTGCATCTAAACCAAATCCATAGATAAAACCATTTCCTATATCTGCATAATGATGAGTAAAAATACTATGTATCAAGTGTGCTAAGCCTCCAATAATGAAGAGTGGTACAAAAGAATACCCCAAAGTATACAAAGTCTTTTCAAAAGGTGCTTTTAAAATCTTAGAAGCTACAAACATACCTATATACACTATACCAATTGAAAATATCGTAGCATAGAGCATAGCAAAAATACCTACTGCATCAAATGCTACCAAAATCTACATACTGTTGTACATATGCGGCTGACGTAGACCAGATAAATGTATCAGCAATCGCAGTACGGCTCAAGGCATGATGAAAATTCATCGTAATAGTGATAGCTGCAGTAATAAGGATCAATGCCCACACTTCTGCTTTATTGAATTTGAACTTCTCAAACAGATGTCTAGAAGGCTTTGTAATTCTAAACGCTACAGAGTCACATGCACTGCTACAATCCATACAGAGTGTACAGTCATCCATAGAGTTTTTATTGTCAAAAGCATATGGCTTTAGGTTATATGGACATGCTAGTAGCACAATCATATGTATTACAGCTGTTACAGTCATCTTTATACGTACCCAACTCAACAAAAGATACTTTTCCATACACTTTTGTTAAAGTCCCAATAGGACAGATATATTTACAGTAACTCATATCTTTATAGAGATAATACATAACAAAAGCGATCAATGTAAGTCCTGCAAAAAGCCATGCTGTTGCAAGAGGTACTTTCCAAAAGCCCGGTACTACATAATAGATACCCCACCATCCAAAAAAAGAATAAAAATACCGATATATCTGTTTCTTAAAAAGTTAGGCATATCTTTTTTAAGACCGAACTTTGTAATATATTTTCCTAAAAAACCATGTGGACAAATACCACAGAAGATTCTACCGAATGTCGCAAGGGTAATGATCATAAAAACAGGCCAGAAGAGTCCCCAAAAAAGATAGGTCGTAAAGATATTCTCATGACCCGGGTCTACAAACCCCATATAGACACCATAGATGAATAGAGCAAGAACTGCAATCTTCAACACCATCAAAAAGGTTTGGTTTTTAAACAAAAACCCTAATACGGGCATGCCGTATATATCATTTCTGTCTCTATTTTCTTTAAACTCTACCATCTACTCTCCTTTAAAATTCGTAACTATACGTCACCATAAAACTTTGAGGTGCTGCTGCTTTATATGTAACACCTCCATTAGCATCTTTTGATGCTTGCATTGCATAATATTCATCTGTAAGGTTTCTAACATTTAACTGTATATTATGTGCTTGATGTTCATACCCAACCATCAGATCAGTAACAAAATCATACCCTTCATACTTTTCAGTATTGGCATTATCCATATAGTAACTTCCCCAACCTTTTGTAGTGACTCTTGCTTTAAATCCATTGTCCATTCTATATGCTGCAAAAAGAGAGTATTGGTTTTTAGGAATATACGGCAGAGCATTACCATCTCTAGATTCCCATGTAGCACCACGTCCATAACCTACCTGTTCTTCAAATGTAACAAATTTAAAATCACTATAGGCATATGCACCACCTATATCCAATCCATTTGAAACTCTATAGACTGCATTAAGTTCTAAACCTCTTTTACGTGTTTCTCCAGCATTATCATAAATAACATTACCAGCTGCATCTTGAATTTGTATGATCTCATCATCTACATCATTTTGATAAATTGCTAAATCTACGAAAAATTGTTGCATTCTGGTTTTAAGACCAATTTCATAATTCACACTAGTACTTTTATCAAGTGAGATACCTTCATCTTGTGCTGCTTCGATTTCACTTCCCGTAGGTGCTTGATTGGCTGTTGCTATAGACGCATATACATTTGTTGTATCTGTCAATTTATATATTGCTCCAAGTTTTGCAGAGAAAAGATCATATGATTTATCTATATTCATAAAGTCCTGCACCAGTCTACATAACTATTTGAACCATAGTCATAAGCACGTAATTTCATTTCCATCGATATCAAAACTCAATTTATCCACTCTTGTACTCACATCTATAGTAAACTCTTCAGTAGGCGAAAATGTTTCCATCAAATAAGCACCATAAAGAGTTGTTCTACTGTCTTCTATTTGTGCTAAGTCACCCTTTATTATTTGACAAAGTTTGAACAATATTTCACGTGAGAAAGGAGGATAAGGAAGAGGAATGTCTGAGTAAAAACATCTGCATATTCATATTTCTTAGCATCATTGGTGATATCAGTATTTATAGGTTACACCAGCCACAAGTGTTGCTTCATTACCAAATGCTTTATGATTATAGTTTAAGTTCTAGATCCGTTCCATATACACTATTATCATCACTGTCATTGATAATACCTGTTACAGGGTGGAAATGTTCCCATGTATTAAAGTAAAATCTTGGTTTTAATAACACATCACCGATCTCTTTTTCATATTTGGTATTGATTGCAAAAATTTTAGAGTCTCTTGCACTATGCTGCCATTGTGAACTTGTATCATGTTGTTCACCTGTTTCCTTAAAAATTTCAAATTCATCTGCTGTCATTGATGCAGGGAGGTTCACATTTGACTCTGTGTAGGAAAATTCTGTTTCCAATGTAGATTCATCTTCAAAGATATGTCCATATTTTAAAGTTGCTTGCGTAGAATCAAAATCATTGTTGTCTCTCCAATCATTATCAATAGCACGTTTAGAAAATGTAAAAGAAACAAAATCTTTCTCACTGAGCGCCCCACGAACTTTTAGATTCGTATTATATTGTCCATCATCACCTACACCTATTTTAATTCTGTCTTCTCCATCTTCAAATACAGACTTTGTAATAAGTTGAATTACACCACCTGTTGCATTTGAAGCATTGATAGAACCTGGTCCTTTTTGAACTTCTACACTAGTTACATCCTGCATATCTATAAAATCAAATCTGGTAAATGAATCCGGATCCGTCATTGGCACACCATCTTTCATGACCATAATCTCTCTTACACCATACCTAGCTTTAAGTCCTGCTCCCCTGATAATCAATCTAGGACTTGGTGTATTACTTGAAGATTCTGCATTCACACCTGGTATATTTTCTATAGCTTCTTGAATATTCAATATATTTTTATCTTCTATTGTTTGTTCATCTACAACAGCGATTGCTGCAGATACATCCTTTGTTGCTGTTGCAATTTTTGTTGCTGTCACACTTACTGATTCTAAAGTAACCTCTTCTGCGTTCATTGACGATAAAGCCAGTAATGCTATTAATGAATATTTTATTTTCATATTTTTCCTTGTTATATTTATGGATGAAATTTTATATGTGTAGTGTTAATTTTGTGTTAAACAACCGTTAATCTTTATTTTCAAATAAAAAGGATCTAATAATTAATACTTCTGTAGACTAATCTTTATTCTATAACTGACATAGTCACTAGACTTAATCTCTTCTAATTAACTTTTAGCTATAATCACAACACTATATAACAAGGGTCTAGCTATTATCATGCATATTTACGACAGTGTACAAAAAACAAAACTTCCTTTTGAACCCATACGTAAAGGGGAAGCAAGCATTTATGTCTGTGGACCAACTGTGTATGATGATGCACATTTAGGACATGCACGTAGTAGCCTCTCTTTTGACCTGCTTTCTCGTACACTGAAAGCCCTTAACTACAAAGTGACAGTGGGAAAAAACTTTACCGATATCGATGATAAGATCATTAAAAAAGTAGAAGAAACAGGTAAAAGTATGGAAGAGATCACCTCTTTTTATATCGACCGTTACCTTGAAGACATGGCAGCCATTGGCATACAACGTCCTGACATAGAACCAAAAGCCACAGAGTCCTTACAAGCAATAGAAAGCATGATACAAACACTTATCAATAATGATACGGCGTATGTGATCTCCTCAGGCGATGTCTACTTTGACACCAGTAAAGATACACACTATGGAGAGATCTCTCATCAGGTAGGTGACGATGAGGACAACCAAAGCCGTGTCGCACACACTTCAGAAAAAAGAAACCCAAAAGACTTTGCACTCTGGAAATCGTGCAAGGGAGATGAAGATATTTGCTATGATGCACCTTTCTCTTCAGGCCGTCCGGGTTGGCACATTGAGTGTTCTGCCATGATAGAAAAACACTTTTCTCATACACATGGTACAGAAGAGTATAGTATAGATATTCATGGTGGAGGTGCAGACCTACTTTTCCCTCATCACGAGAATGAAGCAGCCCAAAGCCGATGCGCTACGGGTCATGAACTTGCAAAGTACTGGATGCACAACGGTTTTGTACAGATAGATGGTGAAAAGATGAGTAAATCTTTGGGTAACAGTTTCTTTCTGAAAGATGCACTCAAAATCTATGATGGAGAAGTACTCCGTTATTATCTTAATTCAGTTCACTATAGAAATGACTTTAATTTTTCAGAAGAAGAATTACTTACTGCAAAAAAGAGACTGGACAAAATATACAGACTAAAAAAACGCGTAAGTCCTGGCAAGGCTTCTGCAGTCAATAAAACATTTAAAAAAGCATTGCTTGATGCCATGAGTGATGACCTGAATATATCCATAGCACTAGCCATTATAGATGAAATGGTAGCTACAACCAATGATACTTTAGACAGCGATCCTAAAAACAAAGCCCTTAAAAAAGAGACTTTAGCAAACATAGAGTTTTTAGATACCTTACTTGGATTTGGAGGGAAAGAACCTTTCTCTTATTTTCAAATAGGTGTAGATGATGCACTTAAAACACAAATTGAAACTCTTATCTTTGAGCGGAGTGAAGCCAAAAAAGAAAAAAACTTCGAACGTTCAGATGCTATACGTGATGAACTTATAGCCATGGGCATATCCATAATGGATACAGCCGATGGCACACTTTGGGAAAAAGCGTAATGAAAGATCTTCTCAGACAGTATCTACCTTATCTCGTAGGTTATAAAAAGCAGTTTTTCTATGCGATATTAGGGATGATAGCTGTTGCGATCGGTACAGCAGGAACAGCACACATCATTAAACCTGTACTTGATGATGTTTTTATCAACAAAGATGAAGCCATGCTTACCCTTATGCCTTTTCTTTTGGTTGCAGTATTTATGCTTCAAGGTATAGGAAAATACGTACAAACGTATTACACATCATATATTGGACAAGATGTAGTAAGAAAACTACGTGATAAACTTGTATCACACCTAACCTATCTAGATATGAAATTTTTTAAAAATATGCATACAGGAGAAATACTCTCTCGTGTAACCAATGATATATCTCGTATACAATCAGTAGTTGCACAAATTATCCCTGATCTTATGAGAGAAGGGTTAACTATTATTGCATTGACTGGATATGTTATTTATCAAAGTCCTAAACTTGCCTTTTATTTTCTAATTATCATGCCAATCGCTCTCTTTCCACTTTCCAAACTTGCTAAAAAAATGCGTAAGTATTCTAAACTTTCGCAAGAGAGTACTGCAGATATGACGTCACGACTTGGTGAAATTTTATCCAATATTGAAGTTATTAAATCTCACTCTTCTCAAGTATATGAACAGAAGCGTTTTTCGGATGAAAATCAAAATGTGTTTAGATTTATAATGAAACAGATTAGAACGAATGCACTAACCTCACCTGTGATGGAAATTTTAGGTTCAGTTGCTATAGGTATTGTTATTTATATTGGAGGAAAAGAAGTTATTGATGGCCATATGACAGTAGGTGCATTCTTTGCCTTTGCTACAGCACTTTTCATGCTATACAATCCTATAAAAAAAATCTCAGCTCTTTATAATCAGGCACAAGATGCCATCACTGCCAATACACGTATGCATGAACTACTTGATACTGAACCTGACATTATATCAGGAGAAAAAGAACTTACAGATATCATTGAAACTATCTCTTTTAAAGATGTTTCACTTAATTACGATCATATACCAGCCTTAAAGAACATTTGTTTTGAAGCTAAAAAGGGAGATTCTATTGCATTGGTAGGTGACAGTGGTGCGGGTAAAAGTTCGTTGGTCAATCTTTTAGTACGTTTCTATGACCCATCTTCAGGTAATATCCTCATCAATAACATAGACAATAAAGAGTTTACACTTACCTCTTTACATCAAAAAATGGCTTATGTAACGCAGCGTATATACATTTTTAATGACACCATCGCGGCGAATGTTGCCTATGGGGAAGAGATCGATGAAAAACGTGTTGAGGAAGCTCTTAAAAAAGCTTATGCTATGGAGTTTATAAATAAACTCGATGACGGTATCCATACACTCCTGTCCGAAAGTGGAGACAATCTTTCCGGCGGTCAAAGACAGCGTATCGCTTTGGCACGTGCACTTTATAAAAATCCTGATATTCTCATACTGGATGAAGCGACTTCTGCATTAGACAATAAAAGTGAGGGTCTTATACAGAAAGCATTGGATGAACTCAAATCAGAGATGATAACCTTTACTGTAGCACACAGATTAAGTACCATAGAAGATGCTGATACCATCTTAGTATTTAAAGATGGAGAAATCATTTGTAGGGGTTCACATGAAGAGCTGCTTGAAGCATGCCAAACTTATCAAAAGTTGTCAAAGGGGTTATAATATGTCTATGCTAATTTCACAAAGATCTATCTCAAAACTCATTGTTCTATTCATGTTCTTAATAAGTACTCTTTTTGCACAACAGGATGTTGAGGAATTTCATTTTATCGGACTTGCTCTCTCTACCGATTCCATAGATTTTGAATCTACTGCTGATATATCAGGTCAGGATGAAAACTCTTTTGGGTTACGCTATGGTAGACAAACCCTTGACTGGCGTACAGTTTTTACCCTCTCGGGAAATAATAATTTTCAAACCTTTGCACTAGAAGTTGATAAAATATTACTTGATGAACTATTTGGCATGCCGGAAATAAGACCATATTTAGGAGGGACTGTAGGATATCTTCATTATGATGATAAAGATATTTCAGACACTGACGGTCTCTACTATGGAGGAAATTTTGGATTCCTACTCTATGCGACAGATACTATAGATATAGATCTTTCTTACCACTACTATGACGTATCTAAATTGGAACCCGTAGACACTATGCAGGGCGCGAACCTATCTATTCACTTTTTTTATTGATTATTTTGCTATAATAAGCTCACTATAATTATGGAGTCTCTTTTGTCACTTTTTTCTTACCAAAATCTCAAAAAAATACTTTTTAAACTTGATCCAGAGACAGCACACAGTGTTGCGGGTCTTGGTCTCAGAGCCATTGCCCACTGTCCTGCACTTCTACGTTTTGTGAAGAACCAGAACTTTGTGACTCACCCTATGCTTCAGCAGGAGATCTTTGGTCGTACTTTCCAAAATCCAGTAGGTCTAGGTGCGGGTTTTGACAAAAATGGTCAGTATATCACGGCCATGCCTACGATGGGTTTTGGATTTACAGAGATCGGTACAGTTACACCAAAACCTCAAGATGGTAATGCCAAGCCAAGACTCTTTAGACTCATAGAAGACAATTCCATACAAAATGCCATGGGATTTAACAACAAAGGCAGCCACTATATGCTGCAGCGTCTTAAAAAACTCTACTTTTTTGACTACCCTATGGGTATCAATATCGGAAAAAACAAACTCACATCTGAAGATGATGCACTAAATGACTATGAAACGCTTTTTAAAGCCTTTAAAGACTATGGTGACTACATTGTGATCAACATCTCTTCTCCAAACACACCTGGACTTCGAGATCTACAAAATGAAGCATTTATCAATGCGATCTTTGCCATGGCAAAAGAGATCACAACCCAGCCTGTTCTACTTAAAATTGCTCCAGACATGGAGCCTGAAGATGCTATTCTTCTTTGTAAGACAGCGGTAGAAGCCGGTGCAGCAGGTATCATTGCTACCAATACAACCATAGATTACTCTTTAACTCCACATGCCAAAGACTTTGGTGGTATCTCAGGGGCACTGCTTACCGAGAAATCGTACCAACTTTTTAAAGCCATAGGTAAAGAGCTCTATGGTAAAACCCTACTCATTTCAGTAGGAGGTATAGATTCTGCGGAGGAAGCCTATAGACGTATCAAAGCCGGCGCATCATTGGTTCAGGTTTACAGTATGCTTGTCTACCGTGGACCTGCACTGATCAAAGAGATCAATGAGGGTTTAATTAAACTCTTACAAAAAGATGGTTATAAACATATTAGCGAAGCAATCGGAGCAGATTACAAATGAGACTAGAACGCCTCAAACTATTTACACATATACTTATAGGATTTATGATTACAACAGGAGTATCAATGGCCAATTCATTGCCAGAACATTTTACAAAGACATTAGAAAACGGTATGCAGATCGTTGTCATACCTATGGATAACGATTCAGGTGTTATCACTACAGATATTTACTACAAAGTAGGAAGTAGAAATGAAGTACTCGGCAAGAGCGGTATGGCACATATGCTTGAACACCTTTCTTTCAAATCGACAGATAAACTCAAAGAGGGTGAATTTGATATGATCGTAAAAAGTCGTGGTGGTGTCAATAATGCGGCTACCGGCTTTGATAAAACACACTACTACATTAAAACTGCAAGTAAAAACTTAGGACTTAGCCTTGATCTTTTTTCTGAACTTATGCATAACCTCAAGCTTACAGATGAAGAGTTTCAAAAAGAGCGTGATGTCGTCGCAGAAGAGAGACGCCTTAGAACAGACAATAACCCTATGGGTTACCTCTATTTTAGGGTTTTCAATACACATTTCACCTACCATCCTTACCATTGGCTCCCAATAGGTTTTATGGAAGATATTCTTTCATGGAAGATAGAAGATATCAGAGATTTTTATCAACGTTATTATCAACCGAGTAATGCTATCTTGGTGGTTGCTGGAGATATCACACCTGAAGAGGTTTTTAAAGAATCAGAAAAATATTTCGGACATATTAAAAACAAACATGAAATTCCAAAGGTCACTGCTGTTGAGCCTAAGGTAGATGGTGCGAAAAGAGCCGTACTCCATAAAGAGAGTAATCAAGTTGATACATTAGCCATCACCTATGCCATTCCTAATTATGAACATGATGACCAAGTAGCACTTTCAGCCATCAGTCATATACTCAGTTCTGGTAAAAGTTCACGTTTTGAAAAAACACTGGTCAATGAAAAGCAATTGGCAAACCAGATCTACGGTTACAACATGGAACTTGCAGACCCTGGTGTTTTCCTTATCATGGGAATGTGTTCACCGCATGCATCTGTAGAAACTTTAGAAAAAGAGATACTAGCTGAACTTGAAAAGATCAAAAATGGTGATGTTACACAAGCGGAACTTGATAAAGTCAAGATCAACACAAAAGCAGAATTTATATACTCATTAGAGAGTTCAAGTTCAGTAGCAGGACTCTATGGAGACTACCTTGTCAAGGGAAATATACAGCCTTTACTTGAATATGAAGAGAAATTAGATAAAATTACACTCAAAGATATTAGCGATACTGCTAAAAAATATTTTGATCACAATTTTTCAACAACTGTAATATTGAAAAAAAACTAGGATAGTAGATATGAGTAACTATATTACTGGTGCAACCACTGCGCTGATCACACCATTTAAAAATGGTACACTGGATGAAGCAACCTTTGCAGATCTTATTAAAAGACAAATTAGACATGGCATAGATGCTGTGTGTCCTGTTGGTACTACAGGTGAGAGTGCTACACTAAGTCATGATGAACACAAAAGATGTATTGAAATAGCGGTTGAAGTGTGTAAAGGTACGGAGACTAAAGTCCTTGCTGGTGCAGGAAGTAATGCGACACATGAAGCCATTGACATTGCGAAACATGCAGAAGAGTGTGGTGCAGATGCAATTTTCTCTGTAAGTCCTTACTATAACAAACCGAGCCAAGAAGGACTTTATCAACACTATAAAGCAATTGCTTCTGCAGTAAAAGTACCTTTTATGCTGTATAATGTTCCAGGACGTACAGGGGTAGATATCTTACCAGATACAGTAAAAAGACTCTATGATGATGTTGAGAACATTATGGGTATCAAAGAAGCAACGGGATCTATAGAGAGAACCGTTGAACTCTTGGCAAAAGTACCTGACCTGTATGTATTCTCTGGTGATGATGTGATTGATTTTCCTATTTTGGCAAGTGGAGGAAAGGGAATTACCTCAGTAACTTCAAACCTCTTGCCAGATATGAAAGCGGAGCTTGCACATGCTGCACTTCAAGGTGATTTTGTTAAATCAAAAGCTATCAATGATAAACTTTTTGAGATCAACAAAGTACTTTTCTGTGAAAGTAATCCTATTCCTATTAAAGCCGCGATGTATATAGCAGGTCTGATTGATACCCTAGAATATAGATTACCACTTGTACCACCAAGTACTGAAAATATGAAAAACATTGAAGCTGTCATGAAAAAATATAAAATAGTAGGAGCGTAATATGTCAGATATGAAAGGTAAAACACTAGTAATTACAGGTGCAACGAAAGGTATCGGTAAAGCCGTAGCAGAAAAATTTGCTAAAAATGGTGTAAATGTCGCATTTACTTACAACTCTAACAAAGAAGCTGCTGATGAAATCGCAGCTGATTTGGAAAATAAATATGGTATTAAAGCCAGAGCATACCCTCTTAATATCTTAGAGCTTGACGAGTTCAAGCCTCTTTTTGAAGCAATTGATAAAGATTTTGACAGAGTAGACTTCTTTGTCTCTAATGCGATGATCTATGGTCGTCCAGTCGTTGGTGGTTATGGTAAATTTATGAAACTTAGACCAAGCAAAGGTTTAACTAATATTTATACTGCAACTGTTGGTGCGTTTGTACGCGGATCACAAGAAGCTGCTGTACGTATGGAAAAAGTAGGCGGTGGTGCCATCGTAACACTTTCTTCGACGGGTAACCTTATCTATATCGAGAACTATGCAGGTCATGGTACAAACAAAGCAGCGGTTGAAGCTATGAGCCGTTACGCAGCTGTTGAAGTTGGAGAAATGGGTATTAGAGTCAATGCTGTATCTGGTGGGCCTATTGATACAGATGCACTTAAAAGCATTTACAAACTACGAAGAAGTCAAAGCTGAAACGATCAAACGTTCAGCAGTCAACAGAATGGGAAGCCCTGAGGACCTTGCAGGTTCTGTCTATTTCCTCTGTACAGATGAAGCATCATGGATCACAGGTCAAACATTTAGTTGTTGACGGTGGAACAACATTCCGTTAAAATAGAGTATATTCATACTTAAATGAGTAAAATACAAATATTCATACTAGTAAGCAGTTTACTAATATAAATAAGTTTTGATTCGATTGTGTTTTTTCTTTTTTGGTTACCTCTTTTCTTTTTTGTCGCAGGACAAAAAAGGAAAAAGTAACGGAAATAATCCCAAATTCTCAAAACTAACTTAGGAGTAAGATAATGCCAAGTTCACAAATATTTAACATCCCAAATATCTTAGCATTTATCCGTCTTCTTCTTGCTCCAGTAATGTTTCTTTTCTTGGTCAACCAGGATGCATCTATCTTTAAGGGTATACACCCATCATGGCTAAACTACTTTGCTGCTTTTATTTTTGTGGTTGCTTCTGCTACAGATTTTTTTGATGGTTACATAGCACGTACTTTTAACCAGATCACTACACTGGGAAAAATTCTTGACCCTCTAGCAGATAAAATGCTCACACTTGCAGGTTTTTTAGGATTAATGATGCTTGAAACAGCTTCACCATGGGCTATCTTTCTAATATTAACACGAGAACTCTTCATCACAGGATTAAGGGTTTCTGCTGTAAGTCAAGGCCTTGATATCTCAGCTTCATGGATGGGTAAAGTGAAAACTGTTGTACAGATGATAGCGATAGGTTTTTTCCTCATGGAATGGCCTGGAGGAACACTGCTTCTATGGATAGCCGTTGTACTTACACTCTACTCTGGCTACGAATATGTCAGAGATTTCTTCAAAAATACTCCTAAACACTAAATTGATTAAATTTTAATCAACCTTTCGTTTATTTTTCGTTAACTCTCATGTTACACTTGCTTATCCAAATAAAAACAAGGAAAAAACATGAAAATGACAAAATTAAGTTTAGTAGCAACTTTAGCTATTAGTTCGGCATTCGCAGGTGGAGACATTGCTCCAGTAGAACCAGTAGTAGAGGCGCCAGTTGTTGAAGCTGCTGCATGTAACAGTAACACAACGATCAATGGTAAAGCAGTACTTTACTCTTTTACAACAGATGGTTATGGTGATTTAGATTGGTATAAGGGAGATAGCAGTGCATTAGGTGCAGCTGTTACTTTA
This sequence comes from Sulfurovaceae bacterium, assembly GCA_963785375.1. Lineage (GTDB taxonomy): Bacteria > Campylobacterota > Campylobacteria > Campylobacterales > Sulfurovaceae > Sulfurovum. The sequence goes on from CAWAVD010000004.1 coordinate 120,228, forward strand.
GATGTATCACACAAAATTACAGATAACGTAACTGCTAACTTTACTGGCAGTAGGTTTTACTAACCTTACAAATTCTATTTAAATGGTGATGTTTGGAATATGTTCGAAGGTGAAGAGACAGGTGCTTTCCTAAACATTGCTAACATCACTGCAGCATATGGTGATACAACTTTCGTTCTTGGTCGTCAGCTTCTTGACACGCCAATGGTTCAAAGTTTTGATTGGTTACTAGCTCCAGGTTCATTTGAAGCATATACAGTAGTAAATAACTCTATCTCAAACCTTACTTTGGTTGGTTCATATATTGAAGCATATAGACCGAACGGCAAAGGTACAGATTTCTGGATCTAGAAGGTGACACCTGGACAGTAGGTGCTTCATACAGTGATGCATTTGATGCAAGTATTTGGTACTACAACAATGATAACTATGGTTATACTCAAGTCTATGGTGATGCAGGTGTAGAACTTTCAGGCATCAAACTTGCTGCACAATATGTAGATACAGACTGGGATAGGTCGGATAGTTCTACAGCATATGGTGTTAAAGCAGAAACAACATTAGCTGGATTTGACCTTGCAGCAGCATATGTAAGTGTTGAAGATGAAGTAGTAGGATTTGTTGATTGGGATGGTCTTTACACAAGTATGTGGATGACTCCTACTTCTGACTCAGTTGGTGATAACTGGATGGTTTCTGCAGCAACTGAGTTCAGTGGAGTATCAGCATCTATTGCTTACGGTGACTTTGAATATGAAGGTAGTGATGGTGGATCAGAATTTGACCTTATCTTAGGATACGGAGTTACTGATTGTATCTCTCTAGATGCTATCTATACTAGTACTGATTATGGTGATGGTATGATGAGCAAGTTATGGAACTTATCGCAACTTACAAATTTTAATCCAAAATTGTAATCTCCTAAAAACCCGTTTTGAATACACCACTCTCTTCGGAGAGTGTTCGGGCCTTCTTTTTTAAAACATCAAATTATCTCTTAATAAAATCTTTGAAGCATTTTATCAATTTGGTCTTTTGCATTCTGCAAATAAAGTATACTTTTAGAAGAAAGTTTTCCCTCATCAGACATAGAAATATCCATAAAGTCTGTAATGCTATGTATTAGTTCTTTTGTTTCACGTATTTCTAAATATGATTTGTCATGATACCCTGTACTTTTTTCTTTACTCACCTTCTATATATAAAATACGTTGGAGTTTTCCTTTTTGTTCATTCAAAAGAACTTCATATGTTTTGATTGTATCTATCGCATCTTTAATATGAGCATCAATTTTATCTGTCTCTTGTTTACAGTTGGATTTTTGTTCCGTATACAGTTCTGCTTCTACAAATTGTTTAACGGCAAAATGAAGATTACTTTTTCCCTTTAAACTAACTCGAATAACATAGATAAGTATCATGACCACAAGTACAACAGCACCTAATACACCAGTACCTATAGCAACATTTTCCTGTACACCTATAATCGTACTAAACCAAGCTAAAATACTTTGCATGACATCTTCTGAAGGTACTTTAGTCACATTCAATGTCATTTCTAATTTTTCTGTTGCCAGATAAACCATTCCGATAGCTGTGGCAATCCCTCCGAATAATGCATAGATAAAGCCTGAGAACTTACCACTTGAAACATCTTTTAGAACCATAGGCTTTACCGCTTCTTTAGGTTCAAAAACAGGCGTGGTTTTCTCTACTTCGTCTTCTTCTATCTTGTACCCTAATTGATTCAATAGTAATACACAGGCATCAAGTCCACCTTTCTTAAGTTCAGACTTCGCATTTCCATACTCATGTCAAATCAGACTCAAGTAAAAGTTTACATGCTTCTATACGCTTATTTGCTTCATTGACGATCTTTTTCGCTTTTTCGACAAGATGTTTTGCTTTAATGTGTTTTTTCATGTTTTTCGGTAGAGGAGCGCTCTTCTACACTTTCTTCCAATGTTCCATCCTCTTCTTCTAATCTTATCATTCACATCCATATCATCTGTAATTTCTTCTTCACTTTCAGAGACTTTTTTGTCCGCTTCTTCTATGATCTCATCGATCATTTCAGACGTTTCATCTTCTACATTTCTGATGATCTCTTCTGTTGTATTTTTATTTTCATTCATATTTTTATCCTTCTTATTTATTTTAGCAAAATTTTCCATTAAATTTTTAATCTATATCAAATTTTTACAACACTTAGATATAATTCATAATATTACACAAGAGGAACTTTATGGGCATTTTAGTCGCACTTTTAGTCTTATCGGTACTTATCTTTTTTCATGAGCTTGGACACTTTACAGCTGCACGTTATTTTGGTGTACAAGTTGATGTGTTTAGTATAGGTTTTGGTAAAAAACTTTACTCTAAAATGATTGGAAAAACAGAGTGGAGTATCTCTGCTATCCCTCTCGGTGGTTACGTGAAAATGAAAGGACAGGATGATACTGATCCTACAAATATCTCTTATGACCAAGACTCGTACAATGTTAAGAAACCGTGGCAACGTATCATTATCTTGTTGGCTGGACCTTTTGCCAATTTCTTACTGGCTTTTCTACTTTATTTTGCTATTGCCAATATGGGTGTTCCTAAGCTTTTACCTTATGTAGGAGAAGTAGGAAAAGATACACCTGCCTTTAGAGCAGGATTGACAAAAGAAGATAAAATAGTCCAAGTGAATGGAAACAATATTCTCTACTGGGAAAACATAGGTAAGAACATTAACGGTGATAAAGGTGATATAACACTTATCGTAGAACGTGAAGAAAAGCTTATCACTTTGCAAATTACACCAAAGATCATAGAAGATACAAATGTCTTTGGTGAAAAGATCACTAGACGTATTATCGGAATCAGTCCCTTAGGTAAACAAACAACTGTCTACTTCGGATTTATTGATGGACTTACATATGCATGGGATGAGACTAAAAAAGCCTCTTTACTCATTGTGCAAAGTGTAGAAAAACTCATCACTGGTGTGGTAGGTACAGATAAACTCGGAGGTATCATCACTATTGTAGATGTTACTGCTGAAGCAAGTTCTGCTGGCATATTGGCTCTTTTCTTTTTTACTGCACTTATTTCAGTGAACTTAGGTGTACTCAACCTACTTCCTATACCTGCTCTAGATGGTGGACATATTATGTTTAACCTCTATGAGATGCTTACCGGTAAAACTGCTAGTGAGCAAGTTATGACCTATATTACACTTATAGGTTGGTCCATACTAATCTCTCTTATGATGTTAGGATTGTATAATGATATCAATAGACTTTGGGGATGAGTACCATTAAGTGGACTTGAACTGCTTCAAGTCCATAAGTCTAGAGCTGAAAGAGTCGAAATAGTAACTTAGCCGTATAGGTAATTCATTAGAAAAGGACAAGATGTATGATATTAGATAAAGAACACTTACGGGCAAATCTAGATGAAGTGATTTGGAACATAGAGCAAGCACGTATTACAGTAAGTGAACACCACATTGTAAAGCTTGTAACAGTTGCTAAGTACACTGAACTAGAAAACATCACTACACTCTATGAACTTGGACAAAGAGCCTTTGGTGAAAACCAGGTACAACAACTTAAAGAACGTATGCAATCACTCGAAGCACTTCCACTTGAATGGCATATGATAGGTACACTTCAAAAAAACAAGATCAACAATCTGATCGATCTACGTCCAACCCTTATGCAGTCACTAGACAGTCTAGCATTGGCAACTGAACTCAACAAAAAACTCTTGTGCAAAAGAGACAAAAATGAACTGTCTTCTTCAGGTCAATGCAGCAAATGAAGAGAGTAAGTCTGGTGTAAGCAGTGAAGAGGCTGTAGATATCTATCATACGATAAAAGAAACCTGCCCACAGATAAACCTCAAAGGGCTTATGACGATAGGTGCACATACAGACGACACAAAATTGATACAACAAAGTTTTGAAACTACGCATAGTATCTATGAAAAATTACAAAAAGATGGTGCTGCTGTTTGTTCAATGGGTATGAGCAGTGATTATGAATTGGCCATTAAATGTGGATCAAATCTCGTACGTGTAGGTTCTGCACTTTTCAAATAAATTTTACCGAGTAAGATAGAACTATCTTACTCAATTCTTTTTTTTCTTCTCACTTAAGTTAAGTTTTAATATTTAATAACTATACTAGATTTATCACTATAAATTAACCTTATATATAGGAATTAAAATGGAATATGGACTAATTATAATACTCTATTACGGTATACTTCATGCCTTAGGTCCAGACCATCTCTCAGCTATTGCACTTTTTTCTATAGGTAAGAAGAAAAGAGAGACGATGATACTCTCCTTTTTATTTGCCTTAGGTCATGGTACAATGCTCTATTTGCTAGCACTCTTTGTAGGAGAATTTGCGAATGAAGCTATTTTATCCTATGGAGATGTCATCTCCTCGTCAGTGATTCTTTTGATGGGATGTTATCTCGTTTATTTGGCAGTCACAAATAAAATACGCATAGATACCCATGTACATCAGACGGATAGTCATACACACATCTATTATCAAGATGCTCACTTGCATGACAAAAGTATGTTAGTCTCTCTTGGATTGCTGATGGGTGCAGGTGGCATACGTGGTATGCTGGTAACACTTAGTATTGTCTCACATCAAAATATCGGTCTTGAAATGGTCTTGGCATTTATTGTTGGTGTAAGTATTGTTTTTTTACTCTTTGGCTATCTTATATACCTCATCAATGAAAACTTAATTCGTTCAGCAAATGCCTTGCGTTATGGTATTATGTCTGTTGGGTTTATTTCTATAGCCATAGGAACATATAACATTTCAGGTGTTTCCTATGTCATGTAATACACTACAGGATGCTCTTTCCTCTGAACTCATTCTCCATGCTGAAGATATCTCTACAGTAAAACAGTTACTACTTAATGGAGCTGATATTAACTACCAATCCAATGAAGGTTGGTGTCTTCTTTTTGAACTTATTGTATTAGGTTTAGATCAACATATTGTAGCACTTAAGGAAGATGCATTTGATATACATATAAAAGATGCAAAATGTCGGAGTGCACTCTTTTGGGCCATTAACTATGAAAAAACAAACATTGTTAAAACACTCCTTGCTTTAGGATATGATATTAACCAGAATGTCACTGATGAATTACCAGCACTTCATTATGCTGTGTACAAAAATAATGCTACTATCGTCACTACACTCTTAGAACATCACATCAATATAGAATGTAAAGATAAATACGAAAACAGTGCATTAAGCTATGCCTATCTCTATCAAAGAGAAGAAATGATAAAACTTTTAAAACAACGAGGAGCAAGTAGTGCTAACTTAGATTACTGATCGTAGTCTAAGTTGGCAGTATGCGCCATGAATAAAAATAAAAAAGGATATGAAATGTTCAAACTAAATGAAGTAAAAGCACATTGTGATGTGCCTTGTGGAATCTATGATCCTAGTGCTGCGCAAATTGCAGCACTTTCTGTTATTAGAATGGTAGATCTTATGGAAGCTGCACAAAAAGATGATGATCTAGCCTATCACAATAGTATGGCAAGATATGTTGCCGTCAAAGAGTCTGAAGCGATCAAATGTAAAGAAGAAATACGTATTATCTGGGGTGACTTTATCAAACCTCCACATCTAGAAGGATATCCAGAGATACATACTATAGTTCACAACATTATGATGTTGGGCGGTGCAGCAAAACAACATGTATCTAGAGAAAAAGCAATGGAACTCCTAGCAGAAGTAAACAAGTTTGCAGAAATCTTCTGGAAGATCAAAGGTGTCGAGACAAAAGTCGCTAAATCACCATATGCACCAAATGAAGATGTAGTCTATCCTGTACTTTAATGCTTCAAATATTTAAAATATCCGGTGACTCTCTTTATCCATTTTATAAAAATGGACAGAGAGTTGTTTGCCGTAAAGTGTGGAGTAAAACTCCTATTAAAGTCAATGATATTGTTGTCTTTGAGAAGGAAAAATATGGGCATATGATAAAAATGGTTAAGTCAATAGAAAATTTTAATTATTTTGTAGAAGGGACAGATCCCTTTAGTATAGACAGCCGTACCTTTGGTGAACTAAAGCACGACGATATCAAATATAAAGTGCTATTTAAATTCTAATCCTACGATGCCACTGCTTCTTGACAATGTGCACACACACCATAAAGATTGATCTGTTGCTTATTCACTATAAAGTTTTCTTTATCGGTCATTGAGGCAAACATATCATCAGTCATAGTGTCCTTTGATTTATCTTCTACCTCACCACACTCTGTACAGACCAAATGAATATGGTCCTCTTTAGAAAGTTCATATTTTGGTTTTTTACCCGTGATAGGCACTTCTACAAGTACACCCTTCTCTACCATTAAAATAATATTCTTATACACTGTTGCAAGTGATAGAGATGGATGTGTTTTAATAACTTCTTCATAGATAGCATCAATCGACATATGTCCATGTACTTCAATACGCTCTAATATATTGATACGTTGAAATGTAGCTTTAAGTCCACTTTTTTTGAGTAGTAATACATAATCTGTCATGGTTATCCTTTCAATGCATACATAAAGTAATCAGTATAACTTTATGTATGCATTCCCATCATTAATGATGGGAATATATAAAACCTTACAGGTCACCTTCGTGTTTAGCAAGATATTCAGCAACACCTTCTGTGTCTGCTTTCATACCTTCATCACCTTTTTGCCAACCAGCAGGACATACTTCACCATGCTCGTTAGTGAATAGCATAGTATCTACCATTCTGATCATTTCATCAATGTTTCTACCAAGTGGAAGGTCATTGATCACGGCGTGTCTTACTGTACCGTCTGCATCGATAAGGAATGAACCTCTAAGTGCTACTGCTTCATCAAGAAGAACATCGTAGTCTCTAGCAATTTGCTTAGAAAGGTCTGCAACAAGTGGCATATCAACTCTACCGATACCACCTTCGGCTACTGGTGTTTCTCTCCATGCAAAGTGTGAGAATTGACTATCTACTGATACACCGATAATGTTGATACCTCTTTCTCTAAATTCTTTTGCTCTGTGGGAAAATGCAATGATTTCTGACGGACATACAAAAGTAAAGTCAAGTGGATAGAAGAAAAGAACCGCACCTTTTTCACCAAGGTTGTTCATCAAGTTGAAGTCCTCTACTATTTGACCGTCTGCGAGTACAGCTGCTGCTGTAAAATCTGGAGCTTTTTTAGTTACTAACATATTGTTTCCTTAAAGATAATTTTTATTAACAAGGAAATTTTATCATACTAAGTTTAAAGGAAAATTAAATTAGAAAGGAAGTAACCCAAACTTTTTAATAAACGTTTCATCGATATTTATAATTCCTTTTTTCTGAAGTAAATCAAGAACTTCTTTTGAACAGAAGGTATCTCCCGGCCACTCTCTATTATAACCATCCACTTCACTCTTGTTCGTTGCATCAATAGCTATAAATGGTTCAAGTACCACGTCCCTACCTGCATCAATATTATTTACCACACGCCAAATAAGCATGTAAGGATCTTTCAAATCATTATTCTGTTTATCTACGATGACAAGCAATTTAATATGCTTCTGTAAACTTTTAAGTTTCTTGATAAGCTTAAGTTGTGACTTTTTCTTATCGACACTAATAACACAAACAGGTGTTTTAGTCTCTGTCATATATTGTTTAAGTCCGACTATCCTACTGCTGACCTCTTGCATTTTTTTAAGTAACTTTTTATCTGAGAGTAACTCTTCTACACCCCCTTCTACTTCATCTCCTGTTGCATCTACACCTAGTTTTCCACCGATAAACTGTTCGGATGATGAGTGATCCAGATGATCTACTATACCTTGCGTAATAAGGATCTTACTTTTATCAAGTCTATTCAGTATATGTGTAGCCAATGATTTGCTATCTTCTAGTTCAGGTGCATCTTCTCCCACAAAAAGTGCATGTTTTACAAAACTCATCTGACCTACACCCCAGAATGCATGCATGAATTGTTGAGCATGTCCTTTATACAATGTTTTCATCTTGGCCAATATCAAATTATGAAACACACCATTTTCAGGCATATTATAGTCTATAAGATCTGGTGCCATAGGTTTAAGCATTGGTAAAAAGATACGTTCTGTTGCCCAACCCATATATTTATCTTCTAAAGGAGGTTTTCCTACAACAGTTGCTTGAAAAACCGGATGTTTTTTCATAGTAATAGTCTCTACATTCATCATAGGGAATGGTTCTTTAAGCGTATAATAACCTGTATGGTCACCAAATGGACCTTCTATTTCCATGACCTCAGGGTCGACAAAACCTTCTATCACCACATCTACATCTCGAGGAATATAAATGTCATTCGTGATCGATTTTACCAACTGTGCATTTTTGTTACGTACAAAACCGTAAAGCAGCATTTCGAACATACCATGCGGCATTGGGGCCTGTCCACACCAGATATAAAGAGGATCACCACCTATAGCAACTGTCACAGGCATCTTCTTACCTGCCTTTTGATACTGGTCAAAAAAATGAGAAGCATCTTTATGTATCTGCCAGTGCATACCTAACCTGTTTTTATCATACTGTTGCAGTCTATACATTCCAAGATTTTGCATCTCTCCGTCAAGACTTCTTGTATAAACTTGTCCCATCGTGATAAATGCACCACCATCCTTTTCCCAGGTTTTCAGTATCGGTAATCTATCTAAATCAACTTCATCTTTAGGGATGATCACTTCTTGGCATTCCCCTCTAAACTTTAAACGTTTTGGAAAGACATTTTTAAGTGAGAAAAATTTAGGGATCATGGCCAATTTTGCTTTAAGCCCTTTAGGTGCTTTGAGCTTAAGAAGTTCATCTATACCCTCGGCAACATCATCAGGGTGCTTACCAAATATCTTTTCAGTGAGCTCTTTATTGGCAAAGATATTCATCAACACAGGTATATCATACTCTATGCCTTTCGCTTTGTTGATAGGATTTGTAAAAAGGAGAGGACGTGAGCTATCTGTCTTAACTTCTACATACGCAACATGAGGTATCTCAAGCTCCACATCAAGCGGTTCATCTATGATCTTTAAATTACCGTTGTCTTTCAGCCATTGTACTACGTCTTCCATTTTTTATCCTCTTTTTTTCTAAAATATTATATCTACAAAGTAATTTACACTAGATGATTATGGTATGATAATAAAAAGTATCTAAGGTCTTTCACCTATGTCAACTATTGTGAAATATATTATTTTTATTATTATTTTTATATCTCTTATATTATCTTACCTTTTTTACACACCTCTAGGGAATCAGCAGATTTATAGCTCCATAAGTTACATATTTACGAAACAGACTGGTTTAAATGTTAATGTTGAATCTATAAATGTACAAAAATATCCTTATCTTGAAGCAGATATGATTGTTGAAGATAAATATAATCTTCAAGTTAAAGGCTTCTTCAAGAACTCTCGTATTGATATGGACTATACACTTACCAGTAACTGTCTGCAAAGTACTATATGTACCATAGATGATGAGATTAGCATTACAGGTCAAATAGAAGGACCATTAAGTAATGTTAAAGTCACCGGTTCAGGGAAAGCACTCGATGGCAATGTCAGTTATGAATTTCTTAAATCTAAAGATACTTTTAAAGATATCGACTTAGTCTTAAATGACATGAACTCAAGTAAACTTTTCACACTCCTTGGTCAGAATGCTTTTTTAGATGGCAAAGCTGATGCACATATACATTTTGACATGATAAGCGAAGAGAGTAAAAAAGGACAATTGACCTATAATGTCAAGAAGAGTGATATCTCTGGGTTACTGGTTGATCTGCATACGCAAATAAATATAGATGATAACAATCAAACATTTATTATGGATGTTACTGCACCGGAATTAACACTTCACCTTACGCAAGGAGAATATGACCAAGAGAAGAATACTGCCCATGCCTATTATGCTCTGGACATCAAAGAATTAAGCCATTTGGAAAAGTTACTGGGTTACAAGTATGTGGGTCCATTTTATGCTTTTGGTGAAGTTACATTTGATAGGCACATCATTATAACGGGTCTTTCAAAAAGCTTCGATGGTCTGTTTGACTTTATTTATGAGAAAGACATACTAAAAGCCGATTTAATTGATGTCCCGTTAAAAAACATCATGAAACGACTTGCTTATGAGCCTCTACTGGATGCAAATGTAATAGGACAAATACAATATAACTTTCTCACAGAAAGTATCAATGCACAGACAAAACTCAAAAATGCAAAACTTGCCTCTTCAGAACTTGTCGATTCACTCTCTGAAAAAACTGGTATCGATTTAGAACACGAAGTTTTTGATGATAGTAGTGTAAACCTCCTATATAAAGACGATATATTATCTGGTGATATCCAATTGGCAAACAATAAGAATCATTTATTGTTAAATCAAACAAAGATCAACCCTATAAAAAAATCTATTGAGGGTTATATTGATCTAAAAACAAAAAAATATCAACTTGAAGGTCAAACCTATGTGATGACACTTGATGATGCGACTCCCATGAAAAACGCTCTAAAAGATACTTACATTAGATTTAATGGAAGCTTTAACAAACATTACAAACTTACCCTGAATGGTCTGATCAATGATTCTTTGAGCAATATGGACTATACACTCAACTCTTCTCGCTTTCCTAGTCCTATGTACACTATAGAAGATGACATAAATCTTACTGGACATCTCAATGGTCCTTTTTCACGGCTGCATATAAGTGGAGAAGGAACAGCTCTTGATGGTCATATAAAGTATGATGGTATCAAGATAGATGATAAATTGGAAAATGTTTCTCTTAGTATGAATGGTATTCATTCAGTCAAACTTTCTACACTTCTTGGTCAAAAAGTCTTTCCTAAAGGTAGAGCTAGTCTGCAAGTAGATTTTGAATATCTAAGCAAGGAAAACAAAAAGGGTCAACTAGTTTACTCACTTGAAAAAAGTACACTTGATAAACTTCCTTTTTCTTTACATACACAAATAAACCTTGACAATAACAAACAAACTTTTACTGCCGATGTTACTATGGCAAATGCCAAGCTCAATATCACTAAAGGTATTCGTGATGCAGATACAAATATTACAAGTGCCTTTTATGTCATAGATGTGAAAGATCTTACACCTTTTGAAAAACTCTTTGGCTACAAATATTATGGTCCGTTCTATGCTATGGGTAAAGCAACACATGACAAAGATTTTAAGATAGAGGGAGTTTCTAAAACATTTGGAGGGATACTTGATTTTGTCTATGAAAAAGACCAGTTAGATATTAATCTGGATTCTGTCTCTTTTAAAGAGTTTATGGCTTTATTTCCATTCCAGATCATGATAGATGGTGATACAACAGGTACGATCAATTATGATTTTATCAAAAAGCGTATGGTTGTCAACACAGAACTAAAAAATGCAAAATTCTTGCATTCAGAGCTGGTCAGTAATATCTATAAAAAAGCTGATGTAAATATGCTTGTTGAAGAATTTGATAATAGTACACTAGAGGCAACTTATCAGAACGATCTTTTGCAAGGAGATTTGAAACTTGCAAATGATAGAGGCCACTTCTATTTAACCAATACTATTATGGATACTAATAAAAGCACCATTAATGCATACTTTGATTTTAAAATGCAGGAGCAAGAATTTTCAGGCAAGGTCTATGGTTCACTGGATGATCCAGAAGTAGACCTCAATATGCAGAAACTTATCAGACATAAAATGGATGAACAAATGGATTCAATGGTTGGTGAAGGCAACAGAAAGATGATGGAAAAAATGCCAATGGGTGAAGCTGCAAAAGATGCAGCTTCAGGTGTGGCTGGTGGATTTATGGGGATCTTTTTTTAATAGATAAAGATCAAAAACCTTACTTTTATCTTCTTTATAGCCTCTCTGGCATTTCGTCTTTAAAGGCTATTCTTTCTGCTTTTTCAAGTATATCTAATGCCCCATCAGCGATCATAGCTTCAGCTAATTTCCGACCTAATGTATCACATTCACTGATTTTAGATGTCAGTTCTTGGTGCATAATGTTAGTACCATCAGGATATCCAAGCATTGCTTTTACAGTGATATCATCTCCTGCAATTATGGCATTGACTGCTACTGGTGCAGAACATCCTGCTCCAATCTTAGAAACAAAATCACGTTCTAATTTTGTACAGATAAAAGAGTTTTCATCATTTAATGTCATCGCAATTTCACGAACCCTCTCATTCGTGCTCACAATTTCAATACCCAAGGCAGCCTGTCCCATAGGCGGTATGAAAAAATCCAGCTTTTCAACAAAAGGTATATCTTTCAACAGGTCAAGTCTATGAAGACCTATATAGGCAAGTATGATCGCATCATACTGCCCTTCTTTAAGCTTTCTAAGTCTGGTATTTACATTTCCTCTGAGCTCTTTTACTTTTAGGTCTGGACGCTTTTCAAGAAGCTGCATACGTCTTCTGAGACTTGTTGTCCCAACTGTTGCACCATGAGGAAGCTCATCTAAACTTGCATAAGTATGAGAAAGCAATACATCACTCTGATCCTGCCTTGTCGTAATGGCACATAACTCTAAACCTTCTGGAATATAGGTAGGAACGTCTTTAAGTGAATGTACAGCTAAATCAGCATTACCTTCAAGCATTTCATCTTCAAGCTCTTTGGTAAAATGCCCTTTCCCGCCTATAAGTGCAAGCGGTTTGTCCAGTATTTTGTCACCCTTAGAAGTGATCTTATTGAGTTCAACTGTGATCTCTGGAAACGAAATTTCGATTCTCTTTTTGATATGATATGCTTGCCATAACGCAAGATTACTTGCTCTTGTTGCGATAATTAATTTTTCCACAGCTACCCTTGTATCGAAATGTATAAGACAAAGTCCTATACCCTAGACTCACTACATTTTATTTTATAAGTTTTTTGTACCCATTACGCATTTTATCCCACTCACCATCTATATAGATCGTAGGTGTACCTGAAACCATCATTTTCCCGGCAGCTAATTCATCTGCTTTCATTGCTGCTTTTACTTCTTTTGCATTCACCTGTGCGGCTGTGACACTGTACCCTGTATGATTTTTTACTGCAGCAAGTATCTTTGTCATATCAGTCTCTTGTGGATTGATCTTCAAAGAATAGATCTTTTCAACCACGTCCATTTTTCCTTCATGCTGTGCAACATGCATCACACGTGTAAGTACATCTGAAACAGGATGTATACGAAGTAACGGTAAGTGATAATAATAAACTGCAATTTTTGCAGGGTTCTCTTTAGATGCTTTAAATATTGCCGGTACTACTTCTTGACAGAATGGACACTGAGGATCTGAGAATATCAGTATTTTATGTGCGGCATCTTTATTACCAAAAAGCAAATGTGCATCATCGTAATAACTTTGAGTTACCGTAGGTCTGATTTCATCACGGTAATCATTACCTGTTTTCAAATTGACCAAATGTCCTGTCACAAGTCCATCTTTCACAAACATCATTTCTGGTGCATGAATCTCTTTCTTCTGATATTCTAGATCCATAGTTGTTAAAAGAATCGTCCACCCTGGTAATCTTTTATCTGTTTTGGACTCAATAACTGTCACACCTTTTACTTTTACTTGTGGATTTTTCACTACTGCTTTTTTAACATATTTAAGTAATAGTTTATTATCTGGCTGTGCATTTGCACTAAGAGCTACGGTCGCTGCGACTGTGCTCATCAATAATTTCGACATCAATGACATTATCATCTCCTTGTTTTGTAAAATGAGTTGTTTGTTCAGGTGTAATTTTAACAATAAATTGTAAATAAAGCGAGTATAAAAGTGAAATAAGCCCTAAGAAATCACTAAATACACCAGGGATAATAAGCAGTATCGCACCGATAAAATAAGCCATGCTCACATTTTGAAATCTTCTTATGTCAAGTTTTCCTACTCTCATTGACTGCATATTACCCATCATGGTTTGTGAAGACTTTTGTAAAAGCATCATGCCGAGTGCAAAACTAAGTACGATCCATATTACAGACCACAAGAAACCAATGGTCTCCCCAGTCTTTAATGAGAGATATAGTTCGATAAGTGCGAACGGTATAATTAAAAAAATCATTTAAAATCTTTCTGACAATAGATCTGCAATGGTTTCAGCAGAAATTTCTTCTTTTACCATACCATCTCTTTTCATAAACTCTACCACACCATCAGAAAGTTTTTTTCCTATTACAACTGCATATGGAACGCCGATAAGTTCATAATCTTTCATCTTAGCTCCAAATCTATCTTTTCTCTCATCAAGAAGGACATCCACACCTTTGTCTAACATCACTTTGTAAAGTGCTTCACCCAAAGCCATCTGTGCTTCATCTTTAATGTTTGAGACAATGATCTGCAAATCAAACGGTGCAGACTCTTTTGTCCAAACACATCCTTTATCATCATGATTTTGTTCAATAATGGCTGCAAGTAAACGACTTACACCTATACCATAGGTTCCCATGACCATTGGCTGCGATTTTCCGTTTTCATCTAAGAAGTTTGCAGCTAATGGCTCAGAATATTGTGTACCTAATTGGAAAATGTGCCCTGCTTCTATCCCTTTGGTATAACGAAGTGATCCACCACATGAGGTACACGAATCACCCTCTTGAACAGCCGAAATATCTGCATAAGATTTAGCATCTACTGTAAGAGTATCTATATTTTTCAATGCACTGTCTACAACGAGAGTTTCTATCGTGTCTATGTCGTCATGTTCCACTAGATCATTTGCATTGACTGAATTACATGCTTTTACATCCTGAAGCTCGACAGATGAAGGTAAAGCAAAATGTACAATTTTTGTTTCACCTGCATCATAAAGTGCTTTCATAGTAATCACCTTTATTTCTGTAGAAGCATCATATTTTTTTGGGTTTGCTACAGCCGCCTCAATATTTGCCCCATATTCACATGAATCGCATACCACTATCGTATCTTCACCAGAATCAGCCAGTACCATAAACTCTTTACTACCAGATCCACCAATGGCACCAGAGTCTGCATCCACAACCCTGAATTCTAGTCCAAGACGTGTAAATATTTTTTTATATGTCTCTTCCATTAGGGTAAATTCTCTTTGCATATCTTCAGTAGAAGCGTGGAAACTGTAAGCATCCTTCATCAAAAACTCTCTTCCGCGCATCAATCCAAACCTTGGTCTGATCTCATCACGAAATTTGAGATTGATCTGATAAACATTTAAAGGAAGTTGTTTATAACTTTTAACTGTCTGCCTAACAAGGTTTACCATCATCTCTTCATGAGTTGGTCCCAAAATAAAGTCATTGTTCTTACGGTCTTTAAAACGTAATAACTCTTTACCATACTTCTCTAAACGCCCACTCTCTTCCCATAGTGCTGCAGGAGTAACAAAAGATAGGCTCACTTCTTGACATCCTGCTTTATCTAGTTCCTCTTTAACAACAGCGTGTACTTTATCAAGTATTTTTTTACCTAAAGGTAAAAAGTTATAGAGACCGCTTCCTCCCACTGACTGTATAAATCCGCCCCTGATAAGGTAAATATGACTTGCCAATGTTGCGTCATTAGGTGTCTCCTTAGTTGTAGGGATCAATAATCTTGAAAATCTCACGCGTTATATCCTTTTGTATGATGATCGTTTTTGTACTGTTTTAGATCAATATTCTCTGTATCAATGTTAAACATTCTTTTCACTGATTCAATGCAGTTTGCATTTTTTTTCTCTGCAGAAGACTGTCTCAGGTTTTGTGTTGGTTCATGTAAAAAACGTTTGAACATCTGCTCTGCCATTTTACGCATATTGGCTTCAGCTTCGACAGGAACAAAACCTTTTTTTATAGCTCTTTGCATTTCAGCTTCAATAACTGCTGAAACTTGCTGTCTCATTTCCTTGATAACAGGTTCTATGGAGAGTGCTCTAAGCCAAGCATAAAATTCTTCTTTATACTTCTCTACAATTTCAGCTGCTCTTACTGCCTGCTCTTCACGTAAGGCATGATTGTCCTGAGAAATAGCACGAAGATCATCGATACGAAAGATCTGCAATTTTTCCAAATCCATATCTTCAATGTCACGAGGAATGGCCATATCAAACCAGAGTCTTGGCAGTGTTTCATTTTCTATCAAGTCTAGTGTAACAATAGGATCTTTTGCAGTAGTTGCAGTAAACACCAATCGATAGCGATTTAGATACTTTTGAAGTTTTTCCATTGGTGCAGCTTTCACATTCTCACCTAAGGTATGGGCTATCAACCCTACCTTCTCCTGATCTCTTCCCATCATGACCACATCACATCCTGCTCTGAGTAAATGTTTTGCTGCTAATATACCCATTTCACCTGCACCTATCACAACCGCTGTCATACCTGCCATATTGTCACCCAAAAGCTTGTGTGCCTGTGCTACAGCTACAGACGCTATCGAAATAGGATTTTGAGAGATGTTCGTAGAATTACGTACTTCCGCTGCACATTTTACAGCATAAGAGATGATACGATTTAACTTACGTCCAGCAGTCCCATTCCTATGAGAAAGCATAAATGCCTCTTTCACCTGACCTGTGATCTGCGACTCACCTACAACCAAAGAGTCCAATGATGAGACCACTGAAAAAATATGCTGTACAGCTTCCTCATCATCATAACGTTCTCCTTTTGACTTTACATCATAAAAGTTCAATCCACTTTTTTGACTCATCAGTCCTAAAATTGTATGATAGCTTGAAAAGTTATCTCGTGTAGCCAATATAATTTCAACACGATTACAAGTAGATACGATAAATGCCTCATGAATAAAGTCAAATTCAACCAATTGGTTGATCATTGCTATTTTTTCATCGTCATCAGCAAAAGCTAACTTCTCTCTTATGCCCTGATCACAATTTTTATGAGAGAAACTCATAACTTGATAATACATTAAAAATCCCTTTCTATCATCTGCATAGCAATACTTGAGAGTGCATCTTCGCCTCTATCATTCATTAATTCTATCGCTTCTACTATCAGTACTTTTGCTTCTTCATAACTCTTTTGGATCACTTGATGCTCTTGCATCTTTTTTTTGATCCAAAGTTGTTCTTCGGTAGAGAGCTTTTTTGCATGCAGTGATCTTAATTTTTCTTTTCCATCACTATCTAAAACCTCATAAAGGTAGATATATGGCAGTGTCGTTTTTCCTTCTTCAAAATCATGTAATGCAGGTTTTCCCAATGTCTCAGAATCTGCCGTGATATCAAGTAGATCATCTATCATTTGAAATGCAATACCCAGGTTTCTACCATAGGTCATATAGGCCTCTCTAGACTTCCCTGCCAAAAGTGCGGCTGCAGCCGCACTTGCTTCCATAAGTGAAGCCGTTTTTTGATATATCATCTCAAGATATACCTCTTTATCCAAGTTAAATGTCTTTGAGAGTGAAACATCCTTAAGTTCTCCAAGGCTGAGTTCAACAACAGCATTTGATATTACTTTAGCGATATCAGGACTAATGTTATTTAACTCTAAAAAACCTTTTGAATAAAGTATATCACCAAGCATAATAGCTGTTTTATTACCGTAAAGTGCATTGAGGGAAGCTTTTGAACGTCTAGTATATGCATCATCTATGACATCATCATGTAAAAGACTTGCTGCATGTATCATCTCAACAATAGCAGCAGTTTTCACTACTGCAAGACTATTACCTGCTATTTTTAAAATAAGTTTTGCACGTAATCTTTTACCATGAGGAAGTTGAGCATAAAGCCCGCACACCTCTTTATCATTCAGATCAGCTATAAATTGTTCAATTTTTCTTTCAACAGCATTTAACACGCGCCTAGTCCTTATTCACACTTATGTAACAATGGATGCTACTCATGTTGTGACCTAATTATTTATTTTTATAAAAGTGAATAATTATATCCAAATAATGTTAATGTTTTTAAGCTGTGTCCTCTACTTTATATATCACTGCATACATCAAAGGAACGTAGTAGAGATTCAACACAGTTGCCCAAGCGATACCAAAACCTAATGATATAGCCATAGGTTGAAGTATGAGTGCCTGTCCTGACGCAAAGAACATCAATGTAAATAACCCTAATATTGTAGTCACGGATGTCAATAAAATAGGGCGAAGCCTTTGTATAGCTCCTTGTAATACTTCTACTTGATTCTTACCTTTTCTAATCACACTAAGCATGATGAGACCATCATTTACCACAACACCTGCAAGACCAATAATGCCCATTACACCTGGCATACTTAGATTTAATCCGACAACATATTGACCAAACAGTGCTCCCACAATCGAGAG
The DNA here is from genome assembly GCA_963785375.1 of Sulfurovaceae bacterium. Lineage (GTDB taxonomy): Bacteria > Campylobacterota > Campylobacteria > Campylobacterales > Sulfurovaceae > Sulfurovum. Next base: position 138,599 of record CAWAVD010000004.1, read on the forward strand.
TGGAATAGTAGATACAATAATCAAAGGCATCACCAAAGAATTAAACATCCATACTAAAGTAATAAAAATTAAAAACAATGCTATCATCGCTGCCTGAGACATCTCTTTTTGCATCTTTTTATTCTCTTTTTCTTCACCTTTTATAATCACAGTGACATTCTCATTCTCTATCTCGTTGAGCAACGATTTTATCTCTTTCATAACATCAGTTGCAAGAACTTTCTTACTATCAACCCTTGCAGTAACGGTACGTACTCTTTGGGAATCTTCTTTAAATATCTTAATATAACTACGCTGATAGTTAAAGTCACAAATCTCTCTTAAGCTTACCATTTGTGTTTTATCTGGTGTCGGTAATGTGACATTATGCAATTTAAGGTTTGCATCTTTATCTGGATTCTCTATGCGTATCCTGATAAGTCCAGTCTCATCAAACATTTTTCCGTACTCTGCTTTCAGTAATGAACCTTTCAGTACAGAAGTGACATAGGCTTCATTAAAACCAAGCTGTTGTCCATATTCATTTACTCGTAGTTTCAGTTCTTTTACACCTTCTTTTGCATTATCTGAGATATCTTGGACACCATCAATAGTTGAAAGCTTCTCTTTAAATCGCTTCAGTACACTCAACATTTTTTCATTAGATGTCGTTGCAAACCCGACCTCAATATCATTACCAACTATACCGGCTTGAGGGGCATAGGCATTTAGCTCAGTAAAGATACTCTCCCCAGTACTATTTTTCAAGGTTTTGTAGTGCGATAATATCTCTTTTTGAATAATTTCAACTACATCTTGTGCTTTTTGTTGTCGTATCATATCACTACCATCATACTCCAATGAAAAAACTGGACTGATATACTTATCGAAAAAGTTTTCAGGTGCCTTTTCATGCAGATTGACAAAGATTTGGAAAAGATTATCTCCTGTTTCAAATTCTTGCTTTGCATCAAGGTTTATCCCTATAACAGAGGTTACAGAAGAGAGATCATTGTCATCAATTTTTTTCAATATCTCTTTTTCTATAGCTGTGACATAGACTTCTGTGTCTTCAAGTTCATTATTGACATCAATTTTCCCATTTATATAGATCTGTGTGGTATCAAACTCAGGAAAAAGTTTGAATTTTGTAATCTTAAACATTACAACCGTAGCTAAAATGATAAATATAACCAAAAGTAAAAGACTTCGTTTTTTATGCTTCAAAAGTGTTCCCAAAATACGTCTGTACAATTTATTTATGACTGTCCAAAAATTATTTTCACTATGTTCTTTTTCTACTTTTCCTATACTGAAAAACTCTTTCGCATGTAATGGTAAGAAATAAAATGCTTCAAAGAATGAACTGATCAATAAAATACTAATCATAATGGGAAGGACTTTCATAAATACACCCATTTCGCCACTCATGATCAATAAAGGTAAAAAAGCAAATACCGTTGTCAATGTTGCCGTAAGTACTGCAGGAAACATTTCAATTGCACCCTCTATCGCAGCATCCCTAGGGCTTTTTCCCATTTCAATATGTCTGTAGATATTTTCTCCAACAACTATAGCCTCATCTACTATCATACCCAAAGCGATCAATGCGCCTAAAAGTGTCAACATATTCAGACTATATCCCATTAGATCTGCACCAACAAGTGTGATCATAAAACTTGTTGGAATACCAATTGCAACTACAAAAGCAATACGATAATTCACACTTAAAAAAAGTGCCATAAATACCAGTATAAGTCCAAATAAAATATTTGAAGAAACCAAATTCAACCTGTTTTTAATCCAAACTGACGTATCAGTATAAGCTTCAAATGTGATATTGGGATATTCTTTTGAAAACCCTTTTAAATCTTCTCTAATTTGTTTACTCAATGCAATTGCATTACCGTCTTCTGTCTTATTAATATTCAGTGATACATTTCTTACACTGTTAAAATGTGAAATTTCGCCGCGATCACCTAATCCAAATTTTACAGTGGCTATATCACCAATTCGAATACGTTGATTACCTACAGTGATAAGTGTACTTTCTACTTTTTTTGCATTTTTTTCACCATTGATTGTTGAGATATAAAGATGATTTCCCTGTTGTTTCAACGTACCAATGGGAAAAATAGAACTTAAATTAGTAATTGCCTGATACACACTGTCTTTAGCCAGTCCATATGCTTTGATCTTTGCATCATTAATTTGTATCAAAACCTCATCATCGACATCACCATACACGGTAAGACCACTAAGTTCCTGGTAACGACTTAGATCACTTTTAAGTTTATTGGCTATGTCAAGTAAAGTTCTGGTTGTTACATCTCCAGATATAGCAACAATAACCAAAGGAAAATCTTTTTGTACAAGCTTTGCAGTAGGCTCATTCATATCAGTTGGTAAATCACGTCTCACATTAGAAATGACGTCTTTTACATCATCAAGCGTTCTACTTTTATCACTTCCCTCTTTTATGTTGCCTTTGATAATAAACGAACCATTTTGGATCACCGTTTCTAATGATTCTATCTCAGATATATTTTTTAAGTCATCCTCAATGGTCTTCACAACCATTTTATCTAATACATCTGCACTAGCGCCCGCATAGCCACCTTGTACTGTAATCTTATCAAGTGCCGAAGGAGGGAAAATTTCTTTGGGAATATTTTGATATGCAAAGATAGAAAGCACTATCATAAAAACCATCAATATATGATTGATAATAGGTTTATCAACCGCAAAACGTATAAAACTACGTATCATTAATTTTCCTGAATAACAAAGATAGTATCTGTCACCCTGTTCTTAAATTTTAATGCCTCAACACTCTGTTCAAGCATGGCTTTTTCTGCTTTAAGTACAGACACTTCTCTTTTCATTTTGTTTACAACTTTACTTTCATAATAAATTTGATTGCTCAAATATATCTTAATTGTTGTCAAAATCAAAACAATAGTCACAGACATGAGTATAACCATTGCCATACCAAAGGTAATACCGTTAGGCTTCGACTTTTTCTTTTTAGTTGCCATTATCACTGTCTTTTTTAAATCTAAAACTTCTTAACTTAGCAGATCTACTTCTAGGATTTAGTTTCAGCTCCTCTTTGGTTGCGGTGACAGGTTTGGAAGAGAACGCTTTGCCTAAAGCATGGTTTTTACCGCAAGTACATCGGATAGCTTTAGAATCACAGATACAAGCTTGTGCCCATTTCTTAAAACGGTTCTTTACCAAGCGGTCTTCAAGTGAATGAAAAGAGATAAGAGAAACCACTTCACCTTTCATATGCTTTTGTTCCAAAGCATCAAGCAAACCTTCTATCTCCCCTAGTTCATTGTTCACTTCTATACGAATAGCCTGAAACATCAAAGTTGCAGGGTGTATCTTGCCTCCTGCAGGAATAACAGTTTTAGCAATCTCACTTAACTCTTTGGCTGAGTTAATAGAGGCTTTTGCTCTTGATTCCACAACAGCAGATGCCAATTTTTTAAATGAACGTACTTCTCCATATGTATCAAAGATATACTCTAGTTTTTCTTTAGGGTACGTATTCACCACTTCATAAGCTGAGAGTTCTGCGTTTGCATCCATACGCATATCCAGTGTTTCAGAACCAAAAGAAAAACCTCTGTCTAGTTTGTCTAATTGTAAAGATGAAACACCAAAATCTGCCAACACTGCCACGATAGGACTTTCTTTTAATGTAGGAAATACTGTTGCGAAAGTACCTTTATAGAGTGTGCTCCGTCCTGCATATGGTTCTAAACGTTTTTTCGAGAATGCTAAAGCCTCATCATCTCTGTCTATACCTATATGTTTCAGCCCCTCATACCTGGCCAACATTTCAGAACTATGCCCTGCATATCCAAGCGTACAGTCAACAAAGTAACCCTCACCAACATCTTTAAAGCTTTCCAGTACTTCATTTAAAAGTACAGGTATATGAGGTGTTTGCATTAAAATCCTTTGGAGATACAATCATTACTTAAATTTAATTATCAATGTTATAATAGCGAAATTAGATGAAAAAGGCTCAATATATGGTAGATAAACATATCGTCGACGACATTAAACATGTTTCACTCTCTTTGTTTAACAAAAACTTTTTTGGTGTCTATCATGGTTCGATCTCTGCTAGAGTAAGCAGTACCGGATTTATCATCAATTCTAAAGATACAATACTGGATGAAGTAACAGAAGATTCCCTGGTAAGACTTGACTGTCATAAGAGAGACTACCGTTGGAGTATGGCAAACCCAGATGTACACATACATGAACATATCTACGAAACCATCCCTAATGCAAAATATATCTGTTACACTATGCCTCCCTATGCAACAGCATACTCACTCAAGCATGGGAAAGTATCCCCACAAGACTACTTTGGAAAAACAATCCTTGGCGAAGTTATTATATATGATCCAAAAAATATAGATGACTGGCTAGAGCGTGCACCTTATGAAATACCACAGTTTTTTCAAAAACACGATACGCATCTTCTTCTGATCAAAGGATTTGGTCTGATCTCCTATGATAGAGATATCAAGGAAATGGCGAAAAAGATCTCTATTTTAGAGAATTCATGCAGGTTACTGGCTTTATCGGCAAATCTTTAAATTAATACCCTATTTTATTGTCTTCTATAATCTGTTTGGGTTGATGCTTCATTGACAGTGACCAAATTATTTTGATCGATATTTTTTATGGTAAGTATACGTATAGGCTCTTTTTCAAATCTGTGTTTAAACGTTGCTGCAAGATTACGCAAAGATTCTTGAGAGATACGATATACTTCTTTAGCAAAAGGCACTTCCATTTTTTTGACCACTACCACAAGTGTACGATTTGATACTTTCCAAATACCTGAGCCTTTAATCTCCAAATCTCTAACAAACGCATCACCTTTTTGTACACTTACAAGCAATACTATAGTAAAAGTACTGTTTGCATTTAAAAATAAATACTCCTGCTCTATAATTGATGTACCATCATTATTCGATTTTACTACAGATTTCCATGTTCCTGTAAGCAACTTTTTATCTGCTGCATTCAACTCTATCATCAATGTCAAAATAAGTATAAAAACTTTTATCATATTACCTCACCCTTCAATATATACTTTATTATTATAGTCAAAGATAACTGTTAATCATTTGTCAACACTTCTGTAAAGCATATTTTTGTTATACTCTATCAAATATAATCTCCTACAGGACAACTGATATGAATCAGACAAAAAAAAGATTAAGTATCATTAACCATGCCATATCTATCACTGATGTTGAGACTATACAACTTCAGGTTTTGAAGCTGGCACTGCTTAAATCAGATGTAAAAATACAAGAAATCGTTACAGCAATTCAGGCAGAAAACTATGCTCAGGCACAAGGGCTCATTAATCAATATATAGAAACACCAACGGAAAATATCCTCCAAAGAACCTCACAAAAAGCACAAGCAGTTATGGCAGAAGAGGATCAAGCAATTATAGATGAGTTCGACCTTTTTATCACATCAGATACAAATAATAAACTTCAAGAGATTGATATAAATGACTTTTTATGTGATGAACTTCCTAAACCTAAAGAGATAAAACATGTAGATCAAAGAGAATATGAAGCCTTACTCAATATCGACATTGATAATGTATTGCCTGACAACATAGAACTAGATAGTACTCAAACTTCAAAAGATACTTTTTTTGAACCTTCAAAAGAAACCACAAAAAAAGTGATCGATACGGATACTATACCAAGAGATACATTTTTTGACATAGAGGAAACTTTCAAAGAGATAAAAAATGAAGAGATTACAGATGAGACATCAAAAAAAGATACACCTGTAAAGATACAGAAGAAAATGAAATGATCATCACAAATGAGATACCTACTAAAGATGATCTTCCCAAAGAACTAAAACCTATTGCAAAAATGCAAGAAGATACTCATAAAACACAGTATAAAGAAATTCCGTACATTGCACAAAAACTTATCAGTATGAAAAAGCAGTATCCTCCTATTGAGCATACATATGAAAAATTTGATTCGGTAGAAAACCTTTTAAATAAAATCTCTCAAGAAGGGTATACAGAAGGAGAGATAGAAGAGACACTGACCTATATCAAAAAACTAACTGAAGAAGAAAAAGTGAATGAAGCCGCACAATTATTGTTAGTCTGTGCTGCGACAGAATCAAAGTTTGCACATTTTATGTTGGCAAGAGAACTCTATAAAGGTATTTTACTTAAAAAAGATGTCCCCCAAGCATTTGAACAAATGCATAGTCTAACTTTGGAAGATTATCCTGAAGCACTTTGTGATATTGCACAATTCTACGAACATGGAATAGCTGTAAGTAAAAACAAGAAAAAGGCAGAACAATTCTACAAAGAAGCAATGGACTTCGGTATCAAAAGAGCTGAAAAGCACTATAATCGTTTGAAAAAACAAAACCGTGGTTTTTTTAAACGGTAAACTTAATAAGTGGTTCAACGATAAAGGCTGCTATCGCCTCTGCCTTCTCTTTTAATACCTGTTAAAACCTGCAATGCTTCTTTGGCAGTTTGTAGACTTTGGTTTAGGTACAGGCACTTGCATATTGGCAATGATCAGAGGTTCATAAGTACCTTTATAGAGTTCAACATCTCCTACACTCAAAGCTCCAATCGTCTCACTATGATAATAGTTTGACAATAAAAGAAAAAGTGCTTTACGTTTTCCTCGGTTGAAATGATAATGATAGCTCATTTTCAAGGCTGCTTCAACGGCAGAGGAACCATTGTCAACATAAAAGACTTTTTCCAAATCTTTAGGTGTAATATTGACAAGCTTATGTGCAAGTTCTATAGCTGGTTCATGCGTGAATCTTGCCAAGAGTACATGCTCCAATGTATCAAGCTGTACTTTAATCTTATTGTTGATTGTTTCATTGGCATGACCAAAAATATTGACCCACCAGAAACTGACCGTATCGATATAGTAATTCCGATCAAAATCATAAAGATGGACACCTTTACCTGATTTAATAGGTACAAGCGGTAAGGTTTCATGATCCTTCATTTGCGTACATGGATGCCATATCACTTCTAAGTCACGTTGCATCATTTTCATATTTTGTTAAGACATTCTCTTTTCACACTTCAATTCATTAGCGATAAGCTTATTTTAGATAGAATAATGTACAAATTTTTTTATTGAAGGTAGATGAAGTATGATTAGTTGGATGCAAAAGCACAATAAATATTTAGTATGGACAATCTGGGTAGCAACCATCGCATTTATTGGTGCAGGTTTTGTAGGTTGGGGAAGCTACAGTTTTGGTTCCAAAGCCGGAAATGTTGCAAAAGTAGGTGATATTGAGATTAAACAAACAAAACTAAACATGGTGTACAGCAATATATACAACCAATACAATCAAGCAATGCAGGGGACACTTGATGATAAAAAGGCCCAAGAGATGGGACTTGTCAAACAGGCATTTACCAGACTGGCTACACAAGCTAAAATCCTGAATTTCGCAAAAGACCTTGGTATTATCGTTTCTGATGCTGAAGTAGCACAAAAACTACAAACACTTCGAATCTTTCAAAAAGATGGCATTTTTAATAGGGAGATCTATGAGGGTTACCTTAGAAGTCAAAAACTTAGAGCCAATTCCTTTGAAGAAACACTCAGAGAAGACCTTATCCTTGAAAAAACATTCTCACTACTTACAGTGGGTACTTTACCACTTGAAGAAGAAGCTATTGCTGCTGCTATGAATGTAAGTGATAAATTGGCATATAAAGTGTTGACAAACGATGATTTAAATTTCGTTTTAGATGAAGCAAAAGTAAAAGCCTACTGGGAGATGAATAAAGAAAACTTTTTGACGCCCCAAATGTATGAACTCTCTATCGTTTGGACACAGACTAACGAAACTGCGGTCTCAGAAGATGAAATCAAAGCACACTATAATGCAAATAGTTTTAACTATACAGATGAAGCGGGTAAACAACTTCCTTTTGAAGAGGCTAAAGTATTAGCAGCAAAAGACCTCAGGATAAAGAAAACTAAAAAAGCAGCTCAAAAAGCATATATTGAATTTAAAAAAGGAAGCTTTGACAACAGTGAAAAAATCACACTTCAAATGGGTGATGCTAAGCTTACAGAAGAAATATGGTCTAAACTAAAAGAAAAATCTGTAGGAGACATACTCAAGCCTAAAGTAGTTTCAGATACCTATGCCACAGTAAAAATCGAAAATATTGTGTTACCAAAAGTAAAAACCTATGAAGAGGCCAAAGAACAAGTCACAGTACTTTATGAAAACCAAGCGAAAAAAGAAGCACTTTTAACATTAGCAGAGTCAACACTGAAAAACTTTGATCAGAATGATTCTATCATCTCTGATTTTGTAAAATTAGAGGAAAATGTCAACCTTAAACCACTAAATACTCAAGAAAGTTTACAATTTTTACAAAAACTCTTTACATCATCTAAAGAAAAGGGTATCATAAGCGTATTCGATAAAGTTATAGTTTATAATATTTTGGAACAAAAACTGCTTCCGATGGATATGAACCAAACAGATTTTGTAAAACAAACTGCCAATGAACTAAAACAAAGTACATTTGAATCGAATTTGATTAAAATGTTAGATAAAATATATCCTACAGAAGTCTATATGGGAGGGCTGACAAATTGAGCGACACAGTTTTAGCTATTGATATCGGTTCCACTAAAATCTGCGCTATCATCGCTGAAATTAAAGACTCTGAAGTCACCATACAAGGACATGGCATCTCTAAATCCCAAGGGGTTAAGAAAGGTGCTATCACCAACATTGAACTTGCTTCAAAATCTATTAAGAAAGCTATCAATGATGCAAAACGTATTGCAGGAAGTAACATTACTTCTGCAACAGTTTCCATCTCCAATGCCTATGCAAAGAGTCTCAATTCAACCGGTATTGTCAACATACCACATAAAGATATCTCCATCAAAGAAATCAATCGTGTCATGCAGACAGCACTTTACAATGCAAATGTACCTACCGAATATGATATCATACATGTATTGCCATACAACTTTAGAGTTGACGACCAAGATTTTATAGAAGATCCATTTGGTATGAATGCAAGTCGTATGGAAGTAGATGTCAATATTATCATGACACAAAAATCAAACCTTTCAAATCTTAAAAAAGCAGTACGATCTGCAGGTGTAGAGATAGATGGTATCGTTCTAAGCGGTTATGCTTCAGCGATTGCTACTATGGATGAAGATGAAAAAGAACTTGGTGTTGCCGTGATTGACCTTGGTGGCCAAACAAGTAACCTTGTCATCCATACGGGAAATTCTATCAGATACAATGATTTCTTCGGTGTAGGCTCAAATCACATTACCAATGACCTTTCAATGGCACTACATACACCTCTACAAATAGCTGAAAATGTTAAAGTGCGTCACGGGAGTCTTATAGAGAGTTCGAACGAGATGATAGAACTCCCGATCATAGGTGATGAAGAGAGCCGCAATGGTGTCTCTTTGGAAGTCGTTCACTCTGTCATTTTCTCACGCGTAGAAGAGGCACTTATGATCTTGGCAAAATCATTAGAGAAATCTGCACTCAAAGAACAGATAGGTGCAGGTATCATTCTAACTGGAGGTATGACAAAGCTTAAAGGTATGAGAGAATTGGCACAAGCCATCTTTTCTGGTATGCCTGTAAGAGTTGGTTATCCAGATAATGTCAATGGTCTTTTCGATGAATTAAGAGATCCTGCATTTTCGACGGTAGTGGGTTTACTGCTCTATAAAGCAGGTCATCATACACAATATGAAATAGATTTCAAACAAGAGCTACTGCATTCAAAAGCAATGTTTGAGGACAATCTAAATGACATTCGTATAGGTCATACCGCAAATGATACTGAAGAAAAGCAAACGGCAAAGAGCCAAAAAGAAGTAAAAGAGAAAAAGAAAGAAAAAGAAAATCTGGAAGAGACAAATATTAAATTTGATGACCTGCCGGATTTAAGCCATGAAAATAAAAATCCATTTAAAAAACTAGCCAGTTGGGCAAGGCAGCTTTTTTAAATATATTTATTAAACATATCAAATAAAGGGGGGAAAATGGAAGAGTTTGAAATAGACATCGTTGAAACAAAATGTCACACAAATGGAGCAAAAATCAAAGCTATCGGAGTTGGTGGTGGTGGTGGAAACATGATCAATCACATGATTAGTGAGGGGATTAACTCTATAGATCTCATTGTAGCAAACACAGATGCACAGGCTTTGGATGGTTCTTTGGCACCATATAAAATGCAACTAGGTATCAATGCGACTAGAGGTCTTGGAGCTGGTATGCTTCCTGAAAAGGGTAGAGAAGCAGCACTTGAAAGCTTTGAAGATATCAAAAAGATGCTTGAGGGTTCTGATATTGTATTTATATCTGCAGGTCTTGGCGGAGGTACAGGTACAGGTGCTGCGCCGATTATTGCACAAGCTGCAAAAGAAGTAGGTGCGCTGACTGTTTCTATCGTAACAAGTCCTTTTAAATTTGAAGGTAGGAAAAGAACAAAACTTGCAAAAGAAGGTTTAGAAGAGCTCAAAAGAGAAAGTGACTCTATCATCGTTGTACCAAACGAAAAACTTCTTTCTATCGTTGAGAAAAACCTTGGTATCAAAGAGAGCTTTAGAATGGTAGATGATATTCTTGCTCAAGCCGTAGGTGGTATCTCTAAAGTCATTCTTTCTCATGGGGACAATGATATCAACCTTGACTTTGCCGATGTAAAAACGGTCATGAGTCACAGAGGCCTTGCACTTATGGGAGCTGGATACGCAACAGGTAAAAATGCAGCCTATGATGCAGCAAAAGTAGCTATTGAGTCACCACTGCTTGACAATATATCTATTGATGGTGCAATGGGTGTACTTGTACACTTTGACATTCATCCTGATTATCCTATCATGGAGATTGGTGAAGCAATGAGTATCGTTGAAGAGAGTGCAGACGAAGATGCATCTGTGATCTTTGGTACAACAACCAATGAGAATATGGCTGTTGATGAAGTGAAGATCACTATCGTTGCTACCGGATTTGAAGATAAAAATGCTGTTGCTGAACCAACAGTAACCAAACAAAAAACACTTTTGAATGCTAACACTTGTGACATCAATACGGTAAGAAGTAAGATGGTTGTAGGTGGATACAATGGTGATAATGAAGATATCTTAGATGTACCGACTTTCCTTAGAAAGCAAATGGACTAAATACACTTATATCCCCTTTATAATTTAAAACAGAGAGACTCTTCCTTCTCTGTTTTACCTTTACATAAATTTTTCCTCCTTTCTATTAATCATATTTTGCTATGATTCTTCAAACATAATTATGGATAAACGATGAAACATTTAAAAAAACTTTCAACCATCGCAACTGCAACAGGTCTTGGTACTCTTTTAGCCACAGGTCTAACAGGCTGCTTTAGCAATAACCAGCAACAACAAGAAGAGACGAAAGCACAAAATGCTTTTGTCATTATAGAAGAGACTGCTCCTGGTAGATACAAGATAAAAGATGAATTCCCAGCAGAAGAAACACGTATCGTACTGAAACAACTTGATGGTACAGAAAGAGTATTGACAAAATCTGAAATGGATGTGCTCGTTGCACAGGAAGCTGCAAAGATAGACAATGGAACATCTAATCTTACAAAGACACAGGATCCTCAAGTATCACAACAGGGTGGTATGGGTTTAGGTGAAATTCTTCTATCAAGTATGGCAGGTGCTGTGATTGGCTCCTGGATAGGTTCGAAACTTTTTGGCAATCAAAACTTTCAAAATAACAGAAAAGCAGGATATAAATCTCCATCAACGTATGCAAAAAGTCAAAAAAGTTTTACTACTGCTAAAAAAAGCAGTAGTAAAAGAAGCGGATTTTTTGGAAATAAAAGTTCTTCAAGCCGAACTGGCGGTTTCTTTGGTGGTTGATTGATGTTGAACTTATATAAATCAACACCACTAGACACGGACTATTTAGAATCTTTAGGCTTTATTTGGCATACAGACAGTGATGAAAGTAGTTACATCTCTGATGAATTGATTGTAATCTCTGAAACTGAAGCTAAAGCATTCTATGATGCAACCAACACGCTTTATGATATGTATATAGAAGCAGCTGAATATGTTGTAGAAAATAATCTCTTTCATGAGATAGGAATACCTTTTAATCTCATAGAAGTAATCAAGGAGTCATGGGAAAATGATGTACACTGGCATCTCTATGGTCGATTTGACTTAGCTGGTGGTCTCGATGGAAAACCTATTAAACTTTTAGAATTTAATGCTGATACACCTACTTCCTTATTTGAAACTGCTATTATACAATGGGCGATGCTCAAGAAAAGTGGTCTTGAAGAAGAGAGTCAATTTAATGCTCTATATGAGTCACTGGTAGACAATTTTAAACGTTTAGTCACACTTGAAGAAGATATTTCTACTTTTGAAGAACGTTACGCCGGATGGAATTTTCTCTTTACCTCTGTAAAAGGTAATTCTGAAGAAGAAAATACTGTAAGACTACTTCAACATATTGCCACAGAAGCAGGTTTTCAAACGGAATTTGCTTATATAGATGAGATAGAGTTCTCTTCTGATGATGGTATTTTTTATCAAAATAAAAACTATGAACTTTGGTTTAAACTCATTCCTTGGGAAGAAATTGCACTAGAAGAATCAGACTTGGCTATGCTTCTGACCAATATTATCAAAAATCAAAAAGCGATCATTTTTAATCCTGCCTATACACTTCTTTTTCAAAGTAAGGGCTTACTTAAGATCCTATGGGATATTTATCCAAATCACCCTCTTCTGCTTGAAACCTCTTTTGATCCATTGCATGGACAGAAGCAAGTGAAAAAACCTGTCTTTGGTAGAGAAGGTGGGAGTGTAACTATCTTAGATGAAAATTTACAGGATGTTGAAAGTGTAAATGGTGATCATGATAATCACAAAATGGTCTACCAAGCATATACAGAATTGGTAACAGATATACACTCACAATCCTACCAGGCTGGTGTATTTTATGCTTATGAAGCCTGTGGTCTTGGCTTTAGAAAAGGTGGAAAGATCCTAGATAATATGTCAAAATTTGTTGGACATATTGTTCAATGATAAATTTCTATTAACTTTTAAAACAAGAGTTTTTTGATACACTATACATATGAATGCAATAGTTCCTATGAAAGAAGTACTTAATGAGTACATAAACATTATCAGAATTTTTGACTACGATAAGGTAGTGATAAATGATAAAATGTAGTAAATGTCATCATATTGGGCTGCCCAAGTCAAAGACAAAAATCGGACGAAAGATTATCATGCTATCTTTAATGGTTCTCGTCTATCCTGTTTCATTTGTGGTATTTTTGTTTTTTGGATCAATATTTAGGATTAATGGCTGTTATGGGACTCCTAATGATGTTTGTCTAGCAGCAACCATGGTATTATCTGCAGTAGTAACATTAATGTATATCATTATCGTGTTATATAAATGCACACGAAAGATTGAGGTTTGCGAAAAGTGTGGTAACGAGACCGAGAAATGTGTCTGGAAATAGTTTTCGCTTTTAGATGCTCTTATCATAACTACTATTGAACTATAATTTACAGCTAAACATATTGAATTGAATCTTTTAACAATTACTTAATGCTTGAGTACTATAATTCTATAATTTCTTAATAAAAAGGATGTATAAAATGTTTATAAAAATACTTGCTGTAATTACAAACTTAATTTATGCTATTGGTTTTATAAAACTTGGTTTTGGGATTATGGGGGCTTTTTCAGCACCTGAATTTACAGAGCAATACTTTGGGAAAAAAGCAGGAGAAATGATTGACAGCGGATTGATTTTCATTATAGTTGCAATGATAATAACAATACTAATCAGGATTGATAGTGGCATAGGTGAGCTTTTAGACAAAAAAAATAAGGGGCAGGATCAGTAAGTCATTAATCTTTACAGTTATACCTCATTAAATTATATATTTTATAAGGAGTAAAAGAAATTACAAATATAAAACAAGTACCTGAGAATCCATTTCATCTTTAAATTCTTTCAAAAAATATATATGATATTCCAAGTTCAGGGCTATAGGTAGTTTATTTCTTATCATATTCTCTCTTCATGTATTTTTTATATACATCAAGCTTCATATAAGGCTATAAGATTTATCATAATAAAAAGTAGAGATGTATATATAGTGCAATGGCATTAAATTACTATACTGAAAAGCATAGGATACTAAATTCGGAAAAAAGGAAATAGCTTATGAAAAGAGAATTAACAGAAAAAGAACGTATTGAGCTGCACCACCTCATAGAAGAACAGAATGACGTAAAATTAGCTAGATGGTTTATTAATCATGACCTCAATCCCCATGACTACTTACGGTGCCTGATAGAAGCAAATGAAGATTTTGATGAACCATATGGTTCGGTAGCTATACAGCTATCTGTATGGCGAAATGAGCTGGACAGAGAAGAACATGATGATAACGATACTGGATGTAAAATCTGATAATCTAATAAAACCTAAGATTTGTACTAGCATGAAAACCAATTGAGATCTAAAGATAATAAAATAAATACCTGTCCATATAGTAGGTTTTTTAACATAAATGTAAATAAAGCCCTGTATTTACATTTGTGATGTATCAGGTAAAATAAGATTTTCTACTCTATCTCCCCTTTTTTACTACAATCAACAGAAACAATCTTAACTTCATCGCTATCTATGCATGCTGCAGTAAGTTTACCACCCCATAGACATCCCGTATCTAAGGCTAAAACATGTTCATCTTCATAAAATCCTAAAGTGGACCAATGTCCAATAATGATGCGAAGATCAATATCTTTACGATTCTGACATTCAAACCAAGGTTTCAATCCTTTTTCTCTCAGTTCATTGGTAGGTGGTCCTTTTTGGTCAAAATCGAGTTTATGATCACCATAACAAAAACGCATACGTGTAAAAGCGCTTACGATGTAACGGTCAATATCTATAAGACTTGCATCTCTGTTAAAACGATTACTTCCCTGTTTTAACATCTGTTCCAACCAAATATCCGCATGATCACTCTGTAGTTTTTCTTCCACACTGTTTGCATACATGATAGCCATCCCAAGATCAAATTCAGGTGAGATCCCAGCATGCGCCATACAATAGCCAAGTTGATAGTCTACATGTAAAAACTTTTGTCCTCTAAGCCAATCTATGAGTTTTTTGGCTTCTGGTGACTCAAGAATAGGGTCAATGGTTGGATTTGATTTTTTGATACCATAGTAAGCTGCTATAAGACTAATATCATGATTACCAAGAACAATCTCAACATTTTTTCTAATGCTATAAAGATATTCCAATGTCTCTAGTGACCCCTCACCTCTGTTGACCAGATCACCAGCGATCCAAAGTTTGTCTTCTGTAACATCAAAGTCTATTTTTTCCAATAGCGTTATAAAAGAATTATAGCATCCTTGTATATCACCTATAGCCCAAACTGCCATTATATATATCCTAAAAGTTTTTTGTACTGAGCTGCTTTCTCATCAGAAGTCATTTTTGCATATGCAGCATGAAGGCGAAGGGAGATAAACTGTCTCTATAGTAAGATGTGGAAAATGTGTTTTAAAAAGTGCCTCTGCTTTTTTCCCAGTAAAAGCCAATTTGGTGATACTTGGATGCTCTTCTAAAAAAGTGAGCAAGATCATTGACTTCTTCATTTTCCAATGAACTGTCAAGAGAATTTTCTCTACTGCAAACTTTTACCATATCCCAAAGTCCAAACTTACATTCTTTGAGCAACCAGATTTTCTGATCACGGTTGTTTACAGGATACGATAGTCACATTTTCAAGAATTTTCCAAAATTGATTACGAGGATGGGCATAATAGAAATTATTTTCAAATGACTTGATACTTGGGAAAGAACCCAGTATCAGTGTTTCCGTATCTTTAAATACAATGGGTTTGAAAGGATGTTCTAAAATATCATTCATCAAACTATTTACATGCCTTTCGCATATTTTGCACTATCAATATCAACAGAGCAAAAGAGAAAGATCTTGAAATTGATTTCACTTCCTTTATGAGTATTGATGAATGCTACAGACTTTGTCATCTCTACACCTTGTTCCTGCATAGAAATAATATCTGGAATGTAGTACTGTGAAAAAAGTAATCCTGTTGCCAACACAAAAAATGTTGCTACTTGCGTCAAAGTATCTCTCTCAAATTTTTTAAACTTATACCCTTCATACAGAACTACAGAAACAAGTACAATATTAACCAGATAAGAGAGTCTTAAAAAGTTCTCTGTCATGATCTGACCTTCTTGGAAACGTGTTAAAATATCTGCACCTAACCATAGCTCTGTATTGAATGTGACAGGTGCTACTACAATACCTGCAAAAAGCCCTGCTCCAAGCATCGCACTCAAGAGTATAAGGTATGCCATAGTCACCATTCTAAAATATTTATTCATTATTCATTTTCCTTCATTAAATTTAATGACAAATCCACGGTCAAACCCTGCTAGATCTTTATAAAATTTTATGTATTCTACACCGATTTCGTTAACAAAGTCTTGCAGTGGTTCTTTTTGATCATAACCCATTTCACAGGCAAGATACTTCACACCTTTATGCTTTAACATCCAAGATAATCTGTTTAAGTAATTCATCTCCTACTCTTCCACCAAAAAGTGCTTCTTGGGTTCATAGTCAATCACATTCGATTCAAGTAAAAAATCTTCTGCAATGTAAGGAGGATTGGAAACCACCAAGTCCAACTCTTCCCTTACATCATCTAATAAGATTGGACTTTCGAAGTTCTATCTGTTTACTCAGACCAAATGTTTTGATATTTTTTCCTGCCACTTTAAGAGGCGTATCACAAATATCTGTCGCGATGATATGAAGCTGAGGAAATTTGCGTGCCAAGACTATAGAGATAGCACCTGATCCTACACCTATCTCAGCAATCTCAGTAATATTTTCTTTTTCAATAATTTCAGCTACCAGGTCTATAAGTATCTCTGTCTCAGGCCGGGGTATGAGCACACCTTTTTCCACTTCTAGATGAATATCATAAAAACTGGCTGATCCTACAATATATTCGTATGGTTCATGGACAGCTCTTCTCTCAATAAGTTTTTTAAATTCCGCTACATGATCAAAGGTATCCATATCATGTATAAGTAAATAGGTACGATCTTTTCCAAGATGATAAGCCAGGAACAATTCAGCTTCAAAAGCAGGACGTTCACAAGCCTCTTGAAGTTGTTCTCTCGCCCAAGCTAGAGCCTCTTTAATGATCATTTCTATCCATATATGTAAAGATGCCATCTTGAGGCAATGTTCTTCTTCATCCACTACAGTATTGGATGCATCAAAACCTAACTCTTTAAGTCTCTCTAAGAACTGGCGGATGAGTATAATAAAAGAAGATCACCAAAGGATGTGACTTTGGAAATGATTTGTTCTCTGTAACCAAGTTTCATCAGTGCCGATACCAAGGTTTTCCTTACCACCCATTTGAGAGCCAAATTCATCTGCAGCATACTCATTATGACGGCTTACATATGACATAAATGGCGTAAAGACAAAACTTAAAAGTGGCAACAACAACATCAACATAGCTATCTGTACCCCAGCTTCAGGAACCACACCCATCTGGGTAAATAGTGCATCGGGCAAGTGTCCAAAAAGATAAAATGCAATAAACAACAATACCCCCATAAGGCCTATGTTTTTCCAAATATCCCCGTGTGAAAAATGTCCTAGTTCATGTCCCAAAACAGCAAGTAGTTCTTTAGTATTGAGTTTTTCTAAAAGTGTGTCAAAAAGTACAACGCGTTTACTTTTTCCCAATCCACCAAAAAATGCATTCAGACGACTGTCACGCTTACTTGCATCCATGACAAAGATACCGTCACTTTTAAGCCCTGCCTGGTTCATCATAGCTGTAATTTTTTCTTTCAATTCACCCTCATCAAGTGGAGAGAACTTATTAAATAATGCCATAAATGTCGGTGCTAAAAGGTTTGCCAATACTGCTACGGTAAACATTGCAACAAAGCCCCAGATCCACCATGTTTCATAACTGTCTATGATCCAAGCCAATAGCGCAAAAACTGTACCACCCAAAATAAAAAATAATAGACTTGATTTTACCAGATCTATCACATACATTTTTGCAGTCATCTTATTAAATCCAAAATCTTCATCAATCTTAAACTTTTGGTAGAGTTCAAAAGGAAGTCCTATAATGTAATTCACAATGATAAAACCAAAAAGGAAAACGACTGCCTGCATGATGACTTCCTTCTACTTGAATCATAGATGAAAGCCAGGCAAAACCTGCAAATACCCACCATATAAATACCAGATAATCTACAAAAGTGGTGATAATGGATAAGTTTTCCATTTGCTACGGCATAGTTTCCTGCTGTCAAATATTTGTCTGCTGTCATCAAAACAGGTGTTTTTCTTTTTTCTTCATTGATATACCCTATCTGCATAATGGAGATATAAAGTTTCATAAACGTATAGAGAGAGTAGAAGATAATAATCGTTTCTAGCATAAATTTCCTTGCTAATATAATGGTGAAATATACCAAATCAAGCCTTAAAGCCCACTCTATTTGCTATAATTGCGCCAATATACAACAAGGAATCATTTTGGCACTCATCGATCTCTTTGACATCAAAAAACAATATGACATTAAAGTACTTCTAAATGGGGTTGATTTTCATCTTAATGAAGGTGAACGTGTCACAATCGTCGGGCAAAATGGATGTGGAAAATCTACACTGATGAAGATCATCATGGGTGAAGAAGAACCTACAGAAGGGAAAAGAGTGTAGTGAACAATGCTATACATATAGAAATGCTTGCACAACAACCTCATTTTGACCCGGCTCTTTCAGTCAGAGAAGCGATATTTAATGAACTTACAGAACTGAAAAAAGCCAAAGATGAGTATGATACGCTTAGTACTTAAAGTTGCTGAAGACTTTGAAAATGAAGAGTTGCTCACAAAACTCGAAAAAGTTTCCTCTTTTCTAGACCATCACAATGCATGGAACCTTGATGACAAGATAGAACGTGTCATGCAAGAGTTCCAGCTCAAAGCCTATGAACACCGTCCTGTAGTTTCTCTTTCAGGAGGAGAACAGCGCCGTGTAGCTCTCGCTTCTCTTATACTCAAAAAACCCGATGTACTACTCCTTGATGAACCCACCAACCACCTTGATGTCTATATGGTTGAGTTTTTAGAAGAGATGCTTCTCAAAGAGAATTTTACTCTACTTTTCATCTCACATGACAGACATTTCATCGATACCATTGCCACACGTGTTGTAGAGGTGGATAACCAGGAACTTGTAAGTTATACAGGTGGATACATGAGCTATCTTGAACAAAAAGAAGCCCGTATGCATGCACTGCAAAAAGGACATGAAAACCTGCTTAGACTTCTAAAACAAGAAGAAGATTGGTTAGGCAAAAGGTGTAAAAGCCAGAGAAAAACGTAATCAGGGACGTAAAAAACGTGTCTTTGAACTTCGAGATGAAGCAAAGAAAAATCCAACCCTCATTCGAAAGATGATGGTAGAACTTGAACGTGAAAAAAAACATTTTAACCGTGATGAAGGTGTCTCACGAAAAAAGATGCTTTTTGAGCTTGAGAATATCTCCTACTCAGTTCCAGGTAAAAAACTGATAGAAAACTTTAGTACTCGTATCCTCCAAAAAGACAAAATAGCCATTGTGGGTATCAATGGTGCGGGTAAATCGACACTTTTAAAACTGATGCTTGGACGTATCAAACCCCAAAGTGGTATCATCAAACAAGGTGACTTTTCCATAGGTTATTTTGACCAACACAGAGAGATGCTTGACAATGACAAAACACTCATTGAAACCTTTTGTCCTGATGGAGGAGACCATATAGAAGTACAAGGAGTAAATTTTCACGTCTATGGCTACTTAAAATCTTTTCTTTTCCCCAAAGAGTTTTTAGCAAAAAAGTAGGTATGCTCTCAGGTGGAGAAAAAAACCGTGTGGCCCTGGCATTGCTCTTAGCCAAAAAAGTAGACTGTCTCATTTTAGATGAACCTACGAATGACTTAGACATCCAAACTATTAATATTCTCGAAGAGAAACTCATCAATTTTCCTGGGGCCATACTCTTTGTCTCACATGACCGATACTTCATAGACAAGATAGCTTCTAAGCTCTTTATCTTTAAAGGAAATGGTGCTGGTTGAAGAGTCTTATCAGACCTATACTGAGTACCTGGAAATAGAAAAAGAGATAAAAGAGCTTGATGCACTGGAAAAAGAAGTTAAAACATTTGTGAAAAAAGAGGTGCCTGTAAGTGAAAAGAAACAGACAAAACTCAGCTATAAAGAACAAAAAGATTATGATACATTACCTGATGAAATAGAAGCATTGGAAAAAAAGATAGATGCCCTTAATGCATGTTTGCAAAACCCGGAATGTTATCAGGAAAAAGGTCTTGCTGTACTTAGCGATGAATTATCAAAACTTGAAACTATTTATGAAGAGAAAAGTGAAAGATATCTGGAGGTTTTGGAGATTTTTGAGTCTCTCTAGTTACCAATATATCATAACACTGCGTCTTCCCCAACGCAATGCTTTTCTTCTGTCGACTCCCGTATAAATGTCTATACGTTTCTTGTAACGTTTATTCATTTTATCACGTACCCTATAGTAACCAGGAAGCCCACCTATACGTACTTTTGTTCCATTACGCATACCATATTTACTTAACAAGTCTCTAGAGACTGCGATAATTTTCATACCTGGACGAAGACGATTATTCCATGCTGCAAGGAAAGGAGTACTATCTGTTTGTCCTACATGCGAACTGTAAGCGGTGGCTGTAACACGAAGTTGATTTTTACCAAATCCTCTAAGATCAACTTTTCCACTCTTTTTCTGTGCTGCAAGTCTCTTCTTCCTTGCTTCAGCTTTTTTCTTTTTCGCTAAGACATAAGGAAGTGGAAGTTTTATAATATTTCCTGTTCGTATAGCTGTATAACTTGTGATACCATTAAATTCTACCAGAGCTTTAGGGTCAAGGTTAAATTTATTGGCAATAGATAAAAGCGTATCTCCAGCCTCTACTTTATATGTAGCAGATGCCAATGCATCAATCATCTTTTGTTCAAAAGGAAGTGTGAGTTTTTGTCCTACAAGCAAAGGAGATTTGATCTTAAGACCATTTAGTTTTGCAAGTTCTTTTGTTTTTAGTCCAAATTTCTTTGCTATTTTACTTAAGGCATCACCTCTTACAACAATGTATTCCCCATAAGTGATTTTCCCCTCTTCTAAAGATTCTTTTTCTATCTGTAGCGGGATTTTGTCAGTAAGTTCCTCTTCATCAAGTGTGACTTCAACTAAAGGTACTTTATCTTCTGACGATTTTAGAGGAAATGTTTCACTTCCTTTAAAACGTACAGAGTCCTGAACTTTTACATATTTCTCTATCATATCCTCTACGGAAACTATTTTGAGAAAACGCTTTTTTTCAGGGACAGGTAAAGTTTTTACTCTGATCAATTTCTGTCTAGATACATCATATACAACCTCCTTTGCTCTAAGAAGTTTTGACCCATAAGGGTTACACTCTGTAATATTACCAGTCACTACCCTACAATCTATGATCGATTGTGCGGTAGCTGTTTCCGTACATAAAGATAGTAATAATAAAAGTGTAAAATAATTTCTAGACATTACGTTGCACTAAACTATAAAAAGTTTAGCATCTCTCCTTTAATGGATTCTTTTGGAACAACGATCGAGTGAATAATTGGTTTCTCAAATAAACCATGTATCATAGGCGGTACTGTGACACCTGCATTTTCGCTCACCCATTTTAATGCTTCTACATCATCTTTTACTTCATGTCCCAATGATTTTGAAACAGACGGACTGAATTTTGTCCATTCAGCTGTTGAATAAACTACTGTTTTCAAGTCTTTTTCTCTTAAGGTTTTGTAGGCCCTTATGCATGTAGCAGTATGCGGGTCCATAATATACCCTTTTTTAGCATACTCACCGACCACAGTTTCACATTCTTCATCATCTGAGAAAGAAGCATCAAAATCTTCACGTAATAATGCTAGTTCATCGGCAGTCAATTGATATTTACCATCAGTTGCTAATGATTCCATAAGTTCTTTCGTACGTGCTGCACCAAATTTATCGAACATGATACGCTCAACATTTGAACTTTTCAAGATATCCATTGCAGGTGATTCTGTCTGTATGAGTGTGCGCGTTGTAAGATCATATGCCCCATTAGTGATCCAATCTGTCAAAATATTATTGATATTTGATGAGATAAGGATCTTCTCAATAGGAAGCCCTGCTTTTTTTGCATAATAAGCACCCAATGCATTACCAAAATTCCCACTAGGTACAACTAGGTAGATCTTTTCACCCATTTGAATATTATGATGACGTACCAACTCTAAGTATGAATGGATATGATAAATGATTTGGAAGATAATACGTCCAAAGTTTACAGAATTTGCCGCTGAAAGCTTGATATTTCTAGCATCTAATTCTGCTTTGAATTCTGCAGAAGCAAGTAAATCTTTGAGTGTATTTTGAGTATCATCAAAGTTACCTTCAACACCAATTACTTTGAGATTTGAAGCATCTTCTGTAACCATTTGAAGTCTTTGAACATCTGATGTACCACCATCCGGGTAAAGACATGCTACCTGAACACCTTCTTGACCTTTAAATGTTTCTAATGTAGCAGGACCTGTATCTCCACTTGTCGCTGCCATGATAAGGTAGTGCTCACCTCTTTTTTGTGCCAACTTACTTAACACATACCCAAAAGGCTGTAGTGCCATATCTTTAAAAGCTCTTGTCGGCCCATGATAGAGTTCTGCAACAAAACAGTCATCTTCTATTTGAGAAAGTGGAACCGGATTTGAAGGATCATCAAAAGCATCATATCTTTTTAATGCCGCTTCTAATACTTCTGTGTCAATATCTATACCAAATTGTTCTAAAAAGTCTAATGCCAATGTTTTATAATGACTAGAAAGATGTCCCTCTAAAAATTCTGAATCTAAATTTGGAAGTTCATTGGGTACATATAGCCCACCAAAACTAGCACTAGGGCTGAGTATCGCTTCTGAAAATGGTACAGACGAAGGTTTCTGTCCGTCATTTCCCCGTGTCTCAATAAATTGCATCTATATTATCCTACTGTTTATATTAATGATAATTATAGCTAAATAAGCTAAGGGTTGTAATAAATTAGGGGGAATCTCGTATGAAGTAAACTTAAGTATCTAGTATCTATTTACCCTACAATTATAGGAGAAGAATGTTTTTAGGGAAAAGAATGTCAACTAATACAAATTGTAGAAGTAAACAGAATACTAAAATACTTAGTTAATAGAAGAAATGAAACTTTCTAAAAAGATAGATGAGTTTATATCTCTATTGGTAGTCTGGCGATCTACGTGAGACCCATAACTTTCCGTACCCACCTCGCGATGAACTTGGCTTTTTCAATACAGTATAACCGTATAAAAAATTATAACACACTTACCTAATATAAAGAACTTAAATTCTAAAATATTTTTAAAATTTACAAAAATCTATTTTTTATCTATCTTCATCATATAGATTTTTGTCGATCTACTGTAACTGTCACTTCCACCAACTGCTATCATGCTTCTGTTATCTATACTTGCAATTGCATTCAATGTATCTCTTCCTCTATCCCCATAGACATGAGACCAAACAAGCTTTCCAGAGTCATCAAGTGCTATGAGATAAGCACTGTGATCACCTTTCCCTAAAGTACTTGTTCCTCCAGCGATCATTATATTTCCATCAGGTGTAGTAGCTACAGCATTACCATACTCATAATATTTAAATCCATAGATCTTATGCCAAAGCATCTTACCATTTGAATTTAATTTCATTACAGACATATCTGTATTTTCACTATTATAAGAACGTGTTGAACCAGTTGCTACAATTCCACCATCTGCTGTAGGTGTGACACTATTTAAACGATCTGACTGATCTCCTCCATAAGTTTGAGACCAGATTTTCTTTCCATTTTGATCCATTTTTAGGACAAAGAAATCTGTATTTCCAGCACGTCCATTTTCACGATATCCGACAAGTACCATATTTCCATCTTTTGTACGTGTCAAAGCTTGTGCACTATCTTCTTTATTTCCACCCACTATATATGATGCAACCATTTTTCCATTTTCATTAAGTTTTGCAATATAGATATCTTTATATCCTTTACCATATGAAGTAGTGTCCCCCACCACAAGTGCACCACCATCATCTGTTTCTGCAATACCTCCAGCAAATTCAATACGATCACCACCGAAACTCTGATCCCATATCAAATTACCCTCAGGAGTGATTTTTGCCACATAAAGATCCCTGTCATAATTTTTTGCATATGATTTAGTACTTCCCAATACCATAAGGTTTCCATCAGCTGTACGGATGATAGCCTTACCATCATCTTCCTTTTCACCACCAAGCATTAAACGCCAGGACATTTCACCCTTGTCGTTCATACGCGAAACACAAATATCTGTCCGCTTTGCTCCAAATGATTTACATGTCCCGACTAAAACACTGTCACCATTTCCAAGTGCTACGATGCCGTGTGCCATATCTCCATCATCACCACCATAAGTTTTCTTCCATACAGCATGATAGACATCTTCTTTTTTAACTGGTTCTTTCTTCTCAGCTATTTTTGCTTCAACAACGGTAACACATAAGAATGTGGAGAGAAATACAATAAATAATTTTTTTAACATAATTTATACCTTTATAATTCGATACAAGTTCCTACACCTGAACTTGTCAAAATTTCCAGAAGTAAAGAGTGTTCCACACGTCCATCGATAATGTGAGCTTTTTTTACTCCACCACGTAAAGCCTCAATACAGGCATCTACTTTAGGTACCATACCTCCCTGTATCGTTCCGTCTGCTTTAAGAGCTTCCGTTTTCTCGATACTTAGGGTTGGAATGAGGTTCATATCTTTATCTAACACACCTGGCGTATCTGTCAGAAAAAGTACCTTTCTTGCTTCCAGAGCTACCGCTATTTTGCTTGCTGCAAGATCAGCATTGATATTAAATCCAGGATGCCCCATAGTACTGCTACCTGCGATAGGAGCTATAACAGGGATAGCACCGTCTTCAATAATATTGTCTACTATTTCAGGATTAACATGCTCTATAATACCAGTGTAGCCGAAGTTTTTAAAATCTTTGGGAATTCCCTTTAAAAAGCCACCATCTTTTCCTGAGATTCCAATAGCTTTAGAACCATGATTATCAAGTAAGGATACAATTTCTTTGTTAATCTCTCCACTCAATACCATTTCTGCAATACGCATGACTTCTTTTGTTGTCACACGTTGCCCATCTACAAACTTCGTCTCTACTCCCAGATCAGCAAGAAGGTCTGTAATGCTCTTACCTCCACCATGCACAATAATAGGCTTCATTCCTACCAAATGTAAAAGTACAATATCCTGTGCAAACTGTTCTTTAAGCTCATTACTCGTCTGCGCTGAACCACCATACTTGATCACTATTTTTTCGTTAGCAAATTTTTTGATATACGGTAAAGCTTCAAGCAGTGTTTTTACTACATCGATCTTACTTTTCATTTTGGGTATCCCTTTATATATTCATCTACTTGAGTGAAAATGGTCTCTTTAATCTCTAATTTTAACTTCATTTCAGAGATAGGTAACTTAAAGCCTTGCATTTTCACCCTATCTTTTTCTGTTACAAGGAGACTCTGAGCCTGATATTTTAATAGAAGTATTTTCAACTTTTCTTCCTCAAAATAAGCATGATCTTCCAGATAGACTTTTTTCACTACACCTTCTGGTAGATAAGTATCAAGTCTATTCGGATTTGAAATAGCCGTTACGAGTAGCATTTTAGGTTTCAGATTCTCAAATTCTACTTGTCGATGAAATGATTCCCCCTCTTTAGCCACAATATCTGCATACTTTTTATTGAACCAAAATTCTCTAAATGCCCCGGCTGGGAAAGGCAAATAATTATTGATCTGCTCTGGTTCCAGTACAATTTCAAACTTTTCTATCTCAACACGGTTAAATCCATCATCCAGGATGATACACTTGGCACCTTTTTCTTTAGCTAATGCTATAGCAACTTCCCGATCTTCACTAACAATAACACTAGCATGTGATAAAGACCGTGCCATAAGCATAGGCTCATCCCCACTTTCTTGCACATCAACCAGTATCTTTCCTTTGAAACTGACTTCAACCAAACCTTTACTTTTTCGTCCATAGCCCCGAGAGATAATAAATATACCTTCTAGTTGTTTTGCAAGAGCTATGACAAAAGGTGTTTTCCCACTTCCCCCAACGATAAGATTTCCTATGGATATGATGGGGATACCAAACTCTTTTTTAGACGTGAACATTCTACGTACAGACATTATAAACCCGTAAGTGATAGAAAGAGGAAACAGAAGCAATATTAAAGGGTAATGATACCACCTTGGTGTAAAGAACATCTCTTCAAGAAAGAGTCTCATGAACACTCTTTTGCACCAAGTTTTTTTATCTCAAAACAAGAAAAACCAGCCTCTTTTCTTGCTTTGACATTGACATGAGGACGGTGTTTTGAAAGTAATTTATAACGTTCAAGTATCTCAAAATAAACCTCTTCTTCTGTACCCTCCTGTTTTCCTTCTTCTTTACAAAGATATTTAAACCATTTATCTCCCTTATGTACATGGTCTATCTCTTCATCATAAATGATATGCAGTGCATCTATCAGTTTTTTCACCTGAGTATTTTTACGTTTGTTGTCCAATTTTTTAATGATCTGAGGACTGACATCAAGTCCTGATGCCTCATAGTAACGCGGAATTATGGCCATACGGTCAAGAATATTCTTCGCTGTATGCTCTGCAGCATCAAAAAGTCCACAATGAACAGGAAAATCTCCATACTCATATCCAAGTTCTATCAGAATACTCTGAAGCATTTTAAAATGACGTATTTCATCACTGGCTACTTCTAGCCAATCTATCTTATACGCACTAGGCATCTCTGGATAACGATACACTGCATCAAGTGCCAAATCAATAGCAGAATATTCGATATGAGCAATGGCATGGACCAATGTGGCCAAGCCTTCCTTACTTTCAAAATCTTTTCTAGTGGGCAATTTTCTTGGATCTACAATGTGACATTTAGAAGCATATGACGGTTTTGCAAATAACAGAGGTGTAAAATCATCATCACTACTTATTTCATTTTGGATACAATACTCCAAACATTGGGTGGTCAACTCTTCTTTCACAAGAATATCATCACTGATAATAGCACGCTCTAAAAGACTAAATATATTCATAGGAGAATTATATCATGCAAATCAAAATACAACCTATGGGAGTTTACCAGACAAACTGTTATATTGCGACTGTTGACGGAAAAGATTTTATCATTGACCCAGGGATGGGTGCAACCCAATGGGTGATTGACAATGTCACAAATCCCGTAGCTATTCTTAATACTCATGGACATTTTGACCATGTATGGTCAAATGCAGAAGTTAAAGAGAGATTAAACATTCCTATATATTGTCCTCAAGGTGATGTTTTTATGCTTACCGATGATCCGTTAAAGCAAGGTACACCGCCAAGTAAGCCTGACTTTATCATTATTGGAGATGAGGAACTGGAGATAGAAGGAGTAAAGATAAAATTCCGACATTTCCCAGGACATACACCAGGATGCAGTATTATAGAGATCGAAGATGTTTGGTTCAGTGGAGACTTCCTCTTTGAACAAAGTATAGGAAGATGGGACTTCCCTTCCTCAAGTGGAGAAAAGATGGTAAAAAGTTTAGAGAAAGCACTTACCTTAGAAGGTGACTACACGATTTATCCGGGTCATGGTATGAGCACTACACTGAAAGCAGAACAAAGGGTCATGCCTTTTTGGATAGACCAGGTAAAGAGAACTATTTAATTATAGTCTCTTTACTA
Organism: Sulfurovaceae bacterium; assembly: GCA_963785375.1. Lineage (GTDB taxonomy): Bacteria > Campylobacterota > Campylobacteria > Campylobacterales > Sulfurovaceae > Sulfurovum. The sequence continues at coordinate 166,724 of CAWAVD010000004.1, forward strand.
TTCTGCAGCACCACATTTTCCTGCAGCACATTTTCCCGCTTCACATTTCATAAAAGGTTCTATATCACTTTTTTTCGTAGGTTCATATGTTTCAAATGCACCTTCACTATAGAGGATATAAGCCAAGACTGCAGCAATTATTGCTAGGGCTAAAAAAACATAGAGTAGTAATTTTTTCATTATGGTTTACCTTAAATCGTATTTAGAAATTGAAGTATAGCATAAGCTTCTATTAGCTTAAGACATGAGTAGTCAGTACAAATGTTGTAAAATTACCTTCAAACACTAATTTATCATGAACAAAAGCTGCTACACTTACCTCAACTTTCTTACCTTTTATAGCCACAACCGTAGCTTTACATCGTACTGCATCACCTGATTTTACAGGGGCTATAAATTTAGAACTTGATGCACCTAATACCACATAAGGATCATTCACTGCACTCATTGCAGCATAATCTGCTGCACCAAATATAAACCCACCGTGTACCAACCCCTGTGTATCAGTGCTCATTTGCTGTGTAGTATGAAGTAGAACCTCAGCATAATTTTCTTCCAGCTTTATGACTTTTCCACAAAGTGAAGTATTGATATTTAAATGTGTGTTAAGTTGCATCATAGATCCTCAAAGTTTTTAAAAATTATAGCAATATATTTAGGAGTTATTGTAAAGGAGTTTACATCAGTAAGTGAACAACTGTACTACTTTAAAGATGTAGTACAGTTAGCACAAAGTATTAATAAGAGAATTTGTATCCACGTCTACGTACGGTATGGATCACTTGGAAGCCCAAAATACTCTTCAATCTTTTTCTTATCTGGTTAATCGCTACTTCAACAGTATTATCGCTGACGTACTCTGGTTCTTCCCAAAGTGCATTGATGATCTCATCTTTTGAAAAGACACGTTGTTTACGAAGTGCAAGATATGCCAAGATATCAAATGTCTTACCATTAAGAGAAACGATCTTCTCATCATACTCTATTTTTTTATTGGCAATATCGATAACAAGCTTGTCGATATTTACTTGTGTACCAAACAGATGTCTCATATTTGCCAAAACTCTTGCAGCGATAAGATCCGGATACTCACAGTGCTGATAAATCACGTCATCTACACCTAAAGAGAAGAAACCAGCCTGCGCTCTTACATTCTTAGTAAGAATCATTATCTTTGTTTCACTCTTTTTCTTTTTGACTTCATTGACATAACGTTCAAGTGAAAACTTGACACCCTCATCTACGATCACGACAAGTTCATAATGTCTAAAGTCTGTAAAATTAGTCGCATCATACATATCTTTAGCATTATCAACAATACATATAAAGTATTTATCTAATTCTTTTTCAAGTTCTTTGACGTATTCGTCATTGAAACCTACAGTTAATATTCTCATTCTTTTCCATTCATATGGAAAGTGTCCAAACTTAAATTTTGTCCACTTTTCTCTTTTATTAGCGTATTTATAGCTAAATCAACCTTATTTAAAAATAAAAGTAAGTTTAAGAATTCTGGTTTTTAGACCACTTTAGGGCGATTTTATGGCTTTTATGTAGACTCTTTTGAGGTGCAGGATATCCTTCAATGGTCTTGGTGTCATCATTAGGATCAAGGAAGTCTTCAAGACTTTGTGTGTCTATCCACCCTGTTTTTCTTTGTTCATTTGATTCCGTTTTCATAGTTTCCAATACTTCGACTGTTTCAAAACCAGCCCTGTAACACCAGTTTTTCAAAGCATTGACCGTAGGAACAAAATAAATATTTGGTATCTTAGAATAGCGATCTCTAGGTGTTAAGCACATCTCACCTTCACCATCTATCATAAAGGTATCCAATATGAGTTCGCCGCCTTTGTTAAGCCCTTTAAACAATGATTTTAACATTGCAACAGGATCAGATCTGTGATAGAGTACACCCAAGCAAAAAAGGGTATCAAACTTATGTTCATAAAATTCTACATGTTCAACACCTAAAAGTTCATACACAATATCAGACTTTATAAAATGATTAATAAATTGAAACTGTGAATAATAGATAGCTGATGGGTCAAAACCTATAAGTTTTTTAGGTGTTTGAGACAACATTCGAAACAAGTAATACCCATTATTACATCCTATGTCTCCAACTATCTTGTCCTTAATATTGAAATGTGGTTCAAGGAGATTATATTTGATCTGACTTTGCCATTCAGAGTCTATAAAAAGGTCGTTAATTTGAAATGGGCCTTTTCGCCAAGGCTTCATGAGAAGGGCCGTCTCTCTTATCTGTTGGGCATCTTCAGTACTAAGATTTGGGATTCGAACTTCAACCCGATCCCCAAGTTTGACTTGTACATCTTCATACGTTTTAAGCGCTCTAATGGCCTCTTGATAAGGAACTATATTTTTCCACGTAAGCCATTTTTTACGCTCATCCCGCAATGTATCTAAGTTCATTTATTATTTGATATATGCTTTTTTAATGACTTGATCGAATAACGGCCTGTTGCTACCACTGGAAACCGATACATTTTCAATCTTACGTGCTACTTCTTGCCCCTTAACCACTTCGCCAAAAATAGTATGTTTACCATTTAGCCAACCTGTTGGTGCAAGTGTAATGAAAAATTGACTTCCATTTGTTTTAGGACCTCTATTTGCCATTGCAAGTAAAAATGGCTTGTCAAAAACAACATTTGGTGCAAATTCATCTTTAAAATCTTTTTTCCAGATTGATTCGCCGCCTCTACCGGTACCTGTAGGATCTCCACCCTGAATCATAAAACCTTTAATGACTCTATGAAAAATGAGTCCATTATAATAACCATTTTTAACATGTGTTGTGAAGTTCTCTACTGCAAGCGGTGCCACTTCAGGATACATTTTCAACTCTATTGTCCCTACATTTGTTTCAAGTACAACAATTGTATCTTTCGCATAAGCTTGAAAAGCCAACCCTAAAAATAGTAAACTCACTAATAATTTTTTCATTTATATATCCTTTTTTATGTAATCAATCATGGCTGATATTATAACGCTTTTAAAATTTTATTTTGCATAATTTACAGCTCTTGTCTCACGAATTACATTCACTTTTATTTCACCAGGGTACTGCACTTTTTCTTCTATCTCTTTGGCTATCTCTTTACTTAAAAGTACTGCTTCATTGTCACTCATCTTATTTGCATTGACAAAAACACGTATCTCTCTACCTGCGTTGATCGCGTAAGCTTGGGTTACATATTCTCTACTAAGTGCAATATCTTCTACTTCTTTCACACGCTTGGTAAAACTTTCAAGTACTTCTCTTCTTGCACCAGGTCTTGCTGCGGAAAGCTTATCTGCAGCACACACAGCAGCACTCTCCACAGAGTCTGGTTCTTCATGATCATGATGGGCATAAATAGCATTGATGACGGAATGATGCTCCCCATGTTTACGACAAAGGTCTGCACCAATATCTACATGTGAACCACCTAAGTCTTGTGTCAGTGCTTTACCAATGTCATGTAAAAGACCTGCTCGAAGAGCAAGTTTTTCATCTCCACCCATTTCAGCTGCCATGACACGTGCAAGTTTTGCAACTTCCAATGTATGTGCCAATGCATTTTGTCCATAACTGGCTCTATACTTCAGGCGTCCCAAAAGTCTTACAAGTTCTTCATGCATAGGGAAAAGCCCTAACTCTATGAGTATATTTTCACCCTCTTCAAAAGTTTTTTGTTCAAACTCTTTTTCAACCTTTGCATGTACTTCTTCTATTCGACCAGGATGTATCCTTCCATCTTCAACCAGTATCTCTATAACCTTAGTTGCAATAGCTCTCCTGTAAAGATTGAAACTGCTTACAAGTATCACACCTGGTGTTTCATCAATAACAATGTCCACACCCAAGAGCATTTCAAGTGTCTTGATGTTTCTACCTTCTTTACCGATGATGCGCCCCTTGTGTTCATCACTTGGCAAGTTCACAAGATTGATAAGACGCTCTCCTGCAAAATCACCGGCATAACGGGTAGTTGCCTGGGATAAAATATAATTGGCTTTTCTTTCTCCCTCATCTTTAGCCATTTGTTCATATTTACGTACAATGCCTGCAACTTCTGCACGACTCTGCTCTTCTACTTTTTCTAAAATGTATGCCTTTGCTTCCTCTTTTGTCAAAGAAGCTATATTTTGCATTTTATCTATCGTATTGGCAATTTCATCTTTCTTCTTTTTCTCAAGCTTATCTAACTGTATTTCTTTCTCCAAGACCCTTTTTTCCAAATGGTTTAAGCTCTCTTCTTTTGTACTCAACTCTTTTGTTTTTGAAATTAATGTACGATTACGTTCATCCACTTTCCTCACACGTTTTTGAAATTCACGCTCTTGTTCTAACTCTTTTTCTTTGATCTTTACATGTGCAGACTTCAGTAGAAGATCCGTCTCTTTCTCTATGGCTTTTGCTTTTGCCTTTGCTTCTTTTTCTATGTATGAAAATCTATTTTTAGTACTATTTTTTAACCAGATATAACATATACCTGATCCTATAGCTATGCCAGTTAAACTGGAAACTCCTACTATGCTTAACATTGGTTATCCTTCGGTCATTACATATCTAATAGATAGGGACCAAGTCCATATACTACTCAACACTTCAAGCTTTACTTTTAGCAAAACCTGTTAAGCGGTGATGATCATGTCTGCTTTTATATCATATTCGTCAGTTATGATCTCTTTGCTGTAACACAACTCACGCGCTACAAAAACTGTTTTTTTTATATTTTTATTCTGTTTTTCATAAAATCTATCATACATACCCTTACCAAATCCAACACGTCTATGTGTTATATCTACTCCCACGATAGGTACGATAGCTATATCTATATTTTTTATTCTATATTGTTTTGAATCATTGGGTTCTTTTATCCCAAACTGTTTTTTCTTTAGTGGAAGTCTATATTTTACCAATCTAAAACTTGCACCTTCCATAAATGGTACATAGAGCAGTTTCTTTTCCTTGCGCAACCTTTGTATGAGTGGATTTAAATTCACCTCTGTCTTTAAAGGCACATAAAGCATCACATTTTCAGCATCGCTAGCTACAATATATTGATAAAGTACATGCAGTATCTTTTTGTCTTTTTGATAACTGCCAAGTCCTGAGGCTTTCTTCAATCGACTTAAGCTCTGCGTTCTAAATTGCTTTTTTTTATCCTCTTTTATCATACTGATCCAACTATTCATCTTATAATTTATTGCTCTTTAGCTATAATCGCCAAACTAATTATACCAAAAGGGTCTGTGTGCAAAAAATAGGTGCTCTTCTTTTACTCGTTCTACTTATTATTGTTGGTATCTTTATAGTGTTCGAAGATGAAACACCTGATACTCTTCCTATACCTGTAGAAGATACGACGGAGATTATCACAAACAATGAGAGCGCCAAACAAGAAGATAAAAGATTCAAACTAGCAAAACCACAAGATGAAGTCCTTGATTCTGAGACAGAGCTACCTTCTTCTGATATAAAGGTATCTCAACCTCAAATAAAGCCTGATACATTTACACTCATTAACACAAAAACTGAAAGTCACAATCTCACCATCTCTGATCAAAAATTAATTTTACAGAACAATACACGACCTATCGTCATAGTAAATATTTTTGCCACATGGTGTCCACCTTGTACTGGACAGATCCCCTATTTGAATGATCTTCAAAAAATACACAAAACAGATCTATTTGTTATAGGTATACTTACACATGACACTATTGTTCAATCTGAACTGGAAACATTTATGGCAAAAAATCAGGTGAACTATTTTATCTCTAACAGTACGCATAATAATATGTTTGCAAATCTTCTTGCAAGTACCCTCCACTTACCTAATAATTTTTCCATTCCACTGACAGTGATGTATGTTAAAGGGGAGTATTTTACACACTATGAAGGCAGTGTACCTGTAGAAATGATAGAATACGACATACAACAAGCCAAAAAACAATTAAAATTAAGGTAAGAGAGTATGTTTAATATATTAAAAAAAGTATTGGGTAAAACTAATGATGCGATCAAAGATGTTGCACCAACCAAACGAAAAGTAATTCCTAAAGACGAATTTGAAGATATCTTACTTGAAGCAGATGTACACTATGAACTTGTAGAAAAGCTTTTAAATGGATTGCCAGATAAAATCAATAGAATTCAAGCATTCAATTCACTAATCTCTGTTTTTCAATATAAGGCAGACTTCAAAGAGGGTAATATAAAACCTTTTGTAGAAATGATCATAGGTGTGAATGGTGCAGGTAAAACCACTACTATCTCTAAACTGGCATATCGCTATAAACAAGAAGGTAAAAAAGTCATACTTGGTGCAGGAGATACTTTTCGTGCTGCTGCAATAGAACAACTCACAAGGTGGGCAAACAAACTGGATATTCCCATCATTGCTACACAACAGGGACATGATCCCTCTGCAGTTGTCTATGATACTATTGAGTCTGCAAAAGCTAAGAATTTTGATAATATCATCATCGATACGGCAGGAAGACTTCATACACAAACGAATCTGAGTGAAGAATTAAAAAAAATGATCCGTATCGCAGGGAAAGCTATGGAAGGTGCTCCTCACCGTAAAATACTTATTCTTGATGGTACTCAAGGCAGTTCTTCCATCAATCAGGCAAAAGCCTTTAATGAAATGATTGGTATTGATGGCATTATCATTACAAAACTTGATGGTACAGCCAAAGGTGGTTCTGTACTTAGTATAGCAGATGAATTAAAAATGCCTATTTTCTATATAGGTACAGGTGAACAGCCAAAAGACCTTATCACTTTTAAAGCGAACCAATATATCAATACGATCCTCGATGAGATCTTTATTTAAGAAATATCATTCTCTTCATTAAGAGAAAACATTTTTCGATACAATGTTTCAAGACTTGTTTTCTCTTTATAATCTATAATATCTCCAATGACAATGGTTACTTCTTGTTCAAGTTTACTGTCATTTAACGAATTCTTCAATACTTTATCTGCATCTGTTCCGATATACAGAGGTAATATAGGTAAACGGTTTTTTAAAGCAATAAGACGAGAGCCCTCTTTAAAAGTCGTCAAAGGTTTATCTGTTTTATTTCGTGTACCCTCAGGAAAGATAAAAATGGATTCTCCGCGTTTTACTGCTTCTTTTGTATCGGCAAAAAAACCACTCATTTGACTTTTTTCTCTGTCAAGAAGGATCGACCCTGCATTTCGCACAAAAAGTCCAAAGAAAAAAGAATTATACAACTCTTTTTTTGCAATCCATGGACCAAATATTTTTGTCTGTTTAAGTGCTACTTCTACTAGTGGTGGATCTATAATACTCCTATGATTAACGACTACAAGATATTGGCCTTCTTGAGGTAATTTTTCTGGATTTTCTATCTTAACTGAAATGTGTAGGGTATCAAGCTGTGCCTCTGAATAGGCAAGTCTTAATCTTTTTATGTCGATTGGGTCCTTGACTTTCCTCAATCTGTATCCAAAACTGTTTGTCAGATAAAGACCATGAAAAAGTTGTTTAATTGTATTAAATGTCACTAAGTTTCCTTCGTATATGGCAAAATTATAACGAAAAGAGTTAAAAAATGAAAAACATGACATTTTGACATATTTTTCACCTTTCTTACTGTTAAGGAATATAATAGCTACAAGAATAAAACAAAGGTTTATTATGGCAAAGAAAAAAACTATATTTGAATGTCAGGCATGCGGATTCCAGTCTCCCAGATGGATGGGAAAATGTACTTCATGTGATCAATGGGAAACAATGGTCGAACTGACTTCTGACCAAATTAAATTTTTAAAAGAAACTTCAGGGAGCAGTAATTCAGCTTCATCCTTACCCAAAGCAAAACCTATTACAGACATAGAAGAAGACAATATTACCCGTTTTGCTTCAGGAAGCGGAGAACTGGATCTCGTACTGGGTGGAGGTATTGTACCTGGTTCACTGACACTTATAGGAGGCAGCCCCGGTGTAGGAAAATCCACACTTTTACTCAAAATAGCAGGTAATCTTGCACGGGCAAAGAAAAAAGTACTTTATGTCTCAGGAGAAGAGTCTGCAGGGCAAATAAAGCTACGTGCCAATAGATTAGAAGCGAACCATAACAACCTTTATCTTCTTCCTGAAATAAATCTAAGCAGTGTTCTCTCAGAAATCGGTAATCAAAACTATGAACTCATCGTTATAGATTCCATACAAACACTCTACTCTGAAGAAACACCCTCTGCACCTGGTTCTGTCACGCAAGTACGAACCATCACTTTTGAACTTATGCGTATTGCAAAAAGCTTACATATCCCTATCTTTATAATTGGCCATATTACAAAAGATGGATCCATAGCGGGTCCAAGAGTACTGGAACATATGGTAGATACTGTATTATACTTTGAGGGTGATACAAACTCCGATCTAAGATTGTTGCGTGGATTTAAAAACCGTTTTGGCGCGACTAATGAAGTAGGCATCTTTGAAATGAACAAAGAAGGTTTGAACGATGCTAAATCCATGGCAGGAAAGTTTTTTAACAAAGATAAACTACAGTCCGGATCTGCACTTACTGTCATTATGGAGGGAAGCCGTCCTATCATTGTAGAGGTACAGGCCCTGGTTTCAGAATCTTACGGGCATGCAAAAAGAAGTTCCACTGGTTTTGATAATAACCGTTTAGGTATGCTCTTGGCACTACTGGAAAAGAAACTTGATCTGCCCCTAGGTACCTATGATGTATTTATAAATGTTTCAGGAGGGATCAAGATCAATGAACCTTCTGCTGATCTTGCTATCATTGCAGCTATTTTAAGTAGCTATAGAGACAGAGAACTGAGTGCAGAGACACTTTTTCTAGGTGAGGTAAGCCTTACTGGAGAGATACGTGAAGTCTCTGGACTTTCTCATCGCTTAAAAGAGATAGATACACAAGGATTTAAGAAAGCTGTGATACCCAACAGACCTCTTGATAAAACAAATATCAAATGTTTTATTGCAGATGAAGTTTCTAAAGTGGTTGAGTGGATGTAATAGCTATAATAATAGTATGAAAATTGGAACAGATATTGTACAGATCAATAGAATCGAAAAATCATTAACACAATTTGGTGAGAGATTTAAACAACGTTTTTTACATCCAGAAGAGATCAAACTTGCCCAAAAGACAGCATCCTTAGCTGGCTTTTGGGCAGCCAAAGAGGCCATTTCAAAAGCTATAGGGTGTGGTATTGGTAAAGAACTCTCTTTTCACGATATCATATTAGCCAAAGATTCCCGTGGAGCACCAATATTTTCACTGAGTGACAAAGCACAAAAGATACATCGTATTGAAGCATGTTCGCTCTCCATCAGCCATGATGGCGGGTTTGCTATTGCAGTTGCGGTTATAAGCTAATAAATTCTCATTTATATCACAAGAAATATCATCTTTACGCTGACTTATTCTTTCTTTTATTTCATTCAATATTATTGTATTTCTCAGTAGATTATATTACAATAGGTTTTGTATTTATTGAATGAAGGAGTGGATATGAAATATAGTATCGTCGCTAGCGCTATACTTTTGCTCTTAGTAGGATGTGACCAACCTACAGTAACAGATAAAGATAACACTAAAGTTCATGTGGCTAAACAGACATACATGCCACCTCCTCCCAAAAAACAAATAAAACTTAAAAAAATTGATGATACTAATTTCAATGCAGATTATATGTACCCAGAAGATAAAAAAAGAACCATAGACAAATCGCCTCTACAAACTGCTATTGTCAGCGAAGATATAATGGATAAAGAACAGTGTATCGCTATGATCACACAGGAAAAGTTTGATAAGTATGCATCGATGTTTGGAAGTGAAGCCGCTTCTATCAAACGATGTAAGATGCTTAAAGCGACAAGATAATCATTTTACTTTCGAAAGTGTACCATCTTAAATCTATCTCCCATCATAGTGGGAGATATCAGTGTTTTAATCTTGTCAGCTTCACTTAGATATCTTGCCTGAGTCGTTTGCTTTGAAAACTGTTCAAGTATATCGATCAGTCCAAAACGTATGAGTGCACGTGCTTGTGTCTCATAAGAGATCATCTTCAAAACCTGCAGCTTTAAATGCTTCACTCACATGTCCAAAATTTACATCATACGTAATGTCATCTTTTTTATAGGAGTCTTCAAGTACTAATCCTTCATCAAACAAAGGGAAAGTCTCATGTGACCTATAAACACGTATAGAAAAATCATTACGTACATACTTTTCACCATAATCAAAAGAGACAAAATCACATTTTTCTATCCCACTTGTCATATCTTCTGCAAAATCTTCATACCCTACAGCTATTTCACCTTGGGTCAAGTGGTGTTTCTTGGCCCAAGTCAAGAGCTCATTAGATGCATCCTTCCACTCTATCTCATGGTTTTTTACTAGGGCTATCTTTTCATCTTTTAAAAGTTCACAAGGAAAAGCATCAAAAATTTCATTGGCTACAACAAAAGCGTAGTCTGCTTTCACTTCTGAAATATCATTAAAGTGTGTGATCTGTATATCATCCCCAAAACGTTCTTGAATATAAGCCAACTGTGCCTTTTGAACCTCAGGTTGACGTTCTACTATACCAAATTTAAGGGTATTGACTAAAGTAGGATCACAAGTATAAAGCCACTGTATCATGTCACAAAGCAGATATCCTTGATGTGCCCCTATCTCTATGAGCCAACCATATCTATCAGCTTTTTCTTCTTTTAAGAGCGAATAAAAATAATTGGCAATACTTGCTCCAAAAAAACTGCTTGTACTAACTGCCGTATAAAAATCTCCAGATTTCCCTATGGCTTTAAATTTTTTATAATATCCTTCTTCGCCATAAAGCCACTCATTCATATATTCACTAAATCGCATTTTCCACCCGAACATAAAGTTTCAACAGTTGTATTTGCTTATCGATATCGTATATTTTTTGATCTATCTTTCTGATCTGTAAAGAGTTATACATAATATCTGCATCTAAAGAGGTTTTTTCTCCTGCCTGCGCAAGATTTTTAGTAAGACGAAACAGACTTTTATAGACTTTCTCATCTTTTTTAGCTAAAACTATTTTCTTATCTAAAATACTCAGACTGTTTTCTATCCAATCATACTCTTCTTCTACAGTTTCTTTTCTATCAAGGACCTCAACTGCTGTCTTTAACTTTTCAACTTTGCTGGCTTCAATGTCAGAAAAAGAGTTAATATCCAATGGCATAGAAATAGTAAATCCATAATTATAATAGTCTAATTTATTATTAACAGGGTTAAACAATGGAAGGTCCCCATCCAACTTTGTATACTGTCCTTGAAGAGAAAAAGTAGGAAGATACTTGGCCCATGTCACTTTTTGATTATAGTCTGACTGTTCTGCACGCAACCTGTCTCTTTTTAATTCCAGGTTTTCAGCACTATAGTTTGACTTACTCATTATTTTTAACGTTGGAAGACGTAAATTTTTTGGATCCTTATCACTTAAAAGAGCAAATCGCTGTTTAAGTTCCATAAGTGTTAGTTCCATTTGAAGTAATGCCGTTTCATCCTGGCTCTTTTTTAAAATAGCCTGATCCAAGAAACTGCTATCTAACAAACCTGCTTCGTAACTATCACGTTTTTGCCGTATGTCTATCGTGTCATTTTTGATCTGAAACTTCATTTTTTCTTGCTCAAGTCTTGTCTTTTTCAAGTTGAAAAGTATAGAAATAGCATCTCCTATCATCGTACGTTTCTGAAGTTTTAATTCTGCTCTGTTCGCATCACGTAATGCTTCAGAATACTTAATACCATAATAGATTCCACCCGATCTAAATATCGGCTGATCTATAATGACAGAGTATCTCCCTGTCTCTCTTGTTACATCTTTGATCTGAGTAGAGTAATCTCTACTGTATTGTAATCTTACAGGATTCATCCAACTCTTTGAAAGTATATCACTCTCAAGCTCATTGCTTTGAAATTGATAATCAAAGAGAAGCTCTTTATTATCCGACAGTATATCACCCAACTCATCTGCATAGATTACAGATGATACCATTAAACTACAAAGAAGAAATAGCTTTTTCAAAACGTTTAAACCCTTCATCAATTTCATTTTTACTGATTGTAAGACTTGGTAGAAAACGAACTGTATTGCGACCTGCTTTCAGTACAATAACTCCCTCTTTCATCCCATTTTTAATCACAGCAGATTGAATATCTGCACTCTTGGCACGAAGACCACGCATAAGTCCAAGACCCACTTCTTTTTCAAATAAATTGTCATATTTGACAACCATGTCTTGTAATTTTTGTGAAAAATAAACCATCGTCTCATCTATAGTACCATCATCATATAAAGGGTGTAATACATCCAAAACAGCGATTCCTGCAGCTGTACTCAAATAATTACCTCCAAAAGTACTTCCATGATCACCTGCAACCAAGATATCTTTATGTTTAGTCATTACTGCACCTATAGGCACTCCACCACCTAATCCTTTTGCAAGTGTAATAATATCCGGTTCGATCTCATACAAATTTGAAGCTAGAAATTCACCTGTACGGTATACACCCGTTTGCACCTCATCAACAATAAGTAAAATACCTTCAGATTTAAGATGTGATGCCAGTTTTTGTATCTCTTCTTTCTCAAAAGGCTGAACACCACCCTCACCTTGTACTAATTCAATGAGCACAGCGACCGTCTCATCATCTATGGCTTTATAGACATCCGCTATAGATTTTTCATATGAAAACCCAGCCGGATATGGAGAGAAGTTTGGGGTATGAAAACTCTCTTGTCCAGTCGCTTTCACAGTGGTGATCGTACGTCCGTGAAATGAGTGTTCCAAAGTGATAACCTTGTAACGTTTATTCTCAAATCTGGTTTCTCCATATTTTCGTGCTATCTTAATAGCACCTTCATTGGCTTCTGCACCTGAATTTGCAAAAAACACCCCCATATCATATCCACTCAAATCTACCATTTTTTTAGCCAATTTAACCTGCGGCTCTATGACTTGTAGATTAGAAATATGTATGATATTTTTCGCCTGTTCGCAAATTGCTGCAACAAGCTTCTCATTTCCATGTCCAATAGAATTTACAGCGATACCTGATGCAAAGTCTATAAAATCTTTTCCACTTTCATCATAAAGTGTAGATCCCACACCCTTGACAAAATTAGTATAATCACGTGCATAAGTCTGCAGTACATACTGTTTGTCTTGTTCTTCTAGATTCATCTTCTTCTATCCTTCTTCTTTGCAATGGAAATTTTTACTCCGAGGTTGCAGACATTTTGACCTTCATAATAACAATCTAATTCACCTGCCGTTATCATTATTTTATCTCAACTTTCATCAGTTTGGAAAATGATCCCTCAGGTGCAGCAATATAAATCTCTGCACGATAAGAGGAAATAAACTTTTCATCTGCGACTCTCCATACTTTATCGACTTTATACTCTGTTTTTTTACTATTAAGATACACTGTTTTTTGTTCGATATTTTCCAACTCATCAGGCTCTAAAAAAAGTACCAATTTTGCTCTGTTCGCATCTATCACGCTTGCCAAAGGTGAACCAGGAGCTACATAATCACCTTCCCGTACTATAATTTCATTCAAATATTTATCATGAAGTACAATAGATTTTTTTTCAATACTATCTTCAAGCTGAGCAATCTTATATTTCATATCCAAATACTGTGTTTTTGCAGTAGAAAAAGTGTAAAAGGCATTGTCTTTTTGGGTTGTGGATGCTGTTTTCAACTTATCTATACGTTGAAAATATGACTCTTGTCGCTTTAATGTTTCATGAAGAATTAGAAGGTTTTCTTTTGATATTTTCAAATTAATTTTATCCAAATTGTCATCTAAATATACAACTCGTTTTCCTTCAACCATCATCCCTTCAGCATCAAGATCAACATCTATAACTAAAGCACTCACTGCTGACTTTAGAACCACAGATTCATAAGGTTCGACTTTTGCATAATGTACCTTTGCAAATATAAATAATGGTGTAAATAATACTAGAAGAATTTTCATTAACTATCTCTCTATCTCTTTTTTTTAATGATTATATCAAAATAGAGTTAAGTGCTAAATATGAAATTCGAAGAAGTATGTCTCATAAGTATACATTAACACTAATACTTAGTATTTTACGCTAAAATAGAATAAAGCAACAAGTTTAAGAGAGTCCTATGTTAAAATACAAACACCTTATAAGTACAAATCATTTTATCTACATTTTACTATTTCTTATTTTTATTTATCCAAGTAACGCTATTGCGAACAAAAAAATATCAGAAGAGTCTATCATTACTCTCCCTATACAAGCGGATCTTAGTGTTTTGGAAGAATACTTAAATAAGTATGTTCCGCATGATATAGCTGTTTTAGATGAGCGTGGCAAAGAATGTATTAGACCGCAAGACATAAAGGTACCTTTCATTCCAAAATGTAGAATAAAAGGTTTGAAAGTCTCCTGCAGTGATTGGACAAGAGACTTTAGAACAGTGCCAAAAGTAAAATGTGATGTCACAGGTTGGGTAAAAAGAAACGGACGTATCTTACTCACTGGCGAAGGCCCAACACTTAAGTTTGCATTTCCAGTAAGAGCAAAAGCATCTGCAGATGGATACATCTATGGAACTGCAAGAGCTTCTGCAGTCTTGTATCTAGATGCGAAACTGCATATCAACGAGGATTGGACTCTTTCCGTTGACATAGCCCATGATTTTAAGTGGTCCAACAGCCCCAAATTAAAACTGTTTGATCTATTCAACATAGATATTAAAAAAGTGATAGAGCCAAAACTCAAGAAAAGAATGGATCAATTTGCAAAAGACGTACCAGAACTTCTAGGAAAACTTGACATTAAAGGAAGAATGGAAGAACAATGGGAGGATATCCAAGAGCCATTAAAAATTGATGATGATGCGGATACCTATCTTTTATTTCAACCAAAAGTTGCTTCATGTTCACAAATTGATATTGTAGACCATGTTCTTCGTAGTACCATAAGTGCAAGAGGTAAAACTCAGATTCTTTTGGGAAAACCTCCAGTAGATCAAAATAAGACACAGATTTCAGACCTTGAAACGATCTGTTACCGGCAAGGAAAATTTAATTTCCATCTTCCTGTAAAAATTACCTATAAAGAGTTATTAGCCAGATCAAACAAAAAATATTCAGATGCATATACCATTGATATGGTCAAAAGTGTAATACCAGGCATCCTGAAGATATCTAATCCCAAGATAGGGAAAAGTAATGATGGACGTTTACGTATATCTGCCCACGTAAGTTACGATAACAGAGATGAATGGTTAAGATCTATTGATAAGTATAATTGGTTTGATATCGATGGAGAGATATCCTTTACAGCTTTACCAATAATCGATCGAGAGTCCAGAACACTGATTTTTGATGACCTCCAATATGATTCAATAACAAACAGTGATCTTTTTGATCTATTAATTGATGCTTCGGAATTGGCGCCAATACAATCTTATCTTGAAAGCCTTGTAAAATATGATTATGGGGACAAAATTGATGAAGGTATCAAAAAAGCAAACAAAGCATTAAGTGAGGTCTCACAAGGAGATCTTAATGTCTCTGGACATTTAAATGAGGCAACTGTAGAAGAGGTTATAGTGAATGATAAAGACATTACTATCAAAACACATCTATCCGGAGTACTGGATGCAAATGCTGGGCTATAAATCTAAAAGAAGCATAAAGTAATGATATATTTGTACATTATTTCTGCTCTCCATGACTCATTTCTATAAAACTGTTGAGAGCTTAAATTAATTTTTACGTTAGCTACAGCCCCTTAGAGGCCGTATAGAAGTGCAGTAAAACAAGTATGCTAGTTGCGTATTTGTCCACTACCGTAGATTTTATATTTATAGGTAGTGAGCCCCTCTATTCCCATCGGTCCTCTAGCATGGAGCTTGTTGGTACTGATTCCAACTTCTGCACCAAAACCAAATGCTCCTCCATCTGTAAAGCGTGTTGAGGCATTGACATACACTGCTGCAGCATCTATAGCATTTAAAAATAGTTCTGCAGTCGTGATATTTTCTGTGATGATGGCTTCTGAATGCCCTGAAGTAAATCTTACAATATGTTCTATCGCACCTTCAACACCATCTACGACTTTAAGATTTAAAATATTAGCTAAGTATTCAGTATCATAATCTTCATCTGTTGCGTTGGCAACCTCTATAATACTTTGTGTTCTACTATCACCTTTGAGCTCGGTGTGTGCATTCATCAAATGCAGCTTTGAGTTGAGGTAAAGCATCTTTGCTATAGCTGCATCAACCAAGAGTGTCTCCATCGCATTACATACACCAGGACGTTGTACTTTTGCATTGAGTGCGATGGCTATGGCATTGTCCAAGCTTTGCATCTTTGTCGATGTACGTATGACATTGCCCTTTATCATGTTTAACCACAGATACTGTTGCATTTTCAGAGACATGCTTGATGAGTCCTGCCCCACCTCTTGGGATAA
Source organism: Sulfurovaceae bacterium (assembly GCA_963785375.1). Lineage (GTDB taxonomy): Bacteria > Campylobacterota > Campylobacteria > Campylobacterales > Sulfurovaceae > Sulfurovum. Next base: position 183,264 of record CAWAVD010000004.1, read on the forward strand.
TAAGGTCAACATATTTGTCCATCTTGATCAGTTTATCAACACCTGCTCTTGAAGAGTCTGGTATGAGTGAAATCAATGCACGCGGAAGATTGTTTGCTTCTAATACATCTTGAAGTATCTTTGCGATCTCTTCATTGGAGTTTTGAGCTTCTTTTCCCCCTTTGAGTACACAAACATTGGAACTTTTAAAACAAAGTGCAGCCGTGTCTGAAGTCACATTCGGACGAGATTCGTAGATGATCCCTATGACACCGATAGGGATAGAAACCTTTTGCATATTTAATCCATCTTCAGTGATCCATCCATCTAAGATACGGCCTACAGGGTCTTTAAGAGCTGCTATCTCTTCTATGGCTGTTGCCATTGCATCGATACGACGTTCATCTAACAAAAGTCTATCCATCAGTGCGGAAGAGAGATTGTTCTTTTTTCCTTCTTCCATGTCTTTTTTGTTTTGTACTACCAGCTTACTACTGTTATCCCTTAGTGACTGAGCCATTTCATTGAGTATTCTGTTTTTTTCACGCCCACTGATTGTAGCAAGAACTCTGCTTGAACTTTTGGCTTCTTTTAAAAAATCTTCCATTATTATACCTTAATATAACTACAGCAGTAATCTGTAACCGTTTTTATTTTCAGATCAAAAGACGAGTTAGCTGGGACATGAAAACTCTCAGGTGTATTTAATTTTTTAAATTCTGATTCACCTGGAAGCCTTATCTCCAATTCTCCACTCATCATCTCCATGATCTCTGCTTCATTTGTGTCAAAGGTATATTCGCCTGGCTGCATAACACCTAATGTCTGTCTCTCTCCGTTGGGTAAAAAAATAGTTCTACTTACCACTTTCCCATCGAAATATACATTTGCTTCTTTGATTATCGATATATTATCTAGTTTTGTCATTTTTCTTTCCTCAGTTATTAGTTTTTACGTTTCAGCTCTTTGGCTTTTGCATAAGCATCACTGACTGCTTCCATCATCCCGTGACGAACATTACAACGCTCTAACGCAGCATATCCAGCTGCGGTTGTTCCTCCTGGACTCATCACACCGTCTTTAAGAATTGCTGGATTTACATCTGCTATAAGAGATGTAAATCCTTCAAATAAACCTTGAACGAGTACCTCTGCATCAGTACGCTTAAGTCCTTGATTGACAGCTCCATCGGCTAAACTCTCAGCGATCAGAGCCAAGTATGCAGGTCCGCTGCCTGCAACTCCTGTTGCAATGTCTAACTCGTCCTCACTGTTTAGCCATAAACTTCTGCCTATTTGATTAAAAATACTTAAGGCACTGTCCCTTAGATCTTCATCTCCTGTAATTGTTGTCATAGATTTAAGATGACTTGCGCCTAAATTTGGCATCGTTCTTATGTATTTTTTTGCTTTTAATTGTGATTTTAAGCTCTCTAAGGATGTTCCAGCTAAAACGGAATAAATGGCTTCTGCTTCCCCCGCCAATTTGGGAGCTAGATCCGGAAGAGAATACGGTTTTACACAAAGTATAATATTTTTACCCGATATATCTTCTTTATCTTCTATCACTTTTGTTGAAATTTGAGGAAGCTGTTCTTGAAGCGCTTGTAAAGATTTTTTATTTCTTCCAAATACTTCTATCTCATACTTTTCGACTAATCCCCTAATAAGTGCTTGAGCCATATTACCATTACCAATAAATGTCAACTTCATTACTTCTCTTTCTTCTTGTCTTTTTGCGTTGTAAATAGCGTACCATTATTATGCACACCCTCTATTAAAAACTCTCTAGCAGATGTCAGGTCATAACCATTGCATAAAAACATCTCTCTGTGTTTACTCATGATATAGTCAGCTGCTTTGAGTTTAGTCACTATGCCGCCTGTTGCGAATTGTGAGTTTGGAGTAACTTCCTGTTCTAGCTCTTCTGCTTTTATTTCGGTGACAATTTTTCTGATTTTCGCATTGGGATCATCTTTAGGGTTAGCATCATAATATCCATCAATATCACTTAAGATCACAAGCAGTTCGGCATTCGTATAATAGGTAATATGGGCAGAAAGTTGGTCATTATCTCCAAAGAGTTGATCTGGAGTGGTTGATATATCATTTTCATTTACGATAGGCAAAATATCATTTCTTAATGTTCTATTTATAATATCTTGAAAGATTTTTGTATGTACTCTTGAGTCAAAATCTTCTTCAGTTAAAAGTATTTGAGAAATAGGAACATCATAAATATCAAACTTATTTTTATAAGAACTCATGAGGATAGGCTGTCCTACAGAAGCTAAAACTTTTTTACTTGTAGGAACACTTCTGTTTAACTTAACTGCCGTATATCCTGCAGCGACTGCTCCTGATGTTACAAGAATGACTTCATATTTTTTTCTAGCTTCAGCAATTAAAGAAGCTAGATTTAACATCCTCTCTTTGGCTATAGTTGTTGTCTCCGTCAAGACGCTACTCCCTACTTTTATTACGATCCTCTTCAATTTTTAATTCCTTTTTTTAATTTACAGTAATGGTTTTACTCTTATTGTACTGTAACATCTATTATTTTATAAGATTTTTATTGTTTTTATTTAAAGTGCTATTATATTTTCTCCATTTATTGTTTCAAACAGCTTTGCACTTCATTAAACTTCTTAGCTATCGAATCCGGATTTATTTTCTAAAGAGTAAAACGATAAGTTATGCCCTATTCCCTTATTTACTATATTTATCCATATGTTAGTGACACATTTGGGGTCAATTTTTAATAATCGTTGAATATTTTCATAGTTTAACACTCTTTGTCATTTCCAGCTCCGCCTCTTCTTTAACGAGTTTATCTGCCACCGCACCAGGCGATTCAGTGTAGCGGGCTAATAGATTATAGGCTACAGGCACGATAAAAAGTGTGAAGATCGTCGCGGCGAAAACACCGTTTAAAATGACAACCCCAATCACAAAACGTGTTTCAGATCCTGCACCACTTGAAATAATCAGAGGAATTGCCCCTGCGATGGTTGTAAGCCCTGTCATGAGAATGGGACGAAATCGTATTTCAGCCGCCTGTATCAACGCTTGTGAAAATTCCACCCCTCTATCACGGAGTTGGTTCGCAAATTCGACAATTAAGATACCATTTTTTGCAGACAAACCAACAAGTATAATAAGTGCGATCTGTGAATAAATATTAAGTGAACTATCAGTGAGATAAAGTCCTAACAAACCACCTCCCATGGCCAGAGGTACTGTTAACATAATGATAAAGGGGTGTATATAACTTTCAAACTGTGCAGCAAGAACTAAAAATACAACGAGAAGTCCTAAAGCAAATACAAATACAATGGACGAGTCTGATTTGATAAAGTCACGGCTTTGTCCTTTGTAGTCAACTATAGCGATTTCAGGCAGATGTGTTTTCACCATGCCATTAAGATAGGTCAATGCTTCATCTAACCTATATCCCTCTTTGAGATTGGATTCTAGGGTGATAGCTCGTATACGATTATAGCGCGTGAGTGTCTTGGCCGCACCATATTCTTTAATGGTAACAAGATTTGACAGCGGTATCATGGATCCAGTACGATCAGATCTAACATAGATGTTTTTTACTTGGTTGAAAGTGCGTTGTAGTGTTCTTTCACCTTCCACAATAACATCATACTCCTCACCTCTATCCAAAAAGGTTGTTACTCTTCGTCCACCCATCATGGTTTCAAGTGTTCTACCGATTTCTTTAATTGATACACCAAGTTCGGCTGCCCGATCATAATTGATCTCAAAATCAATTTGCGGACGTGTCTCTTTATAACTGCTATCAAGTCCTATAAGTCCAGGGTTATTTTCAGCTATTTTTTCAAAAAGTATATCTCTCCACTGGGCAAGTTCTTCATAGGTTGACCCACCCAAAACAAATTGGACTGGTTTTTCAGCTTTCCCTCCCAATCCTTGTCGCATGATAGTAAATACACGTACACCTGGTAAATCTGAAAGTTTTTGACGAATCTCAGCCATGATTTTCGTGGCAGGTCTACGCTTAGACCAATCATTAAGTAGAACGATTGCCATTCCGTCATTAAAGTTAGACAATGTGTCAAAACCACGGGGTGTTCGAACTAAAAGACGACTGACTTGATTCTCTTCTACATAAGCCATTAAACGCCGTTCTATTTCCGTCATATACTCTTCCATGTATTTGTATGTTGCCCCTTCAGGGCCATTGACCATGACAAAAAAAGCACCTCTATCTTCTTTGGGTATAAACTCTTGTTTCACATGAGGATATACCCAAGTGGTAACCCCCAACAAAATAAAAAACAGCAAACTGGCAAGTAGTGGTAATTTGAGCATTATGTTTAGAAGTTTTAAATACATGTTACGTAAGTATTTTAAAAAACTATCCATAGAACGTATCAGAGCATTTGGTTTTGAGGTTTTCGCAGAGAGGAATTTTGAAGCAATAACAGGTGAAAGGGTAAGCGCGATAAGGGATGAGAAAGCAACTGCTGCTGAGATGGTGAGGGCAAACTCCGTAAACAACCTACCAATGTCACCTTCTAAAAAGGTAATAGGTACAAATACCGCGATAAGTACGAGGGTCGTTGCAATCACTGCAAAGCCCACTTCTCTAGCACCACGGTACGATGCTACAAGTGGAGTTTCACCATACTCTTTCATACGACGTACGATATTTTCCAGCATGACAATCGCATCATCCACTACTAGACCGATTGCAAGTACTAGCGCTAACAGTGTCAAAAGGTTGATAGAAAAACCAAAGGCATAGATGAGCATAAAGGTTGCCACGATAGACACAGGAACTGCAACGGCAGGTACTAATGTGGCTCGAATACTTCCTAAAAAGAGATAAATAACTAAGATGACACAAGCGATAGCGATAAAGAGTGTCATATAGACTTCTTTGATCGAGGCTTCGATAAAAATAGAACTGTCATAGCTTTGTTCTATTGACACACCCTCAGGTAGGGATTTGTTGAGTTTTGCTGTCAGGGCTTTAACATTTCTTGCTACTTCGATGGTATTTGCAGTGGATTGTTTGATAGTACCTATACCTACCATCGAAATGCCATTACCGCGAAAAAAGGTACGATCTTCTTCTACACCAAGCTCCACACGGGCAACATCTTCAAGGCGTACAAGATAACCATCTGGTCCCTCTTGTAAAACCAGCCTATTAAAATCTTCTGGTTTTTTGAAGTTTCTGTCTATCCGTGCCTGAAAGAGACGTGTATCTGACTCTAGTCTTCCAGCAGGCAGCTCTATGTTTTCAGCTTTGAGTGCTGATTCCACGTCTGAGACACTGAGATTTCTAGCGGCAAGTTTTTTACGATCAAGCCAAATACGCATAGCATAGCTAAGCCCACCCCCTACTCTGACTCTCGCCACACCACCAAGAGTGGAGTATTGGTCCACAAGATAGCGCCTTGCATAGTCAGTAAGCTCGGGAACGCTCATCTTTGTACTAGCAAGGTTTTGCCAAATGATCACATCATCATTACTGTCTACTTTTTGCACTTCTGGAGGATCTGCCTCTACAGGCAGGTCTCCTTGTATTCCAGCGATACGATCACGTACATCATTGGCTGCTGCATCAATATCACGCTTGAGAGAAAACTCTATCGTCACTTTTGACTCACCATCATTAGAAGAAGATTCAATGAAGTCTATGCCTTCAATACCTGCGATACGTTTTTCAACCAGTTCAGTAATCCGAGTTTCAACGATATTCGCAGGTGCACCAGGATAAGTGACTTCAACCGTGACCACAGGTGGATCAATATCGGGATACTCTCGAAGTGACAGACGGTCAAAAGAGACAAGTCCAAAAGCGATGAATAACAGCGAAATAACAGAGGCAAAAACAGGACGTTTAATAGAGATATCAGATAATATCATAGGCTTTTCTTTTCCATCAATTCGATAAGTGATTCATCCCCTTTTTTTATCGCTTGTATCAGGATAGGTTTTCCAGGTCTTGCTTTCATAGTCCCGTGTATGAGAACTAAATCTTCTGTTGAAAGACCTGATAACACCTCTACTTTTCCTGGTTCTCTTACACCTATTTTAACCAGACGCTTTTCTACCGTTTTTAGCTTCTCTTTTTCGATAACTACTAGAACAAAATTTTTGTCACCATTTGGGATGAGTGCCTCTTCAGGAATAATCAGTGCTTGACGGACATTGGTCTCTAGTGTTACTTGCATTAAAAGCCCAGATTTAAGACTATGATCAGCATTGTCGATAAGGGCTCTTACACTGATGGTACGTGTAATGGGATTTACTTGATTGTCTATATGCAATATTTCTCCATAAAAGACTTTTTTGGGGAATGCATCAGTTTTTGCTTTAATTTTTATGCCAGGGTTGAGAACAGATAGAAACAGTGAAGGAAGCGAAAAATCAAGTTTCATTACACTATCATCATGAATGGTAGCGATAAGAGTATCAGAGCTAAGCATAGTACCTACACTGATGTTCCTAAGTCCTATGAGACCGTCAAATGGGGCTACTATACGACGTTCATCAATTTGTGATTTGATAGCATTGATCCGTGCGTTGGCTGTTGCAACTTCTAGTTTAGATTGATCAAGATTTGTTTTTGAAACAGACCCATTTGCAATTAAGGGTGTAAATCTTTTCACTTGTCTTGTGGCTTCCTCCAAGATGGCATTTTGCTCCTCCAGTGCTGCGAGTTCTTCTTCTATCTCCATCTCAAGCAGTAGCGTGCCTTTTTTTATACGCTGTGCATCGTCAAAGTAAATGGCTTTAACACGTTCAGTCACTGTTGACATCAGTTCTACACTTTCGTTAGCACTCAAGGTTCCTAGTGCTTCCACTTGGTCTTTGAAAGTTTGTTTTTTCACTTGAGAAACTATAACTTTGATGTCAGTATCAGCATGGACTAAGTGTGTGGATAGCATAAGAGACAACAGGACTAATATTCCTGTATAAAATTGTTTCATTTTTTAAGTTCTCCTCCCACTGTATGATACAGCTAGATACGATAGTATGAGTCAGTACTTCTTAGAAATCAGTGTCCACTTTCGAATATAATCCCTCTAAAAATAAAGGCAAACATATAGACTAATTTTATTTTCTTGTCAAGCGACTATCTTACCCTACATTCTTTAAATAAACAATATAAATATTCATCTATTCTTGATAGTTGATAGATAAATGAAATTTCTAATTTTGTGTTTTTATATATATAGATGCTATTCATATTTAAATAAAACTATTCACCAAAAAGAACATTCTCTTTTTGGTGAATCATTCTTGAAGTAAAGAAGCTAACGATCAAGAGTGTTAAGATCGGTATAAAGAAAAAATAGAGCAAGAGAATATCTGGCCTAAAATCCCAATAGGAATTAAAGAGCAAAGTGCTAATAATATAAGAACCGATACTACCTAGAATTATCCCTAAAATACTTGCAACTAGAGAGATCAAACCAAATTCAATTAAAAAAGAATTTCTTATGGTTTTATTATTTACACCGATCATTTTTAATCTTAAAATATTATTTTTTTGCAAATTCATTTGATATTGAATGATGATAAAACTCATAAGAAGTCCAACAATGATCGAGTAAAGGCTCATATTATCGGTTATAGCAGTAACTTTTTTTACTAATTTTAAAAATGATTCAAATAAATTTTTGACATCAATAACAGTCAAAGATGGGAAAAGATCAGATAATTTTAGTAGCATCTGTTGCGCATCGTAATCTCCTGAAGAGATTGTCCCTAAAACAGTTTTGGGTGCATCGTCAAGAGCACCTTCTTGTAAAATTAAAAAGAAATTTGGTACAAATTCAGTCCACTCGACTGTCCTTATATTCACTATAACAGTTTCTAGTTCAAGACCTAAAACATCAAAGACAAGACGATCTCCTAAGTTGATTCCTCTGCTCTTTGCATACCTTTTTTCGACACTAACCTCTATTGGTTTAGAAAAATCTTGTGAATTGTAGCCACCACTAAACTCTCGTCCTTCGATGATCTTCTCACTCTTCTTTATCTTCGTTCTATATGAGAGATTGACTGTACTGTTTTTAAGTCTTTCATCTACCATAATTTTTAGAGTGATCTATAAAATCAACATCATTTACTTTTACTATCCGCCCTCGTATCATGGGTGAAATATTTTCTAATCGTCCACCCAAAGTATTAACTTGAGCTGCAAGATCTTTAATTTGCTCTTCTTTTGCATCAATGACAAAGAATCGAGGTCTTTCATCAACACTTAGAGTTAAGGCATTTGATAGTGATGATCCAATTTGTGGAATAAGACTAAAGAAAGTCGTACACAAAAGTATGGCCGTAAATAAGGTCAAAGATGTTTTCTTTTGCCTTGTAATATTTTTAAGGGCCAAAGATAAAGATAAATTTTCTAAATGTCCTGAAAAATCTAATCTCTTTAAAATGATAGAACCAATGGCAAAAAATAAAATGATCAGTATTAACATTACGACTGCAAAGGAAAAACCTACGTTTTTAGCAGGTGAAACAAAGTGAGACAAAAGCAACAGTAGTGCAAGAAAAGGAATAAAGCCCAATAGCACCTTAGAGAAATGTTGTTTTTCCCTTTGGAGTAATGGCAAGATCAAAGGGAGTCCTATACTTAAACTAAGGGTTAAAAGTATCAATGAAGATTTCAATAAAAAGAAATAATCCAATGAAAAATCAAAATCAAAATCAACAAGTTTTTGAATTAGAGGACCTAAAAACTGAACAGATATGATTATAAGTGAAAAAACAATAATACTTGAAATTGTGATCAGTACAAATAAATGCAAAAGGTATGTAATAGCTAGATTTCTTTTACTCAATCCCATGTCGCTTAAAACTATGATATCCGTTTGATGCTTCCTTAAAAAACCTGAATACAAATAAATAAGACCCACAAGACCTAGAAAGAAAGAAACAAGTGAAACTAAAGACAAGAAATTTGTAATAAAGTTTAAAACACGCAATAATCGATCTGTACCATCATTGGGAGAGAGAACACTCATACTCTGGTCAATACTTTTTTCTAACCCACGTTCAATTTTCTCTAATTGATCATTGTTTAAATTTTCTTTAAAGAGATAGTTTAACGTATAAGAAGCCGTTGATCCGAACTGTAGAAGTTCGGTTTTTTCTAAACCTTCTTCACTGATGTAGATCTTAGGCATGAAGCCACTAAAACTTATGGTTTTTAATGTGTCAGTTTCTATGATCTTTTTTATGACAAAGCTTTCTTTACCAATTTTTATCTGTTCTTCGTGCTTTAAGTCAAGAAGATCTAAAACTTCCTGGTAAACCCAAACTTCATTTGCTTTTGGTAAGACCTCTCCTTTTGGGATAAATTGACTTATCTCTAAAAACTAATCCTCCATAATAAGGATAGCCTTCGTTGATCTTAACGACCTCCATTAACCTAGCCCTTGTTTTCGAAGCTATCATACTGACAGTAGAAATGCCTTGGGTATAACCTTTTAGTGCTGGAAGTTTATTTTTTATTTCTTCTTCTTGTTCAGTAGTTATAGGAAACCTAGAAGATACAACAAGGTCTGAACCAAGTAAGCTCTTTGCTCTAGTATCTAGAGAAGTTTCCATACTTCCTTTAAAAAACTGTAAATACGAAAGTGAGGCAATGGCCAAGCTAAAATTTAATATAAATATCAAGCTAAAAGACTTTGAACGAGCCAGTGCCTTGAAGACTAGTTCTAGGACTAGCATTGAGTTAAACTTCCCTGTAATAAGTTTATACGTTTTTTCACAACGATTTGCAACATCTTTAGAGTGCGTGACAAGAATCAAAGTAGTATTGTTCTTTTTAACAAGTTCAAAGAGTATATCCATCACTGCATTGCCGGTCTCATCATCTAAATTTCCACTTGGTTCATCAGCTAAGATTATTTTAGGATTATGAATAAGTGCTCTAGCGATAGCAACACGTTGTTTTTCACCTCCACTAAGTTGAGAAGGAAGATGGTCCAATCGATGATCGAGTCCTACACTTTCTAAGAGTTTGATAGCTTTTTCTCTAGGTTTAGAAATATTACAGACTTTTGCTGGAAGCATCACATTTTCAAGAGCATTTAGGTAAGAGACTAAATGAAAATTTTGAAAAATAAATCCAATATTCATAGCTCTGAAATCATTTAGCTCACTTTCTTGGAGATCTTTATAAGATACAGAATTTAAAGAAATATCACCATCGTCTGGTTTTATTATTCCGGAGATAAGTGAAAGCAATGTTGATTTACCGCTACCAGATTTTCCCATGATCGCTACTCTTTGACCTTCTCCCACGTGAAAATTTAAATTCTCAAATATTTCAATGGTCTGTGAACCCTGATGGTACGATTTTTTCAGTGATTTTAATTCTAGCATTATAGATCTTCCTTGATAAATTCAAAAACTTTTTTTGCAATATATTTATGACCTTTTTCATTAGGATGAATTCCATCTCTTTGATTAAATTCTTTTTTACCAGCAATCCCATCTAGTAAAAAGCTCATACTCTTTAACTTATATTTAACTTTTATTTTCTGATACATTTCTTTAAACTGTGCAGAGTACTCAGGCCCATAATTGGGTGGCATGAGCATCCCTGCTAGTAAAACTTTTGCATTGTATTTTTGAGCATATTTGATGATCTCTTCAAGATTTTTCTGACTTTGTTCAAGGTCTAGACCTCTTAGACCATCATTGACACCAAGAGCTAAAAAAACTAAATATGGTTTTTTTTTCATATACCATTTAAGACGAGCAAGACCATCACTGGTTGTAGAGCCACTTACACCACCATTTATAACGATAATACTTTTATGAAGTTCAGTTTGAATTAAATTCTCAACTAGTTTGGGGAATGCATCTTCTTTACTAACCCCAAGTCCTTCAGTTAACGAATCACCCAAGAAAAGAATAGTATTAGAATTGGCATTGGCAGTTATTAGATTAAATAAAAACAGAATAAGTATAATTTTTTTCATGGGTCATTTTATCCTAAATCAAAAACGTTTCAGAATCAATATAACACGCACTACCTAAAAACTAATAGGTAATAAGTTATTTTTTAAAGGCACTCTACGGTAATCCCTTATAGAACTTTATAAGGTTTTTATTCTGCCAAGATAAATGGAATTATATAAATTAAAAGTATGTAATTTAGGGGCTAATACTCCCCATAACAACAGGTGCAACGATAAGTTATGCCCTACTCCCTTATTTACGATACATATCCATATACTAGTGACACCTTTGGTGACACTTTTTTACTAAAAGTTTCTCTGTTTTTTTATTAGCTTAACTTTTAAAAACAATAAACCATGAAAGATACTTTTCATTATCAAACCTTCCATATAGCACAATATGTTATGAATAAAATATAAATTTTAAGTGTTAATAGAAGTATGTATGAGAATAGTTACTTAAGGCTCTTGTTTGATTAGTATATTATGAATAATATTTTTGATGATTTGATTATTATTGAATAGTAAAAAATTGCTATTACGTATCATGTAAATTTGCTTTACGCGCCAAATAGTTGTCATTTTGACAAATAATTAAAAATTGGTTAAAATGACAACTGTAAAGATAAAGGAGAGCCCATGAAGATAGAACACGAACTGTTTGAAAAGATGCTTACTGCAAAAGGTATCACTAAAAAGGTTTTCTCAAAATATGCAAAAATCCCCTACTATACAGTAGCGGGCTGGAAAAAATCTGGTAATGTACCTGCCTATGCCATGGTGATTCTAAAAAGTATCCCCTCTCCCAAGACCACTACTGCACAAACGTTGATTGACATAGGAATGAAAAGGGCAATTTTTTGGAACAATGATCTTAACAAAGAAGTACCAAGCGATATTTTCATTGTCTCTACACTCAAAAGAGCCTACAATGATTTCGTTATTGATAAACTGGTTGAATTTTTTGGTGAAGACATGGTCTTACATTCACTTGAGCGACATAAACAAATTGTTTCTGATACATTGATCCAACGCGTTACAGATCACATACAAACCTCATTGGCTTCTGCATGATCAATCCCGAAACACAAGCCCTTCTCGATAAATTTAAAAAGATACCACTTTTTTCAGAACACAAAGCTATTTTAATCGGTGGTACTGCTTTAGCCTATCATCTTTCTCATCGAGAAAGCTTTGATTTGGATATCTGTTTTCCATTTTCTGAATTATTGCCCAAGCTTGATTTTTTGGATATTTTTGAAGAGGTCATTCCTTTGGAGTTTGACCAAACTACTATAGATACAGCCATTAATGAAGGTGGAGATATCAACGAGGTAATACAACGTTATATTATAGATGGTATAAAAGTTGATTTTGTCATTAATCCTTCAAGTAACATTTATGAGCGTGAAATACTTCAAAATAATCAAAGTGAAGCTTATGGACATCTGCGAATTGCATCGATCAAGAGTATTTTTACTCTCAAATCTCTTTTATTACTTGATAGAAACAAAATTAGAGATCTCTACGATATAGTCTATCTATTGAAAAATCAAAACTTTACAGCCAAAGAGATGATTGATATAATCATGCACTATCGTATCACATATCTGCCACTGCACATTTTACAACTTATAGAGGCAAAAAAAGAGGATCCCTATGATATTGAAGGGATTGAAAAGCCCAGGATGGATATAACCGAGTACGAAAATCTAAAAGCTTATCTTCTTGAAGATGTAAAAGCAAATATATAAATATATCTTAGTTCACCTAAAGGTAATAAAATAGATATTTTAAATGATCCTATCTTTCCCTGATATAAGTCATTAACTTTTTGAACTCTATGAAGTTTATGTTTTCTTTGATAGTTTTCATTATAAAACCTCCTATATAGAACATTTTATAACGTTTTCTATGGGAGGGTACATATTTATGGGCTGCAAACGTCGCTACAGCGAATAACGTTATAAAATATGTTAGATTATAAGGTTTTGAAATTTGAATCTAAACGGATGTTCGGAATAACTATACAGATATGACATGAATATTACGTGTGAATATTATAATTAGTATGGTCACTAAACCAACATGGTACCCACCCTTCATAAACTGATTGTACTTTTTATCAAGAACGCAAGAGGGGAAATCCAATATTTCTTTAGATAGTTTAGCATAGTTCTGATTATGCTCTTTTCGTAAAGATTCAAGAGGCGTAATATTGCCTCTATACCCATTTTTTCTTCTTGTGTTAAATCCCCATTGGTAGGCTCTGTATTTTTTGAGTAAATTACCAATATTAGGTGCATTCACATAATCATAGAATTCTTTCTCTATGATCCAATGAGAAGTCTCGACTTCACTCTGCCAGGTCTTTGCACCAGGAGGAATGGTGATATGTTTTGTAATGCCATTACGATGTATCACTTCTTTAAAAATAGTTTCATCCATTGTATTGCGTGTATTGACAAATTCACTGCCATTGTCTGTCTGTATAATTCTAGGTACAACATCAAAGCGTTTCAGATGTGAGAGTAGCATATCCACAAAGATAGAAGAGTTATGTCTGGTATGTTCGTGTGCTAGTGAGATGAACAATGCACCTGTCTTTAGATCTCTGGCAGTATATTGGTACATAGGAAGTCCGGGCTTTACAAGTCCCTTTTTATGTTGTAATGCTAATGACTGATCTAAATAGTTTGGTATATCTCTTAACTCTTTGACATCTATCTGTATCTTCTCAAAGGCTAAGTACTTCTGCTTGATCGCTCTACAGTCTTTCTTCTTTTCACTTTTTTTATAATGAAGCTTTAATAACTTGTTCTTCTTCCAGATCGCATAGATCGTTGCGGCAGAAGGTATTTCTGAACATTTTTCTTTATTGAGATATGAGATCACATAACTGTATCCCATACTGGGATGCTCTTTGCGAAACTTAATGATAAGTGCTCTGGTCTCATCTGTGATCTGTAGATGAGGACTCTTGGGTGCTTTGGATCTATTCTTTAAGGAAGATATATGCCCCTGAAACCTACCCACCCATTTGCGTACGGTCTTACGTGTGGTATTAAACTCTGAAGCTACTGCAGAAATGGATCTTAGTTCCTGATATCTGCGTACCATTGCCTTTCTGATCTCCAAAGGTTCTGCTGAGTCTTTGAGGAAGTCTTTGTATGTTAAAATGTTACTTGCCAACATGGTTTTTATCCTTTATTCTTTTTGCCGAAAGAAATCTTGGATAAATTATACCCATCTGCTTTAGGTGGATACCATGTTGGTGCAATCTACACAACTAAGATAAAGTCAATGGCAAAAATAGGCCATATATGTTATACTTATAAATAAGGTTTATTTAAAGGTATGATTATGAAGAAAATATTGTCACTTGTATTATTGACATCGTTTATGTGGGCAACAACCGTTTCTTTTAAGGGTGAAGAGGTCACTTTGAATAGTAAGGGTTTAAAAGTAGGTATGGATGCACCTTCATTCATGGCAGTGACTAAAGATTTTACTGAAGTAGTAGTCGGAGGGAAAAAAGACAAAGTTCAAGTCATAGCATTTATCCCATCCTTCGATACCAGTACCTGTAAATTAGAAACTATGGCATTTAATCAAAAAATAAGTAAAATGAAAAATGTAATTGTAACAGTGGTATCAAAAGATCTACCGTTTTCGATTGGAAGATTTTGTCGTGACAATAAAATAAAAAATGTCTTGACCGTGTCTGATTATAAAGATGCCAATAATGTTCTTAGATATGGTTCAACAATCTCTGCTCCTGTATTTTTAGAAGGTTTTTTTGCACGGACAATATATGTAGTAGATACCAATGGTAAAATAGCTTATAGAGAAGTGGTCAAAGAGATCACAGAAGAACCTAATTACAACGAAGTGATCAGAGCTGTAAATCGTTTGTCATTTTAAAAAGTCTTCTTGTTCCCATACGATGTGTGGGAATGTATCTTCAGAGAGAATAGTCTAATTTTCTCTCATTCTTTCTCTACAGTTTTAAAAATATAAACCACAAGACAAAGCTTACAATAGAGAAGGTATCTGTATGTTTTGTGCGTATTAAAAGAAAAAAGTAAGTGATTTTATTAATGAAATGGCGCGGTGGACGAGACTCGAACTCGCGACCCCCTGCGTGACAGGCAGGTATTCTAACCAACTGAACTACCACCGCACCTAAGACCAAATAAATGGTTGAAAAATATTGTACAAGAAATAACTTAAATGTACATGGTGGTCGCTACAAGACTCGAACTTGTGACATCTACCTTGTAAGGGTAGCGCTCTACCAACTGAGCTAAGCGACCGTATGTTTAAAAAAAATGGCGACCCTTAAAGGATTTGAACCTTTGTTTTTACGTTGAAAACGTAATATCCTTGGCCACTAGATGAAAGGGTCATAATAAGCCCTTAACATATGGTTAATGGTGGTCGCTACAAGACTCGAACTTGTGACATCTACCTTGTAAGGGTAGCGCTCTACCAACTGAGCTAAGCGACCAGACATTTGTATATAGTGGTGACCCTTCATGGATTCGAACCATGGGCCCACTCCTTAAAAGGGAGTTGCTCTACCAACTGAGCTAAAAGGTCATAAAATAAAACTTAGTTTCATGAACCGACTGCTGAAGTCAACTTCAAAATTAATGGCGCGGTGGACGAGACTCGAACTCGCGACCCCCTGCGTGACAGGCAGGTATTCTAACCAACTGAACTACCACCGCACCTAAAAAATAATAGTGGTGACCCTTCATGGATTCGAACCATGGGCCCACTCCTTAAAAGGGAGTTGCTCTACCAACTGAGCTAAAAGGTCACACATTTTTTGCACTCATTACTTGAATAAGTGGACGGAATTATAGCTCAGAAACCTTTCATTGTCAAGAGAATTATCGGAAATGTCTTAAATTTCTAGTACTTCAGCTAATTTATCGATAGCAAACATTGTGGATTGCTCTTGGACCGCTTCTCTTGGGCCATGAAAGTTGCAATGAAAGACCTCTTTTGAAAAAGGGGTCTTTATGCCTATATATACGGTTCCTACAGGTTTGAATTCAGTACCACCGGTAGGTCCAGCTATGCCAGATACTGCTATAGAGTAGTTTGAATCTGCCATTTTTTGTATACCATCCAACATCTGTGAAACACACTGTTCACTTACTGCACCATAGTTTTCAAGTACATCTTTGCTTACTCCCAGCCAAAGATGCTTAATATCGTTTGAGTAGGTGACACAGGAGCCATGAAGTATTTCTGAAGCTCCTGATATAGAAGTAAATGCTGCAACGATACGCCCACCAGTACAACTTTCTGCAAAAGAGATCGTTTGTCCTTCTTTTGTCAATTTTTGAATGATTTTTTCTACTAGATTTTGAATATTTTTCATAAGTTAATTGTAGCGAAAGTAGCTTCTAATGGTCTTTTAGATAAAATCACGGGATAATATAAGACTAAGGTATTATCAAACATGGATTTTAAAGACACACTCCTCCTTCCAAAAACTGATTTCCCAATGCGTGGAAACCTTCCAAATAATGAACCTAAAAAGTATAATGCATGGTTTGATGCCAATATCTATGAACAGATGAAAGCAAAACGTAAAGATGCTGAAATGTTTACATTGCATGATGGACCTCCTTATGCAAATGGAGATATCCATATAGGACATGCACTGAACAAAATACTTAAAGACATCATTGTAAAATACAATTATTTTCAAGGTAAAGCGGTTCGAATGACTCCAGGTTGGGATTGTCATGGTTTGCCAATAGAGCAGAAAGTTGAAGAGAAACTTGGTAAAAGCAAAAAAGAAGCAATGCCTACAGCGAAGTTTAGAGAACTTTGTCGTGCACATGCTGCCAAGTTTGTAGATATTCAGAGAGATGGTTTTAAAGCTTTAGGTGTAATTGCAGACTGGGAGAATCCTTATGTGACAATGGATTTTAAATTTGAGGCAAATATCTACAGAACACTTTGTGAAGTGGCACAAAAAGGCCTTTTGGTTGAAAGACACAAGCCTATTTTCTGGTCATGGGCTGCCAGAACAGCACTTGCAGATGCAGAAGTAGAATATGAGGATAAAGAAGATTATTCTATTTATGTACATTTTGAACTTTCTGATGCAGCGAAAGAGAAGATAGGCGTAGAAGGAAAAGCAGGGCTAGTGATCTGGACAACAACACCTTGGACCCTTCCTGCCAATACAGGTATCTCTTTAAACCCTGAAGAGATGTATGTATTAACTGATGATGGACATATCGTTGCAGATGCACGCTATGATGCAATGATAGAAGAGGGTGTAGTATCTGGACATGCAAGTAGAAAAATAGCTGCAACTGAAATGGAAAACCTTTTAGCTATCAATCCTGTAAATGGCCGTACATCCAAAGTCATCCTTGGTGAGCATGTATTGATGGATGGTGGTACGGGATGTGTACATACAGCACCTGGACATGGTGAAGATGACTACAAAGTAGGCCTTAAGTATGGTCTTGAAGTGGTGATGCCTGTAGATGAACGTGGATGTTATGATGAGAGTGTAAAAGGTTTAAATCTTCTTCCTAATGCGGATGAGTTTATCGGAATGCATATCTTTAAAGCAAATGAGCCTATCTTGGATATCTTGGGCGATTCCTTATTAAAACAGAGCAAGTTCATGCACTCTTATCCACACTGTTGGAGAACGAAAAAGCCATTGATCTATAGAGCAACGAACCAATGGTTTATTTCTATAGATGACACTGCAAAGGGTGCTAAAGAGACGTTGAGAAATACAGCATTGAATGCTATTAAAAGTGTGGATTTTTATCCTAAGACAGCAGAAAATCGTCTCAAGCCAATGATAGAGGGAAGACCTGATTGGTGTATTTCACGTCAACGTTCTTGGGGTGTACCTATAGCATTCTTTAGAAATAAGAGTACGAAAGAAGTGATCTTTGATGAAAAGGTTTTAGAGCATGTGGCAAGTCTTTTTGATGCGCAAGGTGCAGATGCCTGGTACGCTATGAGTATAGAAGATCTTCTTCCTGCAGGTTCGGGCTACAATCCAAATGATCTAGAGAAGATCGATGATATCCTGGATGTATGGTTTGACTCTGGTTCTACTTGGAACTCAGTGATCAAAAGTGGCAACTATGATGCAGGTGAGTACCCGGCATCTCTTTACATTGAAGGAAGTGATCAGCATAGAGGTTGGTTCCAATCATCGTTATTGCTCTCAGCTGCAGTGAATGAAGTTTCACCTTACAAAACACTGATTACTCATGGGTTTACTGTGGATGAGAAAGGTGAGAAGATGTCTAAGTCTAAAGGTAATGTAGTTGCTCCGGACAAAGTCATTAAAGAATATGGTTCAGAAATTCTTAGATTATGGGTAGCACTTTCTGACTATCAGTCAGATTTGAAGATCTCTGACGGCATTTTGAAACAGACTGCTGAACAGTATAGAAAAATAAGAAATACGTTTAGATTTTTGCTTGCAAATGTGGATGATCTTGAAACATATGTTACCAATGATGCATATGGAGAGCTAGACAGATGGATCCTGAGGAAAGCATCAAATGTATTTGCATCAGTCAAAAGCTCTTTTGATGCCAATGATTTCCTTAGAGGATTTGCAACATTGAATCACTTTATCACCAATGAGCTTTCAGGTATCTACATGGATATTACAAAAGACAGACTTTACTGTGAAGATAAAAATGACTCCGTAAGAAGAGCAACCCAGTCTGCAATGGCACATATTTCTAAAGCTATGTTGGGACTTGTCGCTCCAGTCTTGACCTATACAGTGGATGAGATTCTTGAATATGCACCTGCACTTTTTAAAGGTGACATGGAAAATGTATTTGATCTTGTCTATGTTGAAGTACCAGAAGTTGAAGCGAGTTTTGATGATAAGATCCTATTGGAAGCTAGAGTGAAATTCTCTGAAGCGGTTGATAAACTTAAAAAAGAGAAATTGATGAAATCGACACTTGAGGTTGAGATCGCAGGTGATATGAGTGTATTTTCTATTGAGGATAGTAAAGATCTTGAAGACTGGTTTGTAGTTTCAGCAATGAAATCAATCAGTGAGGGTGAACAAGTTGCTTCCTTTAAAGTAAATGGATCAACATATACAGTACATAAAGCAACTGCTTCAAAATGTCCAAGATGTTGGAGATTTACAAGTAGTAGTGAAGAGTGTACTTGTGAGAGATGTACTAAGGTAGTTGGTAATGGAGAAGTTGCCTAATGTTTGATATGACTCAGCCTATACAAATGGAAGTGATCATTGGTTCGATTGTTTTTATATTTGGACTCGTAGGGATAGGGTTGGCTGTAGTAGAATATTATAAGAGAAAAGGAAGCAAGTCGTGATAACACTAAAAGAAGCGCTAACTAAATCAAATGAAGAATTAGCCGAGCTGAGATCTGAACTTGAAACAAAAGCAAAACAGTCTGGACTTAATGCTTATGTAGGCTTTGAAAGTTCAGGTGAGGGCGTACCTATCCTCATTAAAGATAACATTCAAGTG
This sequence comes from Sulfurovaceae bacterium, assembly GCA_963785375.1. Classification (GTDB taxonomy): domain Bacteria; phylum Campylobacterota; class Campylobacteria; order Campylobacterales; family Sulfurovaceae; genus Sulfurovum. The sequence goes on from CAWAVD010000004.1 coordinate 202,740, forward strand.
AAAGACTGGTCTGTAACTTCTGGTTCTAAAATTCTCCAAGGATATATTGCTCCCTATGAAGCAACTGCGATCAGAAACTTAAAAGCTAAAGGCATGATGGCATTTGGACGAGCAAATATGGATGAGTTTGCTATGGGGTCGACTACAGAAAGTTCTTATTATGGTCTTACAAAAAATCCGCATGGTACAGATAGAGTACCAGGGGGATCCTCAGGTGGATCAGCTGCAGCTGTAGCGGGTGGTATCGCTATTGCTGCACTTGGATCTGATACAGGTGGATCGATCAGACAACCTGCAGCATACTGTGGTGTAGTTGGGATGAAACCTACATATGGAAGAGTAAGCCGTTTTGGTTTGGCAGCGTATGCATCTTCTCTTGATCAGATAGGTCCTATCACACAGAATGTTGAAGATGCGGCTATTTTGTATGATGCTATCAAAGGTCATGATGATAAAGATTCGACTTCAGCAGATTTTGAGATAGAGGATATTGCCAATAATATTAATCCTGATGTTAAGTTGACCATTGCAGTGATAGACAATTATATCTCTGAAGCAGATGAAGATACACAAAAAGCGTATGCAAAAACTGTAAAGGAACTTGAGAATGCAGGACATACGATCATACATAAAAATATGCAAAATACAAAATATGATATCGCAACCTATTATATTTTGGCTACAGCTGAAGCGGCCACTAACCTTGCACGTTTTGACGGGGTACGTTATGGAACAAGAGCTGAATCAAAAAGTACGGAAGAACTTTTCTATAATACACGATCGGAAGGATTTGGAGAAGAGGTGAAAAGACGTATTTTACTTGGTAACTTCGTGCTTTCATCAGGATATTATGATGCATATTATGTCAAAGCACAGAAGGTAAGACACCTTATTAGAGATGAATTCAATGCCATTTTTGAAGAGGCAGATCTTATACTCTCACCTGTTGCTCCTTCTGTTGCACCTAAGATTGGTGCGTCTGAGGACCCACTTGAAATGTATAAGAGTGATATGTATACGATAGCTATTAATCTTGCAGGTCTTCCTGCCATTTCACTACCTGTTGCTAAAAATGATGAGGGTATGCCTATAGGATTACAACTCATTGCTAAAGCATTTAACGAAAAAACACTTTTTGACGGTGCTGCAAGCATGGAAAAATCTGTAAACTATACTAAATAAACAAAGGAAAAATATGAGAATTAAAAAAAGAGCATTGACATTTGAAGATGTCTTACTAGTACCACAACATTCAGTTGTGCTTCCTAAGGAAGTTTGTTTAAAAAGTAACTTGACCAAGCGTGTAACATTGAATACACCTATCGTGTCAGCAGCGATGGATACGGTAACTGAGTATAAAGCAGCGATAGCCATGGCACACTTAGGTGGTATAGGGATCATTCATAAAAATATGGATATTGCCACACAGGCTAAGCAGATCACGAAGGTGAAAAAATCTGAGAGTGGTATCATTATTGATCCTATTTTTATAGGTCCGGATAAAACAGTAGCAGATGCAGATGTACTCATGAGTGAATATAAGATATCTGGCGTACCTGTTGTGGATGATGACTTGAAGCTTGTTGGTATTATTACAAATCGTGATATGCGTTTTATTACTGATATGAGTTTACGCATTTCTGATGTAATGACCAAAGCTCCATTAGTCACTGCAAAAATAGGTATTACGCTGGAAGAAGCAGCTAAAGTACTTCAAGAACATAAGATAGAAAAACTCCCTATTGTAGATGAAAATGATGTTCTACAGGGTTTAGTTACCATCAAAGACATTGAGAAAAAAGAGAAGTTTCCTAATGCAAATAAAGATGAACATGGACGTTTAAGAGTGGGTGCAGCCATTGGTGTAGGTCAGCTTGATCGTGCTACTGCACTGGTAGAAGCAGGTGTGGATGTGATTGTACTTGACTCAGCACATGGACATTCACAAGGTATCATTGATACACTTAAACTCATTAAAAAGACACTTGATGTAGATGTAATAGCAGGAAACATTGCTTCAGCAGCTGCAGCACAGGATCTTATAGATGCAGGCGCTGATGCAGTGAAAGTAGGTATTGGACCTGGCTCTATCTGTACAACACGTATAGTTGCAGGTGTAGGTGTACCTCAGATCTCTGCTATTGACGAGGTTGCGCAAGTGGCAAATAAAGCAGGTGTCCCTGTTGTGGCTGATGGCGGTATCAAATATTCTGGAGATGTTGCTAAAGCCTTAGCTGTAGGTGCAAGTTCGGTGATGTTGGGTTCTGCACTTGCAGGTACATACGAAGCACCGGGTGACATGATCCTCTTTAACGGAAGACAGTTTAAAGAGTACAGAGGTATGGGAAGTATCGGTGCGATGACCAAAGGAAGTACAGACCGTTACTTCCAGGAAGGTACAGCAGCAGATAAGCTTGTACCAGAGGGAATCGAAGGACGTGTTCCTTACAGAGGACGTATTGAAGACGTAGTACATCAAATGGTAGGTGGTCTACGATCATCTATGGGCTACTGTGGTTCAGAATCTATCAAAGTATTCTGGGAAAAAGCAGAATTTGTTGAGATCACTTCTGCAGGTCTTAGAGAGAGTCATGTACATGATGTAGCTATTACAAAAGAGTCTCCTAACTATTCTTCATAATTATTTTCTTCTCTATGTATTACCACATTTTTGTGGTAATGCACCATTTAAAAATAAATTGTCTTTTATCTCTTCAATTAATCTTCTATTCAAGCAAGCACAAGCTATAATTTACCTATATAATTAAATAAGGAATTGTAATGCACGAACAAACACTGGCCATCCATGCAGGATATGAGAAAGATGCACAGGGGACAATGGCAGTACCTATATATCAGAGTACAGCATATGAGTTTAGAGATACAGAACATGCGGCAAATCTTTTTGCACTAAAAGAGTTGGGGAATATCTATACGCGTCTTATGAACCCAACTACAGATGTTTTTGAGAAGCGTTTTGCTGCACTTGAAGGTGGTGTCGCAGCTATAGGTACAGCATCTGGTATGGCAGCTATCTTTTATTCCATTGCCAATGTAGCAGAGTCCGGAGATAATATTGTTGTTGCTAAGCAAGTCTATGGAGGAACAACGACACTGACGGGACATACTATTAAGCGTTTTGGTATAGAAACACGTTACTTTGATGTACGAAATCCCAGTGAACTTGAAAGACTGATTGATGATAAAACGAAGATCATCATTTTTGAGAGTATTACGAATCCTAGTATAGATGTTGCGGACATTGAAGCAATTGTTGAAATAGCTGATAAATATAACGTCATTACTTGTGTCGATAACACTGTAGCAACGCCTATATTGTGTAAACCATTAGCACATGGTGTGGATTTAAGTGTCCATAGTACTAGTAAATATACTACTGGACAAGGTCTGGCACTGGGTGGTGTGATCGTTGAGCGTGAGAATCTTGTAGAGAAGATCAAAGGTAATGCACGTTATAGCCATTTCAACACTCCAGATGCAAGTTATCATGGACTTGTTTATAGTGATGTTCCATTACCTATCTTTACACTTAGAGTACGTCTTGCACTCTTGCGTGATCTTGGAGGTGCACCTAGTCCATTTAACTCATGGTTGCATATTCAAGGTCTTGAGACACTGCCACTTCGTATGAAACAGCACTCTGCTTCCGCACTCGCGATTGCAGAATTTCTAGAAGCACACCCGAAGGTAAAAAGAGTCAATTACCCTGGACTAAAGTCAAGTGCTCAAAACACACTTGTTGAAAAGTATTTTAAAGAGGGTATGGCTAGCGGTCTTATCTCATTTGAAGTAGAGGGTAAAGAGCTGGCACAAAGTATCGCAGATGCAACAGATATTTTTGCAGTGGTTGTAAACATTGGAGACAGCAAGTCTATTATTACTCATCCAGCGAGTACAACACATCAACAACTCTCAGCAAAAGAGCTTGAAGAAGCAGGTGTGCCAGGTGGACTTATAAGACTAAGCGTGGGTCTTGAAGATACACAAGACTTAATTGATGATTTAACAAAAGCACTTGGATAGTTATAAAGCGCAAATTAGATAAAATACTACAAAGTAATATAATTAAATAGGATATTGTGTTCAGATGCGGCTAATCGCATGAGCCAACTGATGGAGTTGTCATAGTGACAACGTAGCTTTTTGGGCTTAGCTCAAAAAGTGTCCTATAGTAAAAAGCAGTCTATGGAAATCACAACTAAAACAGCACAGTTTAGCTCTCCTCTATACCTAGAGAGTGGGCGTATCTTAGAACCCTATGAGATCGCCTATGAGACTTATGGAGAGTTAAATGAAGATAAATCCAATGTTATTTTAGTGTGTCATGCACTGAGTGGTTCTCATCATGCTGCGGGTACCTATGAAGGTGAACGAAAAGCTGGTTGGTGGGATGGACTGATAGGTGATGGTAAAGCTATCGATACCAGTAAAAACTATGTTATATGTACCAATGTCATAGGTTCTTGTTTCGGTACAACTGGACCTATGAGTAACGATTATCCAAGTGAAGATCCTTATAGACTTAGGTTTCCTGTAGTGACGATTAAAGATATGGTACGTGCACAGATGCATCTTCTTTCTCAGATGGGTATTTACCATGTGAGTGCTATAGTAGGCGGTTCTATGGGTGGAATGCAAGCACTTCAGTTTGCTGTAGATTATCCAAATTTTGCAGATGATATTATTTCGCTCGCTGCAACTTATGCAACAAGACCTTGGACTATTGCATTTAATAAAGTGGCTGTAGAGGCGATACGTCGAGATCCACGATTTAAGCATGGAAATTATGAAAAAGGTGCATTTACAGAAGAAGGTTTGGATGGTCTGGCTATAGGACGTATAGCCGGACATATTTCTTACCTTTCACCAGACTCTATGGATGATAAGTTTGGCCGTAATTATGTCAATAATGATGGTTTATTTGAGCTTTTTGGTCGTTATGAAGTTGAGAGATACATGGAGTACAATACCAATAATTTTTCACGTATATTCGATCCGCTTTCTTACCTATATATTGTTAAGGCGATCAATACATTTAACTTAAGTCGTGGATATGACTCCTTACATGATGCCATTTCACGTATCAAAGCCAATGTACATTTAATCAGTTTTTCATCCGATTATCTTTTTTTTCCTTCAGAGATGGAACATATCGCTAATATGATGAAACGTAATGGACAGTCGCATACTTACTTAGAAGTTCAAAGTGATTACGGGCATGATGCTTTTTTAGTGGAGTTAAATAAATTTGAAGATCATATCAAGGATGTATTAAAATGAAAAATGAAACATTTGAAGAAAAATTAGAACATTCAAAAGAATTACTTGAAAAACTTATGAATCCAGAGATCACGCTTGAAGAATCTGTCAAGCTGTATGAAGAAGGTTTAAAAAACATCAAAGAGGCACAAAAACTTATAGAAGAAGCCAAAACAAAAATCACAGTCATCGAGCAAACTAGCCAAAATTCAGGAGATACCCTATAATGTCACAACTTGTTGTAGCAGCACTCCAATTACCAACATTGGGCATGAATGCAACAAGGCTTGAGTTTTATTTGAAACAAGCCAAACAAAGAGATGCAGATGTAATGCTTCTTGGTGAATATGTACTTAATCATTTTTTTAAAGAGTTTGCTACGATGTCACCTAATATGGTTAAAGAGCAAACAAGAAAACATACAGAACTTCTTAAAAATCTTGCCGAAAAATATGACATTGTTTTTGTGGCACCTATTATTATTACTAAAAAAGACGGTTACCATAAAACAATTGTCAAGATCACACCAAAAAATACAAGATACTATGAACAGCAGATTCTTCTTCCTTATGCACATTGGAATGAGAAGAAATTCTTTGCAAATCCGATCAAACCCCTCAAGGATCCTATGACATTCAATATCAAAGGATTTAAAGTGATGGTGATGGCTGGGTTTGAACTTCATTTTGGCCATTTCTGGCAAAGAGTAACTGAAAAGAAGATCGACCTTGTACTGCTTCCTACCGCTTCAACATTTGGATCTCATAATCGTTGGAGAGAGATCATTAAAACAAAAGCCTTTTTACATGGGTGTTACATACTGAGAGCAAACCGTTTAGGCGAATATAGTGACGATGAAGTTAAATGGAAGTTTTATGGTGACACAATGCTGGTTTCTCCAGAGGGTGAAGTAGATATGATGCTTGAAGATAAAGAGTCTATGTTGGTTGAAGTGATAGATAAAAGAGAAGTTTTAGAGCACCGAAAAGCATGGGCATTTGAGAAAGAATTGCAGCTAAGAATAGAATAGTACTTTCTTACTAAAAAAATACTATGATGAAAATCTATAAAAAGGACTTGATATGACACCAGAACAATACTTTAATAGACAGATACAGTTATGGGGTGAAGCTACACAAAAGTCGCTTCAAAACAAGAAGATAGCTATTATTGGCTCTGGTGGTTTGGGATGTACTTTGGCAATGGCTCTAGGTACATCAGGAATAGGGGAGATCCACATGGTGGATTTCGATACGGTTTCGAATCATAATATACACAGACAAATAGCATTTAAGCTTGATGATGAAGGGAAAAACAAAGCAAAAGCTGTAGCAGCTCTTATTGAGGCTAAAAATCCTTTTGTGAAGGCAGTTGCTTTTGATATGGATTTTGACGCATTTAAAGGTATGGGAAATACCTACGATCTCATATTGGATGCGACAGACAATCTTCCTGTTAGAGGAGAGATAGATCAGCATGCCAAAGAGACAAGTACACCTTGGATCTATGCAAGTGTAGAAGAGTTTAACGGACAGGTTTGTTTCTTTAATGAAGCAAACTTTCAAGTCTTCAACATTTCTGATCATAAACCTGGAGGCATTACTGCACCAATTGTCATGCATATTGGATCACTGCAAGCTAACTTAGCATTACGATATCTGGCAGGGCTTCCGGTGACAAAAGATAAACTCTATTACCTTTATTTTAATGATGAAGGTGAATTGATCACACAAAAATTTGGCATGCCAAAGATCTAAAACTAAAATAAAACGTGTTAAAATACGATGAAGGGATCAATAATGAAATCAAAAATATTACTTTTATCAGGAATGGTCTTGTTTTTGACCGGATGTACACAAGAGACACAGAACAGTTTAAGTCGCTCACTTCAAAACTGGACAGGAACAAATGGTGTACTTGATATCTATGCCGGTGATAAGTTGGTACATAAGTTTATTAAGATAGATAAACTTTCAACAGCATATGGAAGCAATGACAGTAAACTAAGACCTTACCGGTATGGGTATGGGTATGATGATCTAAACTTTAATGGTAAACAAGATGAAGGTGAGGTGAAGGTCTATTTTGAATTTTCTGACTACTCAACCTCTTATATATTTTATGAAAGAAATACACAATAATCACATTTAAAGGAACTAACTATGAATTTTATCTCAACAAACAATGCACCACAGGCGATTGGACCATATTCTCAGGCAGTTGTAGCGAATGGAATGATCTATACTTCAGGCCAGATAGGTTTGACACCGGAAGGTGTATTCGCCGCAGAAGATGTGGCTGGGCAAATGGATCAGGTGATGAAAAATTTGATCGCTGTATTAGACGAAGGCGGAGTGACTCTGAACGAAGTGATCAAGACAACGATCTTTTTGGCAGATATGAATGACTTTGCAGTTGTGAATGATATTTATGCTTCTTACTTTGGAACGCACAGACCGGTGAGAAGTACTGTAGCAGTCAAGACACTACCTGCAAATGCACTGGTTGAGATAGATTGTGTAGCACTTGCAAATGGATTAACAAGTGGAGATTACTCATACTAGTTAATAAATATGTTCGGTTTAAAAAAATATTAAAATAACTTTGGGTATAATCACGAACTTTTTTTAAGAAACAATAAGATATGAAGGGTTTGCAATGTACGCAATCATTAAAGCAAGTGGCCAACAATTTAAAGTTCAAGAGGGTGATATCATCTGTTTTGACAACATGAATCTAGAGCCAAAAGAAGCGGTAGAATTTAAAGAAGTTCTAGCGCTTGACAACGGTGAATTAACTGTAGGAGCTCCTTTTGTAGAAGGTGCTGTAGTTAAGGGTGAAGTGATCAATGAAGGTAGAGATAAAAAAGTTATCATCTACAAAAAAAGAAGAAGAAAAGATTCAAAACTTAAAAGAGGTTTCAGAAGAAGCTTTACAAGAGTTAGAATTACTAAAATAGCATAAGGAGCTCAGATGGCACACAAGAAAGGACAAGGGTCCACTCAAAATAACCGTGATTCAGCTGGACGTCGTTTAGGCGTTAAAAAATTTGGTGGTGAAGCAGTTATCCCTGGTAACATTATCATCAGACAAAGAGGAACTAAAGTTCACCCAGGTAATGGTGTAGGAATGGGTAAAGACCATACTATATTTGCACTTGTAGAAGGTGTAGTGAAATTTGATAATAAATCTGCTACGCAAAAGAAAGTTTCAGTAGTACCTGCATAATCCCTATCTAAGTCCGACAAGTTCGGACTTATATATCTGATCTCAATAAGATTAGTTTCCCTCTATTTTTTCATCCTCTATAACCAATAGATGTTTACATCTGTTACGACCCAAAAACCATCCATTATTATAATCTAGACTATTATTAAAGAGTGTATGTGATTTACTATACTTTCCTTGAGCAGTGGTGCATCCATCTACAATTCCTTGTCGATAGTTTGCAGAAAAGTTTTTTCCAAAATAGATGCCGCTATGATAATATCCCCTCTTAGCGATAGGTGCTGCTTGATGTACACAACCTGTGAAAAAAAAAATTAAACTAGAAATTACTAAGATTGATACAGTCTTTTCATTAAACATCAATACACCTTTTATCTCAAATATAAAAATTATAGCGATTATTCCCCTAATTTAGGTATAATTTCGTAATTCATATACTATGGCCATATACTTAGCGTATATAGAGTAGTTTTTTCACAAGATTAAAGGTTATAAATGTTTGTTGATAGTGTAGAACTCATTGTTAGTTCAGGTAAAGGTGGTGCAGGTGCCATCTCATTTTGGACAGAAAAATTTGTCTCTAAAGGAGGCCCTGACGGTGGCGATGGGGGACGTGGAGGTTCTGTATTTTTTAAAATAGACAATAATACAGATACACTTTCTGCACTTCGTGGGCGCAACCATATTAAAGCAGAAAATGGTCGTCCCGGAGAAGGACGTAAATGTTATGGGCGTAAAGGACATGATACGATTATTACTGTCCCTCCAGGTACTACAGTAGTGGACATGGACACTGGAGAGGAACTTCTTGATCTCGTGAATGAAGGTGATGTTGTACTGTTTCTTGAAGGCGGTAAGGGCGGTTTAGGAAATATGCACTTTAAGAGTTCAAGTAACCAAAGACCAACGTATGCTCAACCTGGACTTCCAGGGATCACTAAGCATGTAAGACTTGAAATGAAACTTATTGCAGATGTAGGTTTAGTCGGATATCCAAATGTAGGAAAGTCCACACTTATCTCTACACTCTCAAATGCAAGGCCTCAAGTAGCAAATTATGAATTTACTACATTGACACCAAAGCTTGGTGTGGTGCATATGGGTGACTATGATTCATTTATGATGGCAGATATTCCTGGTATTATCGAGGGAGCAAGTGATGGAAGAGGTTTAGGTTTAGAGTTTTTGAAGCACATTGAACGAACTAAAACATTGCTTTTGATGATCGATGCAGCCAATTATAGGGAGATGAAGTATCAGTACGAAACACTGCTTGTTGAGTTACAGCGTTATTCTGAAACACTTGCAGCACGTAAACATGCGATTGCTATAACAAAAATTGATTCACTTTCACAGGATGAAGTGAATACTTTGACAGAAACATTTTTGGCTGATATAGGTTTAGAATCGAATGATACATTAACAAAATATAAAGCAGATCCAAATTATCTTAGTTATGGGTTCAAGACAGATTTTGGGGTAAAACTACCAGAAAAGAAACCATTTTTTGTACTTCCTATCTCATCTGTAGCACATTTGAACACCGAAGCATTACGTTATGCTATGGGTGATTTTGTAAAGCATGTAAAAGAAGAAAATGAAGCTGAGTAAGTAGGTTTTATGAAAAGAATAGTCATTAAAGTAGGGTCTCATGTATTAACGGAAAATGGTGCTATTGCCAAGCCAAGAATGTTGGCTTTAGTACAGTTGATTTCTGAACTTAAAGCAAATAAGTATGATGTGATCTTAGTGAGTTCAGGGGCTGTATCAGCAGGATATACACAATTGCCATTAGATAGAAGCATAGTGGCAAATAAGCAGGCCCTTGCTGCTATAGGTCAACCACTGCTTCTTAAAATGTATCAAGAGAAGTTTGCCAGATTTGATTTGCTCTGTTCGCAAGTACTGTTAAGTGCAGATGTTTTTGGAGAACCTGAACATATTGCACATGCTAAAGTTGCTATAGATACACTTTTAAAAAACAATGTTGTACCTATCATCAATGAAAATGATACAGTCAGTGTTGAAGAATTGGTTTTTGGTGACAATGACAGACTCTCTGCACATGTAGCACACTACTTTGATGCGGCACTACTTGTTATCCTTTCAGACATCGATGCCTTTTATGATAAGGACCCAAATAAATATGATGATGCCAAACGTAGAGCTATCGTAAACAGGATAGAAGAGGATGAACTCAATGCTGAACATACGCCTAATAATGAATTTGCTACAGGTGGGATTGTGACAAAACTCCAATCTGCAGATTTTTTAATGAGACATGAAAGAGAGATGTTTTTGGCAAGTGGATTTGATCTTAATGATGTGAAGGCTTTTCTTGTAGATGGAGAGCATAAAGGTGGAACACTTTTTAAAGCCTAAATGCCCTAATTTATAATTAAGAAGAATAGAATGAAATATAAAATAGTTTACATGGGAACACCCCACTATGCAGAAGCGATACTTAAGATACTTATAGAAGCTGAAGACATGGATGTATCTTTGGTTTTAACACAACCTGACCGTCCAGTAGGACGGAAAAAGGTTTTGACACCACCACCAGTGAAGGTATTAGCAATAGAGCATGGTATTACTGTTCTGCAGCCTAGCCGTCTAAGTGATGAAGGTATAGAAGATGCTATCAAGAAAGCAAATCCTGATTTTATAGTCGTAGCAGCATTTGGACAGATATTGCCTAAAAATGTATTGGACATTGCTCCTTGTATCAACTTACATGCTTCACTCTTACCTCAGTATAGAGGTGCATCTCCAGTACAACAGTCTTTACTTAATGGCGATGAAAAAACAGGTGTGACTTCTATGCTTATGGAGGAAGGATTGGATACAGGTCCTATGTTAGAAAAAATAGAATTTGCCATACCAGCAGAGATGCGTCTACATGACTTGATGGCACAATTGACTTCTGATGCATGCCAACTCACGCTAAGCACTATTCGCAAATATAAGCATATCACAGCCCAACCTCAAGATGAAACAAAAGCAACACTTTGCAAAAAAATCAAAAAGAGTGATGGTCAAGTAGATTTTGAAGATGCAAAAGTGATCTATAATAAGTACCGTGCATTTGAAGGCTGGCCAGGTATATTTACTGCAAATGGTACAAAGTTGGATGGAATCAGTCTAGTCAATACAACATCTAATAATAATGCTTTAAAGATTCTTTCATTTGACAATGATGCAGTTGTGATAGGGTGCACTAAAGGAGCTTTGAGAATAGAAAGTCTACAACCTGCATCTAAAAAAATGATGTCTGCAAAAGCATACTGTGCTGGAAGGGGAATGAAAGTTGGAGATACATTACTTTAAATCCCTTCCTTCTACGCAAAAGTATTTGATTGAAGCTTTAAAAGAGGAAAGAATACATTCACCCGTAGCTGTTATCAGTGATGAACAAAATGAAGGTGTAGGAAGTAGAGATAATAGTTGGTCCGGAGGAGAAGGAAACTTTTTTGCTTCTCTAGCATTAGAGCTAGATAAACTTCCTGAAGACCTACCGTTAGGTTCTGCTTCTATCTATTTTTCTTTTATCATGAAACAGACACTTGAGTCACTTGGTGAAAATATCTGGTTAAAATGGCCAAATGACTTCTATCTAAATGATGATAAAGTAGGTGGGACCATTACGACAAAAGTGAATAATACTTTAGTGTGCGGAATTGGAATAAATTTAAAAAAATCACAAAATGGCTATAGAGCCTTACAGTGCGATATTTCACCAGAAATTCTATTGAAGAATTACCTTCAGAGAGTCGAAAAGTTTCCAAAATGGAAGCAAATATTTAGTGAGTATGAGATAGAATTTGAACTAAGTAGAAAGTTTTCAGTTCATATTGAAAACTATCAAAAGAGCCTCTCAGATGCCACATTATGTGAGGACGGTTCTTTAATTATAGAAGGCAAGAGGGTGTTTAGTTTACGATGAGCGAAGTAATTAGCATAGCCAACCAAAAAGGTGGCGTAGGAAAAACAACAACAGCAGTAAATTTAGCAGCCTCTCTGGCCGAGAAGGGTAAAAAAGTTCTTCTTTTAGATATTGACCCACAATCCAATGCAACAACAAGCTTGGGCTTTAGTAGAGGAGATTATGAATATAATATCTATCATGTACTCATAGGGAGTAAAAAGCTTTCAGAAGTTGTACTTAAAACACAGATAAAAAACCTTAAACTTGTTCCCTCAAATATTGGATTGGTTGGTATAGAAAAAGAGTTTTACAATCCTAACGCAAAAAATAGAGAGTTGGTACTTAAGGAAAAAATCAAAGAGCTTTCTTCAAAGTTTGATTTTATTATTATCGATTCACCACCAGCGCTTGGACCTATTACTATCAATGCTTTGAGTGCTTCTGATTCTGTGATTATTCCCATTCAATGTGAGTTCTTTGCACTTGAGGGGCTTGCGCAATTACTGAATACTGTAAGTCTTTTGAAAAAAACAATTAATCCAAAACTCAAAATAAAAGGTTTTTTACCAACGATGTATTCAGGGCAGAATAACCTTTCAAAACAGGTATTAGCTGATTTAAGTCATCATTTCAAAGATAAGCTTTTTCATGTCAAAAAAGGGAAAGAATGTATTGTCGTTCCGCGTAATGTAAAAATAGCCGAGAGTCCAAGCTTTGGTAAACCAGTGACTTCTTATGCAGTCAATTCCAAAGGTTCTGTCGCTTATAAAAATTTGGCAACAGTCATAGCAAGAGGCTAATCATGGCATTAGGTAGAGGACTTGGAGAGATCCTATCGGAAGTAGAAGAAGCATATGCGAAAGACCTTCGAGATATTGATAATTTTGAACTTGAATCACAAGGGGCTAAGGTAGAAAACTTACCTGTTGACAGTATTTCAGAGAACCCTTATCAGCCGCGTAAGCATTTTGATGAACAAGCACTTAAAGAGTTAAGTCAGTCAATTGTAGATCATGGACTGCTTCAGCCTATTGTTGTTATTGAAAAAGAAGATGGGTATCTGCTTATTGCAGGAGAGCGTCGTCTTAGAGCACATAAGTTAGCAAAACTGACAAATATCAAAGCGATCATAGCAAATGCTCAGATTGATGAAGTAAGACTCCGTGAGCTTGCCCTGGTTGAAAATATACAAAGAGAAAACCTTAATGCAATAGAGCTTGCAAACTCATATTCAGAGTTGATAGATGTACATAATATCACACATGAAGAACTCTCTTCAATTGTACATAAAAGCCGTTCACAAATCACAAATACAATGCGTCTTCTAAGCTTATCCCCTTATGCACAAAAACAGCTTACAGAAAGTAAGATATCTCAGGGACATGCAAAAATTTTAATTGGCCTCGATGAGAAAAAACAAAAAATAGTTATAGACAGTATAATAGGTCAAAAACTATCAGTACGCGATACAGAAAATATGGTGAAGAAGTACAAGGATAATATAGCTGAAGATATACCTAAAAAAGTCACACCGAGCCTACTCGAAAATTATGCAGATGTTTTGGCAGAGACTTTACCGTTTAAGCATAAGCTAAAAGCAAAAAGTATTGAAATTAGCTTTGAGAATGAAAAAGAGGTCGAAGATTTCTTGGCACAGCTTTCAGCAATGAATGATAAGAGGATCAATACGTTATTTAAACGTATGCTAAAATAAATTCTACACATCCCTTTTATATTTTAACGAATAAGGATCAATTTTAATCATATCCTCATGACAATAATGGTAAAATATTGCGAAATTACATGAGGAGTTTTAATGCTTGACATACATTTACCATTGATGTTGTTCGTATTAGCTTTGTTTTTAACCCTACTTGTTCTTTTAAATAATATGTTATATCAGCCATTAGTTAAATTTATGGATGACAGAGATCACTCAATAGCAAATGATTTAGAAGCTGCAAAAGGTCTTAGTGGCAACAGTGACGAACTAAATGCAAAGGCAGATGAAATTATTAGCAATGCTAAAAATGAAGCTGCAGGAATCAGACAGAAAGCAATTGATGACCAAAAAACATTAGCTGCAAGTAAGATTGAGACCAAACAAAATGAATTAGAAACTGAGTATAACAAGTTTGTAGAAAAGCTTAACTCTGACAAAGAGAACCTAAAAAATTCTCTTATTTCTCAAATGCCTCTTTTTAAAGAGAGCCTAAAAGCTAAATTTAGCAAACTATAAGAAGAAGGGATGAATATGAAAAAAATAGTACTATTGTCTTTACTTATGGTACCTGCTATTCTTTTAGCTAGTGGTGGTGACGCAGAGACTAGCCGTTACTTTGCTCAAACTGGTAGAGAGACAGACTTTTTACCAAGAGCTTTTAACTTTATTATCTTCGCAGCACTGCTCTACTATTTACTTGCTAACCCGATTAAAAACTTTTTTAAAGGTAGAAGTGAAGGAATTGCAGCGCAATTAAATGAGATTGAAAATAAACTTCAAGCTGCTAAAGATGAGAAAAAAGAAGCACAGAATCGTTTAGATGAAAGTGAAAAAAAAGCAGAAGAAATTATTGCAGATGCAAAAGCAGAAGCAGTTATTCTAGCTGAAAAAATCGCTATTGCAAATCAAAATGATTTAGCTTTATTAGTTAAACAACTTGAAGAGAAAATGTCTTTAGAAGAGAGAAAGTCAGCAAGAGATGTAATTGATGAGATATTGAGTGAGAATATCACTTCTGATGACATTATGATAGATGAAGCTAAAGTTGTTGAAATTATATCTAAGAAGGTGGCATAATGGAAGAATTAATTGCTAAAAGATATGCAAAAGCACTCTCTTCTGTATCTAAAGACCTTGCGGGAACATTAGATGTACTTAATGTTCTGAGTGAAGCGATAAGTAGCTCTGATATTAAGTCAACTTTGACATCCCCAATCATCTCAGGTGGGCAAAAGACAGAAATGATCTTAAGTGCACTTAGTGATGATGATACTACACTTGTGAACTTCATAAAGATTTTAGGTGAGAACGGAAGACTTGATTTAATCCCTGCGATTACAAAAGTGCTTAACACGGATCAGCAAAGAGTTTCAAATGAATATGAGGGTGTATTGAAAAGTGCAAGATTACTTGAAGAAGCAGCATTGACTGATCTTGAAGAGACACTTAAAAAGTATACAGGTTCAACGATTAAATTGACACAAAAGAAAAGTGACTTTGAAGGGTTGCGTGTATCAGTGGATGATTTGGGTATAGAGGTAAACTTCTCTAAACAGAGAGTTAAAGAACAATTAATTGATTTCATTAAGAAATCTTTATAGTTATCTAACAGAAAGGAGTATCAGTGGCAGTTAAATTGCAAGCAGATGAGATAAGTTCGATCATCAAAGAAAGAATTGAGAATTTTGAAATTGATGTTGACATCAATGAAATAGGAAAAGTAGTAGGTATCGCAGACGGTATTTCAACAGTATATGGTCTTAACAATGTTATGGCTGGTGAAGTTGTAGAGTTTGAAAATGGTGCTAAAGGACTTGTATTAAACCTTGAAGAAGCAAACGTTGGTGTTGTTGTTCTTGGTTCAAGTGCAGGTATCAAAGAAGGTATGAGCGTTAAAAGAGCAGGAGATCTTCTTAAGACACCAGTTGGTGACGGTATGATAGGTAGAGTAGTAAACCCACTTGGTGAACCAATTGATGGTAAGGGTGCAGTTGAAGTAACTGAGCATAGATTTATCGAAGAGAAAGCACCTGGGATCATGGCTAGAAAGTCAGTCCATGAACCACTTCAAACTGGTATTAAAGCGATTGATGCACTTGTACCGGTTGGTAGAGGGCAAAGAGAACTGATCATTGGTGATAGACAAACAGGTAAAACAACATTGGCTATTGATACGATCATCAATCAAAAAGGTCAAGATGTTGTATGTATCTATGTTGCTATCGGTCAAAAGCAATCAACGGTAGCTGCTACTGTGAAGAAACTTGAAGAGCATGGTGCAATGGATTATACGATTATTGTGACTGCTGGTGCAGCTGACTCTTCAGCACTTCAGTTCCTTGCTCCATATGCAGGTGTAACTATGGCTGAGTACTTTAGAGATAATGGTAGACATGCAGTTATCTTCTATGATGACCTATCTAAGCACGCGGTTGCATATAGAGAAATGTCATTGATCCTTAGAAGACCTCCAGGTAGAGAAGCATATCCAGGTGATGTTTTCTATCTTCATTCAAGACTTCTTGAAAGAGCTGCAAAACTTTCTGATGAACTAGGTGCTGGTTCAATTACTGCATTCCCTATCATTGAAACTCAAGCAGGTGATGTTGCGGCATATATTCCAACAAACGTTATTTCTATTACAGACGGTCAGATATTCCTTGAAACTGACTTGTTTAACTCAGGTATCAGACCAGCAATCAACGTAGGTCTTTCAGTGTCAAGAGTTGGTGGTGCTGCTCAAATTAAAGCAACAAAACAAGTTTCTGGTACATTGAGACTTGACCTTGCATCATTTAGAGAACTTCAAGCATTTGCACAGTTCGCATCGGATCTTGATGACTATACTAGAGGTCAGCTAGAGCGTGGTCAAAGAATGGTAGAGGTACTTAAGCAAGGACCTTATCAGCCAGTTGCGATTGAAAAGCAAGTTGTGATCATATTTGCAGGTGCAAATGGGTATCTTGATGATATTGCTGCATCTTCTGTAACGAAATTTGAAGCAGACCTTATGCCATTTATGGAAGCAAAATATGCAAATATTCTTGATGCTATCAGAAGTGAGAAAAAGATCTCTGATGATACAGATGGAGAATTACGTAAAGCTATCGAAGACTTTAAAGCTTCATTTGCTGGATAAGAAAGGCTTAAAATGGCTAATTTAAAAGAGATAAAGCGTAAGATAGGGAGTGTTAAAAACACACAAAAGACTACTAACGCTATGAAGCTTGTCTCTTCTGCTAAATTAAAAAGAACAGAAGAACTTGCTAAAAGATCTAGAGTCTATGCAGCAAAATTGACTGAACTCTTAAATGAGATCGCTCAAAAAATGCAACAGTCAAATGCGGATGGTTTAGATAATGTTTATTTTAAAAATGGAGAAAACCTTCAAAAAGTAGACATTATATTTATCACGGCAGATAAAGGTCTTTGCGGTGGTTTTAACTCGCAAACGATTAAAAGAGCAAGTCAATTGATCGCTGAGTATAAAGCACAGAATGTGAAAGTACGTCTTAGAGCGGTAGGTAGAAAAGGTATCGATTATTTCAAATTCAATAATGTTGAATTGAACAATGAAATTGTTGGTCTTTCTGCTGCACCTGACTTTAAGCAGGCCGCAGAGTTCATCTCTGAAGTGGCTGAATCATATGTGAATGGTGAAACAGATAAGATCATTTTGGTCCACAACGGTTATGTGAATATGATTACTCAGGAAATCAGACAAGAACAAGTATTACCAGTAGATTCATCAAAATTGGAACTAAGTTCTGTTTCAACTTCAGAGCTTGAAGTAGAGCCAGATGATGATGATACACTACTTGATGCATTGGTTAAGCGTTATATTGAGTATACAATGTATTACTCACTTATCGATTCATTGGCTGCAGAGCACTCTGCGCGTATGCAAGCAATGGATGCAGCAACAAGCAATGCTAAAGAGATGGTTAAAGACCTTACTGTGAAGTATAACAAAGCAAGACAAGAAGCAATTACTACTGAACTCATTGAGATCATCAGTGGTATGGAATCAATGAAATAATTAGAGGAGAAGTAATGACAGGTAAAATAGTACAAGTCTTAGGTCCAGTACTCGATGTGGATTTTACAGACTACCTACCAGAGATTAACGAAGCGTTAGTAACAACGTTTATGGTTGACGGTAAAGAGCAAAAATTAGTTTTAGAAGTAGCAGCACAATTAGGTGATAACAGAGTTAGAACAATTGCTATGGATATGAGTGAAGGTGTTGTAAGAGGTCAAGAAGTTAAAGCAACTGGTGACTCTATCAAAGTTCCTGTAGGTGAAGAAGTTCTTGGGCGTATCTTCAACGTAATCGGTGACCCAATCGATGAAGCTGGTGATGTAAATGCTAAAGAATACTGGTCAATCCATAGAGATCCACCAGCATTTGAGGAACAAAGTACAAAAACTGAAGTATTTGAAACAGGTATTAAAGTTGTTGATCTACTTGCTCCTTATAACAAAGGTGGTAAAGTTGGATTGTTTGGTGGTGCTGGTGTTGGTAAAACCGTAATTATTATGGAACTTATTAACAACGTTGCCATGAAACACAGTGGTTACTCTGTATTTGCTGGTGTTGGTGAAAGAACACGTGAAGGTAATGACCTTTACTACGAAATGAAAGAATCAAACGTTCTTGATAAAGTTGCACTGTGCTACGGTCAAATGTCAGAGCCCCCAGGTGCACGTAACCGTATCGCACTTACTGGCCTTACTATGGCTGAGTACTTTAGAGATGAGATGGGTCTTGATGTCTTGATGTTTATTGATAACATCTTTAGATTTGCTCAATCAGGTTCCGAGATGTCTGCACTTCTTGGTCGTATCCCTTCAGCTGTTGGTTATCAACCGACATTAAGTAGAGAGATGGGTGCACTTCAAGAGAGAATCACATCAACAACTAAAGGTTCTATTACTTCTGTTCAAGCAGTATATGTACCAGCAGATGACTTGACTGACCCGGCTCCAGCTTCTGTATTTGCTCACTTGGATGCAACAACTGTACTTAACAGATCTATTGCTGAAAAAGGTATTTATCCAGCGGTTGATCCATTGGATTCAACTTCAAGAATGCTTGATCCACAAATTGTTGGAGAAGATCACTATGGTATCGCTAGAGGCGTACAGCAAATTCTTCAAAAATATAAAGATCTTCAAGATATCATTGCGATTCTTGGTATGGATGAGCTTTCTGAAGATGACAAACTTGTTGTTGAAAGAGCTAGAAAGATTGAAAAATACCTTTCTCAACCATTCCACGTTGCTGAAGTATTTACAGGTTCTCCAGGTGTTTATGTTACACTTGAAGATACTCTTGAAGGATTTAAAGGTCTTATCGAAGGTAAATATGATGACATGAATGAAGCTGCGTTCTACATGGTAGGAAACATGGCTGAGGCTATTGCTAAAAACGATAAGATTAACGCTAAGTAATCTTAGTTCTTGTCTTATAAAGGATAATTATGGAACTTATGAAGCTAGAAATAGTCACACCAAACGGTGTGATTTTTGACGCTGAAGTAAAGCAAGTAACATTACCAGGGTCTGAGGGTGAGTTTGGTGTTTTAGCCAATCATGCTACTTTGGTATCGTTACTCGATACAGGTGTGATCGTAATCGAGAAAGAAGATGGGAGTGAAGTAGCTGTGGCTATTAACTCTGGATATGTAAAAGTCGATGAAGAAAAAACAACTTGTATCGTAGATGGTGCAGTTGCTCTTTCTGGCGATGATAGTGATCTTGCAAAAGCACTTGAAGCGGCAAAAGAGTTACTTAAGAGTACAGAATCTTCTAATACAGCTATTGCTGCAGCGGTAAGCAAAGTTGAACAAATTGGAAAGTCTTTCTAAGTTGGAATCTCTCGCTACTTATTTCTTTGAAAGCAGTGCAATCACTATTTTTGTACTGCTTTTACTCTCAGTTTATTTTATTGCTACATTTTGGGTATTTTTAGATAGATTTTATATCTTAAATGCACGTATCGCTTCTGAAGCCAAATCACTTAAAGCACTCTACACAGGTCAGTCAAAATCAGTGGCCAGTAATTCACTTATTTTTACTTATCTGTCTCGTGTTAATACACCCAATAAAGCGATACTTGGAGCAGCATCATCAGATGCAATACGAGTTTCTACAAAAGGACTTACTTGGCTTTCTATCATTGCCTCTACCTCACCATTTATCGGTCTTTTTGGTACAGTTGTAGGGATACTTGAAACATTTACTAAATTGGGAACACAGTCAAGTGCTTCTTTAAGTGTTGTTGCCCCGGCTATATCTGAAGCACTGATAGCTACAGCTGCAGGTATTGCAGTGGCTATATTTGCCTATTCATTCCATCTGATACTTAAGCGTAAAGCTTATGAATTAAGTTCATTGCTCTCTTCTCAGTCAGAAGTAATCCTATCTCAGGTTAATGGGGACTAAGCATGTTTAGTTGGGATGATGATCCAGACTTGAACATTACACCTCTTGTAGATGTTATGCTGGTGTTGATGGCTATACTAATGGTCACTGCACCTACGATTACTTTTCAAGAACAGATAACCTTACCCCAAGGGTCTAAAACTGTAAAAGTTGACAAACCCAAAACACTTACCATACGTATGGATAAAGATAAAAAGATTTATTTGGGTAAAGATACGTACGCCTTAGATACATTCGCAGATGATTTTGTCAATCAATCTGTAAAGTTTGATAAAAATGCTGAAGTGTATATACGAGCAGATGAAACATTAACGTATAAAAATGTGATGTATCTACTTAAAAGTGTTAAAGCTGCAGGTTTTGAGAAGGTCTCACTTATAACATTATGATTAAAAAGTCTTCTACGCTTATATCAGGATTGTTGGCTTTTGGTATCTACTTTGGCGTTATTGCTTTAGTGCTCTTTTATTTTAATACACGTGATCAGAAAAAAGCAGTCCATTATGTTAAAAAAAATGAAGAACGTATACGTGTTTCTATGAGCTCTCCTAAACCAAAGGTACAAAAAGAGATTAAAAAACAACCGAATAAAATGCTGAAACCCAAACCTAAGCCAAAACCTAAAAAAACAGTTAAAAAGAAAGAGGTAAAGAAAAAAGTACCAAAAGAGAAAGTGGTTAAAAAAGCAAAAGTTGTAAAAAAGAAGAAAGATGTGAATACGACAAAACCTAAAAAAGTCAACATGCCTAAAGATCTTTTTGCCAATGTAACTTCAAAAAAGAAAATTGAAAAACCTAAACTTAAAGCAGAGAAGAAACCTGTAGAACCTAAAATAAATAATAATATAAAAGTATCTGAAAAGGTAAGTGCTACGGAATTGGTATCGAATACATTAAAGGATCAAAAAAAGAGTGATTCTGGTATAGAGAATGCGTATTTGGCCATGATAGAAGAGAAACTTAAAGGTTGGCCTGCGCAAAGTGAATATGCTGGAGAAAAGGCAAAAGTATGGATTAAAGTAGAAACTAGTGGTGCATTTAGGTTCAAAGTGATCTCTGCATCAGGAAATGAAGCATTCAATTCAGGTCTTATAGTGTATTTAAAACAGTTACAGAAGATTGGTTTTGGTCCACATAAGGGCAATAGACCTTATGTCTTAGATGTTGAATTTATTGCAAAATATTAGAGTAGAAGATGAATAAAAAAATTGCATATCAAGGTGTACAGGGCGCCTATTCGGAACAAGCCTGCAAAAATGCTTATCCATCATACAGAACCATTGCTTGTGATACTTTTCATGAAGCGATGTGGATGGTAGAAAGTGGAGATGCAGATCTTGCTATGATTCCTTTGGAAAACTCAACTGCAGGAAGAGTTGAAGAAATATATAGGCTCATTCCTAAAATGTCACTTCATGTAATTGCTGAGCATTTTGAGCCGATTGTACATTGTTTACTTACACTTCCGGGTGTTAAAATTGAAGCATTAAAATATGTTGCTTCTCATCCTCAGGCATTGGCACAGTGTCATAATCATATACTTTCTTTAGGATTAAAAGCAGAGGCAAAACTTGATACTGCTGGTGCTGCAAAAGAGTTGTTAGATCTACATAATCCAGAAAGAGCTGCTATTGCATCGAAATTAGCTGCAGAACTTTATGGATTACAGATAGTAAAAGAAAACTTTGAAGATAAGCATGGAAATACGACACGATTTTTCATACTTTCAGGAGAAAAAAAAGTACCTCGTTATGAGACATCAAAAAGATATATTACTTCCTTGGTATTTCAGGTACAAAATATACCTGCAGCCCTTTATAAAGTCCTTGGAGGTTTTGCTAGTAATGGTATTAATCTTTTAAAGATAGAAAGTTACATGGGAACGCAAATGCTTCCAGGAAGTCAATTTCATATAGATATAGATGGGCACATTGATTCAGATATTATGAGAATCGCTTTAAAAGAAGTCTCATTTTTTGCAGAAGATGTAAGAATATTAGGTGTTTATGAAAGTCATAGAGATTATCAAATTGAATATATGATTTAGATTTTGAGTTAGTTAGGACGGGTTGAGAACTTATGAATCCATAAAATAAATCTATCTTGAATTACTCTTAGCATTCATCCCAACAGCTAAAGACCGCTGGGATGAATGCGTCTTGATATCTGCAATAGTTTGTGCTTTAATGTCTTATCCGAGGCTGGAACTGTTGAAAGTAACACCTTGCAGATATGAGTATATGAGACCTATGGGGAATAAGTTGGAGTTTGACCTCCGTAAAATCCCTATAGTGGTATTGTTGATAACCAAAACTTCCCAATGGGAAGACTCAGGCTAGAAAGCACAACCCTCTGGGGGGGGTGGGTAGTTCACATAGTGTAACAATCTCATTAGTATTAATCGGTGCGGTTCTGTTTAGTATATAGATATTTCATACTAAATTCTTCTTTTGGAATAGGTTGAGAAAAATAGAAGCCTTGGTATATAATATTTTTATCTAGGTTAAAGAGAATCTCTTTTTGTTTCTCATTTTCAATTCCTTCTATCACCAACGTATAATTGAACTGTTGGGCAATGTGAAATATGGTTTTGATAAGTGAAATATCAGCAATTTTATTTTCTATATTTAGAACAAATGATTTATCTATTTTAATGGCATCAAGAGAAAGATTCTGAATGTACGAAAGTGAAGAGTAGCCTACACCGAAATCATCTATGGCAAATCGTACTCCATGCTGTTGTAGAGTAGTGATGACCTCTTTAGTATTTTTAAAGTTTTCTACTAAAGTCTGTTCTGTAATCTCCAAGGTGATATCTGAACAATTCAATCCATAATGTTCTATCATACTAAGATAACGTGGAGTAAAATCCTCTTCTAGTAACTGAAGTATATTAATATTAATCGATAAATATTTAAGATTCCATCGGTGCTGTTTTTTCCATGTACTTATTTGTAAGCATGTCTGCTCGAAGATCCACCATGTCGTTTCCCAAAGTAATCCACTTTTAATTAACAGTGGAATAAATTTATCTGGACTGAGAAGTCCTTTGGTTGGATGTTGCCACCGTAGAAGGGTTTCTGCAGCGATCACTGAATCATCTGAAATGGAAACGATTGGTTGAAGAAGAAGTTTGAACTCTTTTTGTCTTAATGCATGATGAAGATCAGATTGAAGCGCAAATTGTTCTTGTTGTTCTTTATCGAGTTTAGTATTGTAGATGGCTGTGACTTCTCCTGATCCCTTTGCTTGGTACATCGCAATATCTGCCTGACGTATGAGTTCTTCTACATCTTGAAAATGAGGTTCTACTATTACCATACCCACACTTGCAGATATGAGGTGACTGGAGTTATTGATCACCAATGGTTCATTAAATATATCTGTTATCTTTTCAGCAAAATGGTGCATTCTTTCGTTCATTACATCATGGTTTGTAGAAATAAAAGGTATTACAATAATAAACTCATCACCCCCGAGTCTACAAATTTCGCAAGAAAACGTTAAAGACCTACTCAAGCGTCTTGATATATCAATTAGTACAATATCTCCAGTACTATGCCCTAAAGAGTCATTGATATTTTTGAAATCATTTAAATCAAGATAGTAAAGAAGTGAATAATATGTATCATACCGGATATCTTTTGTAATACTTTTCATATACGCTTCGAATCCCCGTCTATTTAGAAGTGAGGTTAATGAATCTTGGGATGCAAGAATGCTTAATTGTTCTTGTGTTTGATACTCTTTTGTCTTATCATCTACAAGACCGATGAAACCTATACCTTTATTATTACTGTCTGTAAACGGAAAATATTTTATCTCGACCAAGAGCTCTTCACCGTTTGGAAGAAAATGTGAATCTTTAGAGATAAGAGGTTTACCTCTAATTACCCTATGAAGATCTCCGGATGTACTGTTTTTAAAGACTTTGTACGCAGTTTGTCCAATGATCTCTTCTTGTGGTAGTTGAAAAAGTTTACTAAGCTCTTCATTACAATTGACAATATTACATTCTGTGTCGCATGAGAATATACCGATAGGCGCTTCTTCAAAAAAGCTGTGCAGCAGTTCTTGATTTTTCTGAAGAATCGTTTCCATTTCGTTAATCTTTTCTTCTTTGCTGTCAAGTGTTTTTTTCTGTCTGTAGGAGTGTAAAATAATATTTGCCTGTGCAAAGAAATAGATCAGTAGTAAAAAGGCAAGAATAATAGTTTCAACTTTTGTAACTAGTAACATAGTAACAAAAAGTGGAACATAGAGTATGAGAAGGAAACCTATAGCCGTACGATAATCATAGGACAGGGTATTCGCCTCAGCACTACTCATACCAAGTATGATCACAAAGACAAGGAGTTGATAATAATCACTTAGCAGAGGTGTGATAAAAAGAATTAAGAGTGCGTACATTAATGCTGTTAACCACGCCCGAATGACAAATCTTTTGTGCCATCTTTCAAGTTTGTATCTTTTTGGATTATTTTTAAAATCATAGGCATCATGTAGTCTCCACAAAGTGAAGACAAGAATAATACCGTACCATGCAAAAGCGGTATTACCTACATAGGGAGTGAGCAAATAAAGGAAGATCGTTTCGAGGAGTATGAGGCTGATAAGAGATTTTCTTGCAAAGGTGTAGACGTTATTGAGCGTATCTTCGCTCACAACTTTGTGATGTCTTATCTCAAATATCTCTTTGAAGTAATTCATTGAAAATGTACCTCTGTACTACAAGTGATGAAATGATTCCCTAAAATCAAAAGCAGCATCTATAACTAACATCATGTTATTTAATATGATAACAATTGTAATATTTGTTTTAGCTGTATAAATGATATATTTTGGGCATTTTGTATGGGTATAAATCTTTAGTAGAAGAGGGCAGACATATAGCCGACTACAGAGTCTGAGTCCTGGCTTACATTTGCAGAGGTGCGATAATCCAATAATTTTGAAGAGAGGCTTAGGTGTTTGGCAGCGACTATCATAGCCTGGATACCTGTTAGTCCACAGGCTTCACATCCGTTTTCAAGTTCAGATATGTTAAGTTCTTCAACACCTTTTAAGCAGTGCTTATCCAATAAATTTGCTTGTCTTAGGCTATAAAAATGACTAAGATCAGAGCTTATGACAACAGTATTATCTTTATTATTTAAAAGTGCAGTGATGAGGTTTGCTAATACTTTTGCTGAAATATCACTATAGATAAGTTCTATTACTTTTGTGTTTGGAAAGTAGTACTGTATAAAAGGGAACTGCACTTCTGTGGAGTGTTCTTTATTATGTACTTTGGGTTGAAAACCAATATCAAACTGTTTAGCTAAGGCAAAAAGGTAGGCACTGTCTATCTCTAGTTCACCGCAGGGAGTTTCATAAGTTTCATAATAACTTCCGGATATCCCCTTAAAGTAATGATGATGACTAGGACCAATGACAACAATGCGTTTTGCGTTTGACTGTTTTAAAAATCGGTATGCTGAGTTGGCTGTGAACCCGCTATAAATGTATCCTGCATGAGGCGCAATGATGGCCCGAGGAATGATATCTTTCATTTTATGAGAGATGTCCATCTTGTCAAATGTATAATTGAATTTTCTAATATATGTCTCTATGCCGGTACATTCATTAGGATAAAATTGACCTTGTACAGAAGCTTTTCTTACAGCATGCTTCATTATTTCTCTTTATATTTTCTTACTCTATAGGTAAAGATCTCAGGATGCTGTGAGAGACAATCATTGTTTAAGTTCGCTTTCATGCATAAACTAGAGAAAAAATCATCGAACTTAGGTAATTGTTCCCAAACTTGAGGCAGGTATGTGGCTTGTTTCCCATTTTTTTTGAGCACAACTCCGTCTTGGAAAGGAACGATGTTACTTTTTAGATCTTCTATATCTTTGTATGTTAATGGTTTGGGTTCAGAAAGAACAGAAACTTCTATTTTTATATGTTCCAGCTCTTCCACTGACAGTGGAAAAAACCTAGGATCACTTAAGGCAGCAGCTTGTGCATTGTGAATAATATCCTCATAGAGAGGACGATAGGCTTGAAGTGAACCTATGCATCCACGAAGTTGATTTTGTTCAGTGTTAATGGTTACAAAGGCTGCACCGTTTTCTTCAAGACTGGGGTAGGTTTTTAAAGCATTTTCCAAATCAAACTCTTCAGTTTGATTCAAGGCGACTAAAATAGCAGCTTTGGCTAGAGCTATGACAACATCATTCACTTTATACTCCTTTGTACTATTTTAGCATAAATTGAATAATCAAAAAAACTTTTAATATTTATTAATGAATACCTTGATACAATACACACTAAACCAAAAATAAAATAGAGGAACAGTATTGAGACTTTTATTTGTAGCAGTATTATCAATGAGCTTTTTTACCCTCAGCCTTTTTGGGGCAGATGCAACACTTAAGATAGAGAAAGATGTTGAACAACGTGCCCGGATAGCGCTTATGGATGGATCAACCAATGAGAGTAGTAAAGTGTTTAATATTTTACTTTCAGATCTTAAGATATCGGGACATTTTTTACCGGACAGTACACATCATATAGGAGATGTCTCATCAAACTATATTATCCCTGCATTGAAAAGTCAAGAATATGTACTTAAATATGCAATGAATCAAGAGTCAGGTGCAAAACTTTTAGTACGTCTTTTAAAAGCATCTGATGGTACACAGATATTTAAAAAAAGCTATGCGATTCCTAAAAAAGATAAAATGCCATTTCTGATACATAAAGCTATAAGTGACATTAATAATGTTTTAAGATATCCAAGTATCTCTTGGATAAATCGATATGTTGCCTATGCTGTGTATAGCGCTCCTGGACGCAGCGAAATACGTTTAGCTGATTACACTTTCAATTATAAAAAAACCATTATCAAAGGTGGTTTGAACCTTTTTCCTAAGTGGGCAGATTCAAGTCAAAGAAGTCTCTATTACACATCGTATAAAGGCGCACTGCCTACACTATATAAGCTAAATATCTATAATGGAACCAAAACGAAGATAGCCAAGTCTGAAGGAATGATGGTCTGTTCTGATGTCAATAAAGATGGATCAAAACTTTTACTTACTATGGCTCCAGAAGGACATGCAGATATTTATGAATTTGATCTTGTGTCGAAAGCTAAGAGAAGAGTAACAAATTTTAAAGGTATAGATGTGAATGGAAGATATGTTGATGATGAGAGTCGTATTATTTTTATCTCTAATCGATTGGGGTATGCAAATGTATTTAAGAAATCTATAAAAGGCGGAGCAACCTCTCAAGTAGTGTATCATGGGCGTAATAATAATGCCTGTGATGCAAATGGAGATAAAATAGTTTATTCCAGCAGAGAAAGTAGTAATGCATTTGGAGACAATACATTTAATCTTTATCTTTCCTCTACAGGAAGTTCAGATACAAGACCGATCACCACAACAGGCTCAAATCAGTTTCCTCGGTTTTCTACAGATGGTTCTGTGATACTCTTTCTGAAGCAGAGTGGTCGTAGTACATCCATAGGATATACAAATCTTTCAAGTCACCAAAGTTTACTTTTTCCGTTTAATGACAGAAAAGTTCAATCTATTGATTGGTAATACATTTTTTTCCAATTTTTCCAAGAAGTCATTGAATGGCTACTCGGATAATATTTTAATAAAAAAGGATACAGTATGACACATAAATTACTTATAACAACCGCTATACTTGGGCTCATTTTGGGAGGATGTGCACAAACTGCACCAGACCTTGATGGGAAAAACAATATTTCGGATGCAAACCATATTGAAGGTGATACAGTCAGTATCGATGAAAATACTTATGGCGATGGATCTACTGGAAACTATAACAGCAGTAGTGATGGCTTTAAAAGTATTTATTTTGGTTTTGCAGATTATTCAATCTCTCCATCTATGGAAAATAATATGAATCATAACATTGAAGTAGCCAATGCAGCATCTTCTAAAATAAAAATTGAAGGGAACTGCGATGAGTTTGGTACAGACGAGTATAATTATGCTCTAGGATTGAAGCGTGCCAAAGCAGTAAAAGATAGTATTGCTGCACAGGGTATTGATACAAGTAGAATGGTCTTAGTTAGTTTCGGAGAGAGCAATGCTGTATGTACTGAACCTAGTGACAGTTGTTATGAAAGAAACAGAAGAGTTGACATTCGATTAATGAAGTAGGATAGAGATGATAAGTAGATTTAGTAAGGTTTTAGCAGAGTGTACTTGTATAGTACTTTTAAGTACACTATTTGTACATGCTGAACCTTCTGTTTATGGTTTTGGTAGTGATGAAAATACCAATGATCCAAAAATGTCAGTAAGCAGTAAAAACACCATTGCTTCCTTACAGCAACATATTGCAGAGCAAGATGAAAGAATAGATGGGCTTACTACGATCGTGGAAGGGTTGAGTGCCACAATCAACGAATTGCAACAATCTAGAGGAGCAGATATTTCTTCCGTTGAGGACAATGATCCATCCAACACCGCATTGCTAAAAAAATTAGCTGGCATGATAGATGAAATAAATGCGAATTATGTGAGTAAAGAAGAGTTGCAGCAGACATTAGGCAATAAAAGTGTGGTTCAAACTTCTGTCAAATCAGATAAAAAAGAGAATAAAACTCTTGAGAGTACAAGCAATGCAACACTTTATAGTGAAGGTGTAAGATTTTTTGTAAAAAAACGTTATGATGAAGCACAAAAAAGATTTACTTTAACAGATACAAAAGGTTATAAGCCAGCAGCTTCAAACTATTATTTGGGTGAAATAGCATATTATACAAAGAAATATGAAGATGCAATATTTTATTTTAAAAAGAGCGCTGGTATTTATGACAAAGCATCTTATATAGATACATTGCTTCTCCACACGGCTGTATCACTTGAAAAAACTGGAGACAAAGGTCAGGCAAGAGCTTTTTATGAGAATATTATTGAGAACTACACGGGCAAAAAAACGGCAGAGATTGCTAAAGAAAGATTGAAAAAACTTTAGGAAAAAATGATGTTCAGAATACTCTTTATGAGTATCGCTATACTTACTATAGGGATGAAAGGTGAAGAGTATGAAATCTTGCCTTCCATAGGTATAGAAACTATACCTATAGATAAAACAGTTTTTAAACAAATCAAAAATGATAGTGAAAAAATAGTAGATCTTACAGGTAATGACATTATCGTTGTCTCTGTGCGTGAACGTGGTAGTGACGGACGTTTTTATGCTGTAGATAGGGATGGTACTGTATGGTGGAGCGGTCCTGTAACTTCAGGTGCCCTAGAGTTTAGAAGCCCCTCTGGAATCTTTACTATTTTTCAAAAAAAACGTTATCATATGTCAACATTATGGCCTGATGAAGGCGGCGTCAATAATATGGATTATATGATGAAGTTTACAAAAGAAGGACATGCCTTGCATAAAGGAAGTGTGGATTGGATGTCTCATGGCTGTATACACATCGATCCGAAGGATGTACCTGCGATCTATAATTGGTCCACCTATAAAACAAAGGTGGTCATTACCAGACATAGCTATATGCCTTTTGCAAAAGAAGATTTGAAAAAAATTTACGGCAAGAGGTAAAAGAATTTTTTATCAATCTTTCATGACTTTCTTCATATTTCTGGGAACATAGGATAAAAAATATCTCTGGGAACATAAGATAAAAATATCTCTTATCTAAGGCTCACTAAAGTTTGATTAGCTAGAATAGCACAAATTTAACAATAGGAACTATCATGACAATTACAAATGAAAATTGTGTCGTAGGTATCGAATACGAAGTAAAACAAGCTGGTACAACAGAAGTTGTAGATACAAATAAAGGTGGAGCGCCACTAGAGTTCATCGTTGGGAAAGGGCAGATTATTCCTGGCCTTGAAAATGCACTTGTAGGTATGTCTCAAGGTGAAAGCGGAGACATTATGGTTTCCGCTGCAGATGCATATGGTGATGTAAATCCAGAAGCAATGCAAACACTCCCAATCGAACAATTCGAAGGTGTTGATCTTGTAGAAGGTATGACACTTTTTGGTCAAGGTGAAAATGGTCAAAGTGTACAAGTAACAGTAAGATCTTTTGATGATAAAGAAGTAAATATTGATTTTAACCACCCATTGGCGGGTAAAGACCTAATGTTCTCAGTATCCGTTGTAAGTGCAAGAGAAGCAACTGCAGATGAAGTATCATCTGGTATAGTCGGTGGTGCACCTGAATCTGGTGGTAGCTGTGGTACAGGATGTGGTTGTCACTAATACTTCATTTCTCTCAGCGTCATTTTTTTATCAATGAATGACGCTGAGTCTCATCCTGCTACTCTAACTTTACTTTTTCATCTCTCTTAAATTATATAGAATAGACATCTCTAATAAGTAACATCATAAATACTCTTTTCTATGCAAAAAAATGTGAATCAATTGTTGTTTTGTATGATATTCTGCTATCATACATTTTATGTTTACAAGGGGAAAGTATGCAGAAAAAGATAGAAAAACTTTTTGATATTAATATTGTATTGATGACTCTTTATTCATCTCTAGAGACAATAAGAGATCAAAAAAAGATTGAGCTTGTCTATGATATGCAGGCTACCGTACCAAGAGAGTTGAGAGGTGACTCTGATGTATTGTTGCGATTACTTAAAAAAATGCTTACCTTTGTCTTTGAAAATACCGATAAAAAAGAAATTGTGCTGTCACTTGGAGCTCCTGAAGATTTTATATATGAAGAATTAATGTCTTTTAAAATACAAGACACAAGCATACCCAAAGATAGGATTTTGGAATTCTTAGAAACGAATATAAGTCATGATCTTGAAATTCTTGAAGGTAGGATTACTTATGAGAGAGGTGCAGATATCCATTTAGATATACCTTTTATGATCAATGAATTGGGATACAGACGTCATTACAGGTTGCCCGATGTATCTATGTTGGGTAAGAAGGTTTTATTGATCGATGAAAGTGAAAAAGTATCTCAAAGTATTAAAAAAATGTTTAATTATTTTTTATATGACGTTGATATAGGATTTGATGCATTTAAAAGTCAAGGAAATGATCTTACTCCATATGATATCTTAATCGTAGAAGACAAGTTAAATTCAGAGGAATTTGAAAAAATCATAGCAAAAGTGCAGCAAAACATACCCCTTAAATATGTACTGCTTAAAGATGCTCATATCGTAGAGAGTAAAACGATAAGCGTGACAACGAGCTTGATTAAACCTGTTACCGAAGAGAGTATTTATGAATTGATCGTAACACTTTATAATAATGAACCTTCCAAGGGAGAGAAAAGAATAAAAGCTCTTGAAAATGTTGTTGATCTTGAAAAAGTGCTTAAGCCTTCAAAGAATAATGTCAATGAGAACAATAAAATAACTCAAAGTGCTACAAAGGAAGACAATATTCATTCGATGACTGAAAAGAGAAAAGGGCTTGATCTAGCTATTTTAAATAGAGAATTGGGAGAACAAAACACTAAAAAAATGGGTTTAAAATATGATAATGAACTAAAAATTTTTTTAGATACTTTCGATCGTTCAGATCTCTATTTTAGACAAATCGTAAATGAAAAAGCAATAAATAAAATTAAAGAATTTTGTATAGATCTGGAGAAACATGCAAAGCTGATCGGGGCTGAGAGTATGTTGAAGTTTGTAGATATAGTCAGTCTTATTTTTGTCTATAATAAACTCGATATATTGCCTATTTACCCAGGCAAATACCATATTGAACTACAAAAACTCTTAGCAGAGATCAAAAAAGAACTTAAAATTAAATAGTGTGATCTAAACAATTCAAATCTTCTATTGGGCGCTGTGTGAAAACGTTATAAAATTTCCATATATGAGATTTTATTAGCTTTTCAATGTATTTCCCAAAAGCATCAAATATACTTTCTACTCATGGTAATTCTCTAGCTTGCAATGTTTTACTATGAGATCATAATTTAAAGATGGTAAAATACATAAAATATTTTAATACTTCTAAAGGACACGTATGTCAATCAAATGTGCATTTTTATTTCCAGGTCAAGGTTCCCAAGCTGTAGGTATGGGTCAAGACTTTTTTAACCATTCAGATATCGCAAAGAAAATGGTAGCTGATGCGAGCACAAGAACAGGTATAGACTTTGAAAATCTTCTTTTTGAAGAGAACGATAAACTTGAAAAAACAGAGTTTACCCAACCGGCAATTTTACTTGTGTCTTCTATCGCGCACAAGCTTTTTGAAAATGAAATGCCTATTAAACCTGTGTATGCACTGGGTCACTCTTTAGGTGAATTTTCTGCACTTGTTTCTGTGGGTGCTATAGATGCCATAGATGCTGTAGAACTTGTAAATCTTCGCGGTAAACTTATGGCTGAAGCATGTGCTGGACAAGATGTGGGAATGATGGTATCTCTAGGTCTTGAAGATGAGGTAGTTGAAGAGATCTGTGATGCACAAAGAGAAGCGGGATTGAAAGTGTGGCCTGTAAACTATAATGCTGCAGGTCAGATTGTGATCGCCGGTATTAAACCTGATCTTGAAATATTAGCTCCGCTTTTAAAAGAAGCTAAGGCAAAAAGAGCCATGCTTCTTAATATGTCAGTTGCAAGTCACTGTCCACTACTTGAGAGTGCTACTGGACCGTTATCTGAAAAACTTACAGAGATGTTAAAAGATGAGTTCATTGCACCGGTAGTTTCTAATGTAACAGCAAAGACATATGATACGAAAGCAGAAGCACTAGACCTACTGCCTAAACAGTTGGTTTCTCCTGTACTCTATAAGCAGTCTATAGCAGCTTTTGATGATTCTGTAGATTGTTATATAGAATTCGGGCATGGGGGTGTACTTAAAGGTTTAAACCGTAAAGCAACCACAAAACCTCATTTTGTTGTTTCTGATATGGCGACGTTGGAAACAGCTATTGAAGAGATAGCTAAATTGGGATAGTTATGAAAAGCCGTAAAATTGCTATAATGGGTGCTATGCCTGAAGAGATAGAACCTATCATAGCTAAACTTGACAATGTGCAAACGATGGTTTATGGAGCAAACAAGTATTATGAAGGCTCTTACAATGGACAAGAAGTGGTTGTAGCATATTCTAAAATAGGAAAAGTATTTGCAACTTTAACTGCAACGATCCTGATTGAAAAATTTACTTGTGACACGTTGCTTTTCTCTGGAGTGGCCGGAGCGATCAATGAGGATTTACAGATCGGTGATCTGATCATCGCAGAGAGTCTTTGCCAACATGATCTGGATATTACTGCCTTCGGCCACCCTTTTGGATATGTACCCGAAGGTGAAGTGTGTATCACTACTGATGAGACTTTGCGCAACATTGCAAAAGATGTAGCTAAGCAGAAAGGTTTAACACTTAAAGAAGGCGTCATTGCCACAGGTGACCAGTTCGTAGCAAATGAAGAGCGTAAAAATTGGATAGGCACTACTTTTGGGGCAGATGCTTTGGAGATGGAAGGGGCAAGTGTTGCAGTAGTCTGTAATGCCTTGAATATTCCATTTTTTATCCTACGTGCCATATCTGACAGTGCTGATATGGATGCAAGTTTTAATTTTGACGAGTTCTTGGAAAGTTCAGCTAAGATTTCGGCTGACTTTATCTTGAGCATGGTGGATGAACTTGGACGATAATCAAAGACGGGTTCCTTCAAAAAGCCTCCCTGTCAGTAAAAAGTTACTTAAGTTAGCAGGAAAAACCAATGCCGAGTTTAAACTGATCGGTGAAGGTGATAAAGTTTTAGTTGGACTTAGTGGAGGAAAAGACTCTCTGGCACTCGTACATATCATGAAGCATATACAACGGCATGCACCATTTAATTTTGAGTTTGAAGCGTGTACCGTGAAGTATGGTATGCCTGATGAACATTATGCTTTTCTTGAAGCACACTGTAAAGAGTATGGTATCAAACATACGGTGTTTGATACTAATATCTTTGAAATCTCACATGACACGATACGGGACAACTCTTCGTTCTGTTCTTATTTTTCTCGAATGAGAAGAGGAGCACTCTATAGCTTTGCAGAAGAAGGCGGTTTTACGAAGGTGGCACTAGGACATCATTTTGATGATACCGTAGAAAGTTTTTTTATGAATATGTTTTACAATGGTACGATGAGGGCCTTGGCGCCTATCTATAAAACAAGCAGAGGTTTTCATTTAATACGGCCATTAATTCAAGCCAGGGAGACACAACTTCGTGCCTTCGCAGTAGAAAACAACTTGCAAGTAATCGGTGATGAAGCCTGTCCTGCGATGTTAAAAGATGTTAAGATGCCTCATGCCAGAGCGTCTACTAAAGAGTGGTTAGCTGGACTTGAAAAAGAAAACAAGGACATCTTTAAAATGTTTAGAGCCTCATTCAAACATATACATGATGATACATTTCTTGATCCGGAACGTTGGAACAGAGATGATATATAAGGAAATAGAATGAAATTATTTTTATTGCTAGCTATATTTTTTACAAGTGTGTTTGCAGAGGATGTCGATATAGATCTTTCAGATGATGATAACAATATACACCCTTCGGAATTTACAGTGAAATTGATCAAGAACTGTGAGACACTCGTCTTGAAAGAAGAACCTAACCGTAAAGCTAAAGAGATCTATACACGTGTTTGGATGGATGATTGTGTACAAAATTATGGCTGTTTAAGAGAGGTCACTCAAAAAGAACTTGAAGCTATGAATGTGAGGGAAAGAGATTTCGCAGCATGGAAATACCCAGTATGGTGTAAAGTGAATGCAAAAGGTCAAGTAGGCTGGGCACGTAAACAATTTTTGGTAGATGAGCCTTGTAAACAACAAGACTGATTAGTTTAAAACGTATGAATACATTTACCGCAACAATATCAGGACGTTTAGATAAGATACTTGCAGTACAACTTGATGTAAGCCGTAACCAAGTTGAAAAGCTTGTGAAAGATGGATTTGTGAATGTGAATGATAAAACGATCACAAAGAGCAGCTTTAAGGTAACAGAAGGTGATAGAGTTTCTTATATGTTTCAGGAAGCAGAAAAAAGAGTAGCACCACCTATAGACTTTGATGTAGAGATCTTGTATGAAGATGAATATCTTTTGGTGGTCAATAAACCTTCTGGACTTGTGGTCCATCCTGCCCCTTCTGTAAAAGAACCTACACTTGTGGACTGGTTGATACATAAAGGTATATCTCTTTCAACTATCAGTGGAGAAGAACGTTATGGTATTGTACACCGAATAGATAAAGAGACTACAGGTGCATTAGTGGTGGCCAAAGACAATAAAATACATGAAGCATTGAGCCTACAACTGCAAGACAAGAGTATGGGACGGTATTATTTGGCATTGATCGATTGTCCGCTAAAAGATGATATTGTAGTAGATAAACCTATAGGACGTAATCCTAAAAATCGACTCAAAATGGATGTAGTGCCTCATGGAAGAAGTGCCAAAACAGCTTTTGTAAAACTACTTACAAGTCAACATGGTGTTGAACTTATAGCAGCAAAATTATTTACAGGTAGAACCCATCAAATACGTGTACATTTAAATACACTTGGACGTCATATATTAGGCGATGATTTATATGGGTTTAAGAGCAAAAGAGATAAAATTTCAAGAGTCAATTTGCATGCATATTTACTATATCTGGTCCACCCTGTAAGCGGTGAAAGAATGGAGTTCGTCGCCCCACTTTTTGAAGATATGAAAGTGTATATATCCAAAAATTTTGATCAAGGTGAAGTAGATGAAAAAATTGATCCTCATACTCTGGGTACTCTCTTTAATAACCTTTAATGGTTGTGGTGCAGTCAAGGGATTGATGACATATGGTACAGATCCTTCATTAGATACTATTACTCAAGTACATGCTTTACCGAGGATAAACTCTGTAGGTTTTGAGTGGCAAAAGATAGAGGACCACCAAATACACGGTGTGAATATTTACAGAGGTGATGCTTCTCAAGATACAAAAAGTTTTAAACGTATAGGTACAGTAGGAAATCGTTATGCCACACACTTTGTGGATACACATGTAAAGCCAGATAGAACGTATCGTTATACCTTTAGTACATTTGCGTTTGGAAAAGAGTCTAGACGCAGTGAACCGATCGAGGTAACAACACTGCCTTCATTCTCGTCAGTCACATTTGTGAAAGCTTATAGAGTAGCACCTTCAGTGGTAAAACTTTTATGGAAACCACATGCAAACCCGAGTATAAATACCTATATCGTTGAACGTTCGGTCAATGGTGCTGAATGGCAATACGTTTCACAGGTTCAAGGACAATTGATGGCGGAATACATTGATACTTTTGTAAGAAGCGGGGATACATACAGGTACCGGATCATCGCACAAAGTTATGACAAAATACGTGCTTATCCGAGCCAACCAACACAAATCAAATTATAAGCAGGAACAATGCCACATTTAAAAGTTACACCCTTTGATATTTCTATCGTAGAACAACAGGTAGGAACAAGTGAAATGATGACTTTTTGCGCTCAAGCACTTAACCGTAATGACATGCTCATAGGTGTTGAACATGCAGGAGAAGAATTTTTACTTCAACTTAAACCAGATGAAAATGCTTACTTGTTAAAGTATGATAAAGTGACAAGACCTCTAAAAGTAAATCTGCTTAAAGAAGCATTGGAGAGTGTTTCAAAAGAGATGAGCTTAGAGATACTCTCTTCAAATATTGCGATATCACATACTAAAAGTCCACTATCATCGAAATATTTTAAAAAAATAGAGGATTTTGAAAATATCACTTATCCAAAAGAAAAGATATCTGTTGAAGTAGGTTTTGGAAGTGGAAGACATCTGCTTCATCAGGCAAACAAGAATCCTGATACACTTTTTATAGGGTTAGAGATACATACACCTTCTGCACAACAGGTACTTAAACAGATAGAACTTCAAGGTCTTGATAATATTTGGGTAGTGAACTATGATGCAAGACTGTTCTTGGAGATGTTGCCTTCAAATGCATGTGAAAAGATATTTGTGCATTTCCCTGTACCTTGGGACAAAAAACCTCATAGAAGAGTCATCAGTCCTAGTTTCCTGAATGAATCTATGAGAGTGTTAAGAAAAGGTGGACGATTGGAATTACGTACAGACAGTGACAATTACTTTTGGTATGCGCTGGAAACTTTCTTTTCTATTCCCAAAGTTGAAGTTGAGGTACGTAAAAACGAAGCCCTTGAAGTGACAAGTAAGTATGAAGCTAGATGGCTTAAACAAGAGAAAGATATTTATGATGTCTATGTTAAATCTACAGAGGAATCCCCAGCTCAAGAGATGTCTATAGATTTTAATTTTAATGATGTAAAATATACCCCAGGTGTAGAAGAGCGTTTACCTACAAAAGCATTGGTTTTTGATGGATATTTTGTTCACTTTGAACGCATATATAAAATATCTGAAGAGAGTATACTTATAAAATGTGCTTTTGGAAGTTTTGACAGACCAGAACATAAATATATTTTATTAGAACAAAACAGTTGCCGGTATTTTGTTTCTCCTCCTGTGAAGACAACGGTTAACTTTCAGGCACATCAAAAATTGGCAGAGCAAATAATGCTCACTAAAGGAGAGTAGAACATGTCTAATGTGATTCACGCTTCACATCTTTCTCTGACCTATGGAAAGGCAGGCAAAGAAGTCATCAAAGATGCTAATTTTAGCATTAAAAAGGGTGAGTTTGTTTTTATAACGGGACCTAGTGGTTCTGGGAAATCAACACTGCTTAAAGCACTTTACGGAAAGTTGAAACCAAGTGAAGGTAACCTTGTGGTAGGTGGGCAGGACCTATCTAGTATACGTCCTAAAAAGCTGCAGGAACTGAGAACACATATGGGTATTATTTTTCAAGATTATAAACTTGTGAATGAATGGACAGTGAAAAAAAATGTCGTTTTACCTTTAATGATAGCAGGATACCCAACAGAAATTCAGGAAACTCAGGCACATAGACTGCTTAAACACGTAAAACTTGCAGAACATGCTGACAGATATCCATTAGAATTAAGTGGTGGTGAACAGCAGCGTGTAGGTGTTGCAAGAGCATTGTCAAAAAATCCTGTAGTGATCTTGGCTGATGAACCTACGGGTAACCTTGATGATTATTCGTCCAATGTTATTTGGGATTTGATGGAAAATGCATGTCAACAACTTGATACGACAGTCTTGGTCGTAACGCACAAAATTCCAACAATTTTTTCTTTACCATATAGACATTTTATTATAGAGAGCAAGGGTGTGTATGAAGTTCATTAAAAATCATCTTATGTTTATTTTACCGCTTATGGCAATTTTATTGGGTATCGAATTTTACCTTGTATTTGAGCGTACAACAGATACCTATGAAAAAGGCCTTAAAGAAGGATACTCAATGCTTGCAGTGACATATAAACCTATGGAACTATCAGAGTTCCAAGCACTGAATAACCATATCAGTACCTCTGAAAAGATAAAACGTGAGTATATTGTATTTGAGGTCGCAAAAGGCATAAGTAAAAGCAGTAGTGAGGAGATATTGGCCGCTTTACCTTATTTTTACAATCTTGGACTTGACTCTTATCTTCATACATCTGAATTGGAAAAGATTAAAAAAGATCTTATGTCTGATGTCAATATTAAAAAAATTGAGACATTTGGCAGCAGCTATAATTCCAATTACAGACTATTTTCTTTTATCAAGTTTATCTTGAAAATTTTTATCGTTTTCATGGCTGTAGTGAGTCTCTTTTTAATTATTAAACAGATGGAGATTTGGAAATATGCACATAAAGAACGTATGCAGGTCATGGAGATATTTGGTGCACCTATGATGCTAAGATCGGGCGTACTTTTCAAAATAGCTTTTGTAGATGCTATATTTGCTACTATATTTGTAAGCGCGATTTTCTTTTATACTAAATTTTACTGGGCAGCAAAAAGCGGTATAGATATTATGATGCAAAACCAGGAAGCATTGTTCAAGTTTACGGATATAGCCATTTTATTAGGTTCATCAATCCTTATTGTTATCATTGCTGTTTACACAGTTGTATTTAGCAGCAAGGGAGTGCAGGAGTGAAATTCCTCATCCTTCCTTTTTTTTTAGCTTTAAGCTTACTTTATGGTGCATCAACAGCTACTAAGATCAAAGAGTCTGAAAAAAATCTTTCTGTAACATCGTCTGCAAAAAAGAAGACAGCCAGACAATTAAGTAAAATTGCGAAGGATATACAAGCTGCAGAGAAAGATATTGTATATCTTGAAAAAAAATTAGCAGAACTTGAACGTGAACAAGAAAAATCAGAACAGCAATATGAAGTATTAAAGAAAGAACTAAGTCAGTCTGAAAAAGATCTGACTGTGACAAGTAAAGCATTGGAGGAGAAACATAAATCATTCATTTCTTTACTCTCACAACAATTTTCTATCGTTTTTGCAATGGAACAAGCACATGAACCTACCCGAGAATCCATACTTTCTCAGGAAGTTTATATCGCATATAAAAAACATAATGCAAAACTTTTAAATACACTTAGAATTGATATAGAGAAGCTTAGAAAACATAAAAATACTAAAGAAAAATTACGTAATAAGACTAAAAAAGAGATTGAGCTTATTGTGAAAAAAAGAGAAGATTATGCTCAAAAAAAATTGGCCAAAGAAAAATTACGTAAAAGGCTTGCTAAAGATGAAGAAAAATATAATGCAAAACTTGAAAAGATCGTTGATAAACAGAATTCTCTTAGATCAACCTTATCAAAATTGAACATTTTACAAGAAAAAGAAGTAAAAGAAGCACGTAAAAGAGCTGAAGTTGAAAAAGAAGCTATGCGTCTTGAGAAAAAAAGACAAAGAGAGATACGTGAAGCAAAAGCATTGGCCCGTTCAAATGCAAGAAAAGCACAAGAAGCCTTGAAGCAGGCAAAAACAGAAGAAGACAGAGCAAAAGCGCGTATAGCTGCAAAAGCTGCAGAAAAAGAAAATAATAAAATCTATAAAGAGAGTGAAAAAGTTAGACAGGTAAACTCTTCCTATACACCGTCTAAAACCTATAAATATAGAGGTGGAAAAACGATTTCACCTTTACCTGGGGCAAAGCTGGTGAAGAATTTTGGTACCTATGTAGATCCTATCTATAAGATAAAGATTTTTAATGAATCTATTACTTTACAGTCCCCTGTTGCAAATGCAAAAGTACAAAATATTTTAAATGGAAAAGTGGTTTTTGCAGGGAAAAGTAGTATGCTGGGTAAGGTGGTGGTAGTTTCGCACAGTAAAAAAATACATACAGTGTATGCAGGACTTTCTAAAATTGCACCTACCATTCATGTAGGTTCAAAGATACAAAAAGGATATGTGGTAGGAAAAGTCAATGAAAAACTGATTTTTCAAGCAACAAAAGATTCTAAACATATCAACCCATTAAAGCTGATTAAGATATAGCATTATAAGAGTTTAAACGCCCCCTAAACGACTTTTAGATATAATCGCGAAATTATATAAAGGTGCATCTGTGACTAAAAGAGTATTGGTGAAATTTTCTGGAGAAGCATTAGCGGGTGAAGAAGGGTATGGTATAAATACTCAGATTCTCAATTTTATTGCGGGAGAGATTAAAGAACTTGTAGATAATGGTGTTGAAGTAGGTATTGTTGTGGGTGGTGGTAACATTATCCGTGGTGTGACTGCTGCAGCTGATGGTATTATTAAAAGAACATCTGGTGACTACATGGGTATGCTTGCTACAGTGATCAATGGTGTAGCTATTCAGGAAGCATTGGAGCATGCTGGACTTGAAGCAAGACTTCAGTCAGCGATAGATATGCAAGAGATAGGTGAAGCATTCATTGTAAGACGTGCTAGAAGACATTTGGAAAAAGGTCGTGTTGTTGTATTTGCAGGAGGTACAGGTAACCCTTACTTTACTACAGATACAGCAGCTACACTTAGAGCTTCTGAGATAGAATCTGATCTTCTTATCAAAGCCACAAAAGTAGATGGTGTTTATGATAAAGATCCAAATAAGTTTGATGATGCAGTCAAACTTGATACTTTATCGTATGATCAGGCATTAAATGATCATATCAAAGTAATGGATGACACTGCCATTGCACTAGCTAAAGAGAATGGATTGCCTATTGTTGTATGCAACATGTTTGAAAAAGGTAATCTTCTTGCAATCATCAAAGGTGATATGAGCCTTTGTTCAGTTGTAAAATAGAGAAGAAATAATAAAGGAATAGATATGAGAACAGAACAATTAACAGCAAAGGCACTAGAAAAAGTAGATTTTGATAAATACCTTCTTGCAAATGCAGTGGGAAAAAGAGCAGAAGCTATCGCCAATGGTGCTGAAGTACATTTGGATATAGATACAACAGGCATGAAATATTCAGACATCGCTCTCCAAGAAATTGCTGAAGGTAAAATTACTGTAAGTTTAGAAGGCTAAATCCCTTTGGACGCTTTTCTCAATAAAGCTAAAAATATCGATACTATAGAAGAGGCAAGTGCCCTTCTGTGGGAAGAACTCCTAACCCCTCTACCTGCCACAACTAAAGCACTGGAACTTTCACTCGAGGCACATAAAGGCCAAATACGTAAAAGTGGTGAACCCTATATTGTTCATCCCATCTTGGTAGCAGCAATTACGGCGAAGATCTCCAATGATGAAAAGATGGTACAGGCGGCTCTTTTGCATGATGTGGTGGAAGATACAGATGCTACTATCGAAGATTTAGAATTAGAATTCGGGTATGATGTTGCACATATGGTTGAAGGATTAACTAAGATCGTTGAGATCAGAGATGAAGAGTTAATTCCTTCAGGTTCAGACGAAAGACTTATTAACTCTGCACTCTCATTTAGAAAAATGCTCATTGCATCTATCAAAGATGTACGTGTACTTGTGATTAAGCTCTGTGACAGGTTACACAATATGCTGACTCTGGATGCGCTGAGTTTCGAAAAACAAAAACGTATATCAGAAGAGACTATTGTGGTATATGCACCTATCGCTCATAGACTAGGTATTTCTAGACTTAAGAACCATTTGGAAGATTTGAGTTTTCAGTATATTTATCCTGAGGATTATAATAAAATAGATACCTACATGAAGTCAAATGCACAAAACCTTAAGATAAAACTCAATACTTTTATACAAAATGTAAAAGAGATGATGGATAAGGATGGCTTCAAGGAAGATGAGTTTGAAATTATCGGAAGAGTAAAGCACTACTATTCGATCTATCTTAAGATGCATCGTAAAGGTGTAAGTATAGAAGAGGTACTTGATCTACTTGCTATCCGTG
Source organism: Sulfurovaceae bacterium (assembly GCA_963785375.1). GTDB lineage: Bacteria > Campylobacterota > Campylobacteria > Campylobacterales > Sulfurovaceae > Sulfurovum. The sequence continues at coordinate 245,672 of CAWAVD010000004.1, forward strand.
TTATCGTTAAAGAACCCATAGATTGTTATAGAGTTTTAGGCCTCATGCATTTACGGTTCACACCTCTTATATCAAGATTTAAAGATTATATAGCAGTACCAAAAGAAAATGGATATAAAACGATTCATACAACATTATTTGATGAAGAAGGTATAGTAGAAGCTCAGATACGAACGAGGGAGATGCATAGACTTGCAGAGTATGGTGTTGCAGCACATTGGAAATACAAAGGCGGCGACAATAGTGTAAACTTAGAATGGTTAGAGAGTTTACATTATCAAAATGAATCGATAGAAGAGTTCTATGAGTTAGCTAAATCAGATCTTTTTTCCGAAGACATTACAGTCTTTTCACCAAAAGGAGACTATTATACTTTGCCTAAAGGCTCAGTAGCACTTGATTTTGCATATGCTATTCACTCGGAAATAGGATCCAATGCTACAGATGTACTGGTCAATAAGCAAAAAGCATCCCTCTTAACCATTTTGAAAAATGGGGATATTGTAAAAATTTTAAAAGACAATAAACCACATCTTCATTGTTCATGGCTCGATACAGTAAAAACATCCAAAGCAAAAGATGGCATTAGAAGTTCTTGTAGAGCAAGAATAAAAGAATCAGATACCTTAAGTGCTTATAATATTTTGGGTACTTTGTTTTCTCAAGAGAGTAGTGCAATGAAAGAACTTATCATAAGTATGGATCATAATGATACGATTTATAAGTTACCCGTTCAACTTGATTATTATAAAGAGACTATGCATAAAGTGGCAGATTATATTGGTACTAAAGAAGTACGCTTTTGGGAATTACTTAAAAGAGGGTATAAAAAGCCATACATAAAAGAGCTGGAACACTTTAGTTTTTTTACCAATAAACCGATAGATGGGGTAGAGTTTGATTATTGTTGTCATCCTAAAGTTGGTGACCAGATCGTTGCATTTTATAAGGGTAGTAAAGCTATTATACACCATAAATTATGTAAGAAGGCCTATGACAAAATCTTAGAGGGTCAAGAGATGATCTTTGTGGATTGGAGTGGTTCTAAACACTCTAGATACAGACTTACCATAAGTCTTCAAAATAAAAAAGGTATTTTGGCAGATTTGCTGTCAAAGCTTTCTGAACTGAATCTCAACATCCTGAGTATTGAGTTAGGTATTAGAAATTCAGAACAAGCAGAATTTTGTCAAATAGAAGTAGAAAGCATTGAAGCTAAAAAACAATTTCTTGCAGAAAAGATCTCTCGACAGTTCAAACTGATAGAGATCATTAGTTTAGATGACGCATATAATAAATAGAGGGTAATTAAAGATGGTACAAAAAGCATTAGAAGAGATCAGTAGAGGTACTGCAGAAGTCATAGACATGGAACGTATAGAGAAATTGGTTTCAAAATATTATGATGATGGTAGTACATATACAGTAAAGGCAGGATTTGATCCAACAGGTGCAGATCTGCATTTGGGACATACTGTACTTCTTCAAAAGCTTAGAGCATTTCAAAATCATGGTGGAAGGGTACAACTTCTTATTGGTGACTTTACTGCAACCATAGGAGACCCTACAGGTAAGAGTGAAACAAGAAAAGTACTTGATAACGATACCATTATGGCCAATGCAAAAACCTATCAAGAGCAAGTTTTTAATATTCTTGAAGAGAGTAAGACAGATGTAGTTTTTAATTCTACTTGGCTCAATGCATTAGGTGCTGCAGGGATGGTTACCCTCACAACGACTTTTAGCGTTGCACGTATGTTGGAGCGTGATGATTTTACAAAACGTTTTAAAAGTGAACAAAGTATTTCTATTTCAGAATTTTTATATCCATTGCTTCAGGGGTATGATTCTGTTGAATTAAAAAGTGATATTGAGATTGGTGGTACTGACCAGAAATTTAATCTCTTGATGGGAAGACACCTTCAACGTACCTACAGTGTAGGAAAAGAGCAAGCAGTTTTGATGATGCCAATTCTGGAAGGACTTGATGGCGTACAGAAAATGAGTAAGTCTTTGAACAACTATATTGGAATTACTGAAGAACCTAAAGATATTTATGCCAAAACACTTTCAATTTCAGATGTATTGATGTGGCGTTATTATGAGCTTTTGAGCGAGAAATCTTTAGAAGAGATTGCCACAATGAAAGAGGATGTTAAAAAGGGCACACTTCACCCTAAAATTGTAAAAGAAAATTTAGCACTTGAGCTTGTTACAAGGTTTTATAATGAAGAGTTGGCTAAACTAGCTAAAGAAGAGTTTGATAATGTGTTTAAATCAAACCAACTTCCAGCTGATATGGATGAAGTAGAAGTGGAAGATGGTATTTGGATATGCAAAGCATTAGTAGATGCAGGTATAGAGCCTTCTACTTCTCAGGCAAGAAGAGATATCAAACAAAATGCAGTGAGTATTGATCAGAAAAAGATCTCTGATGATAAGTTAAATCTTACAGCAGGAGAATATATCTTGCAGGTAGGAAAAAGAAAGTTTGCGAAAGTGAAGGTAAAATAGTGGCATTTAAATCTTTGAAAATTGGAAAATATACTATTGACAAACCTATTGTACAGGGTGGTATGGGTGTTGGTATATCTTGGGATCAGTTAGCCGGTAATGTTTCCAAAGAGGGTGGTCTTGGTGTTATCTCCGCTGTAGGGACAGGTGTCTATAAAAACAGAAAATACCTTCATAATAATGAGATGGTAGGAAAAGAACACAGACCACTTGATGCAATCAATTTTTACTCCTATCCTGCACTTAAGAAAATATTTGACAATGCACGAAAAATTTGTGGAGACAAGCCTTTGGCAGCGAACGTACTCTATGCACAAAGTGAATATAATCGTGTGGTAGAGGATGCTTGTAAAGCTGGAGCAAATATTATTATTACAGGTGCCGGTTTACCTTTAACTATGCCAGAAGCTACAAAGAACTATCCTGATGTTGCTTTGGTACCGATAGTTTCTACCGCTAAAGCATTAAAGATCTTATGCCGTCGTTGGAAAAAGACACACAATAGACTTCCCGATGCCATTATTGTTGAGGGACCATTAAGCGGTGGGCATCAAGGGTTTAAGTATGAAGAGTGTTTTATGGCTGAAAATCAACTCGAAGCAATTTTGCCTCCTATAGTAGAAGAAGCAAAAAACTGGGGTTCGATGCCTATTATTGCTGCTGGTGGGGTATGGGATCATGATGATATTGTTAGAATGATGGAACTCGGTGCGGATGGTGTGCAAATGGGTACACGTTTTATCGGTACTGTCGAGTGTGATGCAAGTCAAGTGATGAAAGATATTATCATTGAAGCAAAAGAAGATGATATTAAGCTCTTTAAATCACCGGTAGGTTATCCTGCTCGTGGGGTTAGAACACAGCTTCATGAAGCTATAGAAAAAGGGACTGCACCAAAAGTGGCCTGTATCTCAAACTGTGTTGCGCCATGTCATCGTGGTGAAGAGGCTAAGATAGTAGGATATTGTATTGCAGATAGGCTTACTGATGCATATGATGGTATCAAAGAAACAGGACTCTTCTTTACAGGAGCTAATGGATATCGTCTTAAAGAGATTATCACAGTAAAAGAACTTATGTATAAATTGATGAATGGTGAAGATAGTTAAAATCATGCCAAAGATAAGTAGGGTTTTCCTTTTAATACTTTTAGTAAATACACTACTTTTTCCAGGAGCAACAAGTATTGAAAAGGCTATAGTAAAAAAGAATGAACTTCGCCTTTATTTCTCCAAACCATTTCATGAAAAAGATGTTAAACATTTTACACTTCAAAATCCTCACAGAGAAATCTATGATTTTAAAAATACACGTTTGGCACATAAGCGTGTACCCTTGGGTTTAGGTCCACATGTCCGTCTGGCACAAAATAAGGCCAATACCGTACGTGTAGTGATTACCGGTTATAAATCTTCTAAACCTATTGCGTATCAACCATTTTTTTCAGATAATGAGTATCATATCTCCCTGCCTAAAAGCAGCAGTGTACTACCGGCAAAACGGTATGAAAAACCTAAGAAAATTATACAAAAATCTAAACCAGTAAGATCTAATAAATATGATCTTGTAGTTATAGATGCAGGACATGGAGGCCATGACAGCGGAGCGATAGGAGGAGGGAAAAAAGAGAAAGACCTTGTACTTCAAATCGCAAGGAAGCTTGAGAAACAACTTAAAAAACGTGGCTATCCCGTCCATATGACACGTAAGAAAGATCGTTTTTTAAAACTTCCTCAGCGAACAAAAATTGCAGATAAAAAGAAAGCAGTGGCCTTCATATCTATTCATGCAAATTCAGTTCCTAAAAGTAAGCAAAATAAAATACAGGGTGTCGAAACTTTTTTTCTACAAAATACAAGAGATGCAAAATCTCAGAGGATAGCAGAAAGAGAAAATAGGTCTGTACTTAAAGGCATGAATAAGCTCAGTCGTAATGTGGTTATTGACTCGGTTCTTTCTGGACCAAAGATAGTTGAGTCAAATAAACTGGCCATTGATGTACAACGCAGGATCATAACAAATTTGCGTACCCGGTATAAAGGTGTGAAAGATGGTGGAGTGAGACATGCACCATTTTGGGTTCTTGTTGGAGCCAGTAGGCCTTCTATATTAGTAGAAGTTGGGTATATCTCACATCCAATAGAACGTAAAAGACTTTTTAGTCCACGTTACCAGGAACTACTTGCAAAAGGTATAGCCGAGGGTGTAGATATTTATTTGAATAACAGAAAGAAAGAAATTGATCTCTAAAAAGTATATATATTTTAACATAGGATTAAAAATGAGAAGAGTTATATTGGGACTTAGTACTTTACTTTTACTCGTAGGGTGCGGTGGTCCAAGTGTTGATAGATCTGATAGTCTAGTGGTAATAGATGCTGGACATGGTGGACATGATTCAGGTGCTAGATGCGATGGAAAACAGGAAAAAGATCTAGTATTAAAAATCACTAAAAAGCTGTATGAAGAATTTAAAGATGAAGGTTATAAAGTTTATCTTACTAGAAACAGAGATAGGTTTTTAACACTCGGTCAACGTACGAGATTAGCAGATAAAAAAGATGCAGCTGTTTTTATTTCTATTCATGCGAATGCTATCAGTGATACAAGCCGTTTTGATGTTGTTGAAGGTGTTGAAACGTACTATTTGCAAAAAACAAGAGATGAAAGGTCTCAGCGTATTGCGGCTAGAGAAAATGCATCCGTATTAAAAGGTACAGATAAGCTAAGTCAGGATGTTATTATAGATGCCGTATTGAACGGTCCTAAGATCATAGAATCACAAAAACTCGCTATAGATGTACAGCAGCACATGATCAAAAATTTAAATGGCGATTATGATGATGTAAAAGACGGTGGTGTCAGGCCTGCACCGTTCTACGTGCTTGTAGGCGCTAGTAGACCCTCTATACTTGTTGAAGTAGGGTACATTACGAATCCAAAAGAGCGTGAAAGACTTTTCACATCAAATTATCAAGAAGAGATCGTTGAGGGAATTGTTGAAGGTGTGAATAGATATCTGGATAATAGAAAAAGAGAAATTGGATTTTAGGAGTTCCGTTTAAATGAGAATGAACCCTCAGATATTCTGAGGGAAATATAATTAAAACTATTTGTAGTTTTTAATTGCTTTTTCTAAAATAGCGGTTGCTGCTGCTTTATCTTTAAATCCTGATACTTTTACCCATTTATTAGGCTCAAGCATTTTATATGTTTCAAAGAAGTTTTTGATGCGATTTAATGTATGTTCAGGAACATCTGCAAGATCATTGATCGCTGCATATGTTGGATCTATTTTCGTAGTTGGTACAGCTATAAGCTTTTCATCTCCACCACTTTCATCTTCTGTCATAAGTACACCAACAAGTCTACATTTAATGTAGGAGCCAGCCTGAAGAGGATAGTCACAAAGAACAAGGATATCAGCCGGATCACCATCATCTGACAATGTATTTGCTACAAATCCATAGTTGGCAGGGTAATGCATAGCTGAGTAGAGTACTCTATCTACTTCAACAGCACCTGAGTCTTTGTCTATTTCGTATTTGATAGCTGAGTTCAGTGGCACCTCTATAATTGCTTTTACAGCATCAGGGTTTTCGCCATGTCCAATTTTAGTAATATCCATTTGAATATCTCCATAGGTTAAATTTTGGAGATTCTAACATAAATATTATAAAGAGTTTATCAAATCATGGTATTATCTTTATATAATAAAATTGAATATATAGGGATTTTTGTGAAAAAGGTAGTCTTATCATTCTTATTGTTTTTTGGAAGTAGTATGGCCATTGAACTGGGTAAAGTACCTACTGATGTGATTATAGATGGAAAAAATGGTGGAAAAATAGATGGTTCTGCCTGGGAGTCTTCCATGCTCAATGGTAAAATACATACGGTGTTTTACGTAGATCCAGATAAGAGAGATCTGAATAATCCTTTGGCAGATGCACTAAAGAAAAAAAATTTTGATAGAAATAAAGTCAATTCTGTTGCGATTATAAATCTCGCTGCTACTTGGTTACCAAATGTTTTCATAGAATCTAAACTTAAAGAGAAACAAAAAAAGTTTCCTCATACGATCTATGTGAAAGATAAAAATAAAGTTTTGGTCAATCAGTGGGGGCTTGCTGATAATAATTCTGATATTCTTATCTTTGATCAAAAAGGAAAACTACTATATAAAAAGTTTGGAAAAGTCTCTGATAAAGAGATCAAAGATGTGATTTCTTTGATAGAAAAAAATCTTTAGCCTTTTGATATTAGGGAGTATATTATCAATTTTCTAAAATATAAAACCATTGCAAGTATTCATGTTGTTGGAATGCTTATGATGCTTGTTGTTATTATTGTATTTTCTGCTATTGTTGCATATAAAGAGTATCAAAACTTTGAAATTGAAGCAAAAAGTATTCAAGCTGAATTTATTCAAAAACAAAAAGATACGATTGTTTTTGACACGACCCGTGTATTAAATTATATCAGTCATGCATACGAATATAGAGATACTGAGAAAGGTGAAGAACTATTAAAGAAACAGATACTCGATGCGATAGAACAACTTTATGGACGTCAAGATGGTACAGGATACATATTTGTCTATGATTTTAACGGTGTTGTACTCTCTGACCCTGTGCAACGACAGAATATAGGCAAGAATCTTTATAAGACAAAAGATGCCAATGGGGTTATGGTTATCAAAGACCTTATAGATATCTCTAGATCAAAAGATGGTGGATTTGTTGAGTATCAATGGCTTAAACCTACGACAGGCTCATTGAGTCCTAAGATTTCTTATGCAAAGTCCTTTGAACCTTGGGGATGGATGGTTGGAACAGGTGTCTACCTTGATGAAGTGGAAAAACATATCCAATCCCAAAGGGACATACTCAAAAATAGGCTTAATCAGTATTCTCTTAAAATGGTATTTCTACTTGTTATATTATTTGTAGTTGGTATCATAGGGATCATCATCACCAATCATATACTAAAAAAAGAGATATCTTCTTTTAGCCGTTACTTTGAAAAAGCTTCCTCTACCTATGAAAAAATAGATGAAGAGGATATCCGTCTGTCAGAATTTAAAAAAATGGTGCACTATATTAACACAATGATCTCTGTGATCGAGCAAAGGAAACAAAAACTAAAAGAGTTGAACCTGACACTTGAATCAAAGGTGGAACAAAAAACAAAAGATCTAAGTGATCAAAACATCCTACTCGAACAGGAAAAAGATTTCAATGCATCACTTGTAAAGGCACAAGACAGTTTCATCAAACACTCTATTCATGAGATCAATACACCTTTGGCAGTGATCATGACACATATTGATCTGTTTAAAATGAAAGAAGGTGAAAACAGGTATTTAACCAAAATTGAAGCAGCAAGTAAGATCATTTCTAACATTTATAATGACTTAAGTTATATGGTTAAAAAAAATCGTTTTGATTATGCTAAAAAGGATTTCAATATTTCTGAATTTGTGGAGGAAAGAATTGATTTTTTCTCTGAAATAGCGTTGGGGAATAAACACAATATTATTTCTGAGATTCAAAATGACCTTTGGATTTATTTTAGTCCTGAAGAATTGCAAAGAATTGTAGATAATAATTTATCAAATGCTATCAAATATGCTAATAGGGGTACAGAAGTAAAAGTACTGCTCAAAGAAGAGAAAGAAGATATAGTCTTGAGCTTTTTAAGTATCTCCCCTAAAATAGAAGATGTTGAAGGTATCTTTAAAGCGTTTCAACGAGAGAATGATGTTCGGGGTGGATTCGGATTGGGATTAGAGATCGTCTACACGATTTGTCAAAAAGAAAATGTTAAGATAGACGTACGATCTGACGATGAAATGACAATATTTTCTTATAGATTTAGAAAGGAGGGAGTAGATGAAAGTATTGTTGCTTGAAGATGAGTTGATGTTGCAAAGTGCGATAAAAGAGTATTTGGTAGATACTGGATATGAAGTGACAGTATTTGAAGATGGTAAAGAGGCCTATGCTCATATACATGATCACAATTATGATCTTTTTATCTTTGATATCAATACTCCTAGCATTGACGGACTTTCACTATTAGACAGCCTTCAAAAAGAGAAAATATATGTGCCGACTATCTTTATTTCTGCGATCACTGAGATAGAACAGATAAGCAAAGCCTATGAGTTAGGATGTTATGACTATCTTAAAAAACCTTTTCATCTTAAAGAGTTAGGTTTGCATATTGAAAGATTGTTGAAAATAGCGGATATTAGAGCAAAGAATTTTATAAGAATATCAAAGATGTATGCCTATGACGCTGAGAATAAATGTTTATTATTCAATGGAGAAGAACAACTACTTACGCACAAACAGGCGCAGATCATAGAACTGTTTGCAACCAATATCAATAAAGTCGTTGATTTTGAAATGCTCAGGCACTATGCATGGAATGACAGTCCTGTAGATAATGCGATTATAAGAGCAGAGATCCACAGAGTTCGTCAGGTCCTTAAAGAGGATTTGATCACAACCCTTAAAGGTATAGGATATACACTTAGCAAACAAATTTGATCTTTTTAACACACTTTTACAAACATTTTGTAACCAATATACACACAGATAACTTTTTTTAATACATCTTTTTTCTATTTTTCTTGATGCTATGTTAATGCTACGTTAAGCATTCATACTCTAGATGTTAAAAATTACAAGGAGACAAAATGAGAAAATATTTAGCATTATCCGTCGTAGCATCAACACTGCTAATGGCTGGAGGAGATGTGAAACCAGTTGAGCCTGTATTAGAGGCAGTAGAAGAGGAGTCTGTAGGAACGTTCTCTGGACAATTCAGAACATTCTATGTTGATAGAACTTATGATAACAACCATCCAATAGGTAACCGTAACTCACTTGCTCTCGGTGGTTGGATCGGTTATGATACTGCTAAATGGAATGGATTTAGCTTAGGGTTTAAAGCTTATGGAGTAGAACATATCAAACTTCATGATAAATCAGCATCATCAATGGCTGCCGCTGGTCTTAATACAACTTATTCCTATGATCCTTCAGTATATGGTCCAGGTTTTGATAGTTATGGTTTTTTTGGAGAAGCATACCTTAATTATGCTACAGGAAATACAAACATTAAAATAGGTCGTCAAAAATTGAATACACCACTTGCTGGTGCAGATGATGCAAGAATGATTCCAAACCTTTTTGAAGCAGCAGTATTAAGTAATAATGATCTTGACAATACAACACTTGTACTTGCTCATGTAACACAAATGGCTACAGGTGACTTCTCAAATGTTTATGGTTCAGGAAGTGCATTGTCGATCCAAAGTGGTTATGGACTTGGATTTACATTAGCTGGAAGTGGTAACTTTACAAATATGGGAACTGTTGCATTAGGAATTGAAGATGGAAGCGGTAACTATGTCGATAATACTACAGATGGTGTGACTGTAGGTGCAGTGATTTATAAAGGTATTGAGGGGCTTACGCTTCAAGCATGGGACTACTATGCATGGGACTTAATGAATTCAATTTATCTTCAAGCTGATTATGGCTGGAACTGCCTTTTGAATGAAAATGTAAAAATGAACGCTTCTGCACAATATATCAACCAAAGTGATGTAGGTGATTCATTGCCAGGTGATGTTAAAGGTAACTACTGGGCTGCAAAATTAGGTGCTAGTTCAGGTGCATTAAGTGGATATGTAGCATATTCTCAAACACTTGATGATGATAGTACTTTAGGTCACGGTATAATCACACCATGGGGTGGAATGCCAGCATTTACTCAAGGTATGGTAACAAGACACCAGTTCTTCAATGATACAGATACATGGAAAGTAGCTGGAACATATAAAATGGATGAACTACTTGGTGCAAATGTAAAAGCAACAGCGTATTACACTTCATTTGATGTAGGAAATTCATCATATGCTGCAAATACTACAACAGACGAGTGGGGTTGGGATGTTCAGTATCAGGCAACGGAAAACCTTAACTTGAGAGTAAGAGCGAATTACCCAAGAGAATTTACTGGTCCCGACGGTTTCGGATGGGATGAGTATAGAGTCATCGCAAACTACAACTTTTAATAAGGAGCGTTAACATGGATGCAGAAAAAGCACAGGCATATTGGAAAGAAAACATTAGAACTATACTGGGACTTTTAGTCGTATGGTTCATTGTTTCTTTAGGAGCAGGAGTATTGTTTATCAATCAACTCAACGCTATTGAGATAAGTGGTGTGAAACTAGGCTTCTGGTTTGCACAGCAGGGTTCAATTTACGCATTTGTAATACTTATCTTTGTATATGTATATAAAATGAGAAAAATTGATGAAAAATACGGCGTAGATGAGTAGGGAGTAGAAATGGAATTACAAAGTTTAATTTATTTATTTGTTGGTGTTACCTTTGCTATATACATAGGTATCGCTGTTTGGAGTAGGGCTGGTTCTACTAAAGAGTTTTACGTGGCAGGTGGTGGAGTTCACCCAGTGGCAAATGGTATGGCAACAGCAGCAGACTGGATGTCAGCAGCCTCATTTATCTCTCTTGCAGGTATCATTGCCTTTAAGGGTTCTGATGGTGGTGCTTATCTTATGGGTTGGACGGGTGGATATGTTCTACTTGCCCTTCTTTTGGCACCATATTTAAGAAAATTCGGTAAGTTTACTGTACCTGATTTTGTAGGTGACAGATATTATTCTGACATTGCAAGAACAGTTGCGGTTGTTGCGGTTATCTTTATCTCGTTTACGTATGTTGCTGGTCAAATGCGTGGTGTGGGTATCGTTTTTTCAAGATTCTTGCAAGTAGACGTTGAAACGGGTGTTGTACTTGGTATGGGTATCGTGTTCATCTATTCTGTATTGGGTGGTATGAAAGGTATTACATATACGCAAGTAGCACAGTACGTTGTAATGATCTTTGCATTTACGGTTCCAGCAGTATTCCTTTCACTGCAAGTGACAGATACATTCTTGCCACAACTGGGTATTTTTGCCCAAACCACATTTGAGTTTAATGACGGGGTCCGAACCATAGAACAAGGGACATTCCTCTTCCATGCACTAGACCAAGCGGTGAATGACCTTGGGTTTAACAATTATACAGACCCAGGTTCAGTCTTCAACATGTTCTTGTTGACAATCACACTGATGGCTGGTACTGCAGGTCTTCCACACGTTATCGTTAGATTCTTTACAGTTCCAAAAGTAAGAGATGCTAGAATTTCTGCGGGTTGGGCATTGGTATTTATCGCTATTATGTATACAACGATCTCTGCAGTTGCAGCATTCTCAAGAGTTAACCTTGTGAAAAATGTTCAAAACGTTGAGTATGAGCAGTTCGTAAGTGGTCAGATAGAAAATAATGATGGTTCATGGTTTAAAACATGGGAGAACGGTGGACTTCTTGCTTGGAACGATAGAAATAATGATGGTAAGATCCAATACGCTGCAGGTACAGCATTTGATGGTAAGCCAGCGTATAAAACTGACCAGAATGGTGAAATTGCTAGAGGTGCTCATGGTGAAAGATTAACCACGAATGCCAAAGGTCCAGCAACAGCTGAAGAGACATACAACGGTATAGCGAATGAGATTTATGTAGATAGAGACATCATGGTACTTGCAAACCCTGAGATCGCTAACTTACCTGCATGGGTCATTGCATTGATGGCAGCCGGTGGACTTGCGGCAGCACTTTCAACAGCAGCAGGGCTTTTACTAGTTATCTCATCTTCAATCTCACATGACCTCTTTGGTCAAGTTTTGATGAAAGACAAAACAACTGGTAAATCAACATTGACTGAAAAATCAGAGCTTAGATTGGCAAGAGTTGCAGCAGTGGTAGCCATACTGGTGGCCGGGTATCTGGGTATCAACCCTCCAGGCTTTGTTGCACAGGTTGTTGCATTTGCATTTGGTTTGGCAGCAGCATCATTCTTCCCGGTAATTATCTTGGGTGTCTTTGACAAGAGAATGAACAGAGAAGGTGCGATCGCTGGTATGAGTGTAGGTCTTACATTTACATTCGCTTACATCGTATACTTTGTATTTATGCATAAAGTGCCAGAAGATTACTGGTTTGGTATTGCACCAACAGGTATTGGTACATTGGGTATGGTTATTCACTTTGTAGTGGCTTATGTTGTCTCTAGAATGACACCGCCACCACCAGAAGAGATTCAGGAAATTGTAGAAAATATCCGTATTCCTTCAGGTGCAGGTCAAGCTGTAGATCACTAAGAATATATTGGAACTTGCCTTCGGGTAAGCTCCAATACTTTAAAGAGATAAAAGGAAAAGAGTTGAGTTTACATGATCAGAAAAATTTCATAAAAGAAATTCATCCATTTGAAAAACTTACAGAATTTGAATTGAATAAAGCCTTGAATAATATGGATATAGCCTATTATCCGAAAGATACAGTGCTTATTTCGGAAGAAAAGATCAGTGATTATTTTTTTATTATAATTAAAGGTGAAGTCAATGAATATAACAATGATGAATTGACCTTTGTTTATCATGAACAAGACGGATTTGATGCTGATTCTCTTATCTATCATAAAACAGAAAGTAAATTTGTAGTCAGTGAAGATCTTATTTGCTATGAATTAAAAAAGTCCATTTTTTTAGATTTGATCGGATCAAATAAAAAGTTTGAAAGCTTTTTTCTCAAAAATTTGACTGATAGATTTCAGACACTTAAAAACAAAGAGTATGGCTCAGAAATATCTTCTTTTATGTTTGCAAAAGTGAACGATGCTTATCTGCATGAACCATGTATCGTTGATGCAGAGTGTGGTATTAAAGATGCCATAGAAAAGTCAATCACTGTGGATGCATCTTCTATAATAGTTCAAAAGAATGAAAAATATGGAATTGTGACTGATTCTGATTTAAAAAAAGATGTTCTCTTGGCTGGTAAAGAGTTATCAAGCCCTATCGGAGAGATAGCAAAATTTCCATTTGTTTGTGTACAAAAAGATGACTTCCTGTTTTCAGTTTTACTACTCCTTGTCAAACACTCCATAAAACGAGTCGGAGTACTGGATGAGGGAAAGGTAGTGGGTTTACTTAATCAAATGGATATCTTGAGTTTCTTTGCAAACCATTCGCACATTGTGACCGTAAAGATTGATAGAGCAAAGTCTATAGATGAACTTAGAAATGCCAGTGATGATGTTAATAAAACGATCAAATCACTCTACAATAAAAGTTTAAAAACGAATTACATTGCAAAGATGGTTGCAGAACTTAATACTAAGATCTATGAAAAACTCTTTACTTTCGTTGTTCCAGAAGAGTTACAAGATAAATGTGCTCTTTTGGTGATGGGTAGTGAAGGACGAGATGAACAGATCATTAAGACTGATCAGGACAATGCATTGATTGTTGCAAATGATATAGATGTTGAACTTCTACGTCCCCATATGGAGAAGTTCTCAAACGAGCTAATCTCATTTGGTTATCCACCGTGTGAAGGAAACATTATGGTCAATAACCCATATTGGTGCAAGACAAAAGCTGAATTTGAAAAACAGATAGAGGTATGGCTTGAGGGAAATGACATGGATTATTATATGCATTTAGCGATATTCTTCGATGCTAAATGTGTTGCAGGAGATCAAACACTTTTCTCTCCATTAAAAACAAAAATCATTCAGATGGTGAAACAAAAAGATGTTTTTATGGCGTATTTTGCAAGAAACTCACTTCTATTTGAAACCCCTATCAACATGTTCTCATCATTACGTACGACTAATGAAGGGAGTATAGATATTAAAAAAGGGGGGATGTTCGCTATTGTTCAGGGTGTAAGAAGTTTGGCTTTGGAAAATGGAGTGATAGAGAACTCTACAGTCAAAAGAATCAAAAGATTACATCAATTAGGTGTATTGGAAAAAGAGATGGCTTCAGAACTGATTGAGGCCTTTGGATTATTGGGCAGATTACGACTCAAAGGACATATAGAAAAGCAAAAGCATGGATTGCCATTAGACAATATGATCGACATTACCTCCTTTGGAAAGATAGAAAGAGATATGCTTAAAGACAGTTTTACTATTGTCAATTCATTTAAGAAGTTTATTACACATCATTTTCGTTTAGGACATTTACAATAATGCTGAACATACTAAAGAAGAAATATCAAAGGTCAAGACTCAAGAATCAAGACTTTGCCTTTTTGTTTGATGAATTAGAAGAAGAAGAATTTGTTTCCTTTGATTGTGAAACCACAGGTCTGAGTGTGAAAAAAGATGAGATTCTTTCTATTGGTGCAGTGAAGATTATAAATAATAAAATAGAATTCAGTGAGTCTTTTGAAAGATTTGTGAAACCTGAGAATCATATTTGTGAAGAGAGTATCAAAATACATCATATTAGACCGTGTGATATTGAATATAGTATTGAAGCTAAAATTGCTATTGAAGAGTTTTTACACTTTATAGGCAACCGTACGCTTATAGGTTACTATATAGAATTTGACATTGCTATGATCAATCGTTATGCAAAAAAGCTTATAGGAACAACCATACCCAATAAAAGTATAGAACTTTCAAGTATGTATTATAGACGTTATCGAAAACAATCATCCCATGAGTTTGTAGATTTGAAGTTTGATACGATCATGGAAAAATTAAATTTACCAAAACTGGGACAACATGATGCACTCAATGATGCTGTTATGTCAGGAATGATGTATCTTAAACTTAAGGAGATGCCAGAATACAAGGGAGCATTCAGTTAAGTTAAATTTATCTTAAAATTACAGTGGTAATTTTTACATAAATTTACAAGAGGAAAAAATATGTTACAAGAAATCTATCAACCAAACCCTGAATTTGCAAAAGATGCAAGAATCAAAAGTATGGATGAATACAATGCTTTGGTGAAAAAGGCTACTGATGACTATGAAGGTTTCTGGAAAGATTATGCTAATGAAAAGATCGACTGGTTCGAACCTTACAATACTGTACTTGATGAGTCCAATGCACCGTTTGTGAAGTGGTTCGATGGTGGTAAACTAAATGTCGCTCACCAGTGTATAGACCGTCATTTAGAGACACAGAAGAATAAAGCAGCGATTATTTTTGAAGGAGACAGAGGTGATAAGCAAGTCATTACCTATCTTGATCTTTTTTATAATGTAAATAAGTTTGCAAACCTTCTTAAAGAAGATTTTGGTGTAAGAAAAGGTGATAGAGTGGTTATCTATATGCCAATGATTCCTGAAGCTGCTTATGCAATGCTTGCCTGCGCACGTATCGGTGCGATCCACTCTATCGTATTTGGCGGATTTTCTTCAGAAGCATTACGTGACAGAATCGAAGATGCTGAAGCAAAAGTAGTCATCACAGCAGACGGTGCTTACAGAAAAACAAAACCATATATGCTCAAACCTGTGGTAGATGCAGCACTTGAAGGTGAAACACCGGTTGAAAAAGTATTGGTTGTAGAGAGAAACAATGAAGATGTTACATGGGTAGCAGGACGTGACTATTCGTATAATGAACTTATCCAAAGTAAATCTGGTAAATGTGATGCTGAGTCTATGGAGAGTGAAGATCCTCTATTCTTACTATACACTTCAGGTAGTACCGGTAAACCAAAAGGTGTACAGCATAACACAGCTGGATATATTCTTTGGGCTCAAATGACTATGGAATGGGTATTTGATGTAAAAGCAAATGATACTTACTGGTGTACAGCAGATGTCGGTTGGATCACCGGACATACCTACATCGTATATGGACCACTAGCAATGGGTGCAACAACGGTGATGTTTGAAGGTGTTATTACATTCCCAGATGCAGGTCGTCCATGGAAGATGGTAGAAGAGCATAGAATTAACCAATTTTATACGGCACCTACAGCGATCCGTGTACTTCATAAAACAGGCGAAGATGAACCGGCTAAATACGATATTTCATCTCTAAAAGTACTTGGAACTGTGGGTGAACCGATCGATCCACCGGCATGGAAATGGTATTATGAAGAGGTAGGTCAGAGCAAGTGTGCGATCGTAGATACATATTGGCAAACAGAGACAGGCGGTCATATCGTATCTCCACTTCCTGGTGCAACACCAATCAAACCGGCATGTGCAACACTCCCACTGCCAGGTATCATGGCAGAGATCCTTGATCCTGAGACGGGAGCAAAAGTGAGTGAAGGGGAAAGCGGATATATGTGTGTAACACGCCCTTGGCCTTCTATGATCCGTGGAGTATGGGGTGATGATGAACGTTTCAAAAAGTCATATTTCGGTGATGTAGTAAAAGATGGTAAACCAGTATACTTTACAGGTGACGGTGCGATCTATGGTGCAAATGGATATATCACGATCACCGGTCGTACAGATGATGTTATCAATGTTTCTGGACACCGTATGGGTACGGCTGAAGTCGAAGCCGCGATTAAAAAGCATAACAATGTAGCTGCAGTGGCTGTTGTAGGTAAACCACATGAACTCAAGGGAGAGGGTATCTTTGCATATATTGTACTCAAATCAGTCCCTATGGAGCATAAAGATGATGTTGCTGATGAGCTTGAGACCATGAAAGAGATCAACTCGATCATTAAAACAGAGATAGGTAATATCGCATTGTGTGACGATATGGTATTTGTTCCTGATCTTCCAAAAACCAGATCAGGAAAGATAATGAGAAGGATCCTTAGAGCAATCGCAAAAGGTGAAAAGATCACTCAAGATACTTCTACACTTGAAGACCCTAGTATTGTTGGACAGATCGAGGATCTTGTCAACGCATAATACTTACTATTTATCCTCCTTGCTTAAATAGGGAGGATAACTCATTTGCTATGTTATGGAATAATGATGGATCTGAATTAAAATGATAATAACGATTATAGAAAAAGAGATTTTACTTGCCAATGATATATCCGACAAATTAAAAGAACTGGGATATAAAACGGAAGTTTTTGACAGTATCACGAAAGCAACCGAGCTAAGTACGGGTGATATTTATTTACTTTCTACAGGTTTCTCTTTAAATAGTATGCAAGTTTTTATAGAGAAATTTAAACATAAATCGATTTTATTGCTAGTAAGCCATAAAAGTGATGAAACACTTATCAAACCACTTCAATTAGGTGCCAAAGATTATATGATGAAACCGATAAGTATGGATATATTAAGTAAAAAAATTGAACATTATAAAGAATTTGAAGATTTGAAGTTCAAGCAGACACTGTATAAGAAGTATCATGAGTATGTCTTACGGGATATAGAACTTGAAACCTATATAAATCAAATTCGTTTCCCAATGATCATTATTACAAACAATATCGTACATATTGATCAATTGGTCTTAGCCTATGGTAAAAGAAAAAATATCAATATTATTTTTGTCTCTTTAAATAGTAAAAACTGGAGAGATAAAATACATAATACCCACAAAGATCAACTTCTTTATCTTTCCGGCTTAGAATCACTCGATGTCAAGCAGAGAAATAGTTTGTTTAATCAGTTAAAAAATAGAAAATTTATTATTTCGAGTTTTACCAGTGTGAATAAACCATATGAGTGTATAGAAATAGTCATTGAAAGAAGATCATTCCACGAAAATGATATTCTTCCAATATCTAGTTATGCATTGATGGTGATCAAGTCTTTACAATATAGAATGTCAGATATAGCTATTTCGGAAAAATTAGGTTATTCAAGAAAAAAAGTTGCCTCATTACGAAAGAAATATGAAGTTTTTAAAAAGGATAGAATACATGCATAGAAATGAAGACAATTATAAAAGTATGGGTGTATTACTGTCCACCTTCTATTTAATTAAGGGATATTGGCACTTATGGAAAACTTCATTTTAATCCTACTGGCTATTGCAATAGGGTATGGGCTCAATAGGTTACGGATCTTTCCTGAAGATGCTGCACCCATATTGAATAAATTTGTTATATTTATCTCGCTTCCTGCTATGATACTTCTACAGATACCCAAACTTACATTCTCTATGGATATTGCAATTCCTGTTATCATTGCTTGGAGCGTTATGGTTATTACAGCTATCTTAACATTGACGGTTTCCAAATTATTACGATTTACAAAAGAAGTGACAGGTGCACTAATGCTTGTTGCGGTATTGACCAATTCATCTTTTTTGGGTATTCCTATTATCAATGCCTATTTGGGAACAGAAGCACTCCCTTTTATCTTGGTGTATGATCAAATGGGTACATTTCTGGCACTTGCAACGTATGGTATATTTGTTGCTTCTTATTATTCGAAAAAAAGTGAGATTAATTTTCAGATTATGATTGTAAAAGTGCTTACTTTCCCACCCTTTGTGTCGTTGATCATTGCACTTTTCTTTATAGGAGCACCTTTCCCTGATGTGCTTTCCAACGTATTGTCTACTTTAGCTAATACTATCGTACCTATTGCTCTAGTTGCAGTAGGATTACAATTACAACTTAAGCTTCCAGGTCATGAAATACAGCCTTTTGGTATTGCACTTTTTATAAAGTTGATCATTGCTCCAATGATAGCCATCGCTATAGTAAACTTTGCAGGATGGACAAATTTAGCTGCAAATGTATCTGTCATGGAAGCAGGTATGGCACCGATGATTACAGCTGGAGCAATGGCGTCCTTATCAGGTTTGGCTCCAAGACTCAGTTCAGCCATTGTCGGCTATGGGATACTCATCTCTTTTTTTAGTACAGCAGTGCTCTTTAAATTGATATAGTCTCTAATGACACTCTTGATTGCAAGAGAGTTGGTATTCCACCATTTTCTCAAATGGCAGTAAAAAATGATCTAATTTTGTATTTTCTATCTGTTCGAGTTGATGCGTGTTCAATTGCTTCAATAGACATAAGGTAGATTCCATCGTACTTAAGCAGTAGTCTTTAGGCTGCTCTTTAAAAATAAACCTTGAGATTTCTTTGTGGGTAAAACTGACTTTTTGTAAAGAATCAATATTAGGGCTTGCATTCAAGATAGCTCTTGAACAGGGCCATGTAGAATCTATAAGAAAGATGACAGTATTTCTTTTTTCTTCTCCTATAGGTTCATTATTGAGATCGATGCTATTTTCATGTGGATAGAGTGTGTAACAAATGTTTGACGGATCGTTTATGATACTATTAATGGCCTCATGATTTGTGAAATCTATCCCTATATGGATCTCACACTTTTTTAAAGAGAGATTTGTAAAATGTCCTGTACCATTTTTGGTTTTTTTAAATTCTTTTGGATGCATCAATATCACAAATCTTGTGTTGGTCTCGATTGGAGTGATATATGAGCACATACATGATGTTTTAGGACGATAGCAATCGTAGCATACGTTTCTGTTAGTCTTTTTCATCAATATACTGCTTTTTAAACCAAATATAATATCCCGCTACCATTATAAATCCCATACCTAAAGTAAAGGTGATGCCTTCTAAGGATAATCCCCATTTTGCAGCATACCCTATAAACATGGCAGTGGCAACGTTAGAAAGCATAAAGAACATGTCATTATAAGAGATCACTCTACCCATATAATGAGTATCAGTTTCTTCTTGTATGAGCAGGTAAGTATATGACCAAAGTGTTGTAATGAAGAAGCCTGTGATAAAGAGTGCAATAAGGGCTAAATAAAAGTTGTATTCGAGTAGTGACCAAAGCATGATCGCAAATCCTTGAAGCATGAAAAAATAGTGTAAATTCCCTTTGGAAATAATTTTACTTATGATAAAAGGCCCTATCATCAATCCTAGCGCTCTAGTAGCATTCATCCAACCTATGGCGAGAGGTACAGCTATAAATTCTTTATATCGGAAATCTGCAAGCAGGGTAATGAGTGCATCAAAACTGGTAAGTCCTATGGCTGCATGGAGTAAGATGAGGTGAAGTATCTTTTTATTGTCTAGGAGGTAGTTAAAACCATCTTTAAACATTTTCCAGTTTGAGTCTGCATGTTGTACCTTTTCGAGAGAGAGTTTTAGACCAAGCAGGAGGAGTACTGCTATACTATACAAAATAGCATCAATAGCAAAAGCAGTATCAAATCCCATATAATGCGTTGCAATACCTCCTGCAGCCATTCCTAATGCATAACATATTGACCATATGACAGAATGTATCTCGTTTGTATTCTTAAGCATTTTCCCTTGTACAAGTTTAGGAAAAAGTGCCATTTCTGCAGAGAAAAGCATGGAGGCAGCGGCAGAACGCAGGAAGATAAGTATCATAAGAATCCAAATGTGCTCAAGCGAATTGATAAAAATGAAGCTAAGCGTCATAGATATTTCAATTACCAGCAGTGTCAACATAAGTTTTTTAAACTCTATACGGTCTATAATGATACCTATAAAAGGAGCGAGAATAACGGCAGGCAACATTGCCATGGCAGCAGTTAAAGCAATGGTGATTTCATCTGCACCATAGGCTACGATCATAGAAAAAATAGCTACCTGGGAAAACCATGTACCGAAATAGGAGATAAATTGAATCAGTGAGAGTCGTGCAATCACAGGGTGCTTGAGTGTTTCTCTGTAGGTCATAGTTGGATATTACGATTCATTGTGTTCATCATGTAAACTGTAAACTATGTTCTTTTTTTCTAGCACATCTAAATACATATGAAAAGATTCAAATGCGAGTTTCTCATCTGTTGATGCAACAGAAATGGAAACTCTCCATCCATCGGAATAGAGTTTAGGCAATGAAGAAAACTCCACTTCTTTTGGCATTTTTTCCATCACTTCTATAAATACATTTTCTTTACACAATGCTGTTAGTGTATGTCGATAATAGGTTCTTTTGTTAGGTATCAGTTTTGTGAGTATCTTTTCTACCATGGGATGACTCATCTCCGGAAACCCTGGCATAAAGTAATAGCGTTCATCTACTGCAAAAGCAGGCATTTTATTGATAGGGTTCTCTAAAAGTGTAGCACCTTTTGGAAGTTCTGCCATACGTACAGAATAGGGGTAAGCTTTTTCACCTAATGTATCTACAATGATCTGTTTGGCTTCCTCATGTGTGCTAAGTGAACCATCTCTCAGTGCTATGGCCGCACACATTCTGGTATGATCATCAGGTGTTGAACCTATACCACCAAAAGAAAAGAGTACAGAGTTTTCCTGAGCAGCTATAAACTTGATAGTGTGTACGATCAGTGCAGGATCATCTTCAATGATAAAAGAACCAGTAAGCTTATGTCCTTTTTGTGCTAAAGCTTGGGTGACAAAGTCAAAATGCTTATCAGTTCTTCGGCGGTTTAGGATCTCTGTGCCTATAATAAGGGCAAAAAATCTAGGCTCATACATCATAATCCTTTTTTGAAGAATTATTCTTCGATGTAGTTTTTAAGTTTTCTTCCCACTTTAGGGTGCTTAAGTTTTTTAATTGCAGAAGATTCTATCTGTCTTACTCTTTCACGTGTAACACTAAGCTCTTTTCCTATCTCTTCAAGTGTTCTGTCACTTTCATCTTCAAGAAGACCAAAACGCATACGAATGACTGCTTTTTCTCTTTCATTCAGCTGATCAAGTACGTCATCTATTTGATTGTTAAGATCATCTTTAAGTACAACATCTGTTGGACTGAGTGTAGTTTTGTCTTCAATGAAATCACCAAATCTACCATCATCTTCATCACCCACCGGTGTTTCAAGACTTACTGGTTCTTTAGTGATCTTGATCACATTCTTCACTTTATCTACAGAGAGTCCTACCTCTTCAGCAATAGTGTCAAGATCTGGTTCTTTTCCCGTTTCTTGAAGATGTTTTCTAATGATCTTATTGATACGGTTAATGGTTTCTATCATGTGAATAGGTATACGAATAGTTCTTGCTTGGTCCGCAATAGCTCTTGAGATGGCTTGACGTATCCACCATGTTGCATACGTAGAAAACTTGTATCCTTTTTCATATTCAAATTTATCAACAGCCTTCATAAGGCCGATATTTCCTTCTTGTATCAGGTCAAGGAATGGAAGCCCCCTGTTCGTATAGCGTTTAGCAATAGAAACAACCAATCTAAGGTTAGACTTTGCCATACGTGTTTTAGCTACTTCACTTTTTGCTTTACCTTGACGGATTTGTCCTAAGATCTCCTGGAGTTTTTCTTCAGAAAGATCAAATCCACCTTTACTTGCTTCTCTGGTTTCAAAAAGTTTCTTGATCTCAACATATGTGCTTACCATAGTGGTCTCTGGTACAGCATCGATGATATCATCTTTATCCATCTGAATAATATTGTTAAGAAGTTTTTTATGATTCGCTTTGAGCGTATCATTAAACAGTGGAAGTTTATACTCTAAACGTTTAAGCTCTTTCTCAAAACTATCATCGCTTTTAAGTGCAGTTTCCATTGCTTTAACAAGCTCATTGATAAGTTTAGAGGTTGGTCCAAGATTTAAAAGTGCAGCTTTAAGTGCTTCTTTTTTAAATGCAATTTTCAGACGTTCATGAAGGATCTTTACTTCATCGTCTTCTGTTTCTAAAAATGTATCTAGATCTTCACGTGCCTTCATCCACTCTTTTTTGGCTTTTTCAAGTTGCTTAAAGCTGTCAACAACTTGTTTCACTCTTTTGTCATCTTTAGGTATACTTGTTTCTTCTTCATCATCAGAATCATCAGAATCATCTTTATCCGCTTTGTCATCTTCAAAACTTTTGAAGAGTTCTTTTACGCGTCTTTCTCGATTCAATAAAGGTTCTTTATAGTTGATAATGTAACCTATAAGGTAGGGAACAGAACAGATAGCATCGATAATGATGTCCTCTCCCTCTTCGATACGCATAGAAAGATCCACTTCTTCTTCTTTAGTAAGTAGGGGAATCTTTCCCATTTCACGTAAATACATTCTAACGGGACTGTCTGAACGGCTCCACTCAAGTAGTTCTTTTTCTTTATGAAGATCGAATTGGTCTTCTGTGCTGCCCTCTGCAAGTTTTTTTCTTGCATCCTCTTTTCTTTTCTTCTCTTTATTGGTAAGAAATTTAGCGTGCTCTGAAGCAGATATTACTTCTACTTTGGCATCAGCGGCAAATTTATGGATCTTCTTTGCTTGGGCTGCTGTCGGCTGTTTAGAAAATTCTTTTGCGATGTTCTCAAGTGTGACTACATCACCTTTTTTCTTAGAATGAAATAATGTTTCGATACTTTTCATACTGTCTTTTGTTGCCATTAAAAACCTTTGATTTGTTGAGGTGAAAATCCTCAGATTTACTTAAGGTGGATTATACCGAAATTTTATTACTTTCCAGCAATGAATTTGTCAAATTTCATTTTTTTAGCTATAATCGCGAAAATTTTTGAGGATTTATTTCTCATTACAAAGGAATTGGCTTTGCAAGGTAAAGTTTGGAAATTTGGTGACAATATCGATACAGATCTGATCATCGCAGCAAGATATCTCAATACAAGTGAGCCATCGGAATTGGCAAAATATGTGATGGAAGATGCAGACCCTGAGTTTGTTTCTAAGATGACAGAGGGTGACATTATCGTTGCTGGTGAAAACTTTGGGTGTGGTTCAAGTCGTGAACATGCACCTATCGCATTAAAAGCAGCGGGTGTAAGTGCTGTTATTGCACCTACATTTGCACGTATTTTTTATAGAAATGCATTTAATATGGGGCTTCCTATCTTTGAGCTTGCAGAAGCAGCTGAAATTAATGAAGGTGATGTAGTTAGAATTGATATGGCAGCGGGTGAAATTATCAATGTAACACAAGCCAAAACATATAAATTTTCTCCTATTCCTGAATTTATGCAAGAGTTGGTTGATGCAGGTGGATTGATAGCATTTGCAAAAAAAGAAATAGCAGAAAAGGCGTAATATAGATGAAAAGTTATAAAATTGGTGTAATTAAAGGTGATGGGATTGGTCCTGAGATTATAGATGAAGCTATAAAAGTACTTGATGCAGTTTCTGTAACACAAGGATTTAATCTAAAGTATGAAGAGATGCTACTTGGAGGTGCTGCTATAGATGAAACAGGTGTACCATTACCAGAAGAGACTATCCAGGGTGTAAAGAAATGTGATGCTGTTTTATTTGGTGCGATCGGTGGACCAAAATGGGATTCATTAGAGAGACATTTACGCCCTGAAACAGGACTTTTGGGTCTTCGTAAAGAGATGGGAACATTTGCAAACCTTAGACCGGCAATAGTATATGATGAGTTAGTGAATGCTTCTAGTCTTAAGCCTGAGGTGATTCAGGGTGTAGATATCATGGTTGTACGCGAACTTACAGGAGGTATCTATTTTGGTCAACCAAGAGAACTTAATGAAGATAATGCGTTTAATACAATGATATATACAAGAGAAGAAGTTAAACGTATTGCTGTTGTTGCGTTTGATATAGCAATGAAACGTGGTAAACGTATTTGTTCTGTAGATAAAGCCAATGTACTTGAAGTAAGCCAGTTTTGGAGAGAGATCGTAGAAGAAGTTGCTAAAGATTATCCAGAAGTTGAACTTTCTCATATGTATGTAGATAATGCTGCTATGCAACTTATTCGTGACCCAAAACAGTTCGATGTAATCTTGACTGGAAATATCTTTGGAGATATTCTTTCAGATGCTGCTAGTATGTTAAGCGGGTCAATAGGTCTTCTTCCAAGTGCCAGTACAGGTAAAGGTGTAGGCTTATTTGAACCTATCCATGGTTCTGCACCGGATATCGCTGGGCAAGGTATTGCTAACCCGCTCGCGACTATCTCATCTGCGAGTATGATGCTTCGTTATGCTTTAGGTGAAAGTGAAGCCGCAGATAAAATCGATGGTGCCATTAAAAAGGCATTAAGTGAAGGTTATCGTACAGGTGATCTTGGCGATTATGATGCAAAAGAGATCTGTACATGTACAGAGATGGGCGACATTATAGCTGATTATGCAAGCAAATAGGATATGACACTTT
Source organism: Sulfurovaceae bacterium (assembly GCA_963785375.1). Classification (GTDB taxonomy): domain Bacteria; phylum Campylobacterota; class Campylobacteria; order Campylobacterales; family Sulfurovaceae; genus Sulfurovum. The sequence continues at coordinate 271,096 of CAWAVD010000004.1, forward strand.
AGCTTTCCTCTATGGAAATCCTGCATGAATGGTTGCAATAAAAAGATTGCAACCAAAGAATGATAAAAAAGGGATCAAATGCCCAGTATCAAACCTTTTCCAAACTTTTTCTCACAAACAGACCCCCATATACTTCAAAATATCAGAACAGTTACGGATTATTTGATTCATAACTATAATGCCAAATGTTATGTAGTTGGCGGGGCTGTGCGTGACCGTATTTTAGGACGTCTGTGTAAAGACTTTGATATCGAATGTTTTGGTATAAGTATAGATGATTTTGAGATGGCAATGGAGCATTTGGGTGCGCAAGGTGTAGGGAAAAGTTTTTTCGTCTATAAGTATCATGATCTGGATATTGCGTTACCACGTACTGAGCAAAAAGTATCACCAGGACATCGCGGATTTGAAGTCTCTTTGGCAAGTAGTGAAAAAGAAGCATCCAAAAGAAGGGACTTTACTATAAATGCATTGATGTATGATATTCAAAATGAAAAGATACTTGACTTTTGGCATGGATTGGATGACCTGGAGCATAAAATACTACGTGTTGTAGATGAAAAATCATTCACAGAAGACAGTTTACGTGTATTACGTGCTATGCAGTTTGCTGCACGGTTTGGTTTTAAAGTGGAAGAAAATAGTTGTACGCTCTGTCAAAATATCTCTCTTGATGACTTGCCTAAGGAACGAATATTTAGAGAGTTTGAGAAAATGTTTATTGGTACCTATTTGCATTATGGCCTTTATTATATGTCTGCACTTGGTATAGGGAAACAACTTTTTAATCTAGATATAAATAAGAAGACATTCATCGTTTTAAGCAGGGTATTGCAAAAAAGTCAAAAGAATTTTGTAGAGAAACTAAGACCATATTATTTTCTTTTTATTTGTAGAACGTATGTGTCTATAAATATAAATGAGATATTAGATAGCATGGCAGCACCTAAGAGTTACTATAAAAAAGTAGTAACATCACCTACACCTACAGATGTTACAACATCGTTCATTGCAAATTTATCACTCAAAGAAGGTATTATAGAGTATGTAGGAAACTACCATCCTAAAGTAATAAATATCGCTAAAAAGTTAGATGTTTGGGACAAACCTTTTAACAGAGGAGTAACACCTACAGACTTGATAGCTGAAGGGTTTTCAGGTAAAGCTTTAGGTGATGAACTTGACAGGCGAACGAAAGAAAAAATAAATAGTTTGAAAGAAAAATAGGTATAATTTCACAATTTAATAGTAACTAGGGTAGATATGGAAAAGAGAGCAAGGGTTTTAATAGACTGTAAAGATGCAAAGGGATTAGTATATAAGATTTCTAAAGTTTTTTATGATAGAGGTCTAAACATTGACAATAACCGTGAGTTTGTTGACAAAGAGCATGGAAGATTTTTTATGCGTACAGTAGTGTCAGGATTGTTTGATGTCCATGAGTTACTCAATGAACTTAAAACTGTGACACCTAAAGAAGCACATATCAGGGTTATAGAACCAAAAGATAAGAAAATTATCCTTATGGCGACCAAAGAATCCCATGCTCTTGGTGATATTCTTGTGCGTCATGCCAATGGTGAACTTGATGCGCAGATAGAGTGTGTTATTGCAAACCATGATACACTAGAGACATTTGTACGTAGATTTGATATTCCTTTTTTTCATGTACCGGCCGATGATATGAGCAGGGAGGAACATGAGGAGCATGTAATGACACTTATAAGTGAATTTGAGTTTGATTATATCGTGCTTGCAAAATATATGCGAATACTTACACCTGATTTTGTAAAAGCATATCCTGAAAAAATTATCAATATTCACCATTCTTTCCTCCCTGCATTTATTGGTGCGAATCCATATAAACAGGCATTTGAACGAGGGGTAAAAATCATTGGAGCTACGGCACACTTTGTAACGGATGATCTGGATGAAGGGCCTATTATTGCACAAGATGTTATTCCTGTGAACCATCGTTATTCTTGGAAGGATATGCAAAAAGCTGGACGTGATGGTGAGAAGATCGTTCTTTCACGTGCCTTGGCTTTGGTATTGCATGACAGAGTGTTTGTGAATGGCAACAAAACGGTGATTTTTTAATGTTTAATATCGTACTTGTAGAACCACAGATCCCTCAAAACACTGGTACTATAGGTCGTCTCTGTGTAAATCTTGGCGCAACATTGCATCTTATCAAACCACTTGGATTTGATATTGATGATAAGGCTGTAAAACGCGCTGGACTTGATTATTGGCAACATCTTGATCTCGTCGTATGGGAAAGTTTTGAAGCATTTTTAAAAGAACATCCTATAGGTGAAAATTCATACATGGCTACCACTAAAACAGATAATCTTTATTTTGATGCACCATTTAAAAAAGGTGATTATATTTTATTTGGTTCAGAGACCAAAGGTATAGATGAACAAGTGTTACTTGCATATCCTGATCGGTGTATCACAATTCCTATGGGTGGGGCAGGAAGAAGTCTGAACCTTGGTGTAAGTGTGGGTGTGGTAATTTATGATGCACTTCGTCAAAACTATGAAGGTTTTGAAAAGATCACCATAGCTAATACTTTGGAGAATTGATATGTCATTTGGAGATATCCTTTATGTTATCGCTATGTTTTTATTTGTATTTATCACGTTTGGGATTGTGAAAAATTATTATAAAAGTAAATTTGATGATCAGGGTAGACGTATCGATATGAAAGATAAAGAAGAAGACTAGTACTACTAACCCCCTCTTTACCAACTCTTAGGTAGAATAATAGCTATTATTATCGTATTAGGATTATCTAAATGACACAAGCACTACTTATCGAAATCGGTGTAGAAGAACTTCCTGCTATACCACTACTTAAAATTGTATCTAGTATAGAAAAATCTTGGGAAAATATACTTGAAGAGTATAAGCTTTCCTGTGACTTTGAATTTGTCTATACGCCTAGAAGACTTGTGTTGAGACATACAGATATAGCCGTAAAACAGGCAGACAGCACTGTGGAATTCTTCGGTCCTCCTATCGCTGCAGCTTTAAAAGATGGTGTACCAACAAAAGCCGCTGAAGGTTTTGCAAGCAAGTGTGGAGTCTCTTTTGGTGAGCTCGGACGTGGTGAGAAAAATGGTAAAGAAGTGCTTTATTTTAAAAAAGAAGAAAAAGGATCTGAAACTATTTCTCTTCTTCAGGAGATGTTGGAAAAATGGATTGCTTCTATGTCATTTGGCAAGATGATGCGATGGGGGGCAAGAACAGATGAATATATTCGACCTATACGGTGGTTACAGGTAAGAATGAATGATGCCTCTGTGTCAGTAGAACTTTTCGGTGTGCATTCAGATATAAAAACCTATGTACATCGTATGGTTACTTATGATGCCATAGAAGTGCCTACTATAGGGCAATATGAAAGTATATTGGATGAGTGTGCCGTCATGTTGCATCCAAAAAAAAGAGAATCGAAAATTTTGACTGAGTTTGATGCTTTGGAGGAAACATATAACATTATCATTGAAAGAGATAGAGAACTTCTTGCAGAAGTGGTAGCAATAACTGAGAACCCAAAAGCACTTATTGGTACTTTTGACGAATTATTTTTAGAACTTCCTCCTGAAGTTATCATTACTTCCATGAAAGAACATCAGCGTTATTTCCCAGTATTTGAAAATGGAAAAATAGCAAACAAGTTTGTGGTGGTAAGTAATGCCTATACAAATGACTATAGTAAGGTAGTTGCAGGAAATGAACGTGTACTTAAGCCGCGTTTGGCTGATGGACTCTTCTTCTATAAAAATGACCTTAAAAATGGACTGAGTACAGATGGTCTTGAGAAAGTACAGTTCATTGATGGATTAGGGACACTTGCCGATAAGATTACAAGAGAAAATAATATTGCCATTAGGCTTCTTGCACTTTACATGGACAGAGTAGAATCTGGAACAGGACAAAGTTCTGCAGTACTTGAAAAAGCCATTGATAGAGCAGTGAACCTTGCAAAAGCAGATCTTATGAGTGAAATGGTATATGAGTTTACAGAACTTCAGGGGCTTATGGGATATTATTATGCTAAAGCATTGGGTGAGGATGAACTTGTATACACTGCAATAAAAGAACAGTATATGCCTGTAGGTGAGGGTGCTGACCTTCCAAGTTCTGTTTTCTCGTCTATCGTAGCGATGAGTATTAAATTGGATACACTTTTTGGACTTTTTAGTGTAGGAAAGATTCCTACAGGATCTAAAGACCCTTTTGCTTTGCGTCGTGCTGTTAACGGTATCGTACGTATCGTGACAGAGTATGATCTGACTTTCAACATTGATGATATTATCATGTTACTAAAAAGTAATTATGATGATTTTGATACGAATCTCTTGAGTGAATTTATAATAGAACGTATCAACAAGTCACTTGATGCGAATCCATCTGTGATTGCTGCTGTACTTGCTTCGGGGGAAAGAGACATTAATGAGATAGCTAAAAAAGTAGCTGCATTGAATGAAATAGTAAGCAGTGATACCTTTAAAGAGCAGTTTACAACTTTCAAACGTGTAGCAAATATCTCTAAAGATATAGACCTTGAATCAAGTCTGGAGATAGATATTTCATTATTTAAAGAAGATGCTGAGGTAACACTTTATAACGCTTATGAGAAGGTGATCAATTCTACCTACAGTGACTACAATGAAGAACTTGAGGCACTCTTTGGATTGAAACGTGAACTTGATGGTTATTTTGATGATGTCCTCGTAAATACAGAGGATGAAGTGTTGAAAATAAATAGACTTCATACGATAGGATCGATCTTTAAAACGTTTAGAAGTATTGCGGATATTAAAGAGATATCGGTTTAGATATTATGTCTGAAACCTATGATAGTATCATCATCGGTGCAGGTATTGCAGGAGCTACTACAGCGTATGCACTTGCACAAAAAGGTCAAAAAGTTCTTGTACTAGATAAAAGAGGTATCGCTTCTGGTGGATCTGGCGCTGCTGGAGCTTTTATCTCTCCGAAAATTGGGAAGGGTTCGCCGCTTCAAACACTTACAAATGAATCTTTTAATTTTGCTAAAAAATTCTATCTCTCCACCTGTCCAGAATTTTTTCATCAAACAGGTGTGATTCGGATACCAAAAGATGAATCAGATGCCAAGAAGTTTTCAGTATATGAACCTTTTAATGAAAACAAATATATAAACTACAAAAAAGAACAACTTAAAGAAATTGGAATAGATGTTGAGTTTGAAAGTTTTTACTTTCCTGAAGCAGGAGTTTGTAATGCAAAAGAGTTATGTGAAAATTTACTTTCTGATATAGAAGTTGTAGTATATGAAGTAAAACAGCTCAGAGAAGAAAATGGATTATGGTGTGTAGCTAATTATAAGGCTAAAAATATTGTATTGGCCACAGGTTATGAAAGTGATTTGGCTGACTTGCGTTATATGGGTATCCGAGGTACATGGGGAACTAGGGCGGATTTCACTTCACACTTTGCTTTGGATGTCAGTATGCATCAGTCTATGTCTGTTAGTGCGAATATAAATGGCATTATCAAACTCGGTGCTACCCATGAAAAAGAGGTTAAAGAAGTTGTGTCTTGCAAGAAAGAACAGGCATTAGCATTAAAAGAAAAAGCTTCTTCTATAATCGATACATCAGATCTTGAACTGAGAGAAATTTTCTGTGGTATGCGAGCAGGATCTAAAGACTACTTTCCGTTAGTAGGGAAGGTAGTAGATGTACCTTTTATGTTAGAGAACCATCCAACCATCACACGCGGTAAAAAATCAAAAATAAAGTATATAAATAATTTGTTTGTATCAAATGGTTTAGGTGGAAGAGGATTTGTCTTTGCCCCGATGATGGCAAAGCTATTGGCTGAGTGTATTGTTGAATCTAAAGAGGTGGATATTAGGGTGAATCCTGATAGACTTTTTTTAAAGTGGTGCCGTAAGAGCCCCGAGTTAAACCTTGTCCCTTAAGTCGTATTTTTCCCATTCAGGTTCTTCTGAAATATGAGGAAAACCATCTAAAAGCTCTTGAGGTTGGAATTTTGGTTTGTAGGCAAATGCTTTGCAACCATCTACCCAATACCCTAAATAGATCCAGGGAAGTTCAAGAATACGTGCCAATTGTATTTGGTAAAGTAATGAATAGGTACCTAAGGATAGTTTGGCATAATCAGGGTCATAGTAAAAATAGATAGAACTGATACCATCATCGAGTATATCGATAAGATCTACACCGATAAGTTTATCATCTTTTATATATAGTACTTCTTTGCCGTAATCATGTGCACCATCTACAAAGTTTTCATGGTATTCTCTATGTGTAATATTGCGGTGTTGCCACTGGTCTTTTTGATGTTTAAAAGAGTGATATTTATTATAGAGATAGATGTGCGCATCGGTGAGACTAGGCTTTTGTACAATGATTTTCGTATCGTTATTCCGTTTAATAGATTTTTTTTGTGATTTAGTATAATGGTAGTTTTTGACATCAATACGTAAGCTTTTACACTCGTTACAGCCATTACAAATCGGGTGAAAGAAGTATTTTCCAAAACGCCTCCATCCTCTTGCTATTACAGCAGTAGCAAACTTTTTACTTGCTTTAGAGATATACTTGTAATTCATACGTACCTTATTACCAGGGATGTATGCACAATCGTAGTCTAGCATGGAAAAATCTGTTGATGGCGGGTTGAGTAGATCTAGTTCTTCATTCATAATCGCGATTATACTGAAAATATTGTAAAATTCATAAAAAAAGGCATTATTTGTTTCTCTATCAACCTACAAGTGGCTATTGTTATAACAGTGATTCAATTTTCTTGTATGATTTTATCTCTTCTTTCAAGCCTAAAGGTAAACTATTGGATGTAGGATGCGGGGTAGGGATCATATCGCTTTTATTGACCAGGGATTTTAATATCCAAACGAGTATTATAGATAAACAAGAAATAATGCTTGACTATGCAAAACATAATTATGCACTCAATGACTTAGTTGTACAAAGTTATTTTGGAGATTTTATAGAGTGGCAAACAGATGAAAAATTTGACTATGTTATCTCAAATCCTCCTTTTTATGATTCAAATGTACAGCAAAGTGAAAATACACATTTGAATATAGCCAGATATGCCCATCATTTACCTATAAACGATTTTATATCCAAAGCAAAAAAATTGTTAAAACCCAGAGGATATTTTATTTTCTGTTATGATGCGAAGCAGGTAGACCTATTATTGCATTATTTAACTTCCTATGGTATAACTGTTGAAACAATGCAGTTTGTGCACTCTAAAATAGATAGGGAATCTAAACTGGTAATGATTGCTGCACGTATGGGATCAAAATCTATGACAAAGATACTTCCTCCTTTTGTGGTTTTTGATGAGAAGAGTGTTTATGGAGAAAAAGCGATAAAAGCATTTGCACGTGCAAATACAAACAGTATAAAAGGTGATTACTAGAACAAATTATGTTTTATCCAAGGTATCTTTTTTGGGTGCTTTGGTAATAGGTTTGAACGAGTAGTTATATCAAAGGAAACTAATGGAATTAATGACTCATGAACAATACACGTATAAATTTAACCCTAACGAGTGTGAAGCATGTGGAGGTCATTGTTGTACAGGTGAGAGCGGTTACATTTGGGCAAAATATGCTGAGATAGAAAAAATGGCAGCCTTTGTTAACCTTAGTGTAGAAGATTTCGCTACAATGCATTTAAGAAAAGTAAAACATCGCTATTCATTAATAGAAAAAAGCTGGCACCTGATAATTTTGCCTGTGTATTTTTTGATGAAACTATGAAACGTTGTTCTATTTACCCTGTACGGCCTTTACAGTGCCGTACTTTCCCATTTTGGGAGCAGTTTAAAAATAATGAAGAAGAGGTGCGTAAAGAGTGTCCTGGAATCGTATAGCTTTAACACTATTTGTAGTCTTTAGTATTGGCATTAACGTCAGTTATGCCAAACAGCTCATGAAGATAAGTGAAGATGAACTTATCATGAGAGGGATTTTGTATGATGAATATAAAGCCTATGAAAACAGTTATCAGGTCTATAAAAGATTGTATATGATACTGGAGCAGAGATCTATCTGTTTAAGGAAGCAACTTCTGCATTGATGAGTAGAACCCATATATTGGAAAGTATCACACGTTTAAAACTTTGGGATAAAAAAAATCCAAATAGAATTGAGGTCAGACGTCTTCTTATACCTCTTTACCTTACTATACGACAAGTAAAGAATGCAACAATAGAAGCAGAACATTTACTTGAGCAGTCAAAAGAGCCTATGGATTTAGACCTGGCATCAAATTCATTTCTTTATGCAGGAAACTTTAAACGGGCATTAGATCTTATGAACAGAGTCTATGAAACTGTACCAAGAGAAGAGATACTGCTTCGTATGACCGATATTATGGATGAGTTTACAGGAGAACGAAAAAAGGCCATACAACTTCTTGAGACACATCGTCGTATGAATATTACAAGCAATGATGTTTATTTTAAATTACTTTTACTGTATCAAAAAGAAAAAGATATAGATGGTATCTTGCAAACATATAAAGCGCTGTACATGAACGATAAAGATGAGCAGTATTTACTAAAGATCATAGATGCCTATGTTTATAAAAGAGATATTGAGGGTGCTATAGCTTTTTTGGAAATGGATGAAAGTAGAAACGACATACTTATATGAACTTTATAAAAGAGAAAACGATTTTCTAAAGCATTGAATCTTGTAGATAAACTCTATGATGAAGATAAAGATGCAAAATGGATTGCAGAAAAGGGTGTATTGATCTTTGAAAACTCAAAAGATAAAAATGATAAAAAAATGATCGAAGATGTCATCTCACATTTTGAAAAAGCCATTGAATTAGGCAATGATGACAGTATCTATTTGAATTATTATGGTTATACACTGATTGATAAAGAGGTGAATGTCAAAAAAGGAATCGATGTGATAGAAAATGCATTAATTCAACAACCTGACAATATGTACTATTTAGATTCTTTGGCTTGGGGATACTATAAAGAACGTAAGTGTGATAAAGCCTATAAACTCATGAAAAGAGTGGTAGATGTAGAAGGGCTTGAAGAACCAGAAATAATAGAGCATTGGAACGCTATTAAACAGTGTAAATAAATTCGAGCTTTCTTTTAGATATAATACGCGAAATTAATACAAAGATGGAAAGTAATAGATGGCTCAAATATTAGATGAAATCATTAAAAAAACAAAATCTGATCTAGAAAAAAGAAAAGTAGATTATCCAGAAGAGTGGCTGGGCCGTTCTCTCGCTTTTAATCCTTTTGTTCCTAAAGATGTAAAGAACGCTTTACGTTCAACGGATGAAAATCCATATCGTATCATCGCAGAAGTGAAAAAAGCAAGTCCTAGTAAAGGGATCATACGAGAAAATTTTGATCCTATTGAGATAGCACAAGCCTATGAAAAAGGTGGAGCAGATTCTCTGTCCATACTTACTGAACCGCATTTTTTTAAAGGTGACAAAGAGTATCTTGGTATGGTACGTCGATATGTAAATATACCACTACTTAGAAAAGATTTTATTGTTGATAGATATCAGGTACTTGAAGCATTAGCATTTGGAGCAGACTATATTTTACTTATTGCGATGGCATTGAGTCGTAAAGAACTAAAAGATTTACATGACTATGCACGCCATTTAGGCTTAGATGTATTGGTGGAAGTGCATAATAAAACAGATCTGTTCAAAGCTATTTTCGCTGGCGCCGATATCATCGGTATTAATCACCGTAACCTTGAGACTTTTGAAATGGATATGAGTCTGAGTGCAAAATTGATACCGCTTATACCAAATGGTAAAATTATTGTCGCAGAATCTGGTATCAATGACCATGAAACGGTTGTAGAACTATCCAAAATTGGTGCAGATGCATTTTTAGTAGGTGAACATTTTATGAGACAGGATGATATTACTGAGGCTATTAAAGCTGTTAAGTATGGGAATTAATATTTTCTCCTAACTACCTAATAATTAGAGTTACGCGTTGTTTCTCTCGTCATTTTTTAGAAAAAACGAAGCAAAAATCGTCACTGCTCTCGAATCGATTTTCTTCTAAGGACCTTCACAGTGACACGACTGATGGATAGCTAGGAAAGTAATTTTTTGACCATTTGATTGATACGTCCGCCGTCCGCTCTGCTTCCTATGGCAGCTTTAGCACCACCCATCACTTTACCCATATCTTTCATACTTTCAGCTCCAACAGAAGCGATGACTTCTTTAAGTGCAGATTCTAACTCTGCATCGTCCATAGGCTCTGGTAAGTAGGCTTTGACTATGGCTATCTCTGCATCTTCTTTTTCTACAAGGTCATTTCGTCCCGCCTCTGCAAATTGAGCTCTTAGCATCTTCTCTTTGTTTCATATACTTCATTAAGATAGCTTCAACATCATTATCAGTTACTTCTCTACGTTCATCCACTTCTATTTGTTTAATAGAAGCTTGAATATTTCTCAGTGTATCTCTTTTGATCAACTCTTTTGCGCGCATTGCGTCTTTAATATCATTTTTGATTTGTGCATTTAAACTCATATATGGGTCTCCATTCTAGATTTAATGTGATTATACTATAATCCCACTATGATAATCACAATAGAAGACAAACAATTTGATACATCCAAAATCACACAGCTGTACCCAGCAGCAGTAGTGAAGACCGGATATGAAGATGAGACGACTCAGGTAAGTCTGGAATGGTTGGATGTTGAGTCCAAAGGTAAGGTTGAAGTGGTTGGATTTGGTATTTTTGTAAATCTTGGAGAAGAGGAAAAACACTCTTTTATATTTGATACAAAAGAAGAGATGGACCAAGCTGTGGGGCGTATAGCCTCACAACTACAGACATAATATCTTATTTATCTTCTTTAAAATTCAAAGATGCAGAGTTAATGCAGTATCGTTTATGTGTCGGTGCTGGACCATCAGGGAATACATGTCCCAAATGTGAACCACATGCACCACAACATACTTCTACACGAATCATGCCATGGCTACTGTCTTCAATCTCTTCTATATCGTCTTCGTTAATAGGCTGAAAGTAACTTGGCCATCCTGTACCTGAATCAAATTTTGTTTCTGAAGAAAAGAGTGGTGTATCACAACATTTACAAGTATAAATACCTTCTCTTTTAGAATCCCAAAATTCATTTTGAAATGGTGCTTCTGTACCATGGTTCAGGCAAACATTATATTCTAATGGTGTTAACTCTTCTTGTAATTTCTCTTTATCTAATTCTATTCTATAAGCCATGATAATCCTTTGGTAATTTTTTACTATCATAACAGGTTTTCTTTGGATTTAAGTTAGATTATCTTATTATTCGATAACTATATTGGAGAAACCATGACAACATTTCAATTATTACTTCTTATTGTCGCAGGAGGAGTATTTTATCTCTTTTTTAAACAACTTTTTTCAGGAGATCATCCCAAAAGAGGTGTAGATTTTGACGCGAAAGTGCCAGATGAACAAATAGGCGGTATTAATCGTCCAGACAAAACATTTTCTACACCCATGGTACAGCCTACACGCATAGAACAACTTTTAAAAATGACTGATGATGCCGTAAAGAAAGAAGATTTTGAAGAGGCTAAAAAAGCATTAGGTTCAGCACTAATCATTGAAGAGAACAATACAGAAGTACTTCAGAAATTAGGTTATGTCTGTATGCAAACAGAGAAATATGAAGAAGCCAAAGAGTATTTTCAAAAACTGTTATCTCTGGATGATACAGATGACATGGCACATGCATCACTTGCGAATGTACTCCATAAACTATCAGACGAAGAGGGGGCAGAAAAACATCATGAACGTGCAATAGCATTGGACCCTGAGTATGCACCTCACCATTTCAACTATGCGAATACCTTGTATGATCTGGGACGAAAAAAAGAAGCTCTTGCAGGATACACCATGGCATATGAATTGGATAATACCTTGGAAGAGGCGAAAAAAATGATGAAAGAACTAGGGAGAGTAAATGGGTAGTGCATGTTTTGTGACACAGGAAGCAACAGAGGAAATACTTTTACGGGTCACCAATGTCTGTGCTGAATGTTATGATGATATCAACGAAGGAGATACCATTCATTATGATATGCAGAATTACCGTTATTTATGCAAAGATTGCCAAGAAAGACTTTGTGCCCAGATGAATGAAAACTGTGAAGTTGTAGAGGATGAAGGTCCTGGACTTTTCTGTTAACTCTCTACGATATATTTAACTGCATTTAGGTAACTTAAGCTACTTAATTTTACACCTTTATATGCTATATCAAACGCTGTACCATGATCGACTGATGTTCTTAGAATGGGTAAGTTTAATGATACATTGATACCTTCATCAAAATACAAGGCTTTGAGAGGTGCTAAGCCCTGGTCATGATACATGGCAATGTAGTGTGTATACTTTTCCCGTATTCTTGGGGTAAATGCGACATCGGGTACAAGAGGAACACTGAATACTTCTCTACCTATTTCTGTATGTGCCTTGTTTATAGCTTTTTGTATTATCGCTTCTTCATTCCCCAAGACCCCTTCATCTCCTGCATGAGGATTGAGTCCCAATACGCCAACTATTTTGTTTGGTTTGGCTGTTCGGTAAAAATCTATTAGAAATCTTGTCAAGTTTTTTTCATTGATACTTTTTGCTACTTCTTTCAGCGGTATATGCTCCGTAAAAAGAGCTACGTACATCTTCGGTGACCCTAACATCATAATAGCTTCTGCATTGAAAAAATCTCTTAGGGCGTCAGTATGACCTTTATAGGCTATATCTGCTAATTCCCATGCTTTTTTATGTATAGGTAGGGTAGTAATGGCATCCACCTCTTTATTGCGTGCAAGTTCAATGGCTTTTACAAATGATGCATAGGCGTAGGTTCCACTCTCTTTACTTACAACTCCTGATTCTATTTCAAAAGGTGCAGAGATGTTTTCTATGGTTTGAAAATCTATAGGTATGGGTAGTTTTAATTTTTTGGCTGCTTGTTCTAGCATACCTCTGTCTATACAGTAAACGGTTTCTACTTCTTTAGCAATAAGATGATGATTTTCAAGAATAAGTTGTATACCTATACCGTTGAGATCACCGACCGATATGGCTATTTTTTTTCTTGACATATTATCTTATTAACATAGATTTCATATCTATAATGGCTTGTTCAAGCCCAGTATAAACAGAACGAGCAATAATGCTCTGACCGATATTCAGCTCTTCTATCGTCTCTATCTCGGCAATCTCTTTCACATTTTGCATATTGAGACCATGTCCTGCTGCTACACGTAAGCCTAATTCCATCGCATCACAGGAGAGTAAACGTAGGTTGCAGAGTTCATTTTTGAGCATCTGCTTAAGTGTCTTTCGTGAGAGTTCAAGTTCAGGGATACTGTGGTGTGTTTTTGATAGATTTGTATAAAGCATGGCATAGATATTGGCATATTTCCCTGTATGAAATTCGATCCATTCAACACCAAGGTCAACTGATGCATTCACAGCATCTAAAGTCGGGTCTATGAAAAGTGAGACCTCTATCTCTTCTTGTTGTAATCTTTTAATGGCTTCTTTGAGTTTAGGCTGTTCTCCTATGACTGCAAGACCACCTTCTGTCGTTACTTCTTCACGTTTTTCAGGAACGAGAGTCACACGATGGGGTTTGAGCTCACACGCAATGTCTATCATTTCAGAAGAGATAGCACACTCTAGGTTTACAGGTAAAGAGGAGAGTTCTATAATATTTTTGGCATCCATATCTTGCATATGTCTTCTATCTTCACGAAGGTGAATAGTGATCTGATCTGCTCCTGCACGTTTACAGATACTTAGTGCATCAAGCGGATCAGGGTCTGCTACTTTTCTTGCTTCTCTTAGTACCGCAATATGGTCTATGTTTACACCCAATAACATCTATGGACTTCCTTGAATTTTATTAGTTTGATTATAGCAAAAGTTTTTAAGATAGGATTTGTATAATCACCCTAATAACATTCTTGGAGCAAAAATGTCTGATAAAAAGCCACTACCTGTCAATGAGTATAGATATATAAAACACAATATAGGCAATGGAAACCCTACTATTTTAGCTTTTGGAATGGCACACTGTTATAGTTGTCTAGCGATGTCAAAAGCATTTTCTGAAGTCTTAGAGGAACATCCAGAATATCAGATTTATTCGATTGACTCTCAAAAAGACCGTTTAGTAAGCCGTGACATTTATAAGCTCAAAGAGATGCCTACACAAATCTTTTTTGATGCCTCAGGTAATGAGATATTTCGTCATACCGGAGCATATAAAAAACCTGTATTAGATATTATTTTAAAGAAATATGGGTTTCATTAAAATTAAATCATCCACACATTCAATTATTACCAACATTATGGTAAAATCGCGATAATATTATTACAAAAGGCTATGGCATGTCAAAAAGAAAGATTAAAAAAGCGGTATTAGCTTATTCTGGTGGGCTTGATACAAGTATCATTTTAAAATGGCTTCAAGATGAGTATGAATGTGAAGTAGTAACCTTTACTGCTGACCTTGGTCAAGGTGAAGAAGTAGAACCTGCAAGACAAAAAGCCCTTGACATGGGTATCAAACCTGAGAATGTTTTTATCTTGGATCTTAGAGAAGAATTTGTAAAAGATTTTGTTTTTCCTATGTTCAGAGCAAATGCTATTTATGAGGGTGAGTATCTTTTAGGGACATCTATTGCCAGACCACTTATCTCTAAAAAACAGATTGAGATCGCACATAAAACAGGTGCTGACGCAGTAAGTCATGGTGCTACAGGTAAAGGAAATGATCAGGTACGTTTTGAACTTGGCTATCTTGCACTTGATCCGGATATCGCTGTGATCGCTCCTTGGAGAGAGTGGGATTTGAATTCACGTACCAAACTTTTAAACTATGCTGCAGAACATGGAATCGACATTGATGGAAAAGGTAAGCCAAAACCTTATTCTATGGATGCCAACTTACTTCATATCTCTTATGAAGGTGAACACTTGGAAAATCCATATGCAGAACCTGAAGAGGATATGTGGTTATGGTCTGTAAGTCCAGAAAATGCACCAGATGAACCGGAGTATATCACTATCAGCTATAAAAATGGTGATCCTGTGGCTATCAATCGTGAAGAGATGAGCCCTGCAACACTCCTTAAAAGACTGAATGAGTATGGTAATAAGCACGGTATCGGTCGTATTGATATTGTTGAGAACCGTTATGTAGGAATGAAAGCACGTGGTTGTTATGAAACACCAGGTGGAACTATCATGCTTAAAGCACACAGAGCGATCGAATCAATCACACTCGACAGGGAAGAAGCACACATGAAAGATGAGCTTATGCCAAAGTATGCAAAGCTTATATACCAAGGTTTTTGGTGGTCAGCAGAGCGTAAGATGCTTCAGGCTGCAATCGATGCTACACAAGAACATGTACAAGGTGATGTAAAGTTGAAACTTTACAAAGGAAATGTGACTGTTGTTGGTAGAAGATCAGATGTGTCTCTTTACTCTGAAGAACATTCCACATTTGAAGAAGATGAGGTATATAACCAAAAAGATGCAGAAGGCTTTATCCGTCTGAATGCACTTAGATTTATCATTGAAGGTAAAAAACAACCTGAACGTATTGCATCAATGATAGGTGATGCAGAAGAAGAAGTAGAAGAGTGCCGTATAGAGACCGGTTCATTTACTATCTGTCAACGGATCAAAAGATTTTTTGGATTTGGTAAAACAGAGAAAGAAAAAGAAGAGTATATCAAGAAGACTAAATAATTGTTAGTTTAGCAACTCCTCCATCTCCTTCAAGACTTTTGAAGGAGTAAACTTCACTAACTTCTCTTTAGAAAACAGATAGGGTATAAACTCTAATAAGACATAGAGCATTCCCATCATTGGATAAAAAGCAACATATTCCATTTTAAACGTTTTAAAATCATAACGAGAGAGAAACCACTTTTTAGCACTTTCACTCCCATTATAAAACAAAAGTACTTCCATCGCAAAGATAGAACCCCATAGAAAATATGTTACCATTGTTATAAGCAAAGCACCGATTACGCCATACATTATAATGACTGCAGTAAGGACGAGGCTTAAAAAAAGTGCAAACGAATGAAACCCCAGTGTTGCAAAGACCACTACAACGGCAAAAATAAAAAGTAAGCTTCCAAAAAGTAAAAAAAGTTCTAAGTATGTTTTTTGTTCTGCGAATGATGGGACTGAAATAAGCAGCTGACAAGGTAACGATGAAAATGGCGATGACTGTTAGAACTAGAGAACGGTATTCACTCACGAAAGGCTCCTTTCTCTTGCGTCAAACTTTAAATACACAGGCTGGAAATGACAGAAGACCATTATGCTATTTCATATAGTTTTATCAGACTTTGAACATCTGCTTTTCGTCCAAGCCACTCTTGGTAGAGCTCAGACATCTCTATGGCACCACCACTTGCGAGTATATACTCTTTATAACCTTTTGCACGCTCTTTATTAAATCCTGAATCATTATCCAAACAAGAGAAAAAAGCATCTGCACTGAGTACTTCAGCCCATTTATAGCTGTAATACCCTGCGGCATAGCCACCTGCAAAGATATGTGCAAATCCATGTTGAAACTTGTTATAACTCGGCGGAGTGAGTAAAGAGGTTTTTTCTCTAATACCATCGAGCAATGTCTGCACTTCTTCACCTTGGTAAAGATCTTGATGTAGCACAAAATCAAATAAAGAAAACTCTACCTGACGCAAGATGCCAAGGGCTGCTTGAAAGTTTTTGGTCTCTTTTATTTTTGCCATCAGTTCATCTGAGATAGGCTCACCTGTTTCATAGTGAAAACCAAAACGTTTTAAGATAGCTGCTTCATAAGCAAAGTTCTCTAAAAACTGTGAAGGAAACTCTACGACATCCCATGCCACACCATTAATGCCCGAGACTGAACGCTCTTTACATTTTCCAAAAAGGTGGTGGATAGCATGACCCATCTCATGAAATAATGTGACTACATCGTCATGTCTTAGCAGGGATGGTGTCTTAGATGTTGTTGGTGAAAAGTTACATACGATGAAAGCTGATGGAAGGTGCAATTCTCCTTTACTGTCCACATAGTGAGTCTCCCAGTCATTCATCCATGCCCCTCCGCGTTTTTCTTTACGCGCTTCAAGGTCAAAGTAGATACGTCCAGAGAGTTTGCCCTCTTCGAAGATATCAAAAGGTTTTACACATTCGTGCCAGACAGGTACATCCGCAGGTTCAAAGGTTACATCAAAAAGTTCTGAGACAATGTATAATAAGCCCTGTAAGACTTTCTCTTGTACGAAGTAAGGTTTGGTCATCGTATCATCAAAGTCAAACTTTTCTTTTTTAAGTTTTTCTGAATAGTAGGCTACATCATATCCTGCTAAGTTTTCTATGCCATCAGTTTTAAGTGCAAAGGCTTTAAGTTCAGCCAGTTCATTTTTGGCTTGAGGTAAGCGCAGCATCAGCCAGTTCATTTAAGAATGTGATGACATCATCTTCATGACTTGCATCACGTGTCTCTAGTGCATACTGTGCATAAGAACTAAAGCCCAGTAGTTGTGATTTTTCATATTTAAGTGCTAGGATTTGGTCTATCACTTCTTCATTTTCAGGCGCTCTGGTCGCATAGGCTTTCGAGAGTTCTTTCCTATACTCACGGTTAGGCCCGTAAGTCATGTAGGCTAGATAACTAGGAATTTGAAGTGTAAATTTATAAACAGTCTTTACCTTCGATCTCCTCTTTTGCTGCATCGATGTCTGACTGAGGCATGCCCTCTACATCTTTTTTGTCTTCAATGATGAGTTCATAGGCATTGGTCGCATCAAGGAGGTTTTGTGAAAACTGGTTAGAAAGTTCAGAGAGTTTGAGGCTGATCTCTTCCATACGTTTTTTCTTATTTTCGGGAAGATTGACACCAGAGAGTACAAAGCCTCTGACTTCATGCTCTAGCACTTTTTTGGCTTCTTTGGAATCTGCTTTGATAGCCTCTATCTTTTTAAATAGGGCTTCATTTTGTGCCATTTCAGAACTGAACTTTGAAAGTAGAGGGATAGACTCTTCATAGGCTTTTTGTGTTTCTTCTGAGTTCATGACTGAGTTAAGATGAGAAAGTGGGGTAAAGAAAAGTCCTAATTCTTCATCTAGGTCTTGTAAGCGGTTTAAGTACTTTTTCATAACTGGATCTCAGTATTTTCGTGATCTCATTGATGATTTTTCTTTGTTGGTTTAAAAGGGTATTTAAATCTTTAGGAAATTGTTCTAAATTGTTTATTTTGAATTCTTGAAACATAGTTTATTGGTCCATTATTTTATTTTTTTGATTGTAGCATATTTTATAAAAGGAGATATTAATTCTCTATTTATCATTTAAAATTGAATTATTTTGATTTTTTAAATGGTTTAAATAGAAGTAATAGTTTAGGTAATAGTATAAGATTTGATATAAGTGCAGCTGCCATGACCAACATAGTGAGTAGACCAAAATAGATGGTTGGGATAAGGTTAGAAAGCATTAAGATAGAAAAACCGATGATGACCGTAAGAGAAGTATAGTACATGGCATGACCAATACTTTTATTGGTTCTTTGCATGACTAAAATAGTAGAGATTATCTTTAGCAAATTCAACTTTAAATCGATGAATATAGTGGATAGTGTCATCTACCCCTATACCCATAGCAATAGCAGCAATGGTGATAGTCATAATATCAAGAGGGATATTCAACCAGCCCATAAATCCAAAGATCATACCTATAGGAATAATATTGACAGTTAATGCAATAAGTGTGAGTTTGAAAGAGCGAAAGAGTAGTAAAGAACATAAGAAAAATATGAGCAAGTACAAGACTAAGTCATCGTGATCTGAGAATGAAACAGGGACTGTAGCATATTGTTATAGAGTACCATGAGATTGGACAGTCTGTACAGTCGCGACATCGGGGTCTATGAGTATGTGATAAGATCATCTTCTAATTCTTTTGAGCAGTGCATTTCTGCGTAAGTCTTCATTAGAGTCTATAATACGTGTCGAAAATCGTAGTTGGTTGTGCTCAATATTGACATAAGGTGAAAGTATGATATCTCTATATTTTTGAGGGAGATTTTTATAGATCAGTGCCATGTCTACACTGTCAGATCTTTATTTTGATTGAGTATCTTTCCTGTATCAAGTAAGGTAGCAAAATGATTGTACCTCTCCTATCTGTTCTACAGTTTGTTAAATAATGATGGACTTTTTGAATGAGTTTGATTTTTTCATTGGTAAACCAGTATTGGTCTTGATCTCTCTACAGAACTAAATTCATTTTCAAATGAGTCCAATCTTCTTAGCATTTACTTGTGTTTCAGAAATAGATGAATCTGAAGTGTTTTCATCTGTAAAAGTGAGTATAACATCCAAAGGAGTTGTACCTCCTAAGTTCCTGATCTATAATTTTCATGCCTTTATAGATCTCCGTATCTTTTTTAAAATAGTTGATAAAACTGTTTTCCACTATAAGCTGTAGAGGCTCCTGTAATACTAAATATAATAGTGATTAAAGTAATAATAAAAATAGCTTTTTTATCATGCAATACAATTTTAGAAGTTAATGACGGTAAAGAAAACCTAGATGTACTTTCGTTTTAGCAGGAGGGTTTTTTTCAGCAGCATAAGTACTGTAGGAAAAACAATAAATGAGATGATAAGTGACATTGCGATCCCTGCACTCATCATCCATCCTAAATTAATAACAGGATGGATATGAGAGAAAAGAAGTGAAGAAAACCCTGCGATAGTAGTGAGGATGGCAAAGAAAGTAGGTGTTGCTTTTGTAAGCATGGTGAGTAAAATAAGTCTTTTGGAAGAAGCATGTGGGTAGAGTGTCAAAAGTTCTTCATATCTTACGATAAGGTGTAAAACGATAGAAATCGTGATAATAAGCTGCAGGGCAATAAAGTTTGAAGAGATGACAGTGATCTCCCATCCCAAAAAATCCTAAACTGCTTGTAATAGCAATGACAGATAGCGTACAAATAATATAGGTAACATTACCCATCTAGGTTTTTTGAAAACAATACCTAAAACAAGGATAAGAAGAAGGATAAGGATACTTCCATAGATGACTAGATCATTTTTCACAAATCCAACAATATCGTTGGAGATCATTTGTGCACCACCTAAAAAAACAGTAGCATTATTTTGATATTTTTGTGATAATGAACGGATCTCTTGAATGTTTTCATTGTCAAGAATACGTTGTGTATCTCTATGTGTTTTAAATGCTGCAGTTACATCATTGAAGTTCTTGTTTTTCTTTTCATTAAGAGAAGAAGCGTTTTTGTTTTTGACGTAAATGATTCCGTTTTGTCTAAGAGTGTGAAATATTCTGGATCTTGATGTAGATGGATGATGATAGATGATACTGTAAAATCTTTATTGACAAGACTGTCTTTGTATAGAGGACTGGTTAGAAACTCTTGTTTGGCCAGTGATAGATTGATATCAGTATTTTTAAGTGTTCTTGTCTCATTGATCAGATCATCCATATCTCTGATAGGTGAAAAAAACAGAGGTACATTGAGAATTGAATCTACAGATTTAACATAGGTAATCTTTCAAGATCATTCAGTGAGATGTGTTAACGTTTCTAGGCTTTCTTGAAAGAGAGATCATGTTTTGGTTTATAGGCAAGGATAAGTATATCGTTGGTTTCAAAACGTTTTTCTATCGTTCTTGAAAATTCCAGGTCTTTGTCATCATCAAGAAGAAGTGTTTCAGCTGAAGCATCTATTTCCAGTTTTACAACATTGATACCGAAAAGGAGTATAGTGCTGACAAGAAAAATTAAAACAGATAAAGGATATTTTAATATCAGTTTTTGATAAAGTTGATATAGCATAGGGTATCTTCTGATGATCAATTTTGGGGTCTATACTTATGGAATCACTAAAGTGATTTGAAGAGTTGTTGAAATGATTTTGTTTTTAAGAAATCTGCAAATTGTTTTCTGTAGGTTTGAATAATACTCACACCAACTAACTCGACATCATAAATATACCATTGATTGGTTTGTTTTTGTTTGTAAAATAGATAGATGACCTTATAGTTATCGTTAAGTCCTATAACCATGGTTTCTAAAGTAATTCTGTTAGATTTTACTTTTTTTAGATTTTTAGTGATGACTTTTTGATTGTTATAAAGTCTTAGTTTATCAAGATAGGAATGTTTAATCTTCTTTTCAAAAGCTTTAGAAAATTCTTTTTTCTCATTTTTTGTAAGAGATTTCCATTTTGTTCCAAGACTTATCTGTGACATAGTATGGTAGTCGAAGATATCATCTATCATACGAGATTTTTTTTTTCTTTTTGTTTTTGAGATAATGATTTTCTTTTAATATATTCAAGACTTGTTTTACTTTTGTATCCATCACTTTTTTGATATTGTGTTTCTTCTACCGCATAACGAGATATGACAGACAGAAGTAATAATATAATGATTTTTTTAACATATTTTTTCCTTTTTCAAATTATTCTGCTATATCAGAGATTCTTTTTTGTTCATAAATATCTCTTAAGAACGGATAGAGATTCAATAGCATCTTTTTTAAGCTTTCATATTCTCCTAAATGTAGAGAATTCTTATTAATAAGGTAAAAGCGTATATACCAATAGATTCACCAAGATTCTTAGGTATTTTATATTTTTCAGATCCTTTTACATTGACCAGTGGTGAAGAGATATGTATCTGCAGTAATACCTAAGTACATCTCTCACATTAGATGGCCCTATAAATGGTAAAACAACATGAAAACCTGAACCTACACCATAATGGCCAAATGTTTGACCAAAGTCTTCATCATGTGGATGGAATATTCATATAATGTTTTGCAGGATCAAAAAGTCCACGCTAAACCTACAGTAGAATTGATAATAAATCGTTCTAGTTCATCTGAAGTGTTTTGAAATTTCCCTTGAAAAAGGTTATTGGTAAAACGAATAGGAAATTGTATATTATGTATGAAATTGGATAGCCTAGACGTACAGGTTGAGGTATGATAGCGGCATATCCTTTAGATATAGGGGTTAATCCATACATAATAACAGTGTCATTGAATGAAGTCATTACTTCGGTTGTATCCACTTAATGGATCAATCGTGTCTTTTGTTCTTTTTCTGAAAACTCATCTTCAAATTCGTTAGCAAATCGTCTTCTGTTTTGTTATTATCTGGTCTTGTGTGTATTAGAGGAATTTCATTCTTCGAAAGTATTGGAGCTCAGTATTTGCAGTTAGTTGAGATAGATTAGGTTTGACTTCTTTTGTACTGCATCCTTGGAAGATAAAAAATGAAAATAGATAAGAGAGAAGTATAAAAATTTCATGTAGAACTCTCCTTTTAGTTATGAATATGCTACTATCATCATACTTAAGTTTGCACTTAATGTGAAACATATGAAATTTAACAAATGTCTAGTAAAAGTTTGTTAAAATCATATCCATAGATATATCCAATAAGGAATAAATAATGAAAGTATTATTGATTAAAGATGTTAAAGCACTTGGAAAAGCAGGTGAGATCAAAGAAGTGAAAGATGGTTATGGACAAAACTTTCTTATAGGAAAAGGGTTGGCTAAATTGGCAACACCTGAAGTTGTAGAGAATTGGAAAGCCGAACAAGCACGAGATGGCACAGAGACCTAAAAGATGAATTGGCAAGACTTGAAGCAGAAAAGATCACACTTGAAGCAGCGACTATTAAAATAGAAAAACCTATAGCTCCTGTGGGTATAAAAGGTTCAGTAGGAAATGCCGATATTTCAAATGCGATAGAAGCACAATTAAATATAGAACTGGATAAAAAACATATCAATCTTAAAAAAGCATTGAAGTCGACAGGTGTACATGAAGTAGATGCAAAACTTGGACATGGTATACATGCAATGCTTAAAGTAGAAGTAGTAGGTGTATAGCATGTTTCATGCAACAACGATACTGGGCTATAAAGCTGACGGAAAAGCAGTCATCGGTGGTGATGGACAAGTTACATTTGGTGATACATCCTTAAAGGTAATGCAACGAAGATCCGTACACTTCATGAAGGTAAAGTTATTAGCTGGTTTTGCCGGAAGTACAGCAGATGCATTTAATCTCTTTGATATGTTTGAAAGAATACTGGCTGAAAAA
Source organism: Sulfurovaceae bacterium (assembly GCA_963785375.1). Taxonomy (GTDB): domain Bacteria; phylum Campylobacterota; class Campylobacteria; order Campylobacterales; family Sulfurovaceae; genus Sulfurovum. The sequence continues at coordinate 294,359 of CAWAVD010000004.1, forward strand.
AAAGGTGATCTTGTTTAAGTCTGTGATAGGTTTTTCTAAAATGTGGAGAAAAGATAAGCATTTACGTCAGCTTGAAGCGATGATGATCGTACTCAATACAAGAGCATATTTTTATACTTTCTGGTACAGGAGATGTCGTAGAACCTGAAGATGGTAAGATAGCTGCAATAGGAACTGGTGGAAACTATGCTATCTCAGCTGCAAGGGCTTTGGATAAACATGCAAATCTGAGCCTAAGAGAATTGGTACAAGAGTCACTTGAAGTTGCAGGAGACCTTTGTATCTATACGAATAAAAATATTAAAATATTGGAACTATAAGGAAGTGCAATGGATAATTTAACACCTAAAGAGATAGTGACTTATCTTGATAAATATGTCATAGGACAAAATGATGCAAAGAAGACGATAGCTGTGGCACTTAGAAACCGTTACAGACGTATGCAGCTTAAGTGATGAGATGCAGCAGGATGTGACACCTAAAAATATATTGATGATAGGTAGTACTGGGGTGGGTAAAACAGAGATAGCCAGACGATTTGCAAAGATGATGAACCTTCCTTTTATCAAAGTGGAAGCAAGTAAATACACTGAAGTAGGTTTTGTAGGACGTGATGTAGAATCGATGATACGTGATCTGGCTGCAACATCTATGCAGCATTGTACGTGAAGTGAAAATGAAAAGAATAAAGAGAAGATAGAAAACTATATAGAAAATAAGATCATAGAAAAACTTCTTCCACCTTTCCTGCAGGAGCAAGTGAACAAAAGAAAGCTGAGTATGATGCTTCTTTCGCACGTATGCAAGAGAAATTTGCCAAGGGTGAACTTGACCATCTAAAAATCAAAGTTGAGGTGCCAAATAATCCAACCATGCCAGAAGAGGGACTTCCCCCACAGATGATACAGGTACAAGAGTCTATCGTAAAAGTATTAGGCGGTATGGGTAAAAAAGGCCCTGAAAAAGAAGTTACCGTTAAAGATGCGAAGAAGATACTTGAAACTGAAGCAAGTGAAGAACTTCTTGATGAAGAGGACTTAAGCTCTTGCACTTGAAAAGGTAGAGAAAGGCGGTATAGTCTTTCTCGATGAGATAGATAAAGTAGCAGTATCATGCGAAATCACAAGGAAGACAAGACCCAAGTAAAGAGGGTGTACAAAGAGATCTGCTTCCTATTGTAGAAGGTTCAGCAGTACATACAAAATTGGGTACAGTAAAAACAGACCATATTTTATTTATCGCTGCAGGTGCATTTCATGTGTCTAAGCCGAGTGACCTTATGCCTGAACTACAAGGGCGTTTCCCTCTACGTGTCGAACTGGAATCTTTGGATGAAGAGACGTTATATCGTATATTGACTGAGCCAAATAATTCATTGATCAAACAGTATGAAGCACTTATGAAAGTTGAAGAAGTTGAACTTGATCTTTGATGAGGAAGCACTTAAAGCGATTGCACACTATTCATTACTTGCAAATGAAAAGACAGAAGATATTGGTGCAAGACGTTTACATACGGTGATGGAAAAGATACTTAGAAGAGATCAGCTTCTCTGCAGATGAACACAATGGTGAAAAAATAAATGTAGATAAAGCATTGGTAGAAGAGAAGATAGGAAAGTTGTTGAAGATGAAGATGCTACAAGGTATATACTTATACACTATGGCTATGATATTCACTGAATTGTCCAGTAGACTTAATAAGGAATAGGTAAATGTTTGAACATGAAAATGAAGAGATAGATACAAAAGCAGGGTTTGTAGCTGTTGTAGGAAGACCTAATGCAGGGAAAAGTACTTTACTCAACCATATAGTAGGTGAGAAACTTGCGATGGTATCTAAGAAGGCACAAGCAACACGTAAACGTATGAATATTATAGTCATGCATAAAGATGCACAGATCATTTTTGTAGATACTCCGGGTATACATGAAAAAGAGAGACTGCTCAATCAGTTCATGATGGATGAAGCACTTAAAGCCATGGGGGAAGCAGATCTTATTGTTTTTCTTGCACCAATTACAGATAAGCTTACAGAATATGAAAAGTTTTTAAAATTGACAAGTAAAAGGTATAAAGCATATCGTTGTTCTCACTAAAATGGATCATGTGAAACAAGGTGATATATTAACAAATTGGGTGAATATCAAAAATATCAAGATATTTTGAAGCGATCATTCCTTTTTCTGTCAATAAAAAGGTAGGTAAAAAACAACTTACTTGATGAAATATGTAAACATTTACCTAACATCTCCTTTTTTATTGATACAGAAATATTACCACAGAACATATACGTGATATCTATAAAGAACTGATACGAGAGTCAATATTTGAAAACTTAAGTGATGAAATACCATATGAGAGTGATGTAACCATAGAGAAGATAGAAGAAGCTGATACTATGGATAAAGTATATGCTACTATTGTTGTAGAAAAAGAGACACAAAAAGGTATGATCGTAGGACAAAAAGGTGAGGGGATCAAACGTGTAGGAAAATTTGCACGCGAACAAATGGAACTATTTTCAGGAAAAAAAATATTTTTAGATCTACATGTTTCCGTCAAAAAAGGGTGGAGTAAAAATAGAGATGGATTGGAAGAATTTGGATATATTATTTAAATATCTTGTACAGATTTTACAGATAATAATCTTCATAAGTACTACTAATGACCGTATATGACACTTTAGGGTAAATGTAAAGATAGAATAATTAAAAAAACTTATATATTTAAGAAAGTTTTATGTTTTGTAAGATTGTTTTAATATTATAACATATATAATTGTTCAACAAACAAGGAAGTTTAGTATGTTTTTGAAAAAAAGTTCGTCAAAAATCGCAATCAATGTAAAAAATATTATTACGCTTAATCCATATACAGATAAAGACTATATATTTAAAGATGATTCATTTCAACCTTTAAATAAACTCACTTATAATACTTCAAATTTTATTACATCATATGTCACAAATAAAGATATGATTAATACAACGGTACATTTAAGTAGAAGTATCCCAGAAGAGGATATTGCTGATATCCTTGATATAAAGGCATATGAAGAGTTAGGGTCTTGATCAAGCGAATATTATATTATCTCTTCTATAGAAGTTGAAAATTCAGGAGAAGAGAGAGAATATCATATCTTTGTTGCAGAACCTGAAGCTCTTGATGAGCTTTATCTTCCTATCAAAGAACCAAACAAAATATCTTGATCTTATCATACCTGCACCTCTACTTTATACAAACACTTTATACACAAAGAGATATTAAGTGATAGTGGCACACATTGTTTTGTCTATTTTACACAACAAGATGCTTTTGTTACACTTTATACAAAATGGAGAATTCTTATATTCAAAATCAATAGAATTCTCATTAGAACAAATCTATGAGAAATATTGTGAGATGATAGGTGAAAAAATTGATGAAAAAGAGTTTTATACTATACTTAGAATCAGAAGGACTTAAAACTACCGATAATGATTATCAGCAAAATTTCATGAAGATTTTTGGTGAAGTTTTTATCACTATTAATGATATTATTATTTATGTAAAAAGAGCTTTCGGTTTAGATTCGATAGATCAGATGTACATTGGACAGTGAAAGAGGTCCAATCATTGGTTTGGATGATTACAGTCAAAACTATTTAGGATTGCATTCATCAGATTTAAATTTCAACTATAATGTTGTAAATGATGAGTGGTATACAGATCAATTACAGTACTTAATGCTTCTGGCTTCATTTGATTATATGGAAGATGAATCTTCCATTGTTAATTTAACGATGTATCCAAGAGCACCATCATTTGTAAATAGTGCAAGTGGACAGTTTATTATTTCAACATTTGCTGCGATATCAGTAGGTTTGGCATATCCTTTGGTTTATTTAGTTGGATCATATGTCAATGATGCCAAGATTTATGCACTAACTTTGGAGAATAATAAATTAACGGCTGAATCCACTAAGTATAAAAAAATACTCAATGCGAAGAAAGAACGAAATTAAAGTATTGGATGAAAAGATAAAAGCATTATCTAGTACGATATAATGGAAAAACAAAAACACTTACTTCAATTTATGATAAAAAAGTGAATTATCGTCTAAAGTCTGGCATATATCATATAATTGCAGAAGAACTTAACAAATTTGAAGTGAATGTAGATAAGTTGAAAACTGAAGATGGATACATTATGGCTATCGTTGGTGAGTTCAGATGATAGAAAATTCACAGAATTGATTAAATATATGTCTGATACTCATTTTGATGAAATTGTTTCAATAGATATTGAAAAAATCGAAAAAGACCCAGCAAGTGACTATTATAAAGGTCTGTTAAAGGTGGAATTAAAATGAAGTTTTTAGAAGATAAATTAGAAGCACTGGATCTCTACTTTGCTCCTAAAAAAGAGAGTGAAAAATGGATAGTCATTTTAGGTATTGCAGGTATTATTGCTTATCTTGGATATGAACTTCTATTGCCTTATACCGAGGATTTGTATAAAAAAAGTGACAGAAGTAAAAAAAGCATACAGAAACAAATAACTGACAATAAAACATACCTAAATTCAATTACAGTAGGTGGGGATCGTGAATTTTATGTGAAAAAGTTTGATAAAGATATCGTAACTAAAAAGGGAAATATCGTTGAGATAACCAATAAAATAAAATTTATAGATTCCAATTTAGAAAAATTGTCTGATATGTTATTTAACCAAAAGAGCTGGTCTAAATTCCTAAATTCCATCACAAATAAAGCAGAAGTGCAAAATGTAGATCTGCAATATATAACAAATAAATATGTAGATAAAGAGCATGGAAATTTTGGACATGTATTAGAGATAGGCATAGGATGTAAAGGTGAGTATAAAAATATCATTAAATTTATGAATGAACTGGAACAAAATGTTTTGGTTACAGATATCTTTAAAACTTCATTTACTTCTGATACAAATTCATCAAATATTGTAGCAGATATTGATATTTCAGTATGGGGGATAAATCACTAATGAAAAAGATACTTTTATTACTATTGCCATTCACAGTGTTTTTAAGTGCAGATTTATCTGTTGAAGAAATACAAAAAATGGTGATAAGTATTCATGAAAAAAGAGAAGGTGTTGAATTAACTGCTCTAGATGTTACCAAAAATCCATTCATACAATTACGAGAAGAAAATAACGTTACTACATTTGGTGTACCTGGAGAAGAAGAAGAAGCCAAATTGACATTACATGCTATTGTAAATGGTAAAGCCTATATTAATGATGCAGTGGAGTAATACGGGTGACATTATTATGGGATACACATTAAAATACATTGGTAAAAGAGGTGTGGTACTTAGAAATGGCAATCACGTTAAGAAATTGTTTCTTCATGAAAATAGAGATAATTTGATCAAGTTAGAAGAAAGGTAATAGAATGAAAAAAGTACAAACATCAGGGGTCAAGTTTCTTATAGTATTGGCAATGCTATTAGGATTTACCCATAATCTTAATGCAAACAGTTGTTCTACCAAGTTATTTAGTGTTACGATCGACAGTAAATTGACAATTGGAGATGTGATTGACAACCTTGCAGATACTTGTGGGTTAAGTGTTGTTGTAAAAGACGATGCAGCTAAATTGCGAATGAATAAAAATCTCTATTATGTAAAATTGAAAAATAGTACATTAAAAGGTTTTTTAAATACGATTCTTAAAGATAATGATCTAAATTATAAATTAAATGGAAACAAACTCACAATTTCATACTTGATCACACGTACATTTCGTATACACTATATCTCTGGACAGAGAATGGGAAAAAGTACAGCTAACGTGACAATCGCAGGGAGTGAAGATTCAACCAATGGAACAGGTGGTACTAATGAAAATAAATCAACATCTAAAACAGGTATAGAGATCGAAAGTAACGATGAATTTCTATTTTGGACTACAGTTGAAAAAGAGATTCAACGTATACTCATCGGTGCAGCAGATGGAAGTACACATTATACTAAAACAGGTCAACATGGACGGGACCAGATGGTAAGGTATGGGAATACAACCCGTTGTCACCTATTGTGAATCCAGAAGCCGGAATGGTAACAGTAACGGGTACTGATAGACAGATCAACAGAGTGGAAAGATATGTGCATGCTCTTACAAAGCAGATCAAGTCACAAGTTTTAATTGATATACGTATCCTAAGTGTTTCTTTTGATGACAGTACAACGACTGGTGTAGATTGGTCTCAACTCTATAGCTTACAAAATCTTACTGTGAATACATTGATGATGTCTCAATCTAATATTGCATCGTATACATTTGATGCTATAGAGGGGATTACAGATGCAGAATTCTTACCTAATGCAAAGCCAAGCAATGCAAAGGTTATGAGTTTAAGTGGTAGTACGGATGTAAGCGAAGTAGTAAAGTTCTTATCGACACAAGGGGATGTTAAAACAGTTTCAAGTCCTCGAGTGATGGCGTTAAATAATCAGCCCGCACTAATTAGCGTAGGTAGAGAATTATTTTATAAAATTAAGTCATCTAGTACCGCAAGTAGTGGTGGTGGAGCGGTAGCTGCAGAAGGGGAATTGGTCGATTCTGTATTTGCTGGTATTTTATTGGATATTACACCTGAAATTGATAATAATGGTATGGTTACTTTAAAAATCAATCCATCTATTTCAGAAACGATCGATACTGTTGACATCAGAGAGTGGAGTAAGAACCATTCCACCAGATTTGATTAGAAGACAAATAGCATCAGTGATTAAGGTAAAAGATGGGCAACATGCAATACTTGGAGGACTGATATCAAGTCAAACTGGTTTTAAAGACAACCACGTACCATTATTAGGCGATATTCCTGGTATTGGAACCTTATTTAAACGTCAAGAAAAAATTAATAAAGTCGAAGAGCTGGTATTTGTTATCACACCTCATATTGTTAAAAACTCTAAGTCTGTTTCATTAAAAGATTTGGGATATTCAAAGCTAAATGAAAAGTAGATATGAAACTGCTAAAAATGTATTTGTTGATTCAGTAGATATCGACGATTACATTGATCTAGATTCTTCAGTAACCGCTTATCAACAACTTGAACACAGTATGAATAAGCCACTGAAGATGATCTTACTTTTTGGTAAACCTGGAACGGGTAAAAGTATTTTACTTAACCGTATCCAGGAAAAAATGAAACATCAAAAAGAGATCCATTATTTTGATACACCTGCAATCAATGAAAAGGAGTTTTTTCATAAACTCTTCAAAGTCCTCACTAAAAAAGATCTCCCAAGCAATACGGAAGTAAATTTCTCTGCACTAGTTGATTTTTGTAAAAATCTCAGAGGCAAACGAGAAATCATTATCTTGCTTGATGAGGCTCAAATGTATGGACCTGAGATGATGGAAAAGATACGACTTCTTTCCGACAGCCGTGCGGTAAAATTTGTTGTTTCCTTACATAAAACAGATGATGAAGACCTTATTGCAAAAGAACATTTTCAATCTCGTATTTGGGAAGTGATCGAACTTAGAAATGCAACAAAAGAAGATCAAACTGCTTATATACATAAAAAACTTTTAAAAAAGAACCTCTTTGAAATAGCTAATAGTATTAAAGAAAAAAACATGAAGCTTATTCATAAATATACAAAAGGTAACTATAGAGAGTGTAATAAGCTTTTATTTACTATGTTTGAAATCTGTGAGTATTATGATAAAAATGAGCCTTCAAAAGTAAATTATTCTAAGATATCCAAAAAAATCATTGAAATGTCTGCTATAAAACTAGGATATATTGATGTATGATATAAAATATTTAGAAGAAGAGTGGAAAAAATATAGAAAAAAAAAGTTAAGACCTTGGTATATCTATGGTTCAATACTTATAATATCAACTATTTCTGTCATCATTCTTCTAAATAGTGAAAAATTAGATTTTAGAAGCATGAAAGAATATTTCAAGAGTACAAATGGTGCTGCGTATTCTGCAGATAGTCGTAATGATACACCTTTGCATGATAATTTAAAAATAAAAAAGAGTATATTACTTGATAGTGCTCTAGAAAAACTTGAATTAAAAGATAGTACTGATGGTTTTACTGAAACACCTATTAAAAAGGCACCTAATATATTAGTTGATATCCCTATACTTGAAGAAACACAAGAGCAGGTCTTTTCAGATATCTCAGAGCCGAGAAAAAAAGTACATTTAGAGATCATTGATTCAGCGAGCGTCACTGCATATAGAGATGTGGAAAAGCGTTTTTTTGAATCACATGATATCAATGATGCTTTCTTCTTAGCAAGAAGTTATTACAAAAAAGGCGATTATGATAAAGCTGTATTTTGGGCGTTAGAAATTAATAAACTTGATGAAGACCTGGAAGAAGGTTTATTTATATTTGTGAAATCAAAAGCAAAAATGGGTCGCAAAAATGAAGCAATTTCTATTTTAACGACTTATGTAAAAAAATCAAATTCACAAGAGGCAAAAAAGTTATTATATCGGATTAAAAACGATAAATTATAAAACTATATTTAGTATTAAATGATATACTTTATTAGTTGTACAGGGGGAGATATTAAATGGTAAAACTCATTGAGATCATGCTGAAAGAAAATCTCATTACAAAAGATGCAATTTCTGCACTTGTTAAAAGCAGACCTCCTAAAAAGATCTCTTTTGCAAATCTTTTAGCCGAAAAAATGATCGATCTACATACTGTAGAAATATTTTTGGCCAAAAAAATCAGACAAGGTGTAATCACTTTATCTCATCTTGAAAAAATAGAAGGAATAAATATTGTTCCTATTATTGAAGAGGTAGCTAAATCATTACATATAGAATATGTTGATTTAGATGATATTGAAATTGATATGAGACTGTTTTCAAAAGTTTCTTATAGTCAATTGCTTAAATACAATATTATTCCGATAGAAGAGAATGATCTAAATGTACTTATTGTATTTGATGACCCTCTGGATATGGCAGCGCAGGATGCAATACAAAGACTTTTTCCTAAAAAACCTATTCGTATAGCCATCTCTAAACCATCACAAATCAATCAGCACTTACAACGATTGGAAATCAATGAGAGTATTAAGGGATTAGTCACTGATATTCGTAAAGATTTGGCGCAAGAAGGCAAAATTGAAGAGAATCCTGATGAGTCTCCAGCAGTCCTAAAACTTATTGATGTCATTTTAAAATCTGCAATATTTGCAGGGGCAAGTGATATACATATTGAGGCAATGGAGAAAAGCTGCATTGTGAGAATAAGGGTAGATGGTATCTTACGTCAAAGTTTCACCTTTGATAAAGATATTTTTAATCCATTGGCTTCAAGAATGAAGTTACTTTCGAATTTAGATATCGCAGAAAAAAGAAAACCCCAAGATGGTAGATTTTCGGCTACTGTATCAAAAAAAGATTTTGATTTCAGGGTTTCAACATTACCAACCATATTTGGAGAGTCAATCGTTCTACGTATTTTGGATAAATCTAAAGCTATGATCAGGCTTGAAGATGCAGGGATGAGTAAATTCTGTTATGATAGATTTTCTGAGGCAATTAAGGTCCCTTATGGAATTGTATTGGTGACGGGTCCTACAGGTTCTGGTAAAACAACTACGTTGTATGGTGCACTCAATGCGATAAAAGATGTAAAAGATAAAATTATCACTGTTGAGGATCCAGTAGAGTATCAAATGGGTGGTTTACAACAAGTGCATGTAAATGCAAATATAGGATTAAGTTTTGCTGATGCATTGAGATCTATTTTAAGACAGGATCCAGATAAGATCATGATAGGTGAGATCAGGGACAAAGAGACATTGCGTATTGCCATTCAAGCGGCACTAACTGGTCACTTGGTACTTTCTACCCTTCATACCAATGATGCTATTTCAGCCGTAACTAGAATTTTGGATATGGGTATTGAAGAATATCTTGTCAGTGGTGCTTTGGTTGCGATACAGGCACAAAGACTTGTTAGAAAAATATGCCCGCATTGTAAAAAAGAGGCTGTTCTTGATATTGCACTTAGAAAATCAGTAGAAGAGTATCTACCTGAAAATCCTACTTTTTACAAAGGAGAAGGGTGTAAAGAATGTGGACTTACTGGGTATGCAGGGAGAGAGATGATATCTGAAGTATTAACAGTAAGTGAACCTCTTTCCCGGATGATTGCAAACAATGCGTCTAAGGAAGAGTTGACAATACAAGCTGAGGAAGAAGGATTTATCACCATGTTTGAAGATGGTGTCCATAAAGCATTAGAAGGTAAAACAACTATTGCAGAAATTTACAGAGTAGCAAGGCTTTAATATGAAATATTTTAATGTAACAGTAATGGAAAAAGGTAAGAAACGCCAAGAAACAGTAAAGGCCGGGAATAAAATGGCAGCAGTGAACCTCGCCAAGCAAAAATTTCCTATGTCAATGGTTATGAAAGCAGTAGAAACATCAGCTCCTCTTGAAGATAGCATATCTGATCTCTTCTCCGGATTAAAAAAATCAATGAAATCTAAGATTCCATTGAATGATAAAATTTCAACGATAAGACAGTTAGCTGTAATGACAGATGCAGGTATTCCAATCAATGATAGTTTGGTAGAGGTTGCAGAGAATACAGATAATGCACAGTTAAAGGAAATCTATAAAACCATAAATAAAGATATCAACTCTGGTAACAGTATTTCAGATGCCATATTGCCTTATACTGAAGAGTTTGGACATGTCGCTATAGCCATGACAAATTTGGGTGAGCGTACAGGTAATATTTCTGAGTCTTATCATAAGCTTGCAGATATACTTGAGAATATTCGGGACAACACGGCTAAATTTAAAAAAGCGATACGAACACCACTCATTACCTTAGCTGCAATGGGGATTGCATTTACTATTTTGATCATGGTGGTTGTTCCTAAGTTTAAAGATATTTTTGAAAAGTTTAAAACAGAGCTTCCTATCCCTACACAAATACTTCTCAAGCTTGAATGGGCATTCAGTAATTATGGTTTACTTATCCTTCTTATATTATTTGCTTCTATATTTGCTATAAAATTTTTATATAAAAACAATAAAGAGTTCAAGTACCATATGGATAAATTAATGCTTAATCCAAAATTTTATTTGATCAACAAAGCGATTTTTCTTTCTACGATGCATAAGTATAATTTGGTATTTGGCCAATTGGTCAAATCGGGAATCCCTGTATCGGAAGCCTTGGAAACAGCAGTAGGAATGGTTGACAATGAAGCCATTAAAGAAAAGTTACTTACTGTCAATGCTAATATTGGTCGTGGAATGAACTTAGCAGAAGCTTTTCAACTTACAGGCCTGTATGAAAACATGCTACTACAAATGATAAAAGCTGGTGAAGCAGGTGGTCAATTGGATGCTATGCTAGATAAAGTGACAAACTATTATGATATGGAATTCCAAGATTTGATAGATAATTTATCTGCCTATATTGAACCTATTATGCTATTTTTTATTGCTGGATTAGTATTGTTGATGGCTTTAGGTATCTTTATGCCGATGTGGGACCTTGGAGCAGCAGTAAATAAATAGGAACAGATAAGATTGATTTAAATCTTATCTGTTCTTAAAGCCTATGATGTTTAATAGCTTTTTCTAAATCTTCCATCGTGTCAATACCAAAACTTTCTGTATGTACTTCTATCATGGCAACTTCATATCCATGGTAGAGAGCTCTGAGTTGCTCGAGTTTTTCTATATCTTCCAATGGAGCAGGCTCAAGCATACAAAACTGTCGCAATGATCTAACCGTAAATCCATAAATACCTAAATGTCCTTTATAGGCATCAAAATGATGATCTCTTGGGTAAGGTACTTTTGCTCTTGAAAAGTAGAGGGCAATGTCATCAGTATCGGTGACGACTTTTACGATATTTGGATCATCAGCTTCAGGATTAGAAATGGTTTTATAACATGAATTCATCATAATACGTTCATCCTCTTGATTCTTTTTTGTCAAATCATAGATGGACTGTACCACTTCTGTCTCTATAAAAGGTTCGTCTCCTTGTACATTGATAATTATTTCATTCTCATTTAAATCTAATTTTTGAGCTGCTTCATAAATTCGGTCTGTTCCACTTTGATGTTTCGTAGATGTAAGTACTGCCTGAATATCATGTTGGGCAGCGATATCTATAACTTCTTGTGAGTCAGTGGCGATCACAACACTATCTATATCTTCCACAGCTTTAGCTGTTCGAACAACCATAGGCATGCCACCGATGTCTGCTAAGACTTTATTTGGGAAACGACTTGATCCTATACGCGCAGGAATAATAATCATGCTAAATCCTTGTATGTTTATTAGTCTAATATTACACTTTATATGCTAAGATACAAGACTTAAAGGATGGACAAATGAATCAAGCACTTTTTCTTCTTAATATGGGTGGGCCAAATGATTTAGATGAGGTAAAACTTTTTTTACATAATATGTTCTCAGATAAAAATATTTTACCAACAAATCGTATGACGCGCGCATTGATCCGTAAAATTATTATTACTAAACGTTTAGATGAGGCAAAAGAGAGTTACATGCATTTGGGTGGGAAGTCTCCTCTTTCTGATTTAACTCAACAACTTATTGATCAACTAAAAATAAAATTAGATATACCCATTTATGCTGCAATGCGTTATGTGCCTCCTTTTGCTACGGAGGCGTTGATAAAATGTAAGGAAGAAGGTATAGAGGAACTCTTGCTCTTCCCTCTTTATCCACAGTATTCAACAACTACAACACTTTCTTCTTATGAAGATATGATCCAAAGATGCAAAGCGTTAGACTATCATCCTAAGATCACTATGTTGACATGTCAATATTATGATGATATTGATTACATTAAAGCCAATGTAGACCAGATAGAAAAAGCCATAGGGAATAAGGATACGGAAGAGTATGATCTACTTTTATCTGCACATGGATTGCCTATGAGCATTATTAAGGCAGGAGATCCTTATCAGCGTCAGGTAGAATCAAATGTCAGTGCTATTAAAACCCTTTTAGAGGTGAAAGGTATACACTTTAAAGAAGTAAAATTAGTGTATCAATCCAAGGTTGGTAATGCTACCTGGCTAGAGCCGAACCTTGTGGATGTGTTGCGCAATCCTACCAATAGAAAAGTGCTTATCTATCCTTTGGCATTTACTATTGATAATTCAGAAACACTTTTTGAATTGGATATAGAGCATCGAGAAATTGCAGATAAGGTTAAATATGATGATTATATTGTGGCCAAATGTATGAATGATAGCAATGCTTTTGTAGATTTAATTATTAAGTATGTTGGTCAGCACAGTCTAGACAAAACTAAGAGTAGGTCGTATTGTACTGACTGCAGTATGTGTGTGTGTTGTAAAGCCGATGGTTAATAAGACTAAAGCCTTTACAGATTGTAATAAGTCATTTGATGCAAACAATAGAAACTTCTTTTACCTTTACAACAGAAGTGAACCGATCTAAGTTTATTGCCTATCTTATACCTATTTCAGAGTATGATGGATTGCAGGAAAAACTTAAAACGGAAAACCCAAAAGCCAATCATGTAGTGTATGCTTCACGTTATCTCAATGAATTTCATCAGATTGTTGAAAATTCTTCCGATGATGGAGAACCTAAAGGATGCGCAGGTCTACCTGCCCTGAATGTGTTGCGCGGAGAGGAACTTATTAATTGTGCTGTATTGATCGTACGTTATTTTGGCGGGATTAAATTAGGCACAGGTGGCATGGTCCGAGCCTATACTTTGGCTGTAAAAGAAGTATTAAAAGAGGCGATACTTGTTCCTTATGAAAAAGAGATGACCTATGTGTTTTCAACAAAGTATAATGAAGTAGATAAAACACTCTATAGACTTAAAAAATTAGATCTTACGAACTATGACCGCGATTTTGGTGTAGATAAAGTAGTGTGGAAATTGAGTGGGAGTCAAGAGAAGATAGAGCTGTTCAAGAAAGGAAAAAGCTAAAGTACTTTTCGTTGACTGTATAAATACATTCAGTATCTATACAGTATTCTAATGAGATCTGATCGCTAGAGAGCTTCTTCGTCTTCTTCGTCTGTTCTGATACGGATTGTTTTAGAGATGTCAGATACAAATATCTTACCATCACCTATTTTACCTGTTTTAGCGGATTCTTTAATCGCTTCAATAGCTTTATTCATATATTCATCAGTACTTACTACGATCTCTAATTTCACTTTTGGAATGAATTCCACTACATACTCAGCACCTCTGTAGAGTTCTGAATGTCCTTGTTGTCTACCGTATCCTTTTACTTCAGAGACGGTCATACCTTCAATACCTGCTTCAACAAGTGCATCTTTGACATCTTCTAATTTAAATGGTTTAATGATCGCTTCAATTTTTTTCATTCTTTATCTCCTTATATACTACGTTTAAATTCAGGATATGACTCTATACCACATTCTGTAGCATCGATACCCTCAAGTTGTTCTTCATCACCTGCACGAAGTACAAAGATTTTGTTAATTAAGTATATTGTAATCCATGAAAGTGGAAAAACAATCATACCTACAACAAGTATACCTTTTAATTGATGCTAAGATGCTTACATCTGCTACAAAAATACCTACTGCAAGGGTACCCCAGATACCATTTATTAAGTGAACAGAGAGTGCACCCACAGGATCATCCATTCTAAATTTATCAAAAATAGGTACAAACAAAACAACCAAAGCACCACCAATAGCACCGATCAATATAGGTGTATAAATATCATACTGATCTGGTCCAGCAGTTACTGCCACAAGTCCACCTAGAGCACCATTGAGGATCACAGTAATATCAAACTTCTTATATCTGAAGTAGGTAAGTAACCATGCATGAAATTGCACCATGAGACCTGCTGTATTGGTGTTCATAATAGTAAGTGCAACTGCATCTGCATTCTCTTTGATGAGATCGAACCAACAGAACCCCCATTAAATCCAAACCAACCTATCCAAAGTAAAAAAGCTCCCAATGTGACCAAGGGGAATGTTTGATGCCGGGATAACACGAACCTTACCATCTTTATATCTACCACGTCTTGGACCCATGATAAGAATAGCTGCAAGAAGAGCCCATCCACCTGTAGAGTGGATGACTGTTGAACCTGCAAGATCAGAAAGTGATGAGATATCTAAAGCAGTTCCAGCTAAAAAGTTTGCACCCCAAGTGAGATTGACAATAATAGGGTAGATGAATGCACCAACTAACAACGGTAAAGACGGCTAATGGAAAGATACGTGAACGTTCACTCACTCCACCACTCATAATATTGACCACTTTTCCTACAAATGCCATTTGAAACATAAAAAATGCCCATTTGCTCATGCCGTCTTGATGGTCCCAGCTACCAAAAGCAACTCATAACCTATAAGTAAAAATGCCAAAGATGCGATAGCATAGATCATCACATTGACAGTAAGTACAGAAGTAACATTTTTTGTTCGTACCAATCCTGCTTCAAGCATAGCAAACCCAGGTACCATAAAGATGATAAGTGTCATTGCAAAAATTGCAAAGAAAGTATCAATTACATAATTTATTTCCATTATCAATTCCTAAAATTTGAATGTTATATATGTATCTGGTATTGGAAAGAATTGAAAGGTATTTTTGATCTAAAATAAGGCAGTTTTGAGATTATTGAGAGAAAATATGAGAAAAATTGATTAAAAATTAATCAGTAGTTAGAGAAAGGTTGAAACCTTATCTCTAGTAAAATGACTTATAGTGCGTCAGTAGTCTGTTTCATCTGTTCTGATACGAACAACATGGTCAATAGTACTTACAAAGATCTTACCGTCACCGATCTTACCTGTTTTAGCAGATTCGTTGATCGCTTTGATTGCAATTTCTGCATATTCATCTGTACTTACAACAATCTCGATCTTGATCTTAGGAATGAATTCAACTACATATTCAGCACCTCTGTAGAGTTCTGAATGTCCTTGTTGTCTACCGTATCCTTTTACTTCAGAGACGGTCATACCTTCGATACCTGCTGCTACAAGAGCATCTTTTACATCTTCTAGTTTAAATGGTTTGATAATTGCTTCAATTTTTTTCATATTTAATTTCCTTTATAAATTAATATTGTAGACAAATTCTTAGGCATTTACCACTTTTTCACCATGAATTGCTTCATCAAGACCAGCTAATTCTGTCTCTTCATCAACTCTTGCACCACCTGTGATAGCAGAAGCGATGTAGTAAACAATAACTGTACCGATAAGTGTAAACAGACCAACAACCACAACTGACTCAAGTTGAACCATAAATTGTCCCATTCTGTCACCACTCTCTTTAAGTGGACCATCCCATAGAAGATCTTTATCGTTAAGAGCAAGAAGACCAGTTGCAAGTGCACCCCATAGACCTGCTAGGAAGTGAATACCAAATGCATCAAGAGAATCATCATATCCAAGTTTTTTCTTAAGTACAGCAACACCAAAGAATGCGAACACTGAACCAACAATACCAATGATAAATGCACCACCAACATCTACAAAACCAGCTGCCGGAGTAATCGCAACAAGACCAGCAATAATACCTGAAGCGGCACCAAGAAGTGTAGGTTTTTTAAACACAAACCACTCAAAAAGCATCCATGTGATAGCAGCTGCAGCAGTTGCAACAGTCGTAGTCAATACAGCAAGACCAGCGATAGCATTTGCACCAAATGCAGATCCACCGTTAAATCCATACCAACCAAACCATAATAGTGCTGCACCTACAGCTGTAAGAAGAATACTATATGGTTTCATCGCAACTTTGGATAACCAGCACTTTTACCAACTAAGAATAGCAAGAACAAGACCAGCAAGACCACCATTCATATGTACAACTGTACCACCGGCAAAGTCAAGAGCACCAGCATCAAAAAGAAGTGCACCGTCTCCACCCCATACCATGTGTGTAATTGGAGCATAAACAAGAAGACCCCATGAGAGCAACGAAAACCATCCATGTAGAGAACTTCATACGTCCAATAACAGAACCTGAAGCGATCGCTACAGTAATAGCAGCAAATGTACCTTGAAATGCTATAAATACATAAGTAGGGTATGTACCAGAAAGGTCAGTCCATTTAATACCACTCAAGCATTACATTTCCAAATCCACCAAATACATTTTGAAGCATTGCACTTTCATTTGTACCAAATGCGATTGAATAACCTGCAATAATCCATACTACAAATGCAAGTACAAATGCTCCCATTACCATTGAATATGTATTAAGTACGTTTTTACTTCTTGTCATACCACCATAAAAAGTGCAAGACCTGCTGGTGTCATAAGAAGTACAAATGCTGTAGATACCATCATCCATGCAGTATCACCTGTGTCCAGTTTATCTTCTGCAAAAGCGAAGATCGGCAAAAACATTGCCATTAAAGCTGAAAGTTTTAATTTCATGCTATGTCCTTTAAATTAATTTTTACAAGACAATAGTAACATGTATGATGATATATTATGATACTATATTGATTAATATTTAATCAATACATGATTATTATTGAATAAGTGGTATTTCAAGTTTGATATATGCTCTTTCAGAATAATTTGATCTGGCTATCGCTGCAAGTGAACGTATTTCATCATCAGTATCTGTATAGCGTCCATTGGCCAGTATAGAGAGTTGAGCAATAGCTTCTTTTTTATCCTCAATGATGACATGCTGTCCGAAAAGAAGTTTTAAAGAAATATCAATAGAGTCCGATGCCCTAAAGGCATTAAGGGTTTTTCTAAGAAGTTTTGAAAAATTATTTTGATCGATTTTAAATGGAGGTAGATCCTGATCGGTCAGAAGTTTGAGAGGGTTAGAATTCTTGGTTTTAAAAAGTGCCAAATTTGCTTCAAGCAAGATATTGATATCTGTAGTAATAAGTTTATCTTTTTCTATTTTTACTGTAGATTTGATACGTGGGGTATTATATAGACGCAGGGAAATCTGTTCTTCATTTTCATATCCTACTGTGATCGCATGAAACATAAAGGTCTCATAATTTAATGTCAGTGAGGTGGTTTTATAGCCAAAACTTTGTGGTGCATACGAGAATGCAATGTCATATAGCTCTTTTTTGGTGACATACCCAAATAAAATCTCAGCAGCATTATTAAGGTAAAGAATCTTTCCTTGATTGCTAAAGAGTATAAAAGGATTATTATCCCATTCTATAAAGGATTTAAAATCAATCGATGTCGTGTTCATGTATTTTCTTTCCTGAGTGTATTTCTGTTAATACCCAAAACTTGTGAAAGCTGGAGTTGTGACCCAAATTTTTTAAGCCCGGCTTCTATAAGAGGTTTTTCATAGAGGCCAAGGTATTCTCTGTATCCATCATTACCATCAAGGTGTTTAAGCAAATAGTTGTAGAGTATCATCCTCTATATCTTTGGTATTCATATTTTGTCTCATGATGTACATATAGACAGATTTTTTAAGGCTTTTACTGTTTTTAGTAAGGTTTAAAGAGATATTGTCTGGGTCAATATCAATATCTATCTAACATAAGAGTGGAGACTCGCCTCTTTGATAAACAGATCTTTTAAGATAGTTGATATCTTCAGGACGTTCTTGGAGAGATGGCATAGTATAAATAAAAGCAAAAAGGTCATCAATAAGTTCAGGATTTCCCATATAGTTTGCTGTCGCAATGATACGTTTATTGGTGAAGTCAAGAGAACTTTGATTACTGAGTTTTTCAAAATTTGTGATGATGAGCTCATCATTGTTTTTAAGTGCTTCTTCTACTGCTTGCTTGATCATTCCCCTGAGACTAAAGGTGTATCTGGAAAAAGAGATTGTGCAAGTGATTTTTTACCAGTATGTGCCTCACCTATGATAATAGAAGAGACAAAGAGGGTTTTTGTAAGATTAAAACTCTTGATAATATGTTGTACTTTATCTGATGTGCTGAAAAATGTTTCCATGATACTCTTTAGTGTTGATTAATTATTAATCATACAAAAATTCAAATAAAAGTATGTTAAAATAATTTTATTTATGTACAAAGGGACTTCATCAAAGCATCATTTAAAAGGTTTTACCAGCATTTTTCTTATTTGGAGCTAGAGCAGGCTATTGAGTATTTCTCTATTTTGGGTGGGATCGGTAAAAATATAGAATTAGACTATTTTGATGATATCTTTTCCATGGTAGAAACGAATTTCGTACAAAATTTTTCAAAATTTCAAACTCTTGTTTCTCCTTCATACCTACTAGAGAGTCCCTATCGTGAAATACTTATTGCAGTAGCCAGAGGAGATGGTAAACTCTATTCTGTACTTAGAAAGGCAAAAGTAAGTGAAACACTAGGAGAGCAGATCATACAAGAATTGGTCTCTTTGAATATCTTGAAGATAGAGATCTCCAGAGAATCTCCATTACGTACGCACCCTAAGCATAAACTGAAAAAAGACCAGCGTTCTTACCGTGTACAGGACAAACTTCGTTTTGTGCAGCCATTTCTGCGTTTTTGGTTTGGTTTTGTAACATACTATAAAAAAGATCTCGCATTAGGAAAGGGTGATGCTTTCTTGGAAAATTTTGAAAAACATTATGATCGTTTGCGCTCTTTGGTCTACGAACAGCTTTGTGATGCGCTTTTAACACAATACTATGAAGACAAAAGTCCTTTAATAAGTGGAGGAAGTTTTTGGGATATCAACAGTGAATTTGATATCTTAGCGATCAGTCAAGATAAAAAGGTTATTTTGGGAGAGTGCAAGTACAAAGACCGAAAAGTATGTAAAAATGAACTCACTAAACTCAAGGCAAAAGCATTGGAGTCAGGTATACATGTAGATGTCTATGCACTTTTTTCCAAGAGTGGGTTTTCAAATGAGCTTTTACAGACGCAAGATGAAGATCTTCTTTTGTTTGATCTTAATGATTTAAAGGCACTGACCTCTTAGTCGTTTAAGATCAACGTGCTTTTTGAATATTGTTACGGTGCGTTTTATAGCTAGCTGTAAAATCATGGACACCTTGTGCATTTTTCATAAAATAGAGATAGTTTGTTTTAGCCGGTTTGATCGCTGCAATTATAGCATCAAAAGAGACTGCACCTATAGGGGAATGAGGTAATCCTTTATACTTGTAGGTGTTAAATCTGCTTGTGTCATTTTTAATGCGCTCAGGGGTTACTTTTATATGTGAATATTTACCGTAGTTCAGTGTTCCATCCATTTGCAAACGCATACCTTTTTTAAGACGGTTGTAAATCACAGAGGAGACGATAGGCATCTCTTCTGTATTCGCTGCTTCTTTTTGTATGATAGAGGCAATGATGAGTATATTTAGCCACTGTTTCTGACTATAGGTACCATAGATCTTTTCAGAGAGCTCTTTATATTTTTTTTCAGATTCACCAAGAAGAAAATACATTAGATGTTTTTCAGTGATGCCATAAGGTACATAATAGGTATCCGCATAGATACCTGCTTCAGAATAATGTGTAAATTTTTTATAATATGTTTCTAATTTTGTTTTATCAAGATCCAGGTCAGTGGCCAATGAAGTTAAAAAGAGTTCTGTAGTTTCTCCAGGAATGAGCGTTATCTCTTCCATTTTAGCTTTGGCAGTAGTGAGTTTATATAAAAAATCGATACGGTTTAAATCTGTTGCTCCTATATCTACCCATCCACTTTGTGGTTTGCCAAGAAAGATTAAAATATATTTATCGATAGGGCTTAAAGCATACCCCTTTTGTGTTAGCTGTGATATAATATGAGTAATAGAGCCCTGCGGAACTAAAAGTGTTCGAGTAGTTTGGATGGGCAGTGTTGTATAAAAGGCCAAAGAGATGATCAAAACCAGTGCAATGCTTTCTGCCCATGCTATCCATGTGCTTTTACGTAATACACTCATCTTTTTGGTTGTCCTTTTTATGGCTTTTTTCATGTGGCTTCTGGCAGGTATCAAGATTGATACGTTTAATGTGGCTGACTACAATGTAAATGGATTATACATTAAACTCGATAAAAAACTTATATTAAAAGCAGAGAGTGTTACTATCCCTGAAAGTAAAAAAGACCCTTCTCTTGTAAGTGTCGATGAAACATTTGACCGCATAAAATATCTACTCACTTTCTTTGAATCCATTGACCTTCAAACTATCATTTTTAAAAATAATAGATTGAGTATAAAATTTCGTGATGATTATCTGGAGCTTACAAGTAAGGATTATGAAATTGTAGGTACAGTACAGCGAAAAGGAAAAATGATAAAGGCCACTATCCCATTTCTTAATGTGAAAAAACACCAAGTGTCCATGCATGGAGAATTCACCTATGATCTTCATGAAGATGTCTTGGCAACGAAAGGAAGTTTTACTTTCAATGGAGCGACGGGCAAGTTTAATGCACGCAAAAAGGGTAATGATATAGATTTTGGACTCAGTAGTGATACTTTTACAGACCTAAAAAGTATCATCAACAGGTTTGGACTGATGGAAGTTGTAAGAAGTTGGGTGGTTGATAAAGTACAGGCAAAAGAATATAAACTGCAATCTTTAAGTGGTAAGGCTAAAATAGATAAGGGTAAATTTACCATAGATTTGGATGCACTGAAGGGTGAAGTGATCTTTTCAGATGCAAAAATATATTTTCAAAAAGAACTGGCTCCTGTTTTGGTACCTCGTTTTATATTGACCTATGAAAGGGGAGGACTTTATTTTGATCTCAAAGAGCCAACCTATGAAAATATAAGTTTGGAAGGAAGTCATGTCAGCATACTTAATTTACTTAATCCCCATACTAACTTAAAACTTAAGATAAGAACTCACACAGCCTATGATGATAAAGTGCAGAATTTATTAAAAGCTTATGATCTGGAGTTACCGATACATCAAGAAAACGGTAAAGCCAATGTACTTTTCATGGCAGATATAAATTTGAAAAATACATATCAAGATTTCTTTGTGAATGTTGACTTTGATCAAAGTGATATATGGTTTGAAAAACTTAAATTTCCTATTGAAAAAGGTAATCTTCAGTATAAAAAGGGATTTATTACCTTGAAAAATATTTATCTAAAAGATGCACTCTATGAAGGTAAACTTGATGGCCAGATTGATTTAGATAAGAAAAAGGCAGATCTGATATTTGATGCCAGAACGATAACGGTGGACGATGAAAAAGAAAAGTTTTTTGTTTTAAATAATGAAACATTGCCTTTTACCTTAAGTTATGAAGAAAATATAGAAGTAGAGATACCTAAACTACACTTCAAACTTGTCAGTGATCAGAATGAGACACATCTCTTTTTGACCGATCTCAATAAAATCAAACCTTATCTTCCAAGTTCTGTACCTATTGAAGATGGAGGTAATGTACATATAAAAACGAAAGATTTTCAAAATTTTACGTTTAAAGGAGTGTTGAAACGAAGTTCATGTTTTCTCTATGAAAAGAATGATCAATGTAAAACAAAAGTATATTTCAACGGTCAAGTAACTAAAAAGAATCTCAATGTTTTTGCCTTTAATAAACGATTTCATTACAATAAAGCCAAATCAAGAATCAAATTAACGAATTTAAATTTAGATCTTGAGAAATTTTTGGAGAGTGAGGATCAAAAACCAAATAAGAAAGCACAGAAGAAAAAAGAGAAAACCAAACAAGGTAAATCTATCATAGTATTGGGTAAGAATAGCCATTTACGTTACGGTGACTATAGGCTAATGACTGATAGTTATGATATAGAAATCAAACCAAATGGTAACATTAAGGCCATTGGAAGTGCCCAAAAAGACATTATAAAATTTACCAAAAAGCAAGAATTGGTTTCTATACGGGCGTTGCGTATTAAAGACAAAACACTGCACCCTTTGATCAATTTCAAAGGTTTACAGAATGGTCGTTATACTTTAAAGGTATGGGGAGACCCTGGAAAAACGATGAAAGGGGAGATCATTGTAGAAGGTGGTATGATGAAGGATTTTAAGGCATACAATAATACTTTAGCTTTTATCAACACAGTACCGGCACTGGCATCATTGCAGAATCCTGGTTACTCGCAAAAAGGTTTCACGATAGAGGAAGGTGTAGCAGAATACAGAATGGTTAAAAAAGATAAGATAATATTTGATTCTATTTACATTAAAGGAACTTCAGCAACGATAGCAGGGACTGGAGAAATTGATCTGAAGAAAAAAACAATCAATATGAATCTTGCTATTCAAACTGCAAGGGAAATAGGTAAATTAGTGGGTAGTGTACCTATTGTCGGGTACGTTCTTATGGGAGGAGACAAGAGTATGACATTTGGACTACAGATCACCGGAAACTTAGACAATCCACAAGTTCAAACATCTGCGGGAAAGGATATTTTATCTTTGCCAATGAAATTACTTCAAAGAGCAGTTGAATCAACAGAGAATATAATAAACAAATAAAATAGTGTATAATGAAGAGATGAATGAGAGCATAAGGCAGAATAAAGCGATGAAAAAAATTATTTTAATCACACTGGGACTGAGTATCTTTATTTGGGCTGATTTAAATAATAATGAAGAGAGAGCTTTACAAGATATGAAGGTCCCATACACGATACAGGATGAAGGTTCAGAAACCTCTTCTGGCATAGACAGTGAACTCTTACCCATAGAAAGGACGTTGACGTCTCCTGAAAAAGATACTTTCGATGACATAAGGAATCAATACCTTATAGAGGATAAACCATTCGATAAAACAAATGGTTTAGATCTTAAGCCCATAGAAAAGAAAAAACAACCTCCTGAAAGTACTCAACCGATCCATAAAGAGAGTGATATAGAAAGAATACGAAGAGAATTAGATATTCAAGCACCGAAACTCAGTCCCAGAGAGAAGAAATTAAAACAAGTGAAAGAAGAGTTGAATATCAAAGAACCTAGTGCAGAAGTAAAAAAATTAGACAAAATAAGAGATGAATTGAATATAGATTATCAGGTCCCTAAATATGAAAGTTCATTAGATAAGAGAATGAATGAGGTAAAGGATAAACTCGGCTTAGAGGAGGGTTTGGATATAGATAGTGCACTATCGAGTATCAAACAAACGTTACTTTTGGAAGATAAGCCAAAAAAAGATGAAGGTTTTTCTTTTAGCAATAGTCTGAGTGAGTTTGGAGATACCATTGGCATGGATCTAGAAATGCCTAGTTTCTTTGGCTCTAGCAGCAAGAAAAAAGAGAGCGGTATGTTAGACAGTATTTTAGGGTTTGGTATACTTGGAGATATGAGAGACACAGGTACCTCAATCTATAAAGGGGCAAAGTATTCTGGTCAATCCGCAGAAATGATGTCAGGGATGATGTATAACTCTTCTAAAATGTATAATACAATGTTTGGTGTATTTGATGACTCACCTTTGAACATTTTCGAAGAAGAGGAGGAAGCTTCTCTCTTCGATGTGTTTGAACACGGAAACACGGTTATGGATATGTTTAACTAATTCTATTCATTTCTTAAAACAGTTAAAGGATCTGTCTGAGATGCTTTTTTTGCTGGATATAGAGCTGAAAGAAGTATAATGATACTTGTACCTAGGATGATGAGTCCAAAATCATTTAAGGTAAGATCAACAGGCAGTTTGGAAGTACCGTATACATCCGCAGGCATTGAGATAATGTCAAAAGTGGTGAGGATCCAAATGCCAAATCCACCAAGCATCGTACCAGCCAAGATACCTGCACTTCCAATGATAAGACCCAATTTAAAAAAGATGGATTTTATCTCTACTTTTGTAGCACCGAGGGTACGCATAAGGGCTATTTCTCTTCTTCGGCTCATTACTGTCATAAGTAGGGAAGAGATTATGTTGAGAGAGGCGACAAGGATGATGAGCAGTAGGACCAGGAAAAGCGCTTTTTTCTCCATTTCCATAGCTGCAAAGAAGTTTCCATTTTGTTGCCACCACCCTTCTATGACTACCATTTCGGGCAAAGCACTCTTTATATCGGCTATTTCATCAAGAGGATTTTCAGTATAGATATGTAGACCATCATAACTTCCATGTTTTCTTCCAAGCAGTTTTTCAAATGCTTCTAAAGAAGTGTACATGATCGCTTTATCATAGGCTCTGAGGCCCGACTTGAAAACGCCATCGATGATAAAACGTTTTTGTAGAGGCATTGTTCCAAATCCAATAGCCTGCTGCTCTGAAAAGTAAAGTGTGACTTTTTCACCTTTAGGGGCATTCATCTCAAAAGAGAGACCTTCCCCTAGGACAACCCTGAACTTACTGGTTTCATCTCCTCTAGCTTCTTTAAAAATGGCGTTAATATCACTTTCTTTATCAAAATCAACACCATAGACCAAAGAACCCTGCACAGCACCTTCATTTTTTGTGATGACCTGCGTAGTGTAATATGGACTGAATTTAAGATGTGGAAACTTTTCACTTAATGAAGTGATGAGGTCATCAGTGACTGCGTCTTCTTCCAAAGGAAGTACAGTTAGCGGATAATTCATCACAAAAAGTTTTTTGCTAAACTCTTTTTGTGTCCCATTCATGATCCCCATAGCGATCATCAGTACCATCACACCAGCAGCGATACCTAAGAAAGCTAGAATAGCAGAGATAAAGATAAAAGGGTTTTCTTTATCATACTTAAGATAGTGTTTGATGATATGCCTAATAAACTTTTTATTAGGCGAGGAGGCTTTGGGAGTTGTGGACATTATGCCAAGAGACCTTTTTTGGGTCCGCTCTGACCACAACAGTTTTTGAACTTTTTACCTGATCCGCATGGACATGGGTCATTTCTTCTAGGTTTTTTTGTCCCTGTGATAGGACTTAGTTTTGATGAATCTTCAGCAATGACACCTTCTTCATAAGATTGATTGAGTGTCGCATTTGCGACATCATTCTCTAGCTCTTCTCTGATGTGCTCAACGGCAGCTTCTTCTTCTTCTGGAGATTCAAAGTTAAACTGTACAAGCTGTAGTACTTTTACAGCTTCAAGTTTTATACGGAGTACAAGATCTGTAAAAAGTTTATAACTGTCTTGCTTGTACTCGGTCAGTGGATCTTTTTGGTTATACCCTCTAAGCCCGATACCTGTTTTGAGCACATCCATCTCATAAAGGTGGTCCCTCCATTGAGGATCAAGGACCTGAAGGTATAAGATGCGTTCTATCTCTTGTCTTTGCTCAGGCTCAATTTGAGACATTTTGCTTTCGTAGAGATTTTCCATCATTTCAGTGATCATGGTGGTGATCTCGTCTACTTCTTTCTCCTTGAACTGTTGACTTTGCACTTCAATATGCAGTTCCTCTTTGATCAGCGCTGCAAGTCTCTCAACATCAAAGTCTTCCGTAGGCATACCTTCAAAGATCTCTGATTCTCCTAAAAGATAGGCTATATACTCTGCACGGTTCTCTTTGATCTTCGCAGCAATATCAAATTCTGTGTCAAGCAATTGGTTTCTAAACGCATAGATCGCTTTTCTTTGGTGATTTGCTACATCATCATATTCGAGGATATGTTTTCTTGACTCATAGTGTTGATTCTCTACTTTTTTCTGTGCTTTCTCTACAGAACGGGTTACGATCTTAGAGTCGATATACTCACCATCTTCAACACCAAGTTTATTCATGATATTTCTGATCTTCTCTCCGCCAAAGATACGAAGAAGGTTGTCATCCAAACTGAGGAAGAATTGACTTTCTCCCGGATCACCCTGACGTCCTGAACGACCTCTCAGCTGGTTATCGATACGTCTACTCTCATGACGCTCTGTACCAAGGATCATCAGTCCGCCCAAACTTCTCACTTCATCATTTATCTTGATGTCAACCCCACGACCTGCCATGTTTGTAGCAACAGTGACAGCACCTTTGTGTCCTGCATTGATAATGATCTCTGCCTCTTGTGCATGGTTTTTAGCATTAAGGATGTTGTGAACGATCTTCTCTTTTTTCAGTCTTTCATGGATCATTTCAGATTTTTCTATAGAAGCCGTACCTATGAGTACAGGTTGTCCTTTTTCATTGAGTTCCTTCACTCTTCTGACAACGGCATTCATTTTTTCACGTTCTGTATTATAGATGAGGTCATTTTTATCTATTCTAGCGATAGGGACATTGGTAGGAATAGAGATAACATCAAGACTATAGATCTGTGAAAATTCAGTCGCTTCAGTTTGTGCGGTACCTGTCATACCTGCAAGTTTATTGTAAAGTCTAAAGTAGTTCTGGTACGTGATCTCTGCAAGTGTCTGTGACTCTTCTTGTATCTCTACAGACTCTTTTGCTTCAAGTGCCTGGTGCAATCCTTCTGAATACCTACGACCCTCAGAGAGTCTTCCTGTGAACTCATCAACAATGATGATCTCATTATCTTGTACCACATAGTCAACATCTTTTTCAAAGATATAGTGTGCCTTAAGGGCCTGGTCGAGGTGATGTGAAAGGACTGCATTTTCTAAATTATAGAGATTTTCAACTTCAAAGAGATCTTGTGCTTTTTGTAATCCATCTTCAGTCATAACGATGGTTCTGTTCTTTTCGTCAACGATGAAGTCACCTGTAGTCTGTTCAGGTTCACCAGCTTTAGTCTCTATCTTTTCACCACGTATCATCTGTTTAGCGATAGCATCGGCTTTGGCATAATGGTTGTGGTCACGTTGTGTCGGTCCAGAGATGATGAGAGGGGTTCTTGCTTCATCGATCAGGATGGAGTCAACTTCATCGACAATGGCATAGTTGTGTTCACGCTGTACTTTCTCTTCAGCTCTTACCTTCATGTTATCGCGAAGGTAGTCAAAGCCATATTCGTTGTTCGTTCCATAGGTTATATCAGCATCGTATTGTGCTTTTCTGCCCGTCTCATCATGGATATCCGCGGTAATACATCCTACACTGTAACCCAAGAACGCATAGAGTTTTCCCATCTCTTCGGAGTCTCTTTTTGCAAGGTAGTCGTTCACTGTGACGACATGGACACCTTTCCCTGTCATGGCATTGAGCACAACAGCAAGTGTTGCCACAAGTGTTTTACCTTCACCTGTCTTCATCTCTGCAATGTTGCCGTCATTGAGCACCATACCTCCAACCATCTGTACATCATAATGTCTCATGTTCAATGTACGTTTTGCTGCTTCTCTGGTAACAGCAAATGAGTCATAAAGTACGTCATTTAAAGTTTTACTTCCACTGAGTACGTCATTTTTAAGTGCATCAAATGCAGCTTTGAGAGCTTCATCATCAAGAGCCTCATATTTTGATTCAAGTTGATTGATATTTTTTACTTTTTTGAGATAGTTTTTTACGATCTTGTCATTTTGGGTGCCAAAGAGTTTGAGTACGCTTTTTATCATTGTAGGTTTAGCCTTTGCATAAATTGGGATTATTTTATCCAAATAGTGATTAATTTTCCGTTAGCAAACGACAACAGATACCCACGCTTGGCTCACAATTTTATGACAAAATGACATACATTAACACTATAAAAGTGCTATTTTGGTATATTTCAAGTTACAAAAGGAAAAAGAATGAGACTATTGTCGTTACTATTATTAGTATCATCTGTGCTCTCCGCAAGCATAGAATTACCGGAAAATTTTCAAGCTGATTTTATACAGAAAATAACCAATATAAAACAAAAAGTGATCATCTACAGAGGAAAAGTACGTTTTTCAAATGAGGCACTTTTTAAATGGAGCTACGAAGAGCCTACAAAAAAAGAGGTTTGTACTGATGGTTTAGAGCTACTTGTGGTAGACCATGATCTCGAACAGGTTTCTGCTTACAGGATATCAAATGGCATAGATATTGCCAAAATATTAAAAAAGGCAAAACTTCATAGTGAAAATATATATGTAGCAGAATATGAGAATAAAAAATATACAATACAAGTGGATAAAAGCAAAAAACTTCACAGTATTGCTTATTATGATGATCTTGACAACAAAGTACAGATCGTTTTCAAGCATATGAAATATGGAAAAGGAAATTTACCTGCACAAAGTATGAAGTGTAACTATCCTAAAAATTATGACATGATACAAGGATAACCATGCAGGAGCTTTTGTTAAAAATACAGAATGATTCTACCCTGATGCTTATTGCAGGGATGGCCTTGGCAGTACTTTTAGTCATTGTACTGGTGATCGTAGTATCAGCGATGAAAGTCAAAACCTATAAAGACAGATACTGGAACACTAAAGTCGATAACGAAGAAAAAACAGAACAGATCTCTGCATTGGAGCATGAACTTCAAGCCTATAAGATCAAAAATGCAAGTAATGAACAACAGTTACAGCAGTTTAATGAGACGAAAGAGACACTGAGGTCAACAAATGAAACCTTATCAGCTTTGCAGGATAAATATAATGAAATAGAAAAAGAACTTAGTCAGACAAAGGCTAATCTTGAAAATGCGCAGGATATGTATACCAAGTTGTTGGAGGATCATAATGTTCTTAAAGAACGTCAAGACAGTATACTTGAGGATAACAGCAAATATCGTACAAATAATGCACGTTTATTGATGAAACTTGAAAGTGAAGAGAGACATGCATTATCTCAAAAAGAGATGATGAACTCTCATAAGAAAGAGATCAAGGATGAATTGGAAGCGTTGGCTAAAAAAGTCTTTGAAGGAAATTCTAAAAAGTTTGCTGATTTTTCAAAAGAGAATTTAGACAATATGATCAAACCGCTTCAAACACAAATCACTGAATTTAAAAAACAGGTAGCTGATACTTATAACTCTGAGAGCCAAGACAGAGCCGTATTGAAAAATGAGATCAATTCCCTTAAAGAGCTCAATGAAAAGATCAGTAAAGATGCCATTAACCTTACAAATGCTCTTAAGGGAGACAGTAAACAACAAGGAGTTTGGGGAGAAATGGTACTTGAAAATGTACTGGAAGCATCAGGACTTCGTAAAGGATTTGAATTTGAACGTGAAGTAAGTTTAAGAACAGATGAGAATGAACTGTTGAGACCGGATGTAGTGGTACATTTACCGGACAGCAGAGATCTTATTATCGATGCAAAAACTTCACTGGTTGCCTATGAACGTTTTGTGAATGCAGGAGATGATGAGACCAGGGCACTGCATCTAACGACACATTTAAATTCAATCAGAGCACATGTTGAAGGACTTGCCAACAAGAACTATGAGCGTCTTAAAGAGGTGAATACCTTAGACTTTATTTTCATGTTCATGCCTATAGAAGGTGCTTTGGCTGTTGCACTTGAGCATGACAGCAGTATTTATGATAATGCATTTAAGAGTAAGATACTTCTTGTAGGACCAACTACCTTGCTTGTGGCGATGAGAGCTGTCGAAAATGTATGGAAATATGAACGTCAAAACCAGAATGCCCAAGAGATAGCCAGAAGAGCAGGCGCTATGTATGATAAGTTTGTCGGTTTTTCTGAAGACTTGATGAAAATCTCAAAACAGATAGATACAATTCAGAGCAGTTTTTCAGCTGCACGAAACAAACTGAGTGATGGAAAAGGAAATCTTGTAAGGCAGGTAGAACAGCTAAAAGAACTGGGTGCACAGACCAATAAAAAGATTCCTAACGGGTTAAATGGTGAGAAGGATGATTAGGCAAAAGATACGGTATACAAAAAAGTTAGCTGAGTATCAAGAGAAACCCTCTAAAGTCTTTAAAAAATCGGGAAACATTGAAACGAAATTTTACGAAAAAGAGTCTTTAAAGCTTCAGCATGAACTGGTCAAACTTCAAAAATGGATTATCGATAATAATAAGAGACTTTTGGTCATTTTTGAAGGTATGGACACGGCTGGAAAAAGCTCAAGTATCAAAGAGTTCAACAATTACTCAACCCAAGAGAAGCACGTTCTGTAGCATTACCTAAACCTAATTCAAAAGAGTTGGGACAATGGTATTTTCAGCGTCATTTAAAACAGATACCCAATGCAGGAGAGATCGTCTTTTTTGATAGAAGCTGGTATAATAGAGCAGGGATAGAACAGGTCTTTGGCTTTTGTACACAGGAACAGCATGACCACTTTTACAGACAGGTTAATGGGGTAGAAGAGATGTTGGTAGATGATGGTGTGATTTTTTTTAAATTTTATCGAATCGTAGCGTAAAACCACCTCTTTGAAGTGGTGGATATAAGCTACTCAGGCGTAGCCTGCTGTTCAATATATTGTTTTACAATTTCAAGCGGAGCACCACCAATACTGCCTGCAAAATAGCTTCTGTGCCAAAGACCTGCTTTGCCCCAATACCTCTCTTTGATATCAGGCATATCTCTCCTAAGAAGTCTGCTAGATCGTCCTTTTAGATTGTTCACAATTTTAGAGATAGACCATTTTGGAGGGTACTGAATAAGTAGATGCACATGATCGGATTCTCCATCGAACTCTTCTAAAGTACCACCCATCTCTTCAATCGTTTCCTTGAAAACATCTCTTAAATATTCAATATGTTTACCTTTTAAAACTTTGTATCTGTATTTCGTCACAAAAACTAAATGAGCATGAAGTAAATGGGTAGCGTGTCTTTCTTTTTGAATTTTCATAATGAACACCTTTTAGATAACTATTGACATATTACCTATATTTAGGCAAAATATCAATAGCACACCATATTAAAAAAGGAGAAGAAATGCTAAAAGCCGTTAAAGTTCGTTTGTATCCAAACAATGAACAGAAGCAGCTCATCTCTTCTCAAATTGGTGGAGCAAGATATGTCTATAATCGTGCATTGGCTTTACGAAAATACGCCTATAGTAAATTTGGTATCAAAATTGGAAAGTTCGCACTTATAAACCATATCACCAAACTCAAAAAACGTGAAAAAACCTCTTGGCTAAAAGAGATCGACTCGCAAGCCATTCAACAATCTATCGCCAATATGGACAGAGCCTATCAGCACTTTTTTAAAGGCGGAGGCTATCCAAAATTTAAATCACGACACTATTCAAGGCAAAGCTTTCAATACCCACAGCGGGTTAAAATTGAAGGCAATAGAGTGTATCTTCCAAAGATAGGATGGGTGAAATGCAAAGGTTTAAGGAAAGAGTTTACAGGCAAGATCAAAACGGTTACTGTTTCTCATGAAGCGTATCAGTATCATGCCAGTATCTTAGTTGATATGCCTGAGCATGAAGTGGTTGCTAGTCATAACTCCAAGTCAGTTGGGCTTGACGTAGGCGTAAGACTTGTGGTGGCTGACAGCAACGGTAAAAAAGTTAAGCCTTTAGAGTTGACAAGAGAACTCTACAAGCTCAGGAAAAAAGCAAAACAGCTCTCACGAAAGAAAAAAAACTCAAACAATCGTGCCAAGGCAAAAGCCAAGATAGCCAAACAGAATCTTCGTATCGCCAATATGCGAAAAGATTTTTTACACAAACTTTCAAGATCATACAGCGAAAACCAAACTGTAGTAGTGGAAGATTTGAAAATTAAGAATATGACCAAATCTGCAAAAGGAACAACTGAAACTCCGGGCAGACAGGTGAAGCAAAAGCAGGGACTTAACAGGGTGATCACCCAGCAAAGTTGGGGATTGTTCTTTGAACTGCTTGAATACAAATTGCAGGAGAGGGGTGGAGAACTCATCAAAGTTGATCCAAAACATACTTCTCAAGCCTGTAACGAATGCGGTCATATCTCTAAAGAGAATAGAAAATCACAAGCCAAGTTTGTATGTACTGCTTGTGGGCATAGTGTTAATGCTGACACCAATGCCGCCAAAAACATACTTGTCCGTGGGATACACGGCAATAATGCTTCCCATCAAATAGCTGTTTAGGCTATGGATGAAGAATCCACCTCTTTCAAAGGGGTGGAGTATCAAGGAAAATGTAATCATTCATCTAAGTGATAGTTCAAGAGAGAATTGTTAAAAACATATTATGACCACACATATTTTTCTTTTTTTGGTATTGCTTTTTTCCTCTCTTCATGGCACTACTCAAGAATTCAATGAAAAAAATGTTTCAAAAGATCCTCAAAAACCTACAGTGGGAGTCCATGATAAATATCGGGATGATGGTACTTACTATTTTTTAAAAATTTATGGAAACTATGGCGGGATAGGGAACAGAGGTGGTGAACCAAGAGATGATCTGGATCGTGCTTTTGAGAAGCATGATTACCGTTACGGTAGGTATGGTTTTTTGGATGCTAAATCAGATGCACGATTATTAGAAGAGATACCTACAGTACTGTTTCACAGAAATGTTGATGGTGAAGGATATATTGTCGGTCCGGCGGTGTTTATTTTCTTTGCAGCTTCTCTTCCATCTTTATACCGTATAGAACCGATCGGAAAAGGGATCATTCTTCCAATTCCGGTACCCAATACACTCTCTGCACTTTATATCTATCAGCTGGAAAAAGCATATGAGTTCTTAAAGGACAAGAAAAGAGTAAACAGGAAGTTTCAAAGACTTAAAGAACGAGTTAAAGAGGGGAATGAGGATTCCAGTGATTGGTTGGAAGAGCAAAAAGATGATACAGAGGATTTTTTCAAAAAGGTTTTTTAGTATCTACAAAATTTTCAACTATAATTAAAGTATTTGAAGTGTACACTATAAAAAATTTAAAAGGATCTAATGATGAGCAGTGTGACCATATGGCACAATCCAAGATGTGGTAAATCAAGAGATGCAGCAAAGCTATTAGAAGAGAAGGGTATTGAGGCAGATGTGGTTAAATACCTTGATACGCCTCCAACAAAAGATGAACTGATAGAGGTATTGAAGATGCTGGGTATCTCTGCAAGGGAATTGATGAGAACCAAAGAGGCCATCTATAAAGAGTTAAATCTCAAACAAGAAACCGATGAAGATAAACTCATAGAGGCCATGGTAGAAAATCCAAAGCTCATAGAAAGACCTATAGTCATTAAGGATGGAAAAGCAGCTATTGGTCGTCCAATAGAAAATATTATCGATCTTTTAGATTAACTTTTATTCATATTCAAAGAGTTTTCTTAAGATGAAAACCCTTTGTTTATTTCTTTCTCCCACTTTCAGACCATTATGTTAGAATTCCAATAATTATATACAAGGATTAGATATGCTAAGTACAGTAAATTTAACACAGCGCTATGGAAAAAGAGTGCTTTTTGACAAGATCAATATTACTTTAGATGCAGGAAAACGTTATGGTCTTATCGGTGCGAATGGTGCAGGAAAGTCACATTTCTGAAGATCCTTTCAGGTGAGATAGAGCAAAGTGATGGAGAAGTACAGCTTCAACCGGGACTTAAACTGGGTGTTTTAGGACAGAACCAATATGCTTTTGAAGATTATACCCTTAGAGATGCCGTACTTTATGGAAATAAAAAACTTTTTGATGCACAAAAAGAAAAAGAAAAACTCTATATGGAAGGTGACTTTGAGAGTGATGAAGTCAACAACCGTTTGGCTGAACTTGAGATGATCTGTGCAGATGAAGACCCTACCTACGAATCTGATGTGAAGATCGAGAAATTGCTAGAGGCTTTAGGCTTTCCTGCTTCCCAACATGATGAACTGATGTCTTCATTGACGGGTGGTGACAAGTTTAAGATCCTTTTGGCACAGGTATTGTTCTTGAAACCGGATGTTTTACTCTTGGATGAGCCTACCAACAACCTTGACATGGAGACTATCACATGGTTGGAAAATGAGTTGAAACGTCATGAAGGTACTTTACTTGTTATCTCACACGACAGACACTTTCTTAATGGTGTAGTAACCCATATACTTGACCTTGATTTCCAAAATATCCGTGAGTTTACAGGAAATTATGATGAGTGGTATATTGCAGCAAATCTCATAGCTAAACAGGCTGAAACAGATAGAGGAAAGGCACTCAAAGAGAAAGAGGAGCTTGAAAAATTCATTGCCAGATTCTCTGCGAATGCCTCTAAAGCGAAACAGGCGACAAGCCGTCAAAAACAACTCGATAAACTTGACGTTAGCGAGATAAAACTTTCATCAAGACGTGATCCGTCAATTATGTTCAAGGCCCATAGAGAGATCGGTAATGAAGTACTTGAAGTGGAAGGTCTTTCTAAGAGCTATGATGGTGAAAATGTATTTGAAAACCTTACCTTTAAGATCAATAAAGGGGATAAAATAGCCCTCATCGGTACCAATGGTGTAGGTAAAACAACCTTGCTTAAAATTCTTATGGGAGAGAATAAACCCGACAGTGGAACGTTTAAATGGGGACAAACGATCACCTATAGCTACTTCCCGCAAAATACGACTGACCTGGTTGTAGGTGATGAAGAGTTGCCGCAGTGGATACAGGGCTTTGATCAGAAATGGCATATCGATGACATTCGTAAAACCTTGGGACGTATGCTTTTCAGTGGTGAAGAGCAGAAAAAGAAGATCAATGCTTGTTCAGGTGGTGAAAAACACCGTGTAATGCTTTCTAAGATCATGATGGATTCTTCGAACTTCTTGGTCATGGATGAGCCAAATAACCACCTCGACCTTGAAGCTATTGTTGCCTTGGGTGAAGCTTTACATAATTATCAAGGTGGGGTTATCTGTGTCTCTCACGATAGAGAACTCATCGATGCATTTGCAAACCGTATCATCAAGCTCAATGAAGATGGAACGATCATTGATTTTCAAGGTGGCTATGAAGAGTTCGTGGAACAACACGAACAATAACCGTGCTCTTTCAAATGATTACAGCATATTAAGGCTGTGATCATTCTATTCGAATTATATATACTAATACATCTTCACACTATTTTCACATTTTATCTCTTATACTTCCTTATCTTTAAAAAAGAAAGGATTTAATATGAAAAAATTAACAACACTATTACTATTGGCTATCGGTTTAGCATCAAGTGCATCGGCACATCACATGGCAGCATATGACGATGCAGGAGTCAACATCCCTGAGTCTTCTCCGCACCTATTAATGACATTTTATTAATAGATAATTTATTTTCCTCAAGGCATATTTTCAAGCAGAATATGCCTTTTTTACTCCATAAGAAGAATCAGTTCTCTTGCGGACTCATATATTAGGCAATGTTGGTATAAACAGCTTGCACATCTTCATCATCTTCTAGTTTATCTATGAGTGTTTCAGCTTCTTCAAGTTGTTCATCTGTAAGTTCGATAGGTGTATTAGCAATACGCTGGATCTCCGCTTTGCTCACTTCAATACCTTTTTCTTCCAAGGCTTTACTCAATTCACCAAATGATGCGAATTCTCCATAGATTCTAATGATCGCTTTGTCATCTTCATTTTCTTGCGGTTCGACATCTTCCTCTATCTCTTCAAGTCCATAATCAATAAGATCAAGTTCAAGCTCTTCAATGTCCATCTCTTCTGTTTTGTCAAACACAAATACTGATTTTGTCGTGAACATAAAATCAAGTGAACCATTTTTAAGCGCTTCACCGCCATTACGTGTAAGGATGGCTTTTACATTCGCCACTGTTCTTGTGTTATTATCTGTGGCACAATCGATAAAAAGAAGTACACCATTTGCAGCTTTAGCTTCAAATGAGACCTCTTTGATATCTGCAGCATCTTTTGCGGATGCTCTTTTGATCGCTGCATCGATGTTGTCTTTAGGCATATTTTGTGCTTTGGCGTTAAGAATAGCTGTACGAAGTTTAGGATTCATGTCTGGATCTTGACCACCTTCTTTGGCTGCCATAGTAATGATCTTTCCTAATTTAGGGAAAACTCTTGACATGGTTCCCCATCTTTTCATTTTCGCTGCTTTACGGTATTCGAACGCTCTACCCATTAGTGATTCCTTACAAATTAATAGTGTGATTATACTCGTATTTAACTTAAGTAACTTCAAAGTATCTCTATGTAGAATGCAAGCATGAAATTAAATGAATTAAAACTAACCAACCCGTATCTGGAGCTGCCCGATGAGTGTTATGATAGAGTAACTCCCACACCTCTAATAAGGCCTTATCTTATACATGCGAACGAAGATGTGGCAAAAGTACTAGAGATTGATGAAAGTGAACTTCAGAGCGAAGCCTTTGTCAACTTCCTTAATGGTCGCCATACAGTGGAAGGATCAGATACCTTTGCGATGTGTTATGCGGGACATCAGTTCGGGCATTTCGTCCCTAGACTTGGAGATGGCAGGGCGATCAATATAGGTACGATAGACAAATACCATCTCCAGTTAAAAGGTGCGGGTATGACGGAGTACTCCCGTAACGGTGATGGACGTGCAGTACTGCGTTCAAGTATCAGAGAGTATCTCATGAGTGAAGCGATGCAGGGTCTCAGTATCCCCAGTACACTTTGCTTGGGTATCATAGGTTCAGACCATAATGTGCGACGTGAGCAGGTAGAAAAAGCTGCCATAGTATGCCGTGTAAGTACTTCATGGGTACGTTTTGGTACGTTTGAATACTATGCACATAATGGGTTGTTCAAAGAACTGGAAGCATTGGCGGATTATGTCATTGATGAGAGTTTTCCTCACATCAAGGGTAAAGATAATCGTTATACGCTACTTTTTAATGATGTGATGATCATCACTGCCAGACTGATGGCTCAGTGGATGTCTGTCGGTTTCAACCATGGTGTGATGAATACGGACAATATGTCCATAGCAGGTTTGACGATAGATTATGGTCCTTATGCTTTCTTGGATGATTTCCGTCATGATAATGTCTGTAATCATACCGATGTAAACGGACGTTACAGCTTTTCAAACCAGCCTCAGGTAGCCAAATGGAATCTTAGAGCATTTATGATGGCACTTAGTCCTTTAAGCAGTGTAGAAAAGATGGAAAAAAACTTAGCCATGTATGACAAGGTCTATATGAGGTATTATCACTACTATATGTGTAAAAAACTTGGACTTGAAGGCACTATAGAAGGTGATCCTGAACTCATAGATGATATGCTTGATATGTTGGAACAGTTACAAGTAGACTATACGCTGTTCCTTAGAACACTGAGCCATTATGAAGGAGACAGGGAAGCACTGTTGCGTACGGGCCTTTATCATGAGCCTATGAATGCGTGGTTAGACAGATATGATGCACGTATTAAATACCATAGATACAGCAGTAAGAAAAGAGCAAATGCTGGCAGCCAACCCAAAATATGTATTAAAGAACTATATGCTCCAAGAGGCTATAGATGCAGCTCAAGAAGGTGATTTTTCTGTAGTGGATGACCTGTTTAGAATTGCGCAAAATCCTTTTGATGAATACCCTGAATTTGAACGGTGGGCAGGCGCAACACCAAACGAGTTTAAAAACAAGAAGCTGAGTTGTAGCTCCTAAGCGTTATAATTTTAAAAATCATTCAAGGAACATGTATGACGTTAGAAGAACTTCAAAATACTATAAGAACTGAAGTAGGGGTATTACTTTACTTCTCAGGAGAGCACTGTAATGTGTGTCATGCATTAAGACCTAAGTTTAAAGAGGTATTTGATACGAACTTTCCTGAGCTGAAGCAGATCTATCTGGATGCACATGAAAATCCAGAGATCTCCGCGCATTTCCAAGTCTTTTCGGTACCGACGATGATCGTCTTTTTGGATGGTCGCGAGTTCGCCAGAGAGGGACGTGCAGTCAGTTTGCATCAGTTGACTGAGAAACTCAAGCGCCCCTATGGCATGATGACGGAGTAGTTATTTCTTCGTAATAATCGAAATATTCTCAAACCCTTTGGTCTTAAGAATATCTATAATATCTACAAAGTACTGAAATTCACTGCTTTTATCCATACGCAATGAGATAAGATCTTTTTTAGGGTCAAGTTTCATGAGTTTCTCTTTGATGGGTTCAAGTGCCAACACTTCCCCTTCATAAGAGTAAACACCTTCTTTGTTCACCACGATCTGGATGTTCTTTTTATCTTCACTTTTTTTAGCACTTGCACTTGGCAGATCAACCTGTATCGTTTGATTTTTGACAAAAGTAGCTGTAGCAAGTACAATGACCAGGAGTACAAGTACGATATCGATGAATGGGACGACATTCATTTTGTCAAAGCGTTCTCGTCTCATTATGCTTTGCTGTCCTGAGCTATTTCCCATTTGGCTAAGATCGTATCTACTTGTGTAAGCAGCGCATTGTATATGACAGTTGCCGGGATAGCAACAACCAGACCGGCTGCAGTGGCTTTAAGTGCAAGTGCCAAGTGTTTCATGATCTCACCTGGGTTGATAGTATCTTGTTGGTCCCCTATAATGTAGAAAGTAAGAATGATAGCCAGTACAGTACCAAGAAGGCCTATATAAGGAGCATTTGACCCTATAGAAGCAATGGTTGGCAGACGTTTTGAAATATCAAGTTCCAGGGCTGTTTTATTGCTGTAATCTGTCAATCTGATACTACGATAGAAAAGTACTCTTTCAATAGCATAGGCAAAGGTAATGAAACTTAGGAAAAAGAGTAAACCTATTACCCCATAATCAACGATATCTTTTATTTGTTCAATTGGCACTATTTATCCTTGATAAAATAATTTAGAGTGCATTATATATAAATAGTGTTAAATTCATGTTAAATCCATTTTAAGACACCTAGAATCGATTTTAAGCGTTTTTAAGCATTTTTTTTAAGCCGATGTTAGATACAATGAATGTAATTTTTTACACAACAAGGAAATGTATGAGCGATCTGTTTGAAGACCAACAAAATACCGGACAAGTGTTAATTGAAGATAGTATGAAGTCAAGCTACCTTGACTACTCTATGAGTGTTATTATTGGTAGGGCGTTGCCAGATGCAAGGGATGGGTTAAAACCTGTTCACAGAAGAATTCTCTATGCAATGAATGATCTTCATCTTGCACACAGAAGCCCTTATAAAAAATCCGCACGTATCGTCGGGGATGTGATCGGTAAGTATCACCCTCATGGTGACAATTCAGTCTATGATGCACTGGTACGTATGGCACAAGACTTTTCTATGCAGGCCCCGCTTGTAGACGGTCAAGGAAACTTTGGTTCAGTCGATGGTGATAACGCTGCAGCGATGAGATATACCGAAGCCCGTATGACAAAGATCGCTGAAGAGCTTTTATCCGACCTTGAGAAAGACACAGTTGATTTTGTACCAAACTATGATGATTCTATGCAAGAGCCTGATGTACTCCCTTCGCGCGTTCCAAACCTGCTTCTTAACGGTTCAAGCGGTATCGCGGTCGGTATGGCTACGAATATTCCTCCGCATAGACTGGATGAACTTATCAATGCACTTGTCGAAAGAATAGACAATCCAAGCTCAACAATAGAAGATATGATGAAGATCGTACAGGGGCCTGACTTTCCAACAGGCGGTATCATCTTCGGACGTAAAGGTATCACAGAAGCCTATACGACAGGGCGAGGACGTATCAAAGTACGTGCGAAGACGCACATAGAGCAAAAAGGTTCCAAAGAGATCATCATCATCGATGAATTGCCTTTCCAGGTCAATAAATCAAGACTCATAGAAAACATTGCACAACTTGTCCGTGACAAACAGATAGAAGGTATCTCTGAACTTCGTGATGAATCTGACAGAGAAGGTATCCGTGTGGTCATCGAGCTTAAGCGTGATGCGATGAGTGAGATCGTACTGAACAACCTTTTCAAAAGTACACAGATGCAAGTGACGTTCGGTATTATCATGCTAGCGATTGCGAATAAAGAACCAAAAGTCTTTAATCTTATGGAACTGTTCGATCTTTTCTTGAAACACAGAAAAACTGTGGTGATCAGAAGAACGATCTTCGAGCTTGAGAAAGCAAGAGCAAGAGCACATATCCTCGAAGGTCTCAAGATCGCTGTGGACAATATCGATGAGGTGATCAAGATCATCCGTGCCTCTGCAGATGATGTTGAGGCCAGAGAAAACCTTATGGCGCGTTTCAAACTTTCTGAAATTCAGGCAAAAGCGATCTTGGAGATGAGACTCAGACGTCTTACGGGTCTTGAGATCGAGAAGATCGAGAATGAGTTGAATGAATTACTTAAACTCATTGCAGAACTCGAAAGTATCTTGAAAAGTGAAGAGAAGATCAATGTGATCATCCGTGAAGAGCTTGTAGAGATAGGCGACAAATATACAACACCGCGTCGTACAGAGATCGTAGATGACTATGATGATATAGACATCGAAGACCTCATTCCAAATGAGCCAATGGTTGTGACCATCACACACCGCGGATACATTAAACGTGTACCGGTCAAGCAGTATGAGAAGCAGCATCGTGGCGGTAAAGGCAAGATAGCTGTAACGACCTATGATGATGACTTCATTGAGAAGTTCTTTACGTCAAATACCCATGACACACTGATGTTCGTAACAGACCTAGGACAGCTTTACTGGCTCAAAGTATATCGTATCCCAGAGGGGTCTCGTACAGCTAAAGGTAAAGCGGTAGTGAACCTCATTAATCTTCAGCAAGATGAGAAGATCATGGCGATCATCCCTACCACTGATTTTGAAGCGGACAAAGGATTGGTATTCTTTACCCAAAATGGTATTGTGAAGAGAACAAACCTCTCAGAGTATTCGAATATCAGATCTAATGGTGTAAGAGCGATCAACCTTGATGAAGATGATGCTTTAGTAGAAGCGAAGATCGTCAAACCTGACACAAAATGGCTCTTTGTGGCAACAAAAAAAGGTTTATGTATCAGATTTAAAGTAGAAGATGCCAGAGAGATCGGTAGAGTAGCACGTGGTGTGACTGCGATCAAGTTTAAGATAGAAGGTGACTATGTTTGTGGTGCGACGACCATAGAAGACGAGAATGATGAACTGCTTATGATGAGTGAGAAAGGTCTTGGTAAACGTACCACTGCAAGTGAGTACCGTGAACAGAACCGTGCAGGTAAAGGAGTGATCTCCATGAAGCTTACCCCTAAGACCGGTGATGTTGTGGGTGTTGTATTTGTAGAAGAAGACAAAGATCTGATGTGTCTGACCAGTATCGGTAAGATGATCCGTGTTGACATGGAGACCATCCGTAAAGCAGGACGTAATACTTCAGGTGTGAAGATCGTCAATGTTGATGCAAAAGATAGAGTGGTAAGCATTGCAAAATGTCAAAAAGAAGAGACGCCGGATGATGATGACGGTGAAGATACAGATAATACATTAGGATTAGTATAGCGTGAAAACATATAACGTAGCAGTAGTCGGTGCAAGTGGTGCCGTAGGTGAAGAGCTTTTTAGAGTTTTGGAAGAGGTGAATTTTCCCGTAGGAGACCTTTTACCTTTGGCAAGTGCAAAATCTGCAGGTGAAACGATTGAGTTTCAAGGCAAAGAGTACAAGATAGAGGAATTGACGGAAGAAGTATTTGAAGGTAGAAATATTGACATCGCTTTCTTCTCGGCAGGAGGTAGTATCTCCGCGCACTATGCAAAGTATGCAGTAGAAGCTGGAGCCGTGGTCATAGACAACACTTCTCACTTTAGAATGGATCCAAATATACCTTTGGTTGTGCCTGAAGTGAATCCTGAAGATATTGCACTTTGGAGAGATTCAGGTATCATCGCAAATCCTAACTGTTCAACTATTCAAATGGTACAGCTTTTGAAACCTCTTCATGATCTTTACGGTATCAAAAGAGTTGATGTTAGTACCTATCAGGCAGTAAGTGGTGCAGGAAAAGCAGGGATGGAAGAGCTTGTGACACAGATGCAGGCTTTCTTCAACTTTACATTGGATGATGCGAAAGTAGAAGCTTTTGCTCACCGTATAGCACTGAATGTCATTCCTCATATTGATGTACCTCAGGAAAATGGATATACGAAAGAAGAGATGAAAATGGTCAATGAGACCAACAAGATCATGCACAGTGACTTTGCAGTGTCTGCAACATGTGTACGTGTACCGGTTCTAAGAAGCCACTCTGAGTCTATTACGATCACATTTAAAGAGAATGTAGATGTGAACGTGAATGAAGCAAGAGAAGCATTGAATAATTTTGAAAATGTTACAGTGGTAGATGATATGTCTAAAAATGAGTACCCTATGCCTTTAACTGCTACAGATACAGATGAGACGTATGTAGGTCGTATCAGAAAAGATATCTATGCCCATAATATTTTACACCTTTGGGGTGTGGCTGACCAAGTGAGAGTAGGTGCTGCAACCAATGCAGTAAGAATTGCGCAAAAATGGATCAAACTCGAGGAAAATGCGTAATGATAGAAAAGATCTTTGAAGGTATCATTTGGAGAAGTAGATTTATTGTTCTTCTGGCTGTTATTTTTGGTCTTATCGGTGCAGTTATTTTATTTATTATCGCATCTATGGACATTTGGAATGTTGCTGTAATATCATTTCAAGTGATCACTCATGCTATTCCGCATCCGGAACATTTTCATGAAGATGTCGTTGCAGGGATCATCGGTGCTGTTGACTTATATCTTATTGCCGTGGTGATGTTCATATTTGCTTTTGGTTTATATGAACTCTTTATTTCAGATATTGATGAGGCAAAACAGTTTGAAGATGAGGATAATCGGCTTCTTGCAATTGATAACCTTGACCAGCTTAAAGATAAGATCGCGAAAGTCATCGTGATGGTACTGGTAGTAAACTTCTTCCAAAGAGTACTGCATACTGAGTTCAAAACGCCTCTGGAGATGCTTTACTTTGCACTCTCCATTGCGACATTGGCACTCGGTTTGTACTTCTTGGGTATGGTAGGTAAGAAAAAAGAAACAAAGAAAACAGAAGGAAAATGATTTGAGTAAAATATTTGTAGACGCATGTCTAGGTAAAGAGACACCATACACACCCGTTTGGATGATGAGACAAGCAGGGCGTTATTTGCCGGAATATATGGCAGTAAGAGCCGAAGCAGGAAATTTCCTTAACTTATGCCATGATCCTAAAAAAGCAGCAGAAGTAACGATCCAGCCGCTGGATATCGTGGGTGTAGATGCGGCTATTTTATTCTCAGATATTTTGGTGATTCCTGATGAAATGGGTATGGACTTAAGTTTTGTCAAAGGGGAAGGTCCAAAGTTCTCTGATCCACTCACCTCGCAAGGAGACTTGGACAGGCTTATCGGTGGAGATGAAGCAGCAAGTAAACTTACCTATGTATATGAGACCATCGCACTGCTTAGAGAGCAGTTGGATGCAAGAGGAGATGAGATAGCACTGATAGGCTTTACCGGTGCTCCTTGGACATTGGCAACCTATATGATAGAAGGGCAGGGAACAAAAACATATAACATTTGTAAAAAAATGATGTACTCTAACCCTGAACTGCTTCACAATATTCTTAGAAAAGTGA
This sequence comes from Sulfurovaceae bacterium, assembly GCA_963785375.1. GTDB lineage: Bacteria > Campylobacterota > Campylobacteria > Campylobacterales > Sulfurovaceae > Sulfurovum. Next base: position 338,597 of record CAWAVD010000004.1, read on the forward strand.
CGGATGTCGTAAAACTCTATATGGAAAAACAGATACAAGCTGGTGTAGATGTCGTCCAGATATTCGACTCTTGGGCAGCAGCGATAGAACCCGGGAAGTATAATGAGTTCTCGTGGAGCTATATGGTTGAAATTGCAGAGTATCTTAAAGAGAAGTATCCGCACATCCCTGTGATCATGTTCCCTAAAGGTGTGGCATCATTTATAGAGAGTGGACAAGTGTATGGAAACTTTGATGTATTCGGTATCGACTGGGGAACTTCTATGGCAATGGCAAAAGAAAAACTTGGAGACAAGTACGTACTTCAGGGAAATATGGAACCGTGCAGACTCTACTCCCAAGAAGCAACCACTGAGAGTGTAAAAGCGATCCAGGAGATCATGGGCGGTAAAAGACACATCTTTAATCTCGGACATGGAATCTTGCCAGATGTTCCGGTAGAAAATGCAAAACACTTTGTAAGTGAGTGTCAGAGGGTAAGTAAAAAGTAACCCCTGAAAGGGCAATATGAACAGAGAACATTATCACATTGCAGTAGAAGAATGTGAACTTGGGATCGTAGGCCACAAAGTGTTTGTGCGACTTAAAGATATCCCGATGTATCTCTCAAAACATACTAAAGACAGTATACGAAACCGCTATAGCCACTCTGTTGAAGTAGGCCTAAGCACAGAGTATATACTCAACCATCTCAGCGCACAGCTAGGAAATGACGTAAACCTCAATTTTTTTAAGGTGGGGAAGATCGTAGGGCTTCTTCATGACATCGGTCATACGGCATTCAGCCATGATGGTGAGACGATCTTGGACAAGATGCTTCAGAAGGCTTCTGCCTCACTGGGTAAACCTCTCAGATTCAATGCAAACCTCAATAACTTCAGACGTATCTTCAAGTATGAATTCTATGATAACCTGCCAGAAGATGTAAGGCAGTATGCGCTTGCCTCTTTGGTAAAACGTGTTCACGAACTTGAAGAGTATCCTGAGTATCTCTATCTCAAGACGTACGTACAAAATGCCATCGCATTGGAAGAGAAGTACCTTGGTGCTAAAGGTATTGTTATGCAAAACAGGACAGGCAAAACCATACTCTGCCAAGCGATGGACCTCGCAGATGAAAACAGGTATCGTGTTACCGATATCATCGATGCGCTCAATATCTACTCCAAAGCGAAACTTCAAGAGATACTCCTGCGTTCTATTAAAAGTGAAGTACGGGTAAAAGATATACGTAAAATGGTTTATTTGAAAACACTGAGTGTACCTGGCTATGAGACACTGCATTTTGACAAAATGAAGATCAAAGACCTGCTTATCGCACTGCTGAATCGTTCAAGCAATGCAAAAACAGAGTTTCAAAATACCATGAATTCCATCTCTATGGCTTTTAACAGAAACTTTAGACTCACAGAAGACGGTAAACTTGTACCTGTGGATGAGGAGATCGAAGCGTTAAGAAAAGAGTTCCAAAAAGTCGCTGCAACATATCTATGGGGTTCAAAAAAGGTACAGAATATCAAAAAGCCTTTTAGCCATTATTTTACGACCGTAGCAGATTACTTTATCAACAAAGAGTTTGAGATGGAACTGATCGATAGTCATACATACAAAGAGAAGCTGACATTATTGAGCAAGCGTGAGTTAACCAAAGAGGCCTATCAGAGAGAAAAGCTGATTCTTATGCGAAATTTCCTGGGTGGATTGACCAATCATAAGATCATAGAACTCTATAAAAAGATCACGCTTGTGAAGCTTGAAGCAAAGTTGGGCTATAAACTTGAAAAGCGCGATAAACTGGTTGATAAAAACTCCGTAGAGTCTTTTGAAAAGAAGTTGAAAAAACAGAGTCAAAGATTACTGGGGAAGAGATAACCTTGAATATTATATTTGGTCCTATACATTCCAGACGTTTTGGCAAATCTTTAGGAGTTGATCTTAGTCCTTCTAAGAAACAATGTAACTTTGACTGTCTTTACTGTGAGCTTGAGCCGGCTAAAACAATGGATGTCTATGATGATGTGGTCAGCGTAGAAGAAATAACGGCGCAGCTTAAAACAGCACTAAAAGAACATGGAGATGTAGACTTCATCACACTGACAGCCAATGGTGAACCGACACTCTACCCACACCTCTCTAAACTTATAGATGAGATCAATACCTTTAAAGGTACGACTAAGACTCTCATCCTCTCCAATGCAGCAAATATAGATGATGTCAAGGTACAGGATGCACTGTTGAAACTGGATGAAGTCAAACTTTCATTAGACTGTGCTACCCAAAAATGCCTAAAAAAACTGGACCGTTCTCATACAGGAATAGACGTTGAGAATATCAAAGCAGGAATGTTGGCGTTTAAAAATAAATATGACGGACCGCTTGTCATAGAGATACTCATCGTGAACACACTCAATGACTCCAAAGAAGAGATAGACAAACTTAACGAGTATCTAATAAAATTGCAACCCATCCGTATAGATATAGGGACCATTGATCGGCCACCTGCCTATGATGTGAAGCCTGTTAGTTATGAAAAACTTTTGGAGATCAGCCATCTTTTTGACAGTACCTTACCTGTCTATATCGCTTCACGTAAAAAAGCCGAAGTTTCACCTTCTAGCTACAGTGATGAAGAGATACTCGAAACATTGTCAAAACGTCCATTGACAGCAGAAGACATAGAAGCTCTTTTTGATGAGCAAAGCCAAAAGAGAGTAGAAGATCTTTTAGCTAAAGAGAAAATAAAGAGGGTTTCAACAAATGGTGTAGAATTTTACAAAAAAGTCTAAAAAATCCTTGACTTTAAAAAACTTTTTCACTATAATCTCACCCACGAAACAAGCACTCGCTTATTTCACAACCATTCCGGATTAGCTCAGCGGTAGAGTAGATGACTGTTAATCATTTGGTCGCTGGTTCGAATCCAGCATCCGGAGCCACTTCAATTTAATTTAAATTCCACTATAACATTACTTCAAGAGAACAAGTAAATATAATCTAGTATTTGAATTTGTATTCAATATTACAATTAACTTTTTATATGTGTATCAAAATGTGTACCAAATTTTAGTAAATAGTGATTATATTTGACATTGTAGGTTTTATAACCTATAATATAGGTATAAAAACCTATATAGTAGGTTTAAAAGGATTTGTTATGCTGGAAGCAATATTTGGTTCTAAAAATCGTGAAAGGGTGTTACAGTTTATTCTCGCCAATGGTGAAGGCTATGCTAAAGAGATAGCAGATTTTTATAATACGAGTTTAGATCCTATTCAGAAGCAATTAGAAAAATTAGAAGCTGCCAATGTACTTGTAAGTAAAAGTGTAGGTCGTACTAGGCTTTTTATGTTTAACCCTCGTTATGCATTTCTCAATGAGTTAAAAGCACTGTTGGAAAAGGCTAGAAGCTATTACAGTCCTGAAGAGATAGAAAGGCTTACCATGAGACGTAAACGTCCGAGAAGGTCAGGAAAGCCTTTATGAAAACGATTAAAGAGATGAGTATGGAAGAGTTGGCTGCTTATGTATGTAGCTCACTTGAAGAAGAAGGGATAGAAACAGTTCTGTCTGGAGGATCTTGCGTTCAGATATATTCTCAAGGAAAATACACTTCTGATGATATCGATCTGATAGACAGGTTTAATGGTGGACACACAAGAATAAAAAATGTCATGATAAATCTTGGTTTCAAAGAATATAACCGTTATTTTATTCATGAGGATACGAAACTTTTTATAGAGTTTCCACGTGGTCCTCTAGGTGTAGGGGATGCACCTGTGAATGATATTGCATCAAAAGAAGAAGAGACGGGAATATTGAAACTGCTTACCCCTACTGATTGTATAAAAGATCGTTTAGCTGCATACTATCATTGGGATGACCCTCAAAGTTTGGAACAAGCCATTTGGGTTGCAGAGAGAAATGATTATGATTTGGATTCAATTAAAAATTGGTCTATTAATGAGAAGATGATGGATAAGTTTAAAATTTTCATTAGAAAGCTCAAAGATTAATCTATCTATTTTTTTATAAATTTAAATTTTAGCTATACTTTTAGATATAGGGGTATTTTAAAGGGTAGATTTTTATATTTTGTCATTTTGCACCCAACTTATACTGATGTATGAATCGCTGAATCAAATTCAAACTCAGTAAAACACTTGTTTAGAACACTCAAAATATATTAGCAATAATTTGATGATTTTAATCATAGATCGGTCTCAGTATTTTAATTATGCTTTAAGGAAATAAGGTATATAAACTTCTTCAAGTAAGAATTTAGTGATAATAAAATAAAACAATAAGGAAATTATTATGGAAAGCAAAGATATTATTAAAGAAGCAAATGAATTGGGATTTGACAATTTAAGTATTGGTCAAAAGATCAATGCAATTGACAAAATTATAGATGACAAAATAAGAGAATTTCTACAAGCAGATAATGGAGATCTAGATTTCCTTGATGTGAAAGAAACCAATGGAATGACTGATGTTTATATTTCGTATGTAGGAGCTTGTGGTTCCTGTGAGAGTTCAGGTGGAACCTTGATATCAATTCAAAAAATCTTGAACGGACAACTTGAAACGAATAAGATAAGAGTTTATGCAATTTAATATTGTGAGAAACAGTTAGGTTTTAGCAATGGGTGGTTTTGAAGGCGGAGATGAGGCTGAATTTTGGGATATTGATACACTTTTTAATCCGATAGATAAGCAATAGCAGAATAAATCAAAGCTTCTATACAAAAAATGACTTTGCATACAGTATTAAAGCCTACATAAAAGGTAAATGTGGGATGGCTATAAGTATATTTGGATTTTTAAAGTTTAATGTGTTGTGGTGTATGAAAAATGAATTTGAAGTCAACTAACTTATGCAACTTCAAATTTTTCTATCTCTTCGAGAGTTTCTTTCTTTTTGATACTTACTTTGTATAGGTCAAATTCATTTTGAATATTTAGCCATAGTTGTGGGGTTGTACCAAAATACTTACTTAGTCTGAGTGCCATTTCTGTGGTAATGCCTCGTTTTTCATTGACAAGTTCATTTATTGCTCGAAATGATGTATGCAGTGACTTTGCTAACTGACTTTGTGTGATACCAAGTGGTTCTAAGAATTCTTTTCGAAGAATTTCACCAGCGTGTGTCGGTTGTCTTTGTAATGTTGCCATAATATCTCCTAATGGTAATCTACTATTTCTACGTCGTATGCGTTTCCATTTTCAAATAGAAAAACAATTCGGTATTGTTTGTTGATGCGAATAGAGTATTTACCCTCCAAGTTACCTTTGAGTGGTTCAAGCATATTTCCCGGAGGCACACGTAAGTCTTCTAGGATATGTGCTGCATTGAGGTAGTCGAGTTTTCTAAGAGCTACTTTTTGTATGGTAGAAGGCACTTTTTTACTTTTACCTTTCTTATAAAATTTCTCTGTATCTCTATTTGCAAATCGTTTTATTATAGCATGGTATAACGTATAGTGTTATAGTTGTCAAGATGTAACTATCTATTTTAACCTAGAATAAAAAGTTAACGTATACTTGATAGTCTATATATAATATATTAAAGATGGGTGGAATGAAGAATAAATCCAATAAAAATATTACAGCAATATGACATTTAGATACTATAAACGCTTTTCGATATAATAACATCAACTCAACTTATTTGGATTTTCAATGATCAAAAAATGTCTATTCCCCGCAGCAGGCTACGGTACACGTTTTCTACCAGCAACCAAAGCCACCCCAAAAGAGATGTTACCCGTGCTTACCAAGCCACTCATCCAATATGGTGTGGAAGAAGCTTTGGAAGCAGGACTGAACACTATGGCGATCATTACAGGACGCGGTAAACGTGCTATTGAAGACCATTTTGATATCTCTTATGAACTTGAACATCAGATCAAAGGTACCAGTAAAGAGCCTTTACTGGATGAGATCCGTGGACTTATAGAACAATGTACTTTTTCTTATACCAGACAGGTAGAGATGAAAGGATTGGGACACGCTATCCTTACAGGTGAAACACTGATAGGAAATGAACCGTTTGCCGTCATCCTGGCAGATGACTTATGCACAAATGAAGATGATGGTGTGCTCAAGCAAATGGTAGAAGTGTATGAAAAATACCAATGTTCCATTGTAGCCATTGAAGAAATCCCACTAGAAGAGACCCATAAGTATGGTGTGATAGCCGGAAAACTGGTAGATAATACAGAGGATACCTATAGAGTATCGGATATGGTAGAAAAACCGGATCCCAAAGATGCACCTACCAATATGGCCATCATCGGACGATACATCCTTACACCGGATATTTTTGATATACTTAGAGAGACAAAACCTGGAAAAGCCGGAGAGATACAGATCACTGATGCTTTACTTGAGCAGGCAAAAGAAGGTAGGGTCATTGCTTATAAATTTAAAGGTGAGCGTTTTGACTGTGGTTCTATAGATGGTTTTGTGAAAGCGACGAATCACTTTTATCAAAATCTTTCGTAAAATTTTATTTGGAGACTTTAATAAATGACAAATATCATACTTATGTGGAGGTAGCGGTACACGACTTTGGCCACTTAGTCGAACGCTTATGCCCAAACAATTTGTCAAGCTTTTTGAAGGTGAATCTCTTTTTCAAAAGACGGTTACCCGTAACCAAAAAGCCTGTGATGCACAGTTCATCGTTTCCAATGCAGAACAGTATTTTCTTGCTGTGGATCAGATCGAACAGATGAACATAGATAACTATAAAGCGAACTATCTGCTTGAACCAGTAGGTCGAAATACAGCACCTGCTATAGCACTTTCATGCCTTGCACTCGATTCTGAAGAGATTGTTTTGGTTACACCTTCTGATCATCTTATTAAAGATGAATCAGCATATCTTGACGCGATTAACAAAGCAAAGCTATTAGCTCAAAATGATCATCTTGTAACTTTTGGTATTACACCGCAATATCCTGAAACAGGATTTGGTTACATTGAAGCAGAGGGTGAAAATGTGCTTTCATTTAAAGAGAAACCAGATGCATCACTGCACAGGCCTATCTTGATTCAGGTAATTACTACTGGAACTCCGGAATGTTCTGTTTTAAAGCGGGTGTCTTTTTGGAAGAGTTAAAGAAGCATTCACCTGAGATCTATGAAGCTTCTTTTTTGGCATACAACAGTGCCAAAGTAGATGAGATGATCCGTATCTCTTATGATGCTATGTCTGCTATCCCGGAAGACAGTATCGACTATGCTGTGATGGAAAAGAGTGATAAGGTAAAAGTAATTCCATCTGACATTGAATGGAGTGACCTTGGAAGTTTTGAATCTTTAGATGAAGAGATCGAATCCAGTCATGAGGTTATCAATATAGACTCAAGCAACAACCTTGTTCTCTCGCCTAAAAAAGTAGCTACGATTGATGTAAATGATCTTATTATCATTGATACAGCAGATGCACTGCTTGTTTCTAAAAAAGGAAGCAGCCAAAAGGTGAAAGAAGTCGTCAAAAGGCTCAAAGAAGAGAACTCTGAGCTGCCAAATATCCATGTGACAGCACACCGTCCCTGGGGTACGTATACGATACTCGATGAGTCTGAAGGGTACAAGGTCAAACGTATCGTGGTCAAAACTGGTAAACGTCTCTCTTTACAAAAGCATCATCATCGTTCCGAGCATTGGATCGTAGTAAGCGGGACAGCTTTGGTAACCAATGGGACTAAAGAGTACACCGTACGTGCCAATGAATCTACCTATATCCCTATGGGTGAGATCCACCGTCTTGAAAATATAGGAAAGATTCCCCTTGTGATGATCGAAGCGCAAGTAGGAGAGTACGTAGGTGAAGATGACATTGTTCGTATAGACGATGATTTTAAAAGAATGGAGAGTTAAATGGCAGACAAAAAAGTAGCGTTAATTACAGGAATCACAGGACAAGATGGTTCATACTTGGCAGAGTTTTTACTTAAAAAAGGGTATATCGTTCATGGTATCAAGCGAAGATCATCACTTTTCAATACAGACCGTATCGACCATCTTTATGAAGACCCGCATGTAGAAAACCGTCATCTTATTTTACATTATGGTGATATGACTGATTCTATGAACCTTACACGTATTATCCAGGAAGTACAACCTGATGAGATCTATAACCTTGCTGCCATGTCTCATGTTGCTGTATCGTTTGAAACACCAGAATACGTAGCTAATGCAGACGGTACGGGTACACTGCGTATTTTAGAAGCAGTTAAATTGCTTGGTCTTACAAAAAAGACACGTATCTATCAGGCATCTACTTCAGAGCTGTATGGAAAAGTACAGGAGACACCACAAAGTGAAACCACACCTTTTTATCCACGTTCTCCTTACGCTGTAGCGAAGATGTATGCGTATTGGATCACAGTGAATTACCGTGAAGCGTATGGTATGTTCGCATGTAACGGTATCTTGTTCAACCATGAATCACCTGTAAGAGGTGAGACTTTTGTAACGCGTAAGATCACCAGTGCTGCCTCCAAGATAGCACTTGGTCTTCAAGACAAACTCTATCTTGGAAATCTTGATGCCAAACGTGACTGGGGGCATGCGAAAGACTACATAAAAATGATGTGGATAATCCTGCAGGCAGATGAACCAGAGGACTGGGTCATTGCAACTGGTACTACAACAACTGTAAGAGACTTTGTTAAAATGGCATTTGCCTATGTAGGTATCGAACTGGAATTCAAAGGTGAAGGCGTGGATGAGAAAGGGTATGTGGTTTCATGCTCGAATCCAGAGTATCAGGTAGAAATAGGTACAGTAGTCGTTGAGGTGGACCCTAGATACTTTAGACCGACAGAAGTGGACCTGCTACTTGGAGACCCAACCAAAGCAGAGCAAAAACTTGGCTGGAAAAGAGAGTATAAACTCGAAGAGCTTGTGAATGATATGATGGAATCAGACCTGAAACTTATGACGAAAGATGTTTACTTGCAAGAGGGTGGATATAAGATCATGAGTTATTTCGAGTAGGCATCAGATAGATGCAAAAGAACTCTAAGATATATGTTGCTGGGCATCGTGGATTAGTTGGCTCTGCCATTGTATCTAATCTGAAAGCCAAAGGTTACATTAATGTAATCGGTAAGACACATAGTGAATTGATCTATTAGATCAACAAGCCGTTGCTAATTTTTCGAAAATGAAAAGCCTGAGTATGTTTTTCTAGCTGCAGCAAAAGTGGGTGGTATAGTAGCCAATAACACGTATCGTGCCGATTTCATTTATGAAAACCTGCAGATACAAAACAACATCATCCACCAGAGTTACAAAAACAATGTCAAAAAACTGATGTTTCTTAGGTTCTACCTGCATCTACCCGAAAAATGCACCGCAACCTATGCCTGAAGATTGTCTATTTGACTGATACCTTGGAATATACTAATGAACCCTATGCCATCGCAAAGATAGCGGGAATCAAGATGTGTGAGAGTTACAATTTGCAGTATGGTACGAACTACATCTCAGTAATGCCAACCAATCTTTACGGTCCTAATGATAATTTTGACTTGGAAAAGTCTCATGTACTTCCTGCACTCATAAGAAAGATCCATTGTGCTAAGTTGCTCAATGAAGGTAAAGATGATGAAGTTGTTAATGATCTTGGAGTCAATACGATAGAAGAAGCGAAAGATTATCTTGCTAAATTTGGTGTAGATGAGAAAAGAGTGGAGATCTGGGGTTCAGGTAAACCTATGCGAGAATTCCTCTGGTCTGAAGATATGGCAGATGCTTGTGTATTTATCATGGAGAACAGAGACTTTGAAGATACGTATACGGTAACGAATGGATCAAATATTACTTGTACACCAAATGAAGTGAAAAACCAAGAGATACGTAATACACATATCAACATTGGAACTGGTGTTGATATTTCGATTAAAGAGTTGGCTGAGACGATCAAAGAGATTGTCGGATTCCAGGGTGAACTTTATTTCAATACAGATAAACCAGATGGCACTATGAAAAAGCTTACAGATGTTTCTAAACTTCATGGTCTTGGGTGGAAGCATAGTGTTGAGTTGAACAGTGGTATAGAAGAAATATATGAGTGGTATAAGAGGTCTTAATCGATCAATCACTCAGCAGAGTGGTGGATTGTTCTTTGAGTTACTTGAATATAAACTGAATGAGAGGGGAGGACGACTGATAAAAGTAGATCCTAAATTTACTTCTCAGACTTGTAACAAATGTGGTCATGTTTCCAAAGATAGCAGAAGATCACAAGATAAGTTTGTATGCACTTCTTGTGGGAATAGTGCTAATGCAGATACTAATGCCCCTAAAATTATACTTTCCCGTGGGATACATGGCAATAAGGCTTCACTTACTATAGCTGTTTAGTCTATGGATGAAGAATCTACCTCATTAATGGGGTGAAGTATCAAACTTTCATTGAGCGTTCTTTCGCTTTTTTCACAACAGTTAAAAATTCCCTCTCTACTTCTTCTAGGGAGGTTGTTGTCTCTTTGATCGCTTTTTCGTACTCCGGTACATAATACTTCTGCAGAGCATTGACCCTGACAACTGTTTTTTTAAGCTCATCTGCCAGACGCCATGCTTTAAATTCTATTTCAGCAAGTGACAGTATCAGTGCAGTTGTGTCGATAAATGATTTTCTTGCCACTTCCAGAAAGAGTGTCTCGGAGCTGATATCCAAGGGAAAACGGACTTGTTCCAGTTCGTAAGTGATCTGCGGTGTGAGGATACCGATGAAACTTTTTTCATAGACATGAAGTTTACCATGAAAAACAGGCAATTCGGCTTCTTTCTTAACATGGCTTTTCCCGCTCTCCATAAACGCTTTGATAAGCATTTGATAACTCTGTCGTACAGCTTCGTTCAATTTTTCACGTTCCTCTTCTACTTTATCGAGAAGCATGATGATCTCTTTGAGTAGAATGTTGCGTTTCTCTTCAAGGACTTCGGCACCGTTATGCACCAATGCAAGGTCTTTTTTAAGCTCAAGTAGTGCTGTTTTGTTTTTGGCATGAATCATTGCAGGTGCTCAGTGATATCTTCAGGCTTCAGCCGGGTAAGTGATTTTTTTGGAAGCATTTTAAGCAGTTCCCAGCCTATGGAGAGGGTCTCATCAAGGGTTCTTTCTTCATCATTTCTCTGGGTAATAAAATTTCTGCTCAAAGGCCTTTCCGAATGCCAGGTAATCCTGCTCGATCTCCCCCATCTCTCCTTCACCTATGATGGAAGCAAGCATTTCCGCTTTTTTTGCCTTCGCGTAAGCAGCATAGATCTCTGCGGACCATCTGCGATGCTGAGCAGTGGCACCATGGTTCATGAGACGTGAAAGAGACGGCAGGACATTCACAGGCGGGTAGACACTTTTTTGCTGCAGTTCACGCTCAAGTACTATCTGTCCTTCAGTGATGTAGCCTGTGAGATCGGGAATAGGGTGGGTGATGTCACCGTCTGGCATCGTAAGGATAGGTATCTGCGTCAGCGACCCGTCAGTCTCTTTTAGAATGCCTGCTCTCTCATAAATGGAAGCAAGATCACTGTACATGTAGCCTGGATACCCTTTCCGGCTAGGGATCTCTTCACGGCGGGAGGAGACTTCACGAAGTGCATCGCAGTAGTTGGTCATGTCATAGAGGACGGTGACGACATCATATCCCTTCTCAAATGCGAGGTACTCAGAAAATGTCAGCGCGGACCGTGCCAGCAGCAGGGTGTTGATACTTGGTTCATCGGCAAGATTCAAAAAGACCGTTGTGGTATCGAAGTTTCCACCTTCACTGATACTCTGCATCAGGTATCGTGCATCTTCGTACTTGATACCCATCGCGGCAAAGACAACGGCACCTTTTTTATTGGAGGGACGTATCTGGCGTACCAGTTGTGCCGCCAGTTCATTGGTTGCAGCTCCGGCAACAGAAAAGACAGGAAGCTTCTGCCCTTTGACCAGGACATTCAGTCCGTCGATCGCAGATATCCCCGTCTGTACGAAATCTTTTGGATAGCGTCTTTGTGCAGGATTATAGGCAGATCCACCTATAGGCAGTTTCTTTTCGAAAATCAGTTCACCTCCATCATCTGCCTCCTCACCAAAAGCATTCAGAACCCGGCCGAGCATACCTTCGCTCACCCCAAGTTCGAATGTGCTGCCTGTAAAATGGACCTTCAAGTTATCAATGTCAAGACCGTATGGTTCTCCAAGGATCTCGATCAGCATGACAGTCTCAGAGAGTGCGGCTACTTTCCCGTAGAGTATCTTTTCATTTGATCTGACGACCACTTTTTCCCCATACTCCACATCAGCGATGGGTTCAAAAAAAAGAAGGGAACCTTTGAGTTTCTGTGCACCGGTATATTCAATGATCATGAGAGTTCTCCAAATCCAAGTAATAAAGCTTCATACTGTTCTTGCATTCGTGTATGCCATGCATCAAACCATTCGGGTTCACTGTTAGGCACTCCCATTCTGGAAAAAAGGAGCTCCTGTACCACGGGCTGTTCTTTCAGCACTGTCACGGGGATCCCTTTTTGGCTGTAGCAGCGTTCCCACCATTGATGGAGGCTTTGAAGTGCCACTGCCATATGCATCTGCTTGGCAGGTGTGGCATGCATATCGATCTCGTCAAAAGCGTTCTGCTGTAAAAAAAACTCTTTGACAAGGTCAGCTGTGAACAGTGTCAGTTTCTGATCTTCGGGCAAGGCTTCACTTCCGAGCAGTTTGACTATGCGCTGCAGTTTTTCATCGCGCTGTAACAGTTCTATGATCCAGAGCCGAACCTCACCCCAGCCTGGATGACGTGTTTCCCACCATGCCTTGACGCTTTGGGCATAGGCGCTGTGGCTTTGCAGATGGTTGATCGCAGGATAGAATCTCGCATTCGCAAGCTCTTTGTCCAGTGCCCAAAAGACAGAAGTGAATCGCTGTGTATAGCGCGTTACGGGTTCAGAAAAGTCACCGCCGGGAGGGGAGATGGCACCGATCATCGTAACCGTTCCGGAGTGTCCTGCAAGTGTCTTTACTGCTCCTGCACGTTCATAGACCGAAGCGATACGGGACGCAAGATAGGAAGGAAAGCCTTCTTCGGCTGGCAGTTCGTTCATCCGTCCGGAGAGTTCACGCATCGCCTCAGCCCATCTTGAGGTAGAATCTGCCATCAAGGCAACGGTGTATCCCATGTCTCGAAAATACTCCGCGATCGTCAGTCCCATATAGATGGATGCTTCACGGGCAGAGACCGGCATATCCGATGTATTGGCGATCAATACGGTCCGTTCTATCAGCCGTTTTCCGCTTTTGGGATCTGCTAGTTCCGGGAATTCCTGGAGCACCTCGGTCATTTCATTGCCGCGTTCTCCGCAGCCGATATAGACAATGATATCCGCATCGCTCCATTTTGCCAGTGTCTGCTGCAGTATCGTTTTACCCGTACCGAATCCTCCGGGTATGGAAGCGCTTCCGCCTTCACTGATAGGGAAAAGGAAGTCTATGATCCTTTGTCCGGTGATCATCGGTTTTCCTGAAAGGATCCTCTCTTTGAAAGGACGCGGGATCCGTACAGGCCAGCGCTGGACCATTGAGATCTTTTCTCCCCCTTCAAGTTCGACCATGTTTTCATCGAGGCGGTACTCTCCCTCTTTAGCGACAAAGGAGACAGTACCGCTCATCTCAGGCGGTATCATGATGCGGTATTCAAACCCATTTTCGACACTTGCATGACCGATCACATCACCTGCTTTAAGCGTGGTACCTGTTTGAACGTTCGGAACAAAATGCCACAGTTTCTCTCTGTCAAGGGGTTCAAGTTTTAACCCCTTTTGCATTTGCGTACCTGCCAGTTCTAGCGGACGCTGTATCCCATCATAGATAGACCCAAGCAGTCCGGGACCCAGTACGGCACTGAGCATCTCGCCGCTAAAGAGAACTTTTTCCCCCAGGGTAAGACCCTCTGTCTCTTCATAGACCTGGACCATGGCACTCTTCATATCGCGTTCTATCACTTCACCTACCAGGCCGGCTTCTCCGACATAGGCTACATCCTGGATCCGAACACTTTCGCTGTTGAGACGGACTTTGACAATAGGTCCCAAAATAGAGATTATACTTGCCATTCATTCTCCTCAAGGTGCAGATGCTTGTTGATCTCATCGCCGAGTTCATCCATGATACGCTCCACTGAATACTCGATATAAAGATTCCCGCTTTCAAAAATGATCTGATCCTGTGAAGACTCCTGGATATCAAATTGCGTATTCTCTATTAAAGCTGTATACTTTTTTGCCATCGTGAATGTTCCTGTTGTGTAATTGCGTGAGATCCATGTGATAAAACATTTTGCCAAAGCCTCAAAAGCGTCTTCAAGCGCTTCTTTGAAAGTTTGACGGAATGCCGTTTCATGATCCTTTTTAAAAACGGACCACTGCTGTTTGATATCATTGAGAAGGGCTTGTTCTTCCCGTTTCTCAAGTGCATTGAGTTCTTCATTCCATTTTTTGACCGAGCGTTCTTTCCATTGCTTTATCTCTGTTAATGTATCTTTCTGTTTTTGAAGTACATACGCAGAGGCATCTGCCTCTTTGGCTTTCACTTTCGTTGCGATACTTTTTTCGATTTTCTGTGCAAAATGTTCAAAGTCGGATACCGAGGATATTGGCAAGGTACTCCTTTATGCTTGTTTTATGATGGGTTCCATCCATGGAGGGAATAAAAACAACTGCGGGAACCGCATGTCTTTTTCTTATTTCGCTGAACTGTTGGGAAAAAACAGAAAAGTAGCGGTCAACTACAGCGATCACTCCGATGTCACGTGAATTTAGCAGTGTTTGCATCTCTTCAATGAACATCTGCTCATCTTCGACCACGATCCCTTCAATGCCTGCAAGAGAGAAGCCCAGAGACTCCTCTTCATTACCGACAACAACCAGTTTCATCCCACTTCTCCCAGGATCATAATGGCGATGATCAAGCCGTAGATCGCGATCCCTTCGGCAAGACCAAGGAAGATCAGGGCTTTACCGGAGATCTCCGGTTTTTCACCGATGGCGCCCATGGCAGCTGCCCCGACAAGACCCACGGCGATACCCCCGGCGATCGTTGAGAATCCCACGGCAAGCGCTGCTGCAAGATAAGCTGCGCCCTTATCTGAAATGGTCGTATCCGAGGCTGAGAGTACAAGCGGTAACATAAATATTAAGATGGTAAACAATCTTTTAGTGTGCATTCTTTTCTCCTAAACTATAAGGTTTGTAGGCAAGACCGCCGCCTTTAAAAAAACGTTTGAAAAATTCATAGTATTCAAGACGGAGTGTCTGTATCGTCACTACAACACCTTCAAGTACAATAATAACACAATTTCCTACAATTATAGACAGCCAGTACAACAGAGATTCACCCTGGCTTTCACTGATGATCTGCGCAATACTGAAAACTGCCATAAAGAGTGCTCCATGGGCTAAAGCAAAGGCGCCGACACGAATAAAAGAGACTGTGTTGGTGATCAAATCCATAAATTCACGAACAAGGTCTATGACCGCCTGCGTATGTTTTTGCTTTTTGCGGAGCATCTGAATAAAGATGACAATTAACAAGATGGATATCACCATGAGTTCATAGGTGACATCCATATTCTGGACAAGTGATTTGATCAATATACCTATGGTGAACCAGTAGACCATACACCACAGAAGACTTCCCTGACTGACAAACAGGAGCATCGGCTCTCTGCGTTTTATGGCTGTGACGATATACAAGAAGAAGCTGAGTGAGATAACAGCCACACCTATGCCCAGACTAAAGAGTATCGTCGCTTCAATATTCTCTATGGGTGTAAAAAGCAGATGGGGAAGCAGGTCGTGTAAACCAAAGACAGAACCGTACAAAATACCAAAGATGATCGAAGAGATACCGCTGAGAAAAAAGATCTGTCCAAGGTCAGGATAGGTCGAAGAAAATTTTTTCACGCTCCATCCAATGAGGGCAAGTATCACACCATGGCCAACATCACCGAACATGATGCCAAAAAGAAGTAAGAATATCAGGGAAAACGGAATAACAGGATTGATCTCGCGATATCTTGGATAGGAAAAGTTGACGATGAGCTTTTCAAAAGACTGAAAACAGTGCGGTGTTTTCAGCAGAACAGGCGCTTCACCTTCAAATTCTTCAAATGTCACGGTTCCATGTCTCAGGTCCGCCACAAACTCCTGTTTGTTTTTTTCGGGTATCCATCCCTGCAGAATGAGTTTGCCGTCCATTTCGATCAATGCCGACTTTGCCTCTTCAAGCTCCCTCAGAGCGTTTAAGTAGTTTTCGATCTCTCGAAGAGATGTTTTAAATTCCTTCGCCAGTGCTACCTTGTCTGAGTTGAGCTTCTTTTGTGTTTTCTGGAACGCTTTAAAAGCTTCCTCTGAGAGGTACCTGGGATCGATCTCAGACGCTTTGACTGTGTTCAGTATTCTGTTCACATCATTTTCATCCTCTGCTTCATACAAGATAGCGATGGCATTGGTCTGTTCGAAGAGCGGCTGGTCTAGAAAAAGAAGTCCTTTTTGTTTAGTAGAGAGCCTGAGGAGTTCGGTTGCCTCCATCGTGACTATTGCAATACGCATCGTAATGTAATTCAGGGATGTTGACATTTTTTCCGTATCCAAGAGAGGGGAAAGTGCTTTTTTTGCGGCACGTGCTTTGTCAAAATATTCTGCTTCCTGCTTGAGATCCTTGGATTGAAGATCTATCTTGTCGATCTTTGCTCCTATGTTGATCAAACGGTCCTCGGTTTGTTCAAGAAGAGATTCGGGATCTAATAAGGACGGTACCGCCTGTTTTTTTGATGTGATCCCAAGCAGGGCCATATGTTTGTGCACCAGCGTAAGCAGGGTATGAATACGACTTACTTCGGCTTCACTTTTTAGAAACGTTTCTTTTTTGTCAATATGGAGCAGGCCTTTTTTACCAATGGTTTCGAGCACAGCATCGCCGTGATCAGGCTCTATGGTTATTTTTGCACGCAGCATTTTTTCAGGAAAGAACATCGTTAGCTGCCTACTGTCATTGTGGCGATCTCACTGCTGGAAAGTCCAAAATCCACCCCTTCGGTGATCGATCTGAGGTCGGTTATTTCGATCTCCATCAGCCTAAGCAGCGAAAAGGGAAGTGCGATTGAAAAGGGGTACCCGCTCCATACGGATAAGAGCTGTTGTCTGTGGTAAGCATAGAGCAGCTTGCGAAGCCCCTCATAATCACTGAATCCTGCGCCTAATATCGGTTCGACTTTTTGCGAGAGCTGTTCAAGGGAGCCACTGTCACAAAGTGTTGCGAGTTGCTCCAAATTAAATCTTTCAGCATAGGGAAGCATATAGCTCAAGGTCTCCTCCACAGAGTGTTGGTAGATCAGGCGAAATTTCACCAGATTGTAGAGGTTCAGAAGATCGAAGTAGCTTCCTAGGATCTTTTTAAGCTGCTGCTGTTCCCATCGGGGAAGACCAATCATACTATTCTTGAGCTGTTCGATATAATGTCTGTCTGTCTGGCGGAATGCCTCTTCGGGACTGGCCGTATGGGCCTGCTTTGTTTTTTCATCCACCAGCATATATTTTGTGACAAAAAAAAGTGCAAATACCAGCTGCTCTTTTTTGTCTATTTGACGCATGATACGGTCACGCTGATAGACAAAGGCTTCTGAAAGCCCCTGCTGGATCCCTTCAGCGGTGGCCGTGGTAATAAAAGGGGCATAAATGGTTGATGAGAGGGCACTGAAAAGTTCTCCAATACTTCTTGCGGCGCTAAGGTTCCGCATTGATTCAGCATCGATGAGCCGGGAACGGATCGTGCGACAGCGTGCACTCAGATAACCATATTTACTTGCTTTGCCTAACGGCATACACGATCCTTCACCACTGAAAGCAGCTCTTCTGTCAGCGTCTCAACATCAAGAGAGTTGTCATAAGCATCCATTTTCTGTTTCAGTACTTTCATGGCTTCACGGCGTTTCCCGCCCATTTTTTCTTCAAGTGCTGCGATATCATTCTTTTTTTTATTTTCAAAAGAAGCTGCTCTTCTTCGAGCATCTGAAGAGCCTGTGCATCTGCTTTCTCCATGGCTTCCAGGGCAGAGACATCAGCGGTTTTTAACGCTTTCTCCGATTCTGCATCAAGGGTGAGTATAGTTTGTGTAAGTTCTGACAACGATCACACTCCATTTTGTAAATAGACTTTAGGTTAAGACAATTTAAGAAGTGTATTTCTAAAGACTTGTAACAAAAGTTTGTTTATATCTTTTCCACTTTGATCGAACCTGAACTTACATTTTTTTGTGATGTATATTGAAGTTCTTTTTGTTAAACACTTAAAATTTGACTACTCTTATTTTAGCATAACACAAACATGATTCAATAGCATTGATAAGAGAATTGAAATAAATCGAGAACATGGATACGATCAAATACATATTTGCTTGATGAAATATTGCGATATTGACTTGTAGAAAATACCAATTATTTTTCAAAAAAAAACATTAAACTACTTTTGAAAAGTGTTTATACTTTTTTAAAACTCTTCCAAATTAGCATTATTACTAGGATCTCAATACCTATAAGTAAAAAATGTATATCATAGACCTGCTCTTGAGGATTCGTTATACCGTAGTGCACAAATACTTTATAGATGAGATAGGAAATACCCATTCCGGCTAGATATCCAAGTTGTTTTGCCGTATCAAGTTTGGTCAAGAGAGTGTCTGTTTGCAGGAGCAGGGTCTCTGCTCTAATCAGGTAGCTTCCAAAGAGAAACGTTAGCTGATAGCCGATATAAAGCAGTAGGGCAGTCTGATAGGTATACGAAGCATACAGGAAATAGATCATCGCTAAAAGTAAAACCAGCTCAACAAAGAGGGAGATCCTGAAAAACCACACTGCATTGAGTATATAGTGGTAGAAACGCGCTACCAGTAACATACCCATAGCCAGCACAACCCCGCCAAGTGAGTAGATGGAAGGTTCAAGGGGTGCATAAAGTGTAAATACGGCACCAACACTCAAACCCAAAAAAAGTGAGTTGAAAAACTTGTATCTGATGAACCATAAGGGGATTATTTTTAACATGAGTGATTATATCCTAATATTACAATTGTTCGAGTGTTCCAGGGCATTGAGCCCATGGAAAATATGTTCTAAAAGCGATATTTGATCTTCGCATAGATTGAACGACCGGCTGTGGCATAGCCATAGCTTGACTGGTATGTTTTATCAAAGATGTTTTCGGCATGAAGCATGAGATCGGTATCCTCAAGTATCTGCGTACTGTAGTTCATGTTCCATACCGTGTAGTTTCCCGTAGAAACATTTGAAGCTGGCCAATTCCCGTCAGTGTCTAGCCTATCACCTACATACTGTGCATTGATACCCAGTTGTGTATCAGAGTTCACATAGTAAACGACTTCTGCATTCAATGTATCTTTGGGACGTCTGATGAGATCGGTGCCATCCTCTTTTTCGTAGCTGAAAAGATGCGTATAATTTGCAGACAGGTTGATGTTGAGCGCAGGGAGTGCATAACTGCTTTCAAACTCCATTCCCGAAAATTTCTGGGTACCTTGGATATTGGTATATCCTGCATCGGGCCAGACACCGACATAATCTATGCCATCTTCTACACGGTTATTGAAATAGCTGAGTGAGAACAACTCTTGGTAGCTGACAGAAATATCATACCCTTTTGTATAGGAAGGGTTTAAGAGCGTGACCGCAGGAGATTGATTGGCAAGCTGGTAGGAGCTTGGCGCATCATAGGAAGTACTGTAGTTTGCCGATGCCGTAACGCCTTGAAGTAAAACAGATGCATGTTTCACTCCTACCTTATAGGTTGATCTGTTCTCAAATTTATTATAGTGATCATACCGAAGATTGGTCTCTAAAAGCGTATTTTGAGTGATGTCATAGATATTTGAAAGATATACGGCTTTGTTGATATAGCCTGATTGACTTTCGGGGAAGGTATTATACTGGTTGAAACCGTCTATGTCTTTATATTCAAAACCCAGGACTGCTTTACCGTTTGTGTAGTCATAGGCATTGATCAATGCGTATTCTTTGAGCGTTGACCTGTAGACATTGTGCCCGCCACTGGAATAATAGTCCCTGTCATACTTGCTTTCACTGGCATGTAAAGCTGCACTGTAGGCATCATGTTTGAACTCATAGTCTATCGCATAGTTCTTTTGGTCGGAATCGGCATGACTGTAGGCATCATTTGCAAGATCAGGAGACCAGCTGTCATCATATTGCGTTTCTGTATTGATACGGTTATAGCTCAGACGGAGTTGACTGTTCTCATGAAAAGCATAGCCCAGTTTGAGATTGACATTTTTATTCGTATAACCGTCTGATTCTGCATCTCTTGGCGCTAATGCCGAAAATCCATGACTATCAAGGTAGGAAGACAATATCTGTGCAGTCAGCTTATCATCTTTGTACGAGAGTTCAAGTTCTGCACCCTTGGTGGCATAGGAGCCGTAGCTCAATCCCAGGACACCGTGTATCCCTTCTTTGGCTTCTTTGGTAATAATGTGTATCACACCGGCGCTCGCATTGGAGCCCCATATACTGCTGGTACCGCCTTTGATGATCTCAATTTGTTCTATATTGCTTGTAGTGAGGCTATCGAGCAATGCGGTACCATTGGTCGTACTCGGATCGTTCAGACGCATACCGTCCAGGAGTACAAGCACTTTGCCCGAATCAGCACCTCTCATAAAAAATGATGTCTGCTGACCGAGTCCGCCCGAATTCGTAACCGATATACCTGCCACGGTATTGATGGCCTGGGTCACTGTTAGGTATCCGTTTTCTTCTATCTCTTTGGATGTGATCACTGTCACATTGGATGTCGTACGTTGAATGGATTGGTCTGTTTTGTTCGCAGAAATGATGCTGATGGGTTCGAGAGTTTCATCTGCGTACAGACTGGTTGATAAGAGTGCAGCCGTAAGAAGGCTGATCGATTTGATGGTCATAGGGTGGTCCTTGTTTATTTAATGTGTATTTGAGCGATGATCAGTAAAAAATAGATAAACAGGGAGGGGAGGTTTTGTATTCATGGTAAACAAAGGCTGTTTTATGGTACTGAAAATTACTGTCGATCCAACACAACTTTGCAAGTGTGGAGTACATAGCGATGACAGCTAATGAAAAGTAGTTTTTATTATGGCCTCTAAGATGTTTCATATGCAAATTGTACAGCAATTTTGTTTAGCACCCACTGTTTGTTTTTGGCTTAAAAAAGTATAATCATTTCTAATATCAATTTGGAGAGACAACGTTATGACCTACATTGAATGGTTCGAATCACACGGGAAGAAACATCAAAACATCATGAAAAAACTGACACATCTGAATGATGATGAAGTTATCGCATATTTTAAATTCGAAAATATGGTCGAAAAAGAACCGGACTTCTGTTTCTTATATCAAGAGAAGAAAAAGTGTCATGAGATGGAAGATCTGAACTGTTATCTTTGTGCCTGCCCCAACTTTCGTTTTGATGATAAGGGACTTTCCAAAGAGGGCAGCCAAGTGCTCTACAGTACTTGCAGTATAGAGTCCAAAGACGGTGCACAGTTTTTCTCGGATGATGCTGTGCATCAGGACTGCAGTGCCTGTACCGTACCTCACCATGTCGACTATATCAAGAAGCATTTTTCCAGAGACTGGTTCTCCATCATGAGAAAAGTTAAACAAAAGCAAGTATAATCGCTTTAAATTATTTTATTCGATTTAAAGGAATTTCAATGGCAATTGAGACAGTTACATCTACAGAGGCATTTAAACAATTGGTAACAGACGTTACTTCACAAGCAGGATATAAAGAGCCTATCGCATTTGGTATTGCAAGAGTGGACAGAGGTCAAAAAAACGCTGAAAAAATACTTCAGGCAAATTTTGGACTGATCAACTGGAAAGAGAACTTCGGTTCTGCAGCAGTCTTTATCAAATCTTTACAGGAAGCTGGATGTGAAGTAGACTTTTCTGGAACGGAATTTGTAGCGACACTTAGTGATAACTTTGTACACAATGCCATGGCGGCATTTGCACCGTATATTGCAGAAGCGACAGGTGATGCACATAAAAATGTACAGGTGATCAAAACACTTTCAAACATGGAAGACATTGGCAAGAACTTTAGAATCGTATTTTTATTTGAAGACGCAAACCCTGGGTCTGTAGAAGCAGTCTACCTCAAACTTTATGCGCTTTCTCTAGCGAAAGCGGAACTTAGAAAGGTCAACCTCAATGGTGCATTCGGGATCCTGTCAAATGTGGCATGGGTCGGTAATACGCCATATGAACTTGATTATTTAAGAGAGAATGAGATCGAAATGAAACTGAACGGCACCTATCCGGCAGTGGACTCTGTAGATAAGTTCCCAAGATTCCTGCAGCATGTGATTCCTGCAGACAATACACGTATCCTCGAAGCGTCTAAGGTACGTATGGGTGCACAGCTTGCGGCGGGTACGACAGTCATGCCGGGTGCATCTTACATCAACTTTAATGCCGGTACGCTCGGACCGGTGATGGTTGAAGGTCGTATCTCTTCATCGGCTATTGTAGGCGCAGGTTCGGACGTTGGGGGCGGTGCGAGCATCCTTGGTGTACTTTCAGGTACTGACGGTAACCCGATCAGCATTGGTGAGAACACGCTTCTTGGCGCAAACTCTGTCACAGGTCTTCCTTTGGGTGATGCATGTATCGTGGATGCGGGTATCACTATCTTGGCTGGTACGAAAATCAAAATTTCTCCGGATGAGTTGGCAAAGATCGCTGCGGCGAACCCTGAAGCAGCGCTTGAGAGTAAAACAACGTTCAAAGGTGAAGAGCTTCAGGGACTTGACGGGATTCATTTTAGACAAAATTCGACTACGGGTGAGATCATCGCCAGAAGAAGTACCAGAGAAGTAAAACTGAACGCAGGATTTATCATTAAGTCGGTATTTTCAATAAATCTCATCTGAATCGTTCTTTCAAGGCGTTCAAGATAATGAACTTTCGTATGGAAGGGGCATATGATGCGTGTAGATAAATGGTTGTCGGCCGTGAATGTGGTCAAGCGTCGTACTATCGCTACGGATATGCTTAAAAGCGGTGTTGTCCTGGTAAACGGGCTGCAAGCAAAAGCTTCCAAAAATGTAGCTGTAGGGGACAAGGTGACGATAGAGTATCTCAAAGGTCCCAAGTCCTATGAAGTATTGCAGATACCTACCACGAAGACCATACCTAAAAGTAAAAAAGAAGAGTATGTCAAAGAGTTATCAAGTTAAGAGGGGAGTACATGGGCACAAGAGAAGCGTTTGAAAGACTATTTAACAATGAAATGAGTGCAGAGGAAGCCAGAGCTTTTCTTGTAGACCTTTATGAAAAAGGTGAAAGCGGCAGTGATATCGCTGCGGCTGCATCTGTCATGCGTGAACACTCCATTAAACTCTCTTTGTCTGATGCACTGAAAGAAAAGGCCATTGATGTAGTAGGTACAGGAGGAGATAAGAGCGGGAGCTTCAATATCTCTACGACCGTATCTCTTCTTTTGGCTTCCCTTGGGCGTGTAGTGGCCAAACATGGAAACAGAAGTGTCACTTCCAACTCCGGATCTACAGATGTACTTGAAGCACTGGGTATCAACCTCGATCTGACCATAGACAATAAGATCAAAATGCTTGAAGAGACAGGGTTTTGTTTTTTCCCTGCCACAGATCATCATCCCGCAATGAAACACATTATGCCTGTGCGTAAATCTATTGACCATAGAACGATCTTTAATATACTGGGCCCATTGACAAACCCTGCAGGAGCCCAGAAATATCTTTTGGGCGTATTTGATCCTTCTTATATTAAACGTATGGCAGATGCTTTGCTTGAACTTGGTGCGAAACGTGCCTGTGTGGTAAGCAGTCATGACGGTATGGATGAGATCTCCCTGGCGTGCAGTTCCTCTTTTGCCTACGTGGAGTCCGATCGTATTTTGGAAGGTGAGATAAACCCCGAGACATTCGGTTTTGAACTTGCGCCAAAAGAGGCGATCCTGGGAGGGGATGCAACATTTAATGCACAGATCACCCGGGACATATTCTCAGGAAAAGAAACAGGGGCGAAAAGAGACATCGTGCTCCTGAATGCAGCCTTTGCATTGTTTGTAGAAGGAAGTGTCCGTGATATAGAAGAAGCTATAGAGATAGCCAAAAGCGGACTTGAAAGCGGTAAAGCGTCTGAACATTTAAAACTGATGGCCAAAGTCAGTCAAGATCTGTCAGGAACTAAGTTGTAGTGAAAGAGATCATTGCATCATTATCGGAATTAGATAAAGTCGTACATTATTTGGATGAGACACTTCCCTCTAATGTGATCGTTTTTTTACGAGGTGACCTGGCTGCAGGGAAAACAACACTTACACAGGCGATAGCAAAAGCAAAAGGCATTGAAAGTGAAGTGACTTCTCCGACATTTTCACTGCAGCAGTGTTACGGTGCAAAAGATGGCAGTAGCCTCTACCACTATGATCTGTATCGGTTAGAGCATGAAGAGTTTATGCAGATGGGACTTTTTGAAGAGTTTGAAAAAGCCGGGATGGCATATGGTGGAGTGGGGTTCTGATGAACTTAAAGCCTTTTTAGAAGGTGTAGGTTATAATGTTGTGATGATAGAGATAGAAGCCAATGAGAATAGTAGAATCTACAGGATAAACGTATGACGCATACACTTGAAGCAAAAGCCTTGCCAAAACCATTAAAAAAACAAAGTTAGTTCATGATATTTCTTTAAATGTGAAGAGTAGAGAGATCGTAGGACTTCTTGGGCCAAACGGTGCGGGAAAGACCACTTCATTTTATATGGTATGCGGATTGACGGATGCAACAGAAGGGCAGGTTTTTTTGGATGGTGAAGATGTAACAAAACTGCCTTTGAGTGCCCGTGCACAAATGGGTATAGGGTATTTGCCTCAAGAGTCGAGCATCTTTAAGGACCTTACGGTAGAAGAAAATCTTCTCATTGCAGCCGAAGCATTGAATCTTGATAAAAAGACGGTTCAGCCACGTATTGAAAAATTACTTGAAATCTTCAACATTGAACCGATACGTGGGCGTTTGGGTATACGTCTCAGCGGAGGAGAGAGAAGAAGGGTTGAGATAGCAAGGGCATTGGTAGGGGAACCAAAGTTTTTACTGCTGGATGAACCTTTTGCAGGGGTGGATCCTATTGCTGTACTGGATATACAAAACATTATCAAACAATTGGTGGATCTGGATATGGGCATTCTCATTACCGATCACAACGTACGCGAAACATTGGGTATCTGTGACAGAGCCTATGTAATGAGAAGTGGCGAAATGTTGGCGACGGGTACCAGTGATGAAATAGCCAATGACGAAAATGTTCGTAAGCATTATCTTGGAGAAAATTTCACATTTTAATCCATAGTATGCAGCTAAGTGATTTAGGTAATAGCAATGAAGCTTAGAGAAGTTAAAATCCTTTTAGACAATGAAGTCAAAGCCAGAAATATCGGTTCTGAACTCTCTTATGAAAAACCTGATCCGCTTCTTATCGCATCCAAATATCAAGGATGAATCCATTGCACTTATCTGTGCATTGTTTGGGTATGGTAACGCAGGACTCATCGTTAAGTTTTTACAAAGTTTGGATTTTTCATTATTGGACTCCAGTGAAGAACAGATACAAAAAGAACTCTCTTCACATTATTATCGTTTTCAAAAAAGTGAAGATGTCATTTCTCTATTTATCGCCTTGAAACGTTTAAGAGATGAAGAGAGTATTGAAAATATTTTTTATAGCGGTTATAAAAAAGAAGAAAATATTTTAGATGGTCTGTGGTCTTTTATCGAAACGTTGCAATCGGTTTATCCCAGAGAAACACGTGGATATCATTTTTTAGTGGGAACTGTACCCAAAAAAGTACTTTCTGCAGGTACTTATAAACGCTATATGATGTATTTGCGCTGGATGGTACGAAAAGATGCCTTAGATATGGGACTATGGTCCAAGATAGATAAGAAAGACCTGCTTATGCCTCTAGATACACATACCTTTCAGGTTTCAAGGCGATTGGGTTTACTTAAGCGTAAAACGTATGATATGAAAGCCAGTATAGAATTAACGGATGTTTTACGAACTTTTGATGAAAAAGACCCTGTCAAATATGATTTTGCACTTTATCGTTTAGGCCAAGAGAAATTAGTATTAAAACTAAGCAATAAAAGGGTATAATCCCGCAATATTTAACTTAAAGAGGATGTTATATGGAAGGTATATTTACTTATCTAGGCGCAATATTTGGACATGGACAAATGTTATTTGTGTCGCATTTGGTTTTAACAGCAATTATTATCTTAATAATTGCAAAAATGGCAACAAAGAATCTTAGAGCGGTACCGACAGGTACACAGAACGTTACGGAAGCATTCCTTGGTGGTGTTATTGCTATGGGTAAAGATGTTATCGGTGAAGAACATGCACGTAAATATCTTCCTTTGATTGCGACAATTGGTCTGTTCGTACTGGTGAACAACCTTATCGGTATCATCCCTGGATTTGAATCTCCAACATCAAACATCAATGTGACTTTGACTTTGGCTCTTATTGTATTTTTGTATTACAATTTTGAAGGTATGAAAAAACAAGGTGCTTTTACCTACTTCAAAAACTTTGTACACCTTGGAGAAATGAACCCGATAGCAAAATTTGCAATGTCGCTTTTAATGTACCCGATCGAGATCGTTTCTCATCTCTCTCGTATCGTTTCACTCTCATTCAGACTTTTTGGTAACATTAAGGGTGATGACCTTTTCTTATGGGTACTTTTAATGTTAACACCATGGATCATCCCTATCACGCCACTTGTACTTCTTACGTTCATGGCATTCTTGCAAACGTTTGTATTTATGATCCTTACATATGTTTATCTTGCAGGTGCACTGGCGCTAGAAGAAGATCACTAAGATAAGCTTGGACTTTCAAATATGAGACTGCAAAATAGACCTTTAAGTTTTGTAGTCAACTTTCTCTTAGGCGTAGCATGGGCAGCCGCTCTGCTAGGTGCCGTTACTTCATTTCTCTCCTTTTATCCTGAAAGTATATTATTAGCTTTGATATTTGCATTCATGGGTGCCTTGCCGGGTATGATAGCGATACTTTTACTTGAACATATCATCACTATCAAAGAGAACGCATTTGGAACTTCAAAAACAGACAGTATTGCTTGAAAAACTACTCATACAAAAAGAGAACAGTAACTTACAATGATCAGCTATGCGATCACTGACCCCTCTACCTTAGATTTCAACCATTTAGAACGTGACCTGAAAAGATTTTCACAAAAAGCTTCTATGATCGTCTACAGGGATAAATCAAATCCTATGAGACATGAAAAAGATTTTGTGAAAGCCGCTAAAATGTTTGATTTTGAGAAGATCATCATTCATGGAGATCCTAAATTGGCAATTGAATATGGAGCGGATGGCGTGCATTTAGGTAGTCTGCAACTGGATGAAATAGTTGAGGCAAAAAAGATGGATCTCTTTGTTGTTGCCAGTGCGCATAGCATAGAAGAGCTCAAAAAAGCAGAATCATTAGGTGCTGATATGGCTACCTTCAGTCCCATTTTTGAAACACCCAATAAAGGTCTGCCTGTTGGTTTGAAACTGTTAGCATCTGCTATATCGAAGTCGACATACCTGTATTGGCTTTAGGCGGTATTTTGACTCAGGAACAGATAAGAGCTTGTGAAAGAGCAGGAGCAAGCGGATTTGCTTCCATCCGTTATTTTGGAGATTAAAAAATGTTACGAATGACTTCTTTATACTTGCTTTTTATTTTCATCTTCTTTTCAACATGTCTCTATTCCAAAAATATAGAAGCCGATTACAGTGTTGAGTTTGGTATCGTAGGAGAGGTAGGCAAGGTGCATGCCGTACTGAGTAGTGATGGCAGATATTATATGATTGATGCTAACGTATCTTCCGTAGGTATAGCAAGGGCAGTGACGGATGATCTTGAAGAACGGCACATCTCCAAAGGGCATGTTGAGAATGGCTTGCTCGTAACTGATATGTATCAAATGATCAAATCTTATGGTGATTATACGAGTACAACTATTTACAGGGTAAACCATTCAAAAAGAAAAGTCACAAGACAGTATAAAAAGTGGAAATTCGATAAGCAGGTCACTAATAGAACGGTAACGCTTGATTACTATGGTAAAGATGACCTGATGACGTTTTTTTTAAATCTGCCTAAACATATCGAGAATAAATATAGTCCTAAAAAATACCAATTTAAAGCCATAGGCGAAGATCGTAAAAATGGACGTGTGGATATTACGATACCTTCGAAGAATGCTTTAAAAGAGATCATAAGATTTTGTAGGTAAAGGACACGAAGGTGACTGGTACACTACGGTGGTGATGCATCGAAAACTCTATCAGAGTAAACGGGGTGAACTTGATGTGAGAATAGGTCAAGAAGGTCTGGTAGAAAAAGCAGTTTTAAAAGACCTGATCTTCTTTGGAGATGTACGTATCATTAAGCAAAAGAACCTAATAAACTCTCGTGAACTAACTAATCTCTAAAGAAGATTGGGCTTTCTTGCCTGAGTCTGCCCATAGGGAAGTTTTGGTTATCAACAATCCCAATATAGGAATTTTACGGAGGTCGAACTTCAACTCATTCCCTATGGGTCTCATATACTCATATCTGCTAAGGCGTTACTTTAGACAGTTCCTGCCGTAGATAAGAATATTCTATCCCAAACTATTGTCAATATCAAGGATGACGCCTTGTACATATTCATCCCAAGGGCTTAAGACCATTGGGGTTTCTGCTAAGAGTGATTAAATAAGCAAAACGCTATAATCTATCTAATTCAATACGCGTACTATTTATAAGGAAAATCACTATGTTTGAAACCGTCATAGGTCTTGAAGTTCATGTTCAGCTTAACACTAAAACGAAACTATTTTGTTCTTGTCCTACCTCTTTTGCAGAGCATCAGAATACGAATACCTGTCCTACATGTTTGGCACTCCCCGGCGCTTTGCCGGTGGTGAATAAAGAAGCCGCGATCAAAGCTATGAGACTTGGATATGCGATCAATGCAAATGTCAATCATGATTCTATTTTCGATAGAAAATCTTATTTTTATCCAGACAGCCCATCGGCATATCAGATCACGCAATTAAGCAAAGCGATCGTACAAAAAGGTGAGCTTTTCATAGACCTTGAAGATGGTACGCAAAAACGTATCGGTATGACCCAGGCACACCTCGAAGCAGATGCAGGAAAGAACATGCATGAGGGTAACCATTCTAAAGTGGATCTGAACCGTGCAGGGACACCGCTGCTTGAAATCGTGTCTGATCCAGATATGAGAAGCTCCGATGAAGCCGTAGCCTATTTGAAAAAACTTCACTCTACTGTACGATATCTTGACATCTCTGATGCCAACATGCAAGAGGGTTCATTTAGATGTGATGTGAATGTCTCGGTACGTCCTAAAGGTCAGGAAGCATTTGGAACAAGAGTGGAGATCAAGAACATTAACTCATTTAAATTTGTAGCTGCCGCTATAGCGTATGAGGTACAGCGTCAGACTGAGGCTTATGAAGATGGGGTGTATGAGCAGGAAGTACATCAGGAAACACGTCTTTGGAATGTAGAAGAGGGTGTAACAAAGTCTATGAGGGGCAAGGAAGAGGCTGCGGATTATCGGTATTTCCCGGATCCGGATCTGCGACCACTTATTGTAACCGATGAGATGATAGCCGAAGCAAAGATCATGCCGGAACTTCCAGATGCGAAAGTGAAGCGTTATATAGAAGAGCTTGGCATCAAATCATATGATGCTCACGTGATCACACTTGACAAAGAGATGGCATATTATTTTGAAGAGATGCTGGAGAATGGTGCAGTTCCCAAAACAGCTGTCACATGGCTGACTTCAGAGTTGCTTGGACGTCTGAATAAAGCTGGCATCACTATAGAAGACTCTCCTGTAGATGCGAAAACACTGGGTACACTGGTCTCTAAGATTTCTGACAGTACCATATCAGGGGCAGGGGCTAAAGAGATCCTTGATCATATGATGGAAAATGAGAGCCGCAATATAGATGCACTCATTGACGAACTTGGTCTTGCACAGGTCAGTGATGACGGTGCGATCTTGGCTATCATTGATGAGATATTGGCTGCCAATGAAGACAAGGTAGAGCAATACAAAGGTGGTAAAGAGAAACTCTTTGGCTTCTTTGTAGGTCAGACAATGAAAGCAAGTAAGGGTTCTGCAAATCCTGCGAAGGTGAATGAACTGCTTAAAGAGAGACTTAGTTAGATGATAGATCATCCGGACAGTTAGTTTGGAATGATCATGAGAGGGAGGTAAATTATATGCATGACTTAATACTGAAACTCTCCCATAAGATAGACAGCTCCATACGCTATCAAAAGGTAAAATCTTTTTTCCGATCACTCCTTGAAGATGTGAATTACCCCTATAAAAAGTACTTTGACATTTTTATGATATCGCTTATTGTGGTCTCTATTTCAATACTGATCCTGAGTAAATCAGGGAAGATCCCTGAATGGCTTGTAGAGTTTGACCTCTATTTTGTAACGAGTATCTTCGCTTTGGAATATCTGTTAAGATTGTGGATCAGCCATGATATCCATCAGTCTATCATTGCTTCTTCTGATTCAGGATCCGGACGATATTGGGAAGTCGTAAAATCTAAACTTAGGTATATGATCTCTTTACCTGCGATCATAGATCTTATAGCTATTTTCCCGAAATTCAGAATTATAAGACTTCTTAAGCTCTACCACTATATGCATGGGGCATCGAGTCTTTTTGATGCATTGCTGAAAAAGCGTTTTGAATTTATCTTTTTAGGCTATATGCTCTTGGGTGTCACTTTTACATTTGGTTCGATATTCTATTTGTTGGAATTTGGAATCAATACAGCATTGGGTTCTTACTTGGACGCTGTCTATTGGGCATTTGTCACCATATCAACTGTAGGTTATGGTGATATTGCCCCTGTGACTGAATTAGGTAAAGTAGTGTCGATGTTCGGCATTATTTTTGGTATTGCTATGATCTCATTTGTGACTTCTATGATGGTTTCTGCTTTTTCTCAACGATTTGATGAATTGCGTAATCAGGATAGCATCAACCAGGTCGGTAAAATGCATAATGTGGTGATTATCAATGGGTATGGACACTTGGGTGCAACGATCGCAAAAAAATTAAAAATACATAAAATATTTAAACCCGTCATAATAGAGAATAATGAAAATAGAGCTCTCAAAGCACAACAGGATGGATATCAGGTGATACATGCAGATGGTTCTGGTGCAAAGCTCATCAAAACATTCTATGAAAGAGGGAATATTGCTGCGATGCTTACATTAGGAAGCTCAGATATAGACAATATTTATTTTATACTGAATGCGAAAAGTGTTTATGCTGAGTCTGTTGTCTTCAGCCGTATGAATCAAGTAGCGTTAAAACCCCAATATGAAGCTACAAAAGTAGATGGTGTCGTTGAACCTTATACCGTAGTAGACACAAAAGCGTTTAATTATTTGAAGAAGCACAGTGAAGAAGAGAAGAAAAATATCTTCTTTTTTGGATACACACATAAGAGTATACAGATCTGTAAAGCACTTAAAAAAGAAGGCATAGAAGTTACAATTTATGAGATAGACAATGAAAGTTATGAAGCGGCCAAAAGTGATGGATTCACGAATGTGATACTGATTGATGAAAAGAACAGTGAAGCTCCTGACATCAATGAAGGTATTGCAGTTTGTGCTATGAATGATGAAGCATTAAATGTATACTACACTATTACTTTGCATGCAAATGGATTTATGGATGAGATAGTGG
Source organism: Sulfurovaceae bacterium (assembly GCA_963785375.1). Lineage (GTDB taxonomy): Bacteria > Campylobacterota > Campylobacteria > Campylobacterales > Sulfurovaceae > Sulfurovum. The sequence continues at coordinate 370,548 of CAWAVD010000004.1, forward strand.
CACTCTCTGACAGTAAAGAAGACAATAGAAAACTACTTTTAGCAGGGGTAAGTAAAATATTTGATATGTATGAAGAGAGTGCGTCTCAGTTTGTTGAAATGATTGAAAATAATGTAAGAAGGATAGACAAATGAAACTAGCCATTATAGGAGCGGGTAAATGGGGACAGGCATTGAATCATGCCTATAGGCAAAATAATGATGTGGTCATCTCTTCCCGTCACACTAAGGATTTGGACAACTTCGTGCCTATGGGGGAAGCTTTAAAATGTGAATATTTGATCATGGCCATACCTGCACAGTTCGTCCGTGCATGGATGGAAGAAAACTTTGTAGACCATGGACAAAAGATACTTGTCGCAGCGAAGGGAATAGAGACAAGTACCGGTGCATTTCTCAATGAAGTGTATGGTGCATTCGTTTCGGCAGATAGGCTGGCATTCATCTCAGGTCCTTCTTTCGCAGCAGAAGTACAGCAGTCTCTTCCTACGGCACTTAAAATAAGTTCAAGCAATCTGAAACTGGCACAAACGTATGCAGATGCATTGCCTGGTTTCATTAAAGGCTATGTGGATGACGATGTGATAGGTGCAGAAATTTCAGGTGCCTATAAAAATGTCATTGCAATCGCCGGTGGTGTGTGCGATGGTTTAGGATTGGGCAACAATGCCAGAGCAGCATTGATCTCAAGAGGACTGGTTGAGATGACACGCTTTGGAGAAGCATTTGGTGCAAGAACAGAAACATTTCTGTCTTTGGGTGGGGCAGGTGACCTTTTTCTTACTGCAAGCTCGACACTTTCACGTAACTATCGTGTAGGAATCGGCATTGCCAAAGGCAAGAGTATGGATGAGATCTTAGAAGAGCTAGGCGAAGTCGCTGAAGGTGTACCTACGGCCAAAGCCATCTATAAAATTTCAAAAGAGAAAGAGATCTATCTTCCTATAGCTCAAGAGGTCTATGCTATGATAGAAAAAGGGAAAGATCCTTTGCAAAGTGTAAAAGACTTGTTGAGTTAGATCAAAAAATATTTTATGAGGAGAAGCGTTGAAGTATCATATGTTTAAAATTTTAATGACACTATGTATGTTTACTTTTCTTTTCTCTGAAGAAATAGTGCTCCCTACACATGAGATATATTTCACAGGTCAAAAGCATTTTGAGGAATCTGACCTGCAAGACGCTTTAGGTGTTGACACACCAAGTTTCTTTCAATTTTGGAAAGACGATACGCCGCGTATCAAAGATAAACTGCTTTCTTCTTTAGCGCCTTCCATAAAAAGTTTTTATGACTCTGAAGGGTTTTATGACGCTAATTTTACCATCAGAGAGACGAACACTACCATATTCGTTTCTATCAGTGAAAATGAACCTGTGAGAGTGAGAGATATTAATATATCGAGTGACTATAATATATCTTCTTTGATCACTATGCAAAAAGGTGACATTTTTAGGGCTGAAAGATTCATATCGATAAAAAGCAACATTATTGCGAAGCTGCTCAAGGATGGGCATTGTAGTTATGATCTTGACAGTAAAGCATATGTAGACCTTGATCTGCATACAGTCGATCTAAATTACAGATTGCATAAAGGCGGCGTGTGTACTTTTGGAAAATTGACAACATCAGGGTTGAAAACAATAGATGAGAATGTTGTGCAATCTCGTGTGAAAGCCAAAGAGGGTGTAAGATACAGTACTGAACTTATTCAGGATACATCCAATAAGCTTTATGGGTTAAATGCATTTGACAGTGTGCTCATTGATGTAGATAGAAAATTTTATAATGTTGTTCCTGTAGATATTACATTTACTGAGATGGAAAAGCCTTATCAGCTGGAAGCTGGTGCAGGCTATGATACTTATGTAGGGATGCGTGTTCTTGGGGAGATCACTAAACATAATTTTATGGATAATGCCCAGAGTATCACTTTTAAAGCTTCTTGGTCCCAAAGGGAGCAAATGGTTATGTTGAGTTATTTTAAACCGGCATTTATCAATATTTTTGATTATAACGGTGACCTTGGGGGAAGGTTGGGATACTCCAATTTGGAATTTGAAGGATTTAGGGAGGAAAAAACATTTGTCAGAGGATATTTGGAATATCAGGAGAAAAGGATCACTTTAAGAGCTGGTGTTGCTTTAGAAAATATTATCATTAGCGAATTCGATAACCTTGATCCGGGAGATGAATTGTCGCGTGCTGTAAATGAAGGCACTTTCCCTCTTTTATATCCTTTTGTTGATTTCATTTATGATGCAAGAGATTCTAAACTGAATCCAAAATACGGTTATTACCTTTCTGCTTACGGTGAATTTGGACTTTCCTATGATGAGGAAGCCAGTGTATATTTAAAAACATTGTTTGAAGGAAGAATTATTCATACATTTTCCGACCTTACACTTGCTGCTGTAGGTAAAGTGGGTATCGTGGATGTTTCAACTGATGATGGTCTGCCTGAATCGAAGTATTTTTTCGGTGGAGGTTCATATTCTAACCGTGCATACGGTTTCAGAGAGATCGGTGTGATCACCTCTCCAACAGAATATACCATCAGCGGAGCTTCAACCATGGCCAACCTTTCTCTGGAAGCGGATTACCCTCTTTTGGGTGATATCTATGGCGCTGTTTTTACAGATAACACGATGCTGACAGATGAAAGTTATAATTTCAAAGGTGAGATCATTACTTCCGCTGGTGCAGGGGTTAGGTATATGACACCGATAGGACCATTTAAACTGGATGTTGGGTTTAATGTCAATGATACTTCTCAATATGGGATTTTATTTCAGATAGGACAATCATTTTGAAAGATTTATTACTCTATGGGCCGTTACTCTGGATAAGAAAAGTCATTGTGTATCTGTTGATTACGGCTATAGTATTAGGACTTCTTCTTTATTTTATCGTAAACTCTGCTGCAGTGGTGAGAAAAGCGGCCAATACGTTTGCACCTGATTATAACATCACCTTTAGTCGGATCCATGGGAATGTAATTACGGGAGTGAAGATAGAAGATCTGGCCTATAATCAAGATTCTCTTGCCAAACATATTACTGTGAAATGGAACCCTGCTGGACTCTTTAAAAAAACCATTATAGTCAATACACTTCTAGTAGATAAAGCCAATGTTGATACGATCAAGACATTGATCTCCTCTTTCTCTTCGGTCGAAAATAATGAGAGTGAGGAGAGCAGCAGTGGTGATGCTGTTGATATCGGTGTGAAGGTGGATCACCTATCCGTTAGTCTTGAACCTTTTGTTGAACAGGGTATCAATGTTTCAAATGTGATGTTGGATGTAAAAGGTGTAGGATACACAAATGATGATTTGGATATACGTAAATTAAGTCTCCGTGTAGACACAAATGTCACGGATATCGTTTTGGATGCAAGTTTAAAAGATGGTCATGTCAATGTAAAAGAGTTGACTGTAAAAGATATTGATGCGCTTGCACTGCAAACACTTTTTGTGCCTGACAGTAATGAGAGTAATATAAGTGAGGAAAGCGATACACTTGTTGCGAATGAAATGAATGCCAGCAATGATGCACCATTGCATCCACTTGTCCCTAAATGGGTACACCTAAAAAAATTAGAGGTCAGTTTACTGCCTCTTGTATATAAACCTGTAGATATCAGGACTCTTAGTTTAAGTGGAAGCAACGCTGTTTTTGATGTAGAGAAGCTTATACTTCAAAAGGCGAACCTGAATTTGAACAGTAGTACAAACCTCAGTGATATACAGTATAAAACGAAGGTGAAGAATAACAAGCTTATAGGAAAAGTGGATTTCAAACCTAAAAAAGAACTCTTTACATTCTATGAACTACCTATAAGAAGAGAGGCTGTGGGTGATATTGTTTTAGATCTAAATGTTTCTGAAACATTGGTAAGCGCTGATCTGCAGATAAAGATGGAACAGATACTTAAAGCCAATGAAAATGAATTTAATCTTGATATAGACAACCTACATGTTAATGTGCAGTATGATATTGAAAAAAACAGTGTGAATGCTAAGAGTAATTTATTGTTGACCACACCGTATGCAAAAGATGTTTTGGTGACCAATCTCTTTACTATGGATGGGACTATACATTATAGCGGAGAGGTACATGCTCAACAGATCACAGGTGTAGATGCAAAATTCGTAAAACCTCTGAATAATTTACATATCACTTATGAAGGAGATGATCATAGTGTAAAAACAGACATAGAGTCTGATAACCTTCAAGGATCATTTACATCATCTGATTTTAAAACAGCGCTACTGCATTTAGAAAACAAAGAGACACTGCTGCTCAATGAATTTATAGAACTTCCTGAAGAGTTGAACCAAACCAAAGCCGATATTGTCATAGAGGCACCATTGAGTTTTGAAGAGAATGGCACGCTGGGAGGCTATGTGAAAATAGACTCCAATGTGATGAATATAGATGCAAATGTAAGTTATAAGGAAGCATTGCAGGTAAAAACGCTCAGTTATATCACGGAAGGGTCACTTTTACGAGCTTATAGTGAAGAATTAAAGTGGGACAGCTTAAATCCTATCAAGGCCGATGTTGAATTGATGGATGGTAGCGTCCAGAGTCTGGTTTCCGCAGGCACTTTAAGTGCCAATGCACACTATGATCTAAACAGTACAAGAGTGGATGGTGAAGTGACATTAGGTGGGTTAAATGCTAATATATCCGGTATAGTGGATGAAAAAATAACAGTGCATACTAAGATCAACTCCATGAAGGCTTTAAGCCAAAGCATTCAAAGTATCTATACTTTAAAAGAGATCCCTGTTGTCGAAGGTAGTGCCGATATATCTGTCGAACTTACGGAATTGAAAACAGTAGATATTTTACTAAAGTCACCTCAGCTCATGTATGAAGCAGATGCTAAAACACAACATTATGTGAATGATATCGATCTGGCAGTGAATCTACAAGATCAAAAAATAGTATTGGATCGTTATGCTCTGACATATGCAGGTCAAAAAATATTTTCTACTAAACCCTCCACCATTCTGTTTAATGATTCGAATGTGACGATTGACCCTTTTTGGCTAAATGATGAGTTGAAAGTAGTCGGGGACTACGATCTTAATTCCAGTAAAGGAAGTATTGATGCAGAAGCTGAACAATTACGTATAGTCCATGAGATCGTTGATCTGGAGAGCAAAATAGATATTAAAACTCTGTTGGACGGGAATAAGACATCTGTGAATGGAGAGATCATTCTTTTAGGGGGTAATATCCATTATGACCTAAGTCAAAAAACATATGCTTCTGATAGCGATATCATTATTGTTCAGGATATGAAAGACAATGAAGCTAGTCCATTTATGGATAATCTTAGTGCCTCAGTCCAGATAAAAACACAAAAACCGCTTATCTATAAAAAAGGGGATGTCGACATAGAAGCTTCAGTAGATCTCAGTGTTTATAAAGCAGAAAAGTCAGAATTGATGGTATTGGGTTCAGTAGAGATATTGAAAGGGGGAAGCTATAATTTTGAGGGCAAGAGATTCGTTTTAGATAAAAGTTATATCCATTTTACAGGTAACCCTAATAAACCACTGCTTGAGATAAGTGTAAAATATAAGTCTCTGAATCATCTTATCACGATTATGATCACAGGTTCTGCAGATATACCAAACATTAATTTTTCATCCAAACCTTCTTTGACCAAAGAGCAAATTTTATCAATCATTTTATTTGATTCAGAAGGTGGAGCAGGTACCAATACTGGTCAAGATATGATGAAGATGATGGGAGGAGCTATGGCAAAGTCAGCGCTTTCAAACCTGGGTGTTCAGATAGATCATCTGGTGTTGGGTGTGGGTAATAGTATTGAAGTAGGTAAGAAACTGACAGATGAGATAACGGTCATCTATGTCAATGACGAGATTTCAAGCGTGAAACTCAAGTATGAGCATGGACGGCATACAGAAAGTATTTTTGGTGCAAGTGAAGAATCTTTCTCCTACGACATTATCTACAAAAGGGATTTTTAACATATAGCTATAGAAAAAATAAAGGATCAGCATGAAGATATTAAAGAACAAAATGACAGTTTATCTGCTTACCATCATAATGATATTAGCATTGGGGATCGCATCTTATCATACATATCTTTCCTATCAACGTTATATTACTGTACAAAGCGACAATAAGCTATCACCTTTTTTGAAACAGCTGGAATCTGTGTTGAAACAGCTGGAATCCGAGAGAATTAATAGTGTTACATATTTAGTTTCACAAGAGAAAAGGAACTTTCAGCAGCTTCAAAAAGTAAGATCGGATGTCGATCATACTTTAAGAGAATTGGATACATTTGTAAAAGATAACAGGGTATATTCGAAGTATCGTAAACAGATCAAAATGATTGCTACGGAACTGGATAAGTTGAGGAGAGATGTGGATCATGTAGATGATGATTATAAAAGTATTCTTTTTCATGCTTACCATAATAAGATCTTTGGATTATTGTTGAAGATACTAGAAGATCTTTATATAGCCGAAAGCTCAGAAGAGATTGAAAGGTATTTATCAACATATAAGAATTATACAAAGATCAAAGAGAACAGTGTATTAGAGAATACAATTATCAATTTTATTTACTTGGATCAACAACAATGAGTGATGAAGATATTTTACTTTGGAAGCAAGTGATGAGTAAAGATATCTTACCTCAATGATACTGTAGATGACAGTAGTGGCATTGAAAATTGATGAAATACTTTCAGAAGAAGAGTTTAATTCTATCATATTCAAGTGAACGTGAGATGATTTTAGCTGAAGCTAGAAGAGGAAAATATTCGGTTTCTGTTGCGGGGTGGCAAAATAAGATAAAAGAAAAGATGGACTACATTACGCAGGTACAGTCATTACTGCATACTGAGATTAAAAATGCAGAACAAGAAGTATTATAGCACAAAGCAGAAAATAATGGTATGCGTATGGAATCGGGAGTCTTATATTACTTTTTGTTACTGTTTAGACTTTTTTTCATCTATTGTAAGATACAGAAAGATAAACAGCTTTCTCAAGATACTTTAAAAGATCTAGAGTTGATTTTTAACAAAAATCAACAACAAGAGATTCAAAGATTGATCGAGAACGGGAAGTCTGACCATATCTATAAATTTTTGATCCAAGCGATTAAAGATGCCAATCAGACAAAAGATCTTTTTCTTGCAAGTATGTCTCACGAGATACGTACACCACTTAATGGTATTCTTGGATTTACACAATTACTGAAAGAAACAGATTCGAAAGAGGAGAGAGAAGAGTTTATCTCAGTCATAGAGAAGAGTGGTGCAAATCTTTTGACGATAGTCAATGATATTCTTGACCTCTCTAAGATTAAGGCACAGAAGATTGAGCTTGAAAGTATAGAATTTGATCCAATGGATAGTTTTGAAGCAGCAGTTGAGTCATATGCTGCTAAGGCAGCAGAAGAGAATATTGATTTTAATATCTTTTTGGATCCCCAGCTGCCTACATTACTGCATAGGCGATCCTACCAAGATCTCTCAGGTAATTGTGAACCTTGTCAGTAATGCGATTAAGTTTACATCCAAGAACGGTGAAGTGAACGTAAACATTGAAAAGCTCTCTGAAAGTCCTGATAGTGTGGAAGTGAGGTTTTCAGTTTCTGATACAGGTATCGGTATTACGGAGAGCAGAAGAAGAATATATTTAAGGCTTTTTCACAAGCTGATGTCAGTACAAGCAGAAAGTATGGTGGTACTGGTTTAGGGACTTTCAATTTCAGGAAGATTGGTTGAACTGATGGGCGGAAAAATAAAAATCAGAAGTGTTCAAAATGAAGGTTCAACTTTCTATTTTACTTTAGTATTTAAGAAGCCTGAAAAAGCTAAAAGAAGAGAAGTGATGATATGAGTTCCTGCACGGTTGGTATTCTTAATCCACATATTGATACAGAATATTATATCAATAAGAATCTTGAAGCATATATTGCTTATACTGGAGCAAAAATAAAACATTATACGGATAAATCCTTGTTAGCGTTAAAAGAGGTGGTTCGACCTTCCAGATATTCTTTTTATTGACCATAAGTTCCGTTATAGAGGGAGATGAAATTGAAAAGTTCTTAGATTTTGACACAAAAATAGTACTGATGTCTACAGGAGATCAAAAGAGAAATTTAAAGCGATATAAATCACGTATTGATCGAATATAGTGTATAAGCCGATTAACTTTTACAAAAACACTTAAAATATTGAATGATAAAGAGGAACTTTCAGAGAGCGAAGAAAAAGATTATCTTTGACAACGTACATGTATTGGTTGCAGAAGATAATCTTATCAATCAAAAGTTGATACTTCATGTGCTTAATAGACTTGGATAGAAGTAACAATTGCAAATAATGGACAAGAGGCCCTTGACCACGCATTTAAAATGAATATGATATGATATTTATGGATATTGAAATGCCGGTGATGGGTGGTATGGAAGCAACTGGGAAGATTTTGAGTTATGAAAGAAATAACGATAAAACACATATTCCTATTGTTGCTTTAACGGCAAATGCACTTACTGGAGATAGAGAGATGTATATGGGTGCAGGGATGGATAGTTATCTTTCAAAACCTATAGAGTTAGAGAGCTTAAATCTACTTTTACAAGAGTATTTTGAAGAGAGAATCGTAGAGGATGATACATAGAGAGTAAACATTTTGATTTCTTAAAAGGTGATCTGCTAAGAGAGCCTATTTTTAAAATCTTCATATGCCAAATTCCCGTAAGACTTCTATTGTTCCATCTTTCTTTGTATAGCAATAGAGGGAAGTTTAACACCATTAAACGTAGTCGCTTTAACCATGGTATAGTGCATTTGATCTTCAAAGATAATTTTATCTCCTATGTTGAGGGGAGTATCAAAACTGTAGTCTCCCATGATATCTCCAGCCAAACAGGTATTACCTGCCAGACGGTAGGTATATGCTTTTTCTCCTGCCTTTCCTGCACCGCGTACATCTGCACGGTAAGGCATGATGATAGTGTCAGGCATATGTGCTTCTGCAGAAGAGTCTAAGATGAGCGATATCCATACCATTATGTACGATATCCAGTACTGTGGTGATAAGTGTACCTGTCTCCCAGCCGATCGCTTCTCCTGGCTCAAGATAGACTTCTACATTATATTTCTTTTTAAAGTTATTAATAAGTCGTAATGAGTTTCTCTGTATCATACCCTTTACGTGTGATATGATGTCCTCCGCCAAAGTTGATCCATTTCATATTGGGTATATAGGATGCCAAACTTTTCTTCAAAGTTTTTAAGTACATTTTCAAGGGCATCACTGTCTTGTTCACAAAGTGCATGAAAATGTAAACCGTCACAGTGTTCCAGTATACTCTCATCCATATTTTCCAAGGTTGTACCAAGTCTGGAATAGAGTCCGCAAGGATTGTATATCTCTTTGGGTGACTCTGAATATTCAGGATTGACACGAAGATCCCAGAGAGAGTTTTGGGTTTATGGTTTTTGCCTGTGATGCAAAGCGATAAACTGCGCAGGTGAGTTAAAGACCAGATGATGGGATATCCTGGCTATTTCATCTATTTCTTCTTCTTTAAATGCAGGAGAGTAGGTATGTACTTCTTTGGAAAATGTTTCATCAGCAAGTTTGGCTTCATGCAGACCGGAGGCACAGCATCCGTCAAGATAGGGTTTGATCAACGGAAAACTTTTCCATAAGGCATAGCCTTTAAGTGCCAAGAATACTTTTGCTGCCGCTTTCTCTTTGATAGTTTGAATAATTCAAGGTTTTTTTGTAGTGTTTTTCTTCAAGTAGCCAACAAGGTGAAGGTAAATTATTTAGTATTTTTATATTCATAAGAGATTATAGCAATAGAAGCTAAAATATTTTGATATAATCAAGAAATATAATATATGAAAATATCGAAAAGGGGAGAGAATCATGGAGTACAAGAGAAAATGAAAATCGTACAAAGAATTTAAGATTTAACGGTAATGATATACAACTTGCTGCAAAAATGTTAGAACAAGCTTACTACTACTATGGATATTGTTTATTATCTTATGGAATCATGAGGATGAGCATTCTTTTGTACTTATGCTTATATCAGCAAAAGATATAGATTTGGAGCTATTACTTGAGAGAGAAAAACGCGATACCGATATATTGTTTGAAATCGATAAAGAAGATTCTCTGTATGCATGCTTTGTCAGGACACAAAAGTTGACGGAGGATATCACTTTGCAGAGAGAATTATTCGTAACATCCAATTGGATAATGGTAGAGATATTTATTGTACTGAACTTGAAATAAGAATCACACATTATAGTCCTAAAAAAGTGATCCTAAAATTCATTGAAACTTATATAAAAAGTAAACATGAAATCAGGCGAATGAGATTGTATTTAGAAGTCTTAATTAATTAGACGATTTTAAGGGATTTTAGTGTAAAATTCCGACCAAATATACCGCAGCTAATGCCGGTTTAAAATTTATTAAGGATGATTCGGAATGAAAAGAACATACCAACCTCATAGTACACCAAGAAAAAGAACACACGGATTTAGAACAAGAATGAAAACTAAAAATGGTAGAAAAGTAATTTCTGCAAGAAGAGCTAAGGGTAGAAAAAGACTAGCTGTATAAAACTTCTGGTAGGAAAACCATCAGTTCAATAAAACATTTTACTAGGATCAAAACTAGTAAAGAGTTTAATGGGGTGTATAAACACTCCACCAAAACATGGCATACATCTTATTTTGTACTTTTCTTTAAAAAAAGTGATGAGTACAAAGTAGGTTTTGTAGCCTCTAAAAAAATTGGAAATGCAGTTCATCGAAACAGAGCAAAGCGTTTGTTAAGAGCACATTTCATTGAAAATATAGACATTTATCCCTAAGGCAGTTACGTACTGGTTGCAAAACCTGCACTGATTGAAGAAAACTATTCTGTGACTCGTAAAGCATACCTACATGCACTGAAGAAGTGTACTGCAACATAATTTAACACATATAACACTATACTATCAATGATATATTATAAAAGGCATAATTTTGGAACAACAAGATTTAAATAAACGACTTCTTCTGGCACTGGCACTTTCTTTCTTTGTATTTATAGGTTATAGTTACTTTTTCCCGCCTGCAACAGCCTCCAAGAACTGAACACAAACATCTAGCTACTACACATCAAACCCCTACAGTAGAAACAGCAACAAATACAGACATGCACCTACATCAAGTGGTACTGAATGTTAAGCTGCAAGTGCTCCAGTGCAAATGGCATCTACATTTGGTGACTGTAAAATCTGATAATTATATGATGAGAATTGATGAGTTTGGACGTATTTCTCAAGTGGAATTATTAGAAACAAAGTATCATGATGAGGAAGGCAATAATTTAAAGATGCTTAATGTGAATAAAGTGAAGCCACTGGAAGTAAGATTTTCAGATGTAAAACTGAATGAAGAAGCATTTAAAACACCTTATGTCAATACAGGAAGTAATACGATAGATCTAAACAACGGTGCACAAACTGTGACACTTACACAAACACTTTCATCTGTGACATTGACCAAAAAAGATCACCTTCAAACCTACAGGAGAGTACAGTGTAACTGTAGCAACTTCTGCATCTACACCATACTTCATTACTCCTGGACATAGACCTGATGCAGACCACTCAATGTATATGCTTGTTAGAGGAGCTTTGGTAAAAGGTGCGGATGACATTATCACTACTATTGAAGATGGTGATGCCGAAGGGTATGAAAAGTTTCAAAATGCAAAAATAGCTTCTGCTTTTGACCGATATGTCGCTTCAATGTTCTTCGATTTTGAGAAAGGATTAAATGTTTCCATCTTAAAAGAAGCAAACGGTGATCCTCTTATTTTTGTACAGGGTACAGATACATTACACGTTAAATGCCTATATTGGACCAAAAGAAGAGAAAATATTAAGAGCGATCCATCCAGAACTTACAGATGCTATTGAGTTTGGATGGTTCTCATTTCTTGCAAAACCGTTCTTTAAAGTACTGCTCTTGGATCAATGATTATATAGGTAACTGGGGATGGGCGATCATCCTCTTTACGTTATTGGTAAAACTTGTGCTTATTCCCACTTTCGTACAAAGGTATGATGTCTATGCAAAAGCTTAAAGACTTGCACCTAAAATGAAAGATATCAAAGAGAAGTATAAGGGTGATCCTGCAAAAATGAATGCACAGATGATGGAAATGTATAAAAAACATGGTGCCAATCCAATGGGTGGTTGTCTGCCTTTGATCCTGCAAATCCCTGTTTTTTTTGCGCTGTACCGTGTACTTCTGAATGCAGATGAATTACAGGGGGCAGCGTGGATCCTTTGGATAGAAAACTTTGCAGTAATGGATCCGTACTTTGTGCTTCCTGTTCTGATGGGTGCATCTATGTGGTTCCAGCAAAAGATCACGCCAAGTAACTTTACCGATCCGTTGCAAGAAAAGATCTTTAAATGGTTCCCTGTGATCATGACAGTGTTCTTTGTTTACTTCCCATCAGGTCTAGTATTGTACTGGTTGGTGAACAACTTGTTTACTATTGCACAACAATACTTTATCAACCATATGTATGAAAAACAGAAAGCTGCAGCCATCGCAGCGCATAAAAAATCTAAGGACTAGTTGATGAGAAGGGTTGAAGCACCAACACTGGAAGAAGCATATGAAAAAGCCTCACAGATGTTGGAATGTTCTATCTCTGAACTTCAATCTGAAGTGATGCAGCATCCTTCCAAAGGACTCTTTGGTCTTTTGAAAAAAAATGCAATTATTGTTGCAGCATGCAATAAGATCTCCCCAAAGCATGAAGAGAAAAAAGAAACAATGGATCTTCCAAGTGTAGAAGAGAGTGTTGCTTCTGAAATCATCGCAACTGTTAAAGAAGAAGAACTACGCAAAAAAGCCTGCAGATGAACCTAAAATTGAAAAAGATGCTATTGTAGACAGCTTCTTTGAAGTGGACCAACTTGAAGATGATCTGGAAGAATTTGAAGAAGAAACGGTTGTTTATGATGAGTTGGCAATGATGATAGAAGATCAACTTAAAGAGCTTCTTTCTCACTCTTGTTTTGATATCGATGTGGTTGAAGTGGATGTAAGAGATAACACAGCACTTATATTCATAGATGGTAATGATGCAGCACTTCTTATAGGAAAAGAAGGATATCGCTATAATGCACTCTCTTATATGATCTTTAATTGGTTACATACAAAATATGAACTTTTCATTAAACTTGAAATCGCAGAATTTCTAACGACGCAACAAGAGATGATACGTAAATATATTAAGCCTGTCATTGAAAATGTTGAAAAAGAGGGAAAAGGAAAAACCCGTTTCCTTGACGGTATTTTGGTACAAATTGCACTTGAACAATTGCGTGAAAGATTTCCTGATAAGTATGTGGCAGTTAAAACAGGCCAGAGAAGGTAAAAAATTTGTTGTGATCAACGAATTTAATAACAATAAGACCCATGCATAACTCAATAGCTGCCATTGCTACGGCACATGGTGTCTCTTCTATCTCTATTATCAGGGTAAGTGGAGATGCTGCATTAGAGATAGCACATAAGATCTCCCAGTTAGAAAACATTAACCCACGACACGCACACCTTACTTCCCTCTATAATGTCAATAATGAACTGATAGACCATGCCATTATGATATATTTTGCAGCGCCACATAGTTTTACAGGGGAAGAGATAGTAGAGTTCCAATGTCATGGAGGAATGATCGTTGCACAGGAGATACTTAGATACTATCACTACTTATGGCGTAAGACTTGCAGAGCCCGGTGAATTTTCCAAACGTGCTTTTCTGAATGGTAAAATAGATCTCACAGAAGCAGAAGCAATTTCAAAATTGATAGAAGCCAAAAGTGTAGATGCAGCGAAAATTCTGGCCAAACAGATGAAAGGTGAACTCAAAACTTTTGTGGATGAGAGCAGGGATGCACTGTTGAGGTCTTTGGCGTATTCTGAAGTGATGATCGATTATGCAGAAGAAGATATACCTGATGATATTATGAAGAGTATCACGTACACAACTCGATGGGCTACTCTGTAAATAGAACAGATCGTTGATGCAAGCCATAGAAGAAGAGGACTTATAGAAGGGTTTAAAGTTGCTATCATAGGAAAACCAAATGTGGGTAAAAGTTCTTTACTCAATGCTTTGCTTTCCTATGACAGAGCTATCGTCAGTGATATCGCTGGGACGACAAGAGACACGATTGAAGAGCAGGTACGTATAGGTTCTCATATCATCAGGTTAGTAGATACAGCAGGCATCCGAGAATCGGATGACACTATAGAGAAGATTGGTATAGAACGTTCTCTCTCTTCAGTTGAAGACGCAGATATTATTGTGGCACTTTTTGACAGTTCCCGTGCATTTGATGAAGAGGACGAAAAGATCGTTTCAATTCTTGAGGCAGTGGAGGATAAGCATATTGTTGTTGCACTGAATAAGTCAGACCTTGAGAGGGTATTTGATACCAATAAACTTCAAAGCGTATGATATATTGGAAGTGAGTGCAAAAAAAGCTTTTGTAAGACTAACAGAAAAGCTAGAAAAGATGTTAGATGGTATTGGAGAAGGAGAGGAGCTTATGCTTATTTCGGCCAGACAGATCGAAGCTGTGAATAAGGCAAAGATTTCTATAGAAGAAGCGAAAATGCCTCTTATGGATGGAGAGTTGGAGTTCTTTTCTTACCATTTGCAAGAGGCCGTCAAGTCAATCTCATCTATCTCTAAGCCTTATGACAGTGAAGAAATACTGGACAAAATGTTCGGTGAATTTTGTTTAGGAAAATAAGATGCAAATAGTTGAATATTTTAATGATATTGAAAATATAGAACTCTATATTATATTAGTATTGTTTATTTTTACTGTCTGGTTTATCTTTAATACGATCAAGTATTATAAAGGTGAAAAAAGAAAAGTAAAGCACTTGCATCGATTTGCAAAAGAGGGTGAAGCTGAAGCACAGCATCATCTTGCAAAACGATATCAAAAAGGATATGCGGTAAAGAAAAGTTGTCAAAAAGCAGCTTTTTGGTATCAGAAGGCTGCCTTTTCAGGGAATGATGATGCAAGAAGTTTTTTGAAAAAAATACTTAAAAAGAAAAGTTGCCAATAGATGATAGTAAAGTTTATTGTGTATAATACAAAAATTATGAATAAAGGGTATCCCATGTTTAAAATCGTCACTATAATTTTAATGTCATTGATGTCAATGTACTTATTTACAGGATGTGTTCAGCCTGACATACACGTAAATAAAAATAAAAATAAAAAGTTTTGGGGTGATGTAAGCAGTGCAGATGATGTAAATATGTCTGATGACAATCTGACAGAATCCGAAATGATGATCATAGAAGATGGTGAAGAAAATAAACTGGAACGTATTGCATTCCCTGAGTCAGAGTATTATCGTTTGGCGAGAACAGGAAGAGGGACAGTCAAGGGTACAATTTATGTGCAGGATGCCTATAATATTGATAAACGTGTATTGGGTGAATAGTACACGACTCTATTTAAATCCTATCACAAGCTATTCAGAACAATGGTATGAAGAGAGTTATCTAGGTGGATATAAAATGCAAGAAGCTGATCCAAGACTCTTTAATTACTTAAAATTTACAGCCTCAGATAAGAATGGAAAATTTGCATTTTATGGTGTGCCATCAGGAAGTTATTATCTTATAGGTACGGTTAAATGTGGAGAAGAGTGTGGGTATGACAGTATGAAAAATATACGTATAGCCACTAAAGTGAGTGTACCGTGGAAATCAAATAGTCAATCAAGACCTGACAAGGATGATAGATTAATGCAATCCTTGCTTACCCTTGTGGGTAAGCTTCTTCAAGTGCATTATAAAGCTCATCTGGAGTCACATCTTCATTTTCTTCAAGCACACGTTGCATGGTGACGTTATCTTCTTCACCATTCCATATTTTGATGTAGGTACCTTCTTTATAGCCATGGTCTTGTCTGAACTGGTTTAAGATGTTCTTTCCCACATAAAGTTTATACAGCGCATCAAGATTGAGTCCAGACTGTACCGCCACATCGATAAAAGCTTCCATAAGTTTTTCTGTAGACTCCTCGCAAAAAATCGTTTTCATTAAGTGTTCAACTACTTCGATCTGCGCATAATAATCCTTTGTTGTAGGCGTGATATCGCCTAAAAAGTATTGAAAGTTAGGTAATTTGGAAATATTTCTTGACAATGTATCAATGCATCCGAGTTTTTTCATCTTATAGTCTTCAAGACCTTGTGACATGATGAAGTGCCAGATATCAACAGCTTCTATTTGGATATTTGCATAATCAGGTTTGGCATCTATGTTTTTCCAGTGTTTCCAAGGGTAGGACTCAATGAGTTCTGCACACTCCAAATAAGTACAACGTTTCCAGTCAATTGGTTTACCGTTCTTGGTGGTCCCTTTTTCCCAACCTTCACCATTGGTTGCATCATTAAGCTGCTGCTGAAGTTTTAGCATTTGTAGTATTTTGTCCATAGGTTACCTCTTTAATTTCATTGTATGTATTGTACCTTTTCATTAATTAATAGTGTGTTACTACTTTGTACATGAACCCTCCAAATAAAATCATTTAAGTAAACTTGCTTATCGTAAGAGTGAGAAAGTTTTAAAGGAAAATGGAATCAAGTTTAAAAATAAAAAACTCTTTTTCAAAACTAATGCAAAAGCAAAAATCAAAAGTGATGACAGTGAATTTATTAAAGTCCTATATGATGAACAAGGATCTTTGATTTTGGGAGCTAAGATCATTGGAAATCATGCAGCAGAATCAATACATCAGTTTTTATTGCAATGAATGCGAATCTTGTTCTTAATGACTTGGAAAAAATGATTTTTGCATATCCTACTTCAAGTGAGCCTAGTTTGGATCTAATTGGTTAAGCTAGATCTATTCCGGTATTGCAGCTATCGAGACTATAGGGGTCATTAGATCATAGATTCAACCCTTATTTAGTACTTTTTTAGTAAAATAATACCCTTAATTATCGCCTTAAAGGACGCACTATATGTCACAGCCTATTGAAAATCTAGATGAAGTTTTAAAAAATCATAAACTTAGCAAGGAAGAGTATGAAGATATCTTACGTATCTTAGACGGTCGTCATCCAAATATTGTAGAAATAGGTATTTTTTCTGCAATGTGGTCTGAACACTGTTCATACAAGTCAAGTACAAAGTACCTTAGAGGATTTCCTACAGAGGCACCATGGGTCATACAGGGACCAGGTGAAAATGCAGGTGTTATCGACATAGGTGAGGGTATGGCAGCTGTGTTCAAAATGGAAAGTCATAACCACCCATCATTTATAGAACCTTTTCAAGGTGCCGCAACGGGTGTTGGAGGAATACTTAGAGATATTTTTACCATGGGGGCTAGACCGGTCGCAAACTTAAATGCTCTTCGTTTTGGTACGGTCAATGGTGACAGTGATATTGCAAAGTACCAAAGACATCTTGTGCGTGGTGTGGTCGATGGTATTGGATCTTATGGAAACTGTATGGGTGTTCCTACCATTGGCGGTGAAGTGAGTTTTGATGAATCTTACAATGGAAATATTCTTGTCAATGCCTTTTCCCTTGGATTGGTAAAATCAGATGAGATCTTTTTGGGTGTTGCTTCAGGTATAGGTAACTCTGTAATGTATGTAGGCTCTAAAACAGGTCGCGATGGTCTTGGTGGTGCGGTAATGAGTTCAGACAGTTTTACAGAAGAGTCAAAGTCACTTCGTCCAACAGTGCAGGTGGGTGATCCATTTACTGAAAAACTTCTTCTTGAAGCATGCTTGGAACTTTTCAAGACAGACCATGTGGTAGGTATACAAGATATGGGTGCAGCAGGGCTTACTTCTTCCGCATTCGAAATGGCTGGTAAAACAGGTGCAGGTCTTATCATGCACTTAGATAAAGTCCCTGCGAGAGAAGAGGGTATGACACCGTATGATTTCATGCTTTCTGAGTCTCAAGAACGTATGCTGATCTGTGCGAAAAAAGGTAGTGAACAGGCGATCATTGATATCTTTGAAAAATGGGAATTGGATGTAGCCGTGATCGGTGAAGTAACAGATACAGCACGTATGGAATTGATGTGGCATGGTGAAAAGTGTGCTGATATGCCTATCGCACCAGTGAGTGAAGAAGCACCGGTCCTGGACAGACCCGTAGCAAGACCTGCATACTTAGATGAAGTGAATGCTAAAACCGTTGAGAGCTATCCTGCTGTGGAAAATCAGGAAGCGTATGAGACACTGCTTTCAAACATTGAGGTTTCAGATAAAGCATGGGTATATAACCAGTATGACTCTATGGTGCAAACAAACACAACCAAGGGACCAGGGAGTTTAGATGCTTCTTGTATCCGTATCAAAGAGAATGGGAAAGCTTTGGCTATGAGTTCCGACTGTAATCCTCGTTATTGTTACATCGACCCAAAAAAGGGTGCTGCGCTTGCTGTGGTAGAGGCGGGGCGTAATGTTGCAATGTCAGGTGCTAGACCACTTTCTATCACGGACTGTCTAAACTATGGTAATCCGGAAAACCCTGAAGTCATGTGGCAATTTGCACAAGGGTGTGAGGGTATAAAAGAGGCATGTTTGGAGCTGAATACACCAGTGGTCAGTGGTAATGTATCACTTTACAATGAAACGAATGGTATCTCTGTATTCCCTACACCTGCTATAGCTATGGTAGGACTCAACGATGATCAAAACAAAGTACTTCCTTCTGCATTTCAGGAAGAGGGCAGTCAAATTCTTCTTATAGGTGAGACCAATGGTGAATTTGGTGGTTCATTATATATCAAAGCACTACATGGTGAAACGGCCGGTACTTTACCGATGTTCGACTATCAATCTGAATTAGCACTTTGGGATCTTGTGATCGAAGCGAATAAAAAAGGACTTTTAAAGTCTGCTAAAGATGTGAATGTAGGTGGGGTAGCCATAGCACTCTCTAAAATGGCAGCTGTTTCAAACAAAGGCGTTGAAGCCGATATTTCTTTGGACGACAGTAGAAACATTTTCGATGAATCACAAAGTAGAGCAATTTTGGAAGTTTCTAAGGAAAATGTAGAACATATCGTAAGAATGGCGATGGAACTTGGACTCAAGGTGACAAACCTCGGTACAGTTGGCGGTGAGACAGTAAGAGTAAATGATGTGGAGCTTTCACTTGAAAAAGTAAAAGATATTTACTTTAATACATTTGCTAAAACAATAGAACAAGATTTGTAAGAATAAGGGTATAAATGAGAGCGTTATTAAGTGTAAGTGATAAAGCGGGTATCGTAGAGTTTGCTAAAGGTCTAGAGAGTCAAGGCTGGGAGATTATTTCAACAGGTGGAACCTATAAGAAGTTAAATGAAGCTGGTGTCAAAGTGATTGAGATAGATGAAGTGACAAAGTTTCCAGAGTGTTTCGAAGGACGTGTAAAAACCTTGAATCCTTATGTTCATGGTGGGATCCTTCATAAGAGAGGTGATGACGCGCATGTAGCTCAAGCTAAAGAGCTTGGTGTGGAAGGTATAGACCTTGTATGTGTGAACCTTTATCCATTTAAAGAGACCATCGAAAGAACTGAAGACTTTGATGAGATCATAGAAAACATTGATATTGGTGGTCCTACTATGGTGCGTTCTGCAGCAAAGAACTTTAACGATGTACTGATTGTTACGGATGTAGATGATTATGAAACTGTACTTACTGCACTTGGAATGATGACAAATACTGTGAGTTCAGACGTGGACTTATGATCAAAGCGTTTGAGCATACAGCAGCGTATGACTCGATGATCGCAAACTACATGAACGGACGTTTTAATGATGGTTTTGGTGAGAACCAGTTCATTACGGGTAAAAAATCATTTGAAACACGTTATGGAGAGAACCCACACCAAAAAGGTGCACTTTACGAGTTTGACAATCACTTTACCAAGAACTTCAAACAGTCAAAGGTGAGGCAACTTTCAATAACATCAATGATGTGAATGGCGCACTGAAAATCGCTTCTGGTTTCGGTGATGAAAATGCGGTGTGTATCGTCAAACATGGTAACCCTTGTGGTTTTGCAATTAAAGATACATTGTTGGAGTCATATACAGAAGCACTTAAATGTGATCCTGTCTCTGCCTTTGGCGGTGTGGTTGCAGTGAATGGTGTGGTGACAAAAGAGCTTGCAGAGAAGATGAATGAGATCTTCTTGGAAGTCGTTATGGCAGCAGATTTTGAGCAGAAGCACTGGAAGTATTTGAAAAGAAAAAACGTCTAAAACTTTTTGCTCAAGGTGGGACAAAATTCGTGATGTCAAATGACACCATGACTTTAAACATGTAGATGGCGGTTTTGTCTACCAAAATGCAGACTGTATCTGTGACAACGAAGTACAAACGCTAAGCAAAAATCAGAACTTACAGCTACAGAGCAAGAGATGAAAGATCTTGAGATCGCATGGAAAGTGGCTGGTCTTACAAAGTCTAACTGTGTGGTGTATGTCAAAGACTCAGCAATGGTAGCGGTAGGTATGGGAATGACATCACGTGTGGATGCTGCCCAGTGTGCACTTAAAAAAGCCAAAGAGATGGACTTGGATGTTACCGGTGCAGCAATGGCATCTGAAGCCTTTTTCCCGTTCCGTGACTCGTATGATGCTGCTGCTGCAGCGGGTGTCAAAGCGATCATAGAGCCTGGTGGAAGTATTAGAGATGACGAAGTCATCGAGGCTGCAAACGAACATGGTATCTCTCTTTACTTTACAACTGTAAGACATTTCTTGCATTAATACCTATTGCAGTACATGACATAGTGTACTGCTTTCCTACTTCTTTAATATTCTCAAAAACACTATAATATATCATTACATCACTAGGAATAACTATGGATAAACTACTTATCGTCTGGAGTACCGCTGAAATAGAAGTAGCCAAAAAGATGGTACTTTTGTACTCAAGTGTCATTATTCCAAGGGGATACTGGGACCAAGCACATTTGATGATATGGGGACCCTCTGCAAAATTATTGTCAGAAAATATTGAATTGCAAGAGATACTTGTTCAAATAAAAGATACAGGTGTGGAACTCTCTTGTTGTGTCGTATGCAGTGATGAATATCATGTGACTGAGAAACTAGCTTCCTTGGGCATCGAAATGATCCATACGGGAGAAGTACTTACTTCTGCATTGAAAGAAGACTGGAAAGTGATTACTTTCTAATTTCTTTTGTGTTTAAACTGATACATCATAATTGAAGCTGCAACACCTACATTAAAGCTTTTTACACCTTGCATCATCTCTATGGTCACCACTTCATCACATAATTCAAGGATTTCAGCTGATAAGCCTGAGCCTTCATGTCCCATAAGCAGTACCCATTTTGGAACAACTTTTACAGACGCTAAAGGAGTAGAGTCATGAGTGACTTCTGCTGCATAGATATAGTATCCATTTTCTTTGAGTCTTAAAATTGTTTCTTTGATGTCATGATATAGATGGGTTTTAAGCATACTGATATGACCCATAGAAACTCTAAGTGCCCGTCTTGAGTAGGGGTGTGGGCCATGTGTAGGTAGCATATAGGAATTTATGCCTATTGCGGCCGCTGATCTTGCTATAGAACCTATATTCTGTGTAGAACTTATCTCATCCAACATAATGATATGTTCATCCAGTTCACTCAGTGGTGTGGGTTCTGGACGTATACCATGCATCATACAATTATGGTGTATTTTGTGTCCCACGATCTCCTGCATGAGGGCTTTTGATGCTACAAAAAGCTGAGGAATATTTTTTTCTTTTACAAGATGGGCATGAGTATCATAATACTCTTGCGTAGCCAGTATACTTCTTATAGTGATATCCGTTTCAAGTAGAAGGTTGACTACTTTAGGGCTATCGGCTACAAAACTGTTGTCTGCAGTAAAGGCATTGTCCCTAAATTGATGGTAGATTTTCAGTTCTGGTAAGTGTATGTCATTAATATATATATAATTCATTAAGTATTGTATTCTATCCTTATTGATTTACAGAGTTATTTTAAAGTTGTACAAAATTTCTATAAACCCTATTGTATCGAATATATTACAATCCGAAGCGTACCACCTTTATCAAAAAAGCAAAACAGTATAACCATCTTCATCAAAATCCTGAAAAAAAGATGAAACCCAAATCGAACTATCTCAACCAAAGGAGTTTATAGGTACTGATCAATTCACCGAAGCAGAGACAACTACAAAGAGAACGGATCAATAAGGTCAAGGTCAAGCCTTGATAAAAATCCACTGGGCCAGTCACTTCTGAAGGTAATGCAATATCAAAGATGAATGCATTGAAAATTAGTCCTGAACTTTATGTATTCATGGATGGGTACAAGCAGCTAATATCACGGCAGAAAGAGATAAATAACATAATTAGCCATATGAGATAAAATAAATGATAAAAATCTTATAAAGTTACATGTTTTATAAAGTTTGCATATTTTGATAGAGTTTGCGAGATCTGCATGTTAATTGTTTGCCAACAGTCCATTTTTTTTTAAGTATTATTTAATGGGCTTTATTCTATATTAAATAGGTTATAGTCTAGAGATTTTTTAAATATTATTTGTTGTGCCAAACTTGTTGTGAAGCAAGGACGGAAAGCCACGGGTCTCTAGTTAGATAGCCGGGTTGCCAAATACCAATACTACTGTATTGAATGTATTCTTCTGCCTTTTTTCTACTTGTTTTCCAAATAAATTTTATTTAATTCAAACTTATTTTGTTGTGCCAAACTTGTTGTGAAGCAAGGACGGAAAGCTATGGGTCTTAACTTTTAAGATCGCCAGGTTGCCAAAATGAATTTATGATTCTTTTACACAACATCCAATTATTTAAAGGATATCTATGAAAAGATTTCATACACTGATAGGTATTGTCCTATCGTTAACTATGCTTATGGTTCTTTCAGGTTGTGGAAGTGCTACAATCACTGACAATGAGGCTCTTCAGTCTGCAGATACATCTGTTTTAGAAACTATTAAAACACCAACTACTGTAGACTCGCCTACGGTTGAAAATACAGAACCAGAAACTGAAATAGACTCATCTACGACTGAAACAATAGAGACACCCACTGACATAGACACATCTGTAGTTGAAACTACAGAGCCAGAAACCGATGAAGAGACACCTACAGCTGAAACTACAGAACCAGAAACTGATACAGATTCATCTTCATATACACCTGTGGCTAAAAATTTTGGTACAGTTACCTTGAGTCTTACGGATGCACCAGCTGATGATGAAGTTATAACAGGTGTTTTTGTAACGTTTACAGGACTACGTTATCAATATGCAGATACTAACGAAAGTAATGAAAGTGATGAAAATTGGGAAGATGTAAATCTTAGTGAACCAAGAACTGTTGATTTGCTTGCTCTTCAGAATGGAAACACAACTCTATTGGATCAAACCGATTTGCCTTCTGGGACAATAGATCATGTTAGATTTGTTTTAGATACAGAAAATTGTTATGTGGAACTTGAAGGTAACATTACCGAAAAAATGATTATTCCAAGTGGTAATCAAACGGGCTATAAGGCTATTGGAGGATTTACTGTACCAACAGGTGGAGTAGTGAATGTAACAGCTGATTTTGATCTTAGAAAATCTTTGGTAATTAACAAAAAGAAGTATCTACTTAAACCAACCATTAAGATTATTGACAATATAGAAGTAGGTGAAGCTTCTGGTATGATGTCTTTGGATGCGAATGGTTCTAAAGTAATTGTTTATGCTTATGAAGATGGAAGCTGGGACTCGAATGAATCAAATGCTACGAATAACTTTGGTAATGCTGTTATAAGTACTGATGCTACAGACGGAAACTATACACTGCCATGGCTTACAGTTGGAACATATGATCTTGTTATTGTTGCTTATAATAACATTGGAGAATTTGAGAATATCCTAGGGTATATTAACGATGTCATTATTGTCACAGGTGAAACTATTACACAAGATATAACGGATGATACACTATTGGATGCACTTCCTTAATTTGAGCCAATCTCCACTTTTTAAGTGGGGAGAAGCAAAACCTTATGATCTAACACATTTTATAAAGTTTCTCGTTTTATAACGTTTCTCGCTGTGCGATATTTTAGTTCTATACTTAGTAGATTTACTAGGGTGCAAAAATTCTTATTTGCATAAAGTCCTTATTGTGTATTTTTTAAATTTCAACTCAACAAAACTATATATTCTTAACAGAGAAGAAAAGAGAAGATTTTTTAATAGTAGATATTAATAGGGTATCAAAAAATCATTCTACAACGACCTAAATAATCACCTAATAGTGATATATGTACTTATAGTTAAAGTATTGTACTCCAAGGAGGATGTAATTCACGATTAGTTTACTTTATTTCGTTACAATATAAAAAATTTTGCTCATATTATAATAAACATAAGGAATTCAATGAAAAAGATATTTATGGGACTACTGATCATATCAACTATAGTGATGGCAGAGTTGCAACAAGTTTGGGCGACACCAGAGTTCGCTGAAAAAAATATGAAGATCATAGATATTCGCACTCCTTCTGAATGGAGAGAAACAGGGATCGTGAAAGGTTCATATACGATTATGTTCTTTGATGAAAAAGGAAATTTTAATGTAGAAACTTTCTTGAAACAGTTAGATATGGTTGTAAAAAAAGATGAGCCATTCGCACTCATATGTAGGGTCGGGAGCCGTACGAGAATAGTCGCTGAGTTTTTATCCGAAAAGCTAGATTATAAGGTCACCAACCTAAAAGGTGGTATCATGAAAATGATACATGAAGGTTACAGAACTGTACCGTACAGACCATAATTTTCTTAAACTTGATTGACATAGACTAAACTTTTTTGATATAATTTATCTAAAATAAAGAAATTCATTATTTTAGGAATACCATGTCAAAAAGTTTATATGAAACACTCGGTGTAAGTGAAAATGCTTCTGCCGATGAAATTAAAAAATCTTATAGAAAACTAGCAAGAAAATACCACCCGGATATTAATAAAGATGAGAGTGCGGTAGAAAAGTTTAAAGAGATAAATGCTGCTTATGAAGTGCTCTCTGATCCAGAAAAGAAAGCACAGTATGATCAGTTCGGTGACCAGATGTTCGGTGGACAGAATTTCCATGATTTTGCACAAGGACAGGGTGGTGGTGTAGACCTCGATGAAATACTTAGACAAATGTTTGGAGGCGGCGGAGGCGGTTTCAGTGGTGGTTTTGGTGGAGCCGGAGGTGGTTTTGGCGGCTTTGGCGGACCTGACCTGGATCTCAAGACACGTATTACTGTACCCTTTATGGTATCAGTAAATGGCGGTAAGCATACGGTATCAGTGAATGGACAAAGTTTTGATATCAAGATCCCTGCTGGCATCAAAAGTGGTGAGACAATGCGTGTGCGTGGTAAAGGTAAACAGTATCAAGGACATGCCGGTGACCTGCTCATACAGATAGAAGTTGCCTCTTCGGACGAGTATGAAAGAAAAGGCGATAACCTCTACAAAACATTTAATGTTCCTTTAAAAGAAGCACTTTTTGGAGGAAAAATCGCAGTTGATACCCCTGAGAAAGAAGTATCACTCAAAGTACCGAAAAATACGAAAAATGGTCAAAAATTCAGACTTAAAGGAAAAGGTGTTGCTGATAGAAAGACAGCCATGAAAGGAGATTTGTATCTTATTGCAAACGTAGTTTTACCAGATATAGATTCTTTAGATGATGATCTTAAAGCAATGATTGAAAAGAAATTATAAAGGAGAAAAGATGCATAGTTATGATGAACCCGTGTACCTTATATCAGTAGTAGCTACCATGTTGGATATACATCCTCAGACACTCAGACAGTATGAACGAGAAGGTTTGGTTGAGCCTTCTCGTACACAGGGACGTATGCGTCTTTATTCTCAACGTGATATTGAACGTATGAAACTGATTTTACGTTTAACACGTCAAATGGGTGTCAATCTTGCGGGCGTAGATATCGTGCTTCAGCTTAAAGAACAGATAGATGAGATGCAAGATGAGATAGATCAGTTGCGTGAAGAGTTAAGTAAAGTGAACCGGAACGGTTCTGTACACTCAAGCAAGGCGCTGGTTACAAAAAGTTCTTATGACATCATTATTTTTGAAGATTAGATAAAGTACTCATTACATTATAAAAGAATATTATATAATGTTGGTATGAAACAACAAAAATATTATATTTTTCTTCAAAAACAGATCCTATTAATGATGGGGCTGTCCCTTATTCCTGGTTTGGTCTATGTTGTTGTTGGTTGGATATTTGATATTTTTTATCCCGCATTCATATGGTATATTTTATTAGTACTTACTTCTTTATATGGATGGAAAATATATAGAGAATTTGCTTTGAATAAAATGGATGAATTGCATTTGAGGCAATGGTATACCAAGCTTAGCATATTTATGTATATTATTTTTTCTTCTTGGTCATTGATATTTGTCATGTATGTTGGGCATGATAAATATGATTTACATTATATTGCTATTTTTACGCAACTTGGTGCGTCTGTTGTTGCCTCAACACTCCTTGTATCTGATAAAAAACTCTTTGTCCCAATTTTGTTTACGTTAATGTTGCCTTTGACAGCCTACTTTATACTTATAGGTGCATGGTTTGGGTATATACTATCGGTTTTTTCTCTTATCTTTTTGGCCGTTTTATTATATGCTTCATTTAACACAAATAGATTACTTCAGGATAATTATTCACAAGCACAGCACGATATGTTAACGGGGCTTTATAACCGAAGATATTTTATGGAGTATATGGAGTCATTGAATGAAAGATTGCTCGAGAATCATAAAACTGCATGCTTATTTCTCATTGACCTGGATCATTTTAAAACCATCAATGACTCTTTAGGACATGATATTGGCGATAAATTATTGATAGAGGTTGCAAGCCGTATTCAAAGATATGTCAAAGATACACACATGGTTGCACGTTTGGGTGGTGATGAGTTTATTCTGGTAAGTAAAGAGCTAAGTGAAGCAGAGTTTGAAAATGATATTGGATGTACGTTTGCAAATGGCTTACTTAACATCATTCGAGAAGTTTATATTATTGATGGGCATCATTTGCATATCAGTGCAAGTATTGGTGTGCATCAGCTCAATCCTTTATTATTCAATAATTCAAACTTTATAAGAGAAGCAGATATAGCGATGTATGAGGCAAAAGCTCAAGGAAGAGATGGCGTTATTAAATTTAATAAAGATCTTGCAGAAAGAGTTGAAAGGCATCTTCTTATAGAACAGAAACTTCATACTGCACTAAAAGATAAGAAAATAAATGTATTTTATCAGCCACAATTTGATAAAAATGAAATGGTCGTAGGTTGTGAGTCTCTCATCAGGTGGTATGATTATGATTTAGGTGTATTGGATCCTGACGAGTTTATACCTATAGCAGAAAATACAGGATTGATCCTTGAATTGGGCAGTCACGTATTAAAAAAGACATTTGAGAATGTACATAGATGGAACTCAAAAGGCATGAAATTAAAATCTTTTTCGGTGAATGTAAGTATGCGGCAATTGTTATGTGATAGCTTTGTGGATGAAGTAGAGCATTTAATGACACTCTATTATCCGAAAAAAGAAAATGGGCAAAAAATATTTTTTGAAGTAACGGAACATGTATTTGCTGAAGATATGAAAAAGATTATTGATGTTATGAATCGACTGAAACAATTGGGCATTTCATTTTCCATTGATGATTTTGGTACCGGCTATTCTGCACTTAGTTATTTAAAAGTATTACCAATTGATGAAGTAAAGATAGATAAATCATTCATCTCTGGCCTTAATGATAGCAATAATGATAAGAAGATGATCAGTACTATTATTTCTATAGCAAAGAATTTTGATCTAAATATTGTAGCTGAAGGGGTGGAGACATTCGAACAGCTTGTTTTTCTCAGTCATGTAGATTGTGATGTATTTCAAGGGTTTTATTTTGAAGAACCATTATCGGCCATCACATTTGAAAAGAAATATATTTTTACTTGATTGCTTCAGAGATAAGATGTATCGCCATCCCATAGCTTGTGGAATTGTTGTAGCGTGTGAGTACACGAAAGTTTTTTGCTCCAAGCCATATATCATCATGCGTGAGATTACGATTTTTAAGTAGGTATGCTTTAGGCTCATTAAAAGGCTTTAAAGGTTTAATACCGTGCTTTAAAATGGTATTTAATGGTAATGTTCGTCTATGACTTGTTTTTAGCTTAGTGTAGCGCTTGCCATTGAATTTTGTCGGTACAGCAACTTGAGCTCCTTTTTTCCACCCATTTTTATGCATGAATTTAGCAATGATGCCGATGCCGTCTTCTAGATCCCATGGATCTTTCTTTCCATCACTGTTATAATCCATTCCGTATTTCAGAAAGACAGAGGGTACTTGCTGGACGACACCCATAGCCCCTGCAAAAGAGCCTTCCAGTTTTTTGATATCATAGCCTTGTTTTCTTGCCATTAAAAAAAGATGTTCTAGTTCTGACTTGAAAAACTTTTTCATACGGTTTTTGTGAAAGGCAAGGGTGGCTAGAGCGTCTAATACATTGTAATCACCGCTATACTCTCCAAATTTACTCTCAACGCCGATAAATCCTACGATATATCCCATATCTACTTTATACTCTTTACTGGCTCTTAAAAGTGTTGCATAATATTTCTTTTTGAATTTTCTAGCTTTTTCAAGAGTGATAGGGTCAAGTACATGGGCTTTATACCGTTCCCATGGTCCATTGGTTGTTCCTACTTTATATTTTCCTGTATACCTCGCTAAGGTGTCACGGTCAAGTTTTGCACTTCTTAAAACATCAGTAATATAGGAGTGTTTGAAATGATGTTTCTGAACCATCATTTCGATGAACTTCTTGACCTCTTTTTTAGCGAGAAAATCATAAGTAATTGGCGGACGATCATCATTTGCAGTAAGAAATAAAGAGAGAAGCATCGAAAGTAGCAGTAGTCTAAAAAGTCTCAAATTATTACCTTATATATTATTTAGTATCAATAGGCTGTCACGATAGATAGGTTCATCTATAAAACCATATTTATCATCCATGAACCCATTGATTCCCTGTGCTGAATGTGATTCAAAAGCTTCTTTGATATGCAAGGCTCGATCTAGTTCATATTTATTAATACCAAAAATACTGTTTGCTATCTCTACCTGCTTAGGACCCATACAGGCTTTGGTTTCAAAACCCATCATTTTCTCTCTTTCGCACCAGGCTTTAAAAGTCTCTGTATCATTATATTCTTGGAACATGAAAGAGATGGGATGGATACCTGCAGTTTTTGCATCTATTAAAAACTTAGAGAGAATATAGTCAATAGTAGGATTTTCAAGAGTGACTAAAGATTGAGGCAGGTCAAGGGATGTAAGGAGATCCAAGATACCCAGATTTGCGGTAGTAAGACGCTCATCTATACGGAGTGTACTTAAGTTCTCAAAAGCCTCCTTTGTCTCTAGTGAGATATGTAACTCTTTCTTATCTGAGAGCAGGGTAAGGGCCTGTGCAACCTCAGTTTGATTTTTGACTTTGGCGACACGTACGGCATCAAACCCAAAATCATTCAAAAAGGCTATCTCTTCTGCCCCACCTTCGTTTATAGGATTCGTACGTACGATGATAAAGGAGTTGGCATTTTCCATATGTGAGAGAAAAAGGGCAATATTATGCAGCGCCTCTTTTTTACGAGAAGGTGCAATGGCATCTTCAAGGTTCAAAGTGATCATGTCTGCATCACTTTCATCCATCCTGTTAAGATGTTTGAGGTTTAGGGGATTTAGCATCATGTTAGAGCGATAGGATCTCTTTTCTGAAGGAAGTTTTTGTTTACTTCCAAAGTGTTCGGGCAGTTTGTTTAATGTATCAAATATCATACTATAATGGTATCTAAAAATAA
This sequence comes from Sulfurovaceae bacterium, assembly GCA_963785375.1. Taxonomy (GTDB): domain Bacteria; phylum Campylobacterota; class Campylobacteria; order Campylobacterales; family Sulfurovaceae; genus Sulfurovum. The sequence goes on from CAWAVD010000004.1 coordinate 400,613, forward strand.
TCAGAATTAACCCAAAATAGATATAATTTTCAATATTGAGATCTCTTCTTGGTTACATTGAACAGTTCAACTGCTCGATTGCAATCCTCAAAAGTTAGTTACAGTATAATACTCAAAAATTATCAGGGCATCACCGTATGTATAAATCCATTCTACTTTTTTTTATCTTTTTTAGTGTTTCTCTTTTTGCAAGATATGACGCATTTCCAACCCAGGAATGTCCTGCATTCAATAACTTGAAACATACGAAAAATAGCCATGGAATATATCTTGATACAAGTAAAAAATATACGATACTCAAACATCATAAAGGACAAAACCTTATATTGTTGAAAGGGGAACAGCCTGCTCAGAGATGGGTGGATGATGCGTGTTTTTCCAATGATGCGTCATCTAGAAATCCTTTGAACGTATCAAAAGCAAAGAGTCAAGTCATAGGTATAGAAGATGATCGTACAGAGACTGTATTACCGAAACATACTAAAAAATATAAAAAAATAAATACTAATAAATATCAAAATGATGTGTTTTCAAAATATAACCTTTTGGTACTCTCATGGCATAACGCTTTTTGTGAAACGCACAGATATAAAAAAGAGTGTAAACGAAGCATGTTTTCTTTTGGTAGACCCAACTATAGTGAAAAACATTTTGTACTTCATGGCTTATGGCCACAACCTAAAAATAAATTGTATTGCGGTGTAGATGGTTACACTGTGAATATGGACAAACACAAGCAATGGAATAGACTCCCGGTGCTTAATTTGAGTGATGAAGTGAAAAGGGACTTACAAAAGATCATGCCTGGAGTTTCATCAAACCTGCATAAACATGAATGGATCAAACATGGTACCTGCTATGGTACAGATGCCAATAGATATTACAAGGATTCTATACGTATGGTAGAAGAGATCAACAGGTCCAAAGTAGGTGATTTCTTTAAAAACAATATTGGAAAATATGTCACACTTCATCAGATACGAGCAAATTTTAATAGAAGTTTTGGATTAGGTACGGGAAAACGCGTAGAAGTAAAATGTCATAAGGGGCTTATCACTGAGCTTTGGCTGCATTTAGGATATGGAAGTGATGATTTAGGTACACTTTTAAAACAAGGGAAAGAAACACGGAGCCATTGCCAAGGTGGATTTATAGATAAGGCTGGATTTTGAGTGATAAAATAGAGGTATTGGAAGCGCTGAAACATTCTAATGTTTTTCTCACTGGCGGTGCAGGTGTTGGAAAAAGTTATATTACCAATGAGGTGATCTCAGATTACCGCAAAAGAGGAAAACAGGTTGTCTCTTTGGGATCCACCGGTGTAAGTGCGGTGAACATAGGCGGTTTCACTGTACATAGCTTTTTTGTTTTTGGTATAGCCAATAATTTTGAACAGTTGGCTGTGGGCGACAAACGAGCCAAGAAAAGACTTAGCAGATCTAAAGAAGGTACTTAAAGCCACTGATCTTATCATCATTGATGAGATATCTATGGTAAGCACTGACTTGATGGATATGATAGCCTATAGATTGAACAATTACGGATATTTGGGGAAGGTATTGTTCGTAGGGGACTTCTTTCAGTTGCCGCCCGTACAAAAACAGCAGAATCGAAATGATGTTTTTGGAGAAAAACTCTATGCCTTTGAGAGTATGGCTTGGGAACGTTTTGATCTTATGGTGATAGAACTTACAACGATGAAACGTACTAGGGATGCAGAGTTCACACATATACTTTCTAAAGTACGTAAAGGACAATGTGATGAGGAGGTAGTCAATTATATGACAAAACTCTGGAACAATGATCATATAGAGAAAGAACCGACATACCTGTATGGACGAAACTTGGAAGTCGAGCAGACCAATAGGGCAAAGATCAATGAACTTGACACTGAAGAGACCATACTCTTTGCAAATATAGAGATGTTCGGTTCCGTACATGAGAAGAAACTGGCAGGATGGAAAAATATGTTGCCTATTTCAGAACAGCTAACACTCAAAGAGGGTGTACCTATTTTGTTTACCGTGAATAAATGGGGAAAGTTCGTTAATGGTGAGAGGGGCATACTTAAAAAGATAGAAGATGACCATTTGATCGTGGAAAAAGAAGATGAGTTTGTTCGTGTAGAAAGACATGAGTTTGACCTGGTTGATATGCTGGTCAAAGATGATGGTACAGTAGAAACAATGTCGCTTGCCACGCTTTCACAGTTCCCTCTAAAGCTTGCCTACGCAGTCACGATACATAAAAGCCAGGGAATGAGTATCGACAACCTTGTCTGTAATGTAGATAACATTTTTGCCCCAAGCCAGTTTTATGTGGCTATCTCCAGAGCCATTAACCCTAAACATTTAAAGATAGATTTTAATAGAGGTGATCTGACACAGTATTTACAAAGAGTAATCAATGTAGATCAAAGGGTAATTGAGTATTATGCAAAAATAGACACTTGATACTTAAGTGTTTTTTGTGTAGTAAATATATTTGAAAAAGGATAGACATGCAACTGACTCTTGTTTTCATTGCCGCAGTACTGGGATTGATCTATGGTGCAAATACGAATGGATTTATCTTTAGTTCCAATATCTGCTTATTTGCAGGTTTGACTTTGATCATGCCAACACTTTTTAACGTAAAGCTTAAAGATATTAAACTGATTTTTCAATACAAAACAGTTATCATAAAGAGTTTAGTAGCCAATTATATTCTTTTACCCGTAATAGCTTTGACCATAGGCCTTCTGACTCGTAATTATGGTATTGCTGCAGGCCTCTTTTTGCTTTCCGTACTCAGTGGCGGAGGGATGGTCATGTACTGGATCAAAAAATCCGATGCAGATACTTCCATAGGGTTTATCCTACTTTTTATCAACCTTGTTTTTGTGTCGCTTTCTTTACTGATGTTACATATTTTTGGCATGTATACCGCAGAATATTTTGATGAGTCCTATACAGATGAGGGAAATCTAGAGAATTTTGCCCGTGCTGTTATTACATTACTGATCATCATACCATTTGTTGCAAGCAGAGTGGTCCTCTATATAGAACCACTGAAAAACTTTATCGATGAAAAGCGCCGTTATATCAGTAATATAAGTCTGTTCATCATACTCTTCTATCTTTTTGGTCTTCAAAAATCACAACTTATTTTTGAACTGTATGATTTTGAACCAGAGCTTATCCCTATTTCTATCATCGCTGTGATCGCATTTTACTATGCTAGTTATATGATCGCAAAACTTATCTATAATCTTGAGTCACCTCAGGAAAGAGCAGCATTTTGGTATAGTGTTACAAGATATATCACACTGGCATTGGTTCTCTCCACTTTCAGTATATACACCTTTGGTATCTCTATTATCCTGCCGATCATGTTCGCCTACATAGTACAGATCCCCTTTGCGATTTTTATCGACGCAAAAGTAGTACCTAAAGGGATGAAAGAATCATCCCTTTAGGATTGCACGAATCGATCGTCAGATTTTTTCTTACTTACTTCATCTTGTGTTGATGTCATCCATCCAGACCGGGTGACACCTTCTACTTTATCAAAGTTTTCAATATATGGTTTTATATCTAAAAGAGGTGTCCCGTCTAATATATCCACTCCTTTGATAGTGACGATATTCTTTTCCACGCTAACCAATTCCACAACAGAGAGACCTACGCTGTTAGGATGCATAGGTGTTCTGGTAGAAAATACGCCTCTTGGTGTATGTGTTTTGTCATTGAAAGGAATAACAGAGAGTTTTGGCTCTTTAACCTTATGAAAGTAGTATATAAGATAAACATGCGAGAAGCCATCTAGGTCTTTGAGTCCTTCTCTATACTCCTCTTTAAATTCAATGGTGGCATAGGTCTCTTTAGCACCCTTTGGCTGTACAGGCATGTCTACCAAATTACAAAAAGGTGATCGTATAGTGGCAATTTGTTGTAACTTAAATGTCATGATGGCGTTACTACTTTCTTCTTTAATTTATAAATTCTTAATTCAGTCATTATATTATGGTTCAAGTGTTCATTGATCTAGAAAATCACTCTTGTTTATTTTCTTTATTCTCGGGATTTTCTTCCAAATGCTCAATATTGATTCTTATAAACTTGTAGGTGATCCATATTACTACTGGCCAGGATGCATACCATTCTGAGACTTTTTTGTGTGCCTACTGTAGGAGTCGAGAAAAAGTGCTTCTTGATATACCCATAATGGCTTCCATCTCATCTTCATCAGGTATCATCTTTTCCAGATATTTTCCTTTTATACCATATGGTTTAAAACAGACAGTGGAATGATCTCGTGCTATATGACGAATAATTTTTTTTCTTCCGAATTGCTGCATAAATCACCTTTTAGTTTTGAACATATGTCCAAAATTCAAGTAATTGTAGCCAAGAATTATAATATTGTCAATAGTTATAATAATTATTACTTTATATTATTAGTAATTTCTCTTATTGTTCCACAAAGGTTGAGTGAGTATTTATGTTGTGACGACAAGAAAATACCCACAGGGTTTAATGTGAAGAAGATTATCCCTGATTGTGACAATGTCTCCATCAAGCTCTATGTGATTATAGGTATCTTCCAATTCTATGGTCATCTCTTTAACCTCTCCGTAAAAACTACCGAACTTTTTGATGAACGATGCAGGAGTGAAGATGAAAAAACGGTTAGCACTCATAAGCATGAAGGGTGTCACCACAAGATGTAGTGGCAGTAAGAAAAATAAAGCAAGCAGATATTTCCCCATATTATTTTTGAGCAGTCCAAATCGCAGTGTTTCAGCAACGAAAATATGCTGCAGGTCACCCATATTGCCAGCCGAGAAGAGAAAGATTTCATCGTTAAGCGAATAGTAGGGTTGTTTTTGGGTTTGCAGGATTTCTCCATTTGCCAATTTATGAAGTACTGTTTCAATTTTCGGAACTTTATTGAGCTTCGCAACAACATTAAATGAACCAACAGGATTGAGTATGAATATGGCTGAGTGTGGTGTGTTCTGCAATGTTTTGATCATACGTCTGATACTGCCGTCACCACCTGAAATAATGATATAGTCGTACCTGTCTATATCTGGATGTGTAGCCAGTTCTGATGCCTCTATGGATGTGATATCCAGTGTATTATATTGTAATATTTCACCAATAGAAAGAATATGCATTACTGTCCTTAGTTATATCAGCTATAATTATATCTATGAAAATTGAAAATGAAGATGCCCTTGATAATTTTATCATCTGCCAGCAATGTTATACTCTGCATGAAGAAGTACCTATACAAGATGGTACCAAGGCATGTTGTTCTAAATGTGGGGCCATACTCTACCGATATGACAGTAAGCTAATAGACTATGGTTTGGCCTTGAGCATCACAGGAATTATTTTTTTTATTATTGCAAATATCTTTCCTTTGGTACAGATCGAGATCCTCGGACATGGACAGTTCATCACTATTCCTAAAACTATTTTTTCGATGTTCGAGAGTGAATTCTATGTTGTGGGATTGATTTGTGCATTTCTCATTTTTATTTTTCCTTTAATGATCTTTGCAATTAATACGCTGCTTTTCACACTTTTAAAGATGAAACGTGGTCCAAAACTGTCAAAAGAATTGCTTATTCTGCTCTCGCATATTACACCTTGGAGTATGACTGATATTTTTCTTATCAGTATACTTGTGGCACTTGTAAAACTCATAGGATATGCACAGATACACATGGGTATCGCATTTTGGGCGTTAATGATTTTTGTAATGATCGACTTGTATATCGTTAAACGTATTCATCTCTCTGAATTGTGGATGCTAAGAAAGAGAATATTGCTTGGTGAGGAAAAGAATGATCGAGATAGCTGAAGATAAACTCATTAGATGTCCTGTATGTGGGGCTGTTAATATCAATAAAGGCAAAAATAATGTCTGTCGTCGATGTACTTCTTCGATCTATCATCATAGAAACTTTAATACAGAAAAATCTTGGGCATTTCTTATTACAGCGATGATAGCCTATATTCCTGCCAATCTTTACCCCATGCTTATAACCAAGCAGTTCGGTACTGAGGAAGGTAGTACATTACTTGGTGGTGTGGTGATGTTATGGGAACACGGTTCATACCCTATATCCATGATTATTTTCGTTGCATCTATCTTGATCCCTGTATTAAAATTTCTTGTTTTGATTTATCTGTTAATTAGTGTAAAATATCCTATCGGAAAAGACACGAAGGTCAATAAGCATAAATTGTATTATATGACAGAAGTAATTGGTCCATGGTCCATGATAGATGTTTTTGTTGTGGCTATACTCGCTGCACTCATCCATCTGGCTAACATTGAGATTATTGCAGGAACGGCTGCGACGGCTTTTGCACTTTCTGTATTTTTTACTCTCTTGGCAGCACATGCTTTTGATGAACGTCTTATTAAGGAATATAAATAAATGTCAAAACACCTACCTAACATAGAAGAATCAAGTAAATTTAATCTTATTACTTCCATATGGATAGTTCCTTTTATTGCACTTATTATTGCAGGATGGTTAGCCTATCAATATTTTTCGGAACTTGGACCTGAAATAAAAATTATTTTTCCTAAAAATGAGGGACTTGTTGCGGGACAGAGTCAGGTGAAGTTTCGTAATGTACCTGTAGGAAAAGTAACAAAGATCAAGATAAAAGAAGATTCACAAGGTGTTGTAGTCTATGTGCGTATGGATAAGGAGGCTGAAGGTTATATGACAGAACATGCAAAGTTCTGGATTGTGAAGCCTGAGGTCGGTATAAGCGGTGTCAGCGGATTAGATACGTTGATTTCAGGAACCTATATTGATGTATTCTCTGAACTCGGTGGAACATCTAAAAAAGAGCATATCGGTCTAACACAACCCTATCGTAATATTAGTGGGGGAGATTATTTTCATCTTAGCTCTTTAAATGGAGATAATGTGGTAGTGGGCACTCCAGTCTATTATAAAAATCTGAAAGTTGGACAAGTGGAATATATTTATCCAAATTTAGATAATACCAGTATAGATATATTGATATTCATAGAAAAAAAGTATGTACCTTATGTCCATGATGATTCTAAGTTTTGGACAAAAAATATGGTGAATATTGATTTTAGTAAAGGAAATATCGATGTCAATGTTGCACCTTTTTATACGATAATTCAAGGAGGCATTACTTTTTCTTCTTCGGGGGAAGATAATAATAATACTGTATCTCCAAAACATGTTTTCCCTCTTTATAAAACTAAAACAGAAGCCGATACAAAGAGAATAGTTACTGATAGATCAACCATGAAGAAGTTTATGTTACATACGCAAGGGTCCATCGCTAATTTGAAAATAAATTCGGCAGTACGTTACGAGGGGTTTGACATAGGAGTGGTAGAAGATATCGAGCTCGCTTATGATAAAAATACGCATCAAATCTTGGGTAAAGTGCTTATCGAACTTGATACCTCACTGTTTAAAGACCCTAATGATACGAACAGTACCGGTGAAGATAATTTATATCAAGCTGTAGAGGAGGGTTTACGTGCCAAAATATCTCCGCTTGATCCAATAACAGGCATGCTTTTTGTGGATTTAATCTTTGTAGAGAATGATCAACAGTTAACTATTGAAAAAGGAAGTCCCTATGCATATTTCCCTACTACTTCAAATTCTGATACAAGTGTTATAAACAGTTTATCTGAAATATTGGAAAAAATTAACAGATTACCTTTAAATGAGTTATTTACCTCAGTACAAAAAGTAGTAGAAGAGAGTGAAAAACCTGTAGCAAATGCAAATATTTTATTGGAAGACTTACAAAAAACAGTTAAAAATATTAATGCATTGACAAGTAAAAAATCATTTGAAATTTTGCCAGATGAATTGAATAAAGCACTTAGAGAGATGACCCGCACACTGAAAAATACGCAAAAGGCTGTAAAAGGGTATGACAATGATTCACTTTTCAAACAACAATTGGCACAAACACTTGAAATACTTACAAAAACATCTAAAGAGATGCAAGTATTCTTGCGTATGCTTAACCGAAAACCAAATTCACTTATTTTTGGAGACAACTAATGCTAAAATTTAAAATACTATTTTTATTGATCGTACTATTAGGTTTTAATGGCTGTATGACATCTAATAATTATTACGTACTCTCTATCGCTCCACAGCCTACGATGCATTATGTGAATAAGGACAGAAGTATAGGCGTCAAAAAAGTCACGATTCCTGAATACCTTTATAAAAGAGAGATCGCTGTTGCTAAAACATCAAATCATATCACATTATTAAGAGGTGCTTTCTGGGGAGAAGATCTAGATGCTGGTTTAACACAAAGACTTATCAGCTTTTTACAAAAAAAGTTTCAGCAACCAAGTGTCTATGCATACCCCTGGGATTTGGATAGAGAGCCAAGTGTAAGAGTCAGTGTGGATATTACACGTTTTATAGCACAGGGTGATAAAGTCTATCTTGATGCAAACTGGGAAGTCATACAGAGCAGAACACATAAACATAAGGCTAAACTTTTTAGTACAGCAGTGGCTACAAGTAATGATGCTGAAAGTATCGTAGAAGCTATGAACAGGGCATTTGGCAAATTGGAAGAGGATGTTGCAAAAGGGATCAAGGAACTTTAAGATCTTTCATCCTCTATGACACCTACTTAAACAATCATTCTTATTATAATTTTTATACAATTAGATTTTTAACATTATTCACCCTTTTTTAAAGAGAATGATACTATACTTTTTTAATTGACCGACGGTCAGTCATATTAAAGGAGCACTATGGCAATTATTGTCAATAAAGAAGAAAAGCGGAGAAATATTGCACTTTCTTGTAGAGAATTACTCTTAGAAAACGGGATAAATTCACTTACCATTTCTCAAATAGCGCAAACTGCTGGAGTAGGTAAAGGGACGATTTATGAGTATTTTGAAAATAAAGAAGATATTGTATTTGAAATTATTACGACTTTTATCGCAGAACATGAAAAAAAATTACTTGAATTAGTATTAGAAACTACAACGACGAAAGAAAAACTGTTTCATTTTTTTTATCTTCTGTTTGAAAATGAATTGGCAAGAAAACAGCTGAAAGTCTATAAAGAATTCCTTGCTATTTCATTAACCAATGAACCACAAGAGATGCTGATCTTTAGTGAGGAGTGTCAAGGTAAATTTCTTTATATACTCAATCAGATCATAGATTCGGGAAGAACTTCAGGTGAAATTGATAGCTCTATGTCTATTTCTGCAAGTTCACTTCTATTGTTTGCTACCGGCTTAGTTGTAGATTCACGTTTAGAAACATGCAATGTAGAAAAAGAGATACAGTTGTTTTTAGACATGATCTTATCATCCAATGAGAAAGGAATATAAATGAAAGTTTTTTTAGTATTATTTTTGCCTTTATTTGTGTTTGGACAAAGCTATGGATTAAAAACATTGGTAGACCACGCAAATAAAGAAAATAGATTGATCAAAGCAAAAGAGATAAGAATTAAATCGAAGCAGGAAGAGGTTGAAGCAGCAAAAAGTGCTTACTGGCCAACTGTCGATATCGGTGCGAGTCACAGCTCTTTATCACCTAACAATATCGTCAGTCCAGGTGAAACTTCTTCCGCGTTTGCATCGATAAGTATGGATATTTATGATGGTGGTCGAAAAAGTGCTGCGCTTCGGAGTAAAAAGTATGAAAAAGAAGCATATCTTTTTGAAAAGATTGCTTTTGAAAAGAGTATCACACTTGATATAGTTCGACACTATTATGAAATACAAAAATTCAAATCAACATTACAGGCTTTAAATGAACGTTCTATTGAACTGAAAGAACAGATTAAACGTGTGAAAAAGTTTAAAGGGGCAGGCCTCTCTACACAGGAAGAGGTGGACAAATTACAAGCAGAGTATGATAGTAATAGTTATACAATGGCCAATGCTAAATTAGAACTTTTTAGAAGTGAAAAAAATCTACAGCTTCTTAGTGGATTACCTGCAAAATCTTTAAAAAATAATTATTTTGAAGAACCTGAAAATGTGCAATTTGAAGTTTTTGATAACATTAAAATGCTCCAAGCCAATGCCAATGCAGTTGGAGAAAATGCTAATGTGATCAATGCCGGATACAAACCACAGGTAAATATTTCTGATACATACAATAAATCAAATTTCAATGATACAGTCTCTATGCCTGGATTTGAAGATGATGGATTATTGCTGGATCATCAAAATAAAGTGATGCTTTCAGTAAACATGCGTCTTTTTGATAATGGAAAAATGTCTAAAGAGAGTGAGGCTGTAAAGTATCAAAAATTAGCCTTGCTCTCAGAGATAGAATATGCAGAGAATGAGCAAGAAATGAATTTTCATTTGTCAGAAAAAAGTTTGGAAACTATTCGTACTAGACTTAAAAGTGCCAAAAGTGCTTTACGTGCTGCAACAAGTACATATGGTGTGCTTAAAAAGAAATTTGAAGTCGGTTTGATAGACAATATTGCTTTTCTTGATGCCCTGACACAAAAAACATTGGCTCAGTCACGCTATAAAGAGACACTTTATGATTATGAGATCGGTAAATCGATCTATTACTATTATGCGGGAAAAGACCCAAAGGAGTTTATTAGATGAAGAAGATAGCAGTTTTATTATTGGCAGTGTTGCATTTGAATGCAGAAGAGATCTATGCAACATTTGATGTGAAAGCGGAGAAGAGTGCTTCTTTGGCATTCAGTAGCAGTGGCATTGTGGGACAAATGAATGTGGATATTGGTTCTGAAGTCAAAAAAGATGATCTTTTAGCAGAGCTAGTGAATGAGGATATTAAAGCGATGGTTGAGGTTTCAAAAGTCGCTTTAAAATATGCGAAGAGTGATTATGAGAGACAAAAAAAGGTCCAGCAGCATATTAATGAGTCACTGTTTGACAGCTATGCATATAAATATGATAATGCAAAAGTCCAATTGAAATACCAAGAGACACTATTGGATAAAACTTACCTACGCGCACCTTTTGATGGTATTATTACTGCAAAACGTATAGAGATAGGTGATGTGGTCAGTGGCCAAATGATCACAGAAGTTTTTGATATTCAAAGTTTGAAGGCCAGAAAACTTATACTCAGGTTTGATCAAAAATATCATGGCAAAGTGAAAGTTGGCGATAATTTCATCTACAAGATAGATGGCGATGAAGCATTATATTCTGGGACCATTTATAAGATTTACCCAACCATTGATGCCAAATCACGAAAGATGTTGGCTGAGGTCAAAGCTGAGAGTTTTCCTGTAGGACTCTTTGGTGATGGATACATCACAGTAAAGTAGGAAGTTATGTATAAATTTGCTATAAACAGACCCATAACAACCTTGATGGGAGTATTGACCTTTATTGTATTTGGTCTGATGTCTTATAATACTATGCCTGTCAATCTTTTTCCCAATGTTGATTTTCCTGTAGTAACCATTCAAACCACTTATGATGGTGCTGATGCCAGCACGGTGGAAACCAAAGTAACAGATAAACTTGAAGAAGCAGTAAGTGGTATTGATGGTATTGATAAACTCATGTCAACATCATATGAAGGTTTTAGTGTTGTAACCATACAGTTTGAGCTTTTTAAAGATATCGATGAAGCAACGAATGATGTACGTGATAAGATAGGTTCTATACTCCTTCCTAATGAAGTCGAGAAACCTATCGTAAAAAAATTAGGCGCAAGTGGAGTCGTAATCAACCTTTTTATTGCAACTAAAATAGGTGATGTCACTGCACTGATGAGAATGGCAGATGAAAAGATCAAACCTAAACTGCAGCGTATTAAAGGTGTGGGTGAAGTAAATATCATTGGGTATCAGGACAGGGAAGTGCGAATCTTTGTTGACCCTTTCAAGCTCAATAAATATGACCTTACGGCACTTGATGTTCAAAATATTGTTGCTGCTCAGAACATTAACCAGGGAGCAGGTAAGCTTATCAGTGATCAAAAAGAGACTATAATCAAAGTCAAAGCTGATGCTATGAGTGTAGTTGATCTAAGAGAATTGATCATTAAACCTGGAATTAAACTCAAAGATGTTGCACGAGTTGTAGATGGATTAAGTGATACTAGCAGTTACTCTTCATACAATGGAAATCAAGGTGTCATGCTTGAAGTAAAAAAGATCTCCGGTGAAAATGTACTCGAAATCATTAAAGGGGTAAAAGAAGTGATGCCACGGCTTGAAACTATTGCAGGTAATGATTACACGTTGCAATTACTTCAAGATCAGAGCGATAAGATCATGGTGAATATTGATAATGTAACTTTCGATCTTATATACGGATCGATTTTGGCAATCATCATCGTATTTTTCTTTCTTAGAAATGTCACGGCAACCCTTGTTTCTGCACTAGCAATTCCAACATCCATCATTGGTACGTTCGCTATTATTGATTGGATGGGATATGACTTAAATAAACTCACACTTATAGGACTCACACTTGCCATTGGTATCTTTATTGATGATGCGATCGTTGTGATTGAAAATATTACTAAAAAGATGGAAGCAGGAATGGAGCCGTTTCAAGCATCTCTTGAGGGTATAAAGGAAGTGTCATTTTCTATTTTAGCAATCTCCTCGGTATTGCTTGCCGTGTTTGTTCCTGTTGCTTTTATGGATGGTATTGTGGGTATGTTCTTTAATTCCTTTGCCATGACCGTAGCTGCAGGAGTTGTGCTTTCTTATTTGGTGGCGGTCATGTTCATACCGACGGTTGGAGCTCGAGTTTTAAGTTCCAAGGAAAGTAAATTCTTCCATCTGACAGAACCTCTTTTTGTTGGTCTTGACAGAGCCTATGTAGCTCTTCTCAAGCCATTGATCCGTTTTAAGTGGATCACTATCTTGGTAACGATAGGGTTGTTAGTCTCCTCAACGAAACTCTCTACAGGAATGGACTTCGTACCGATGCAGGACAATAGTGAGTTTCAGGTATTTACCAAAGCGCCAGTAGGAACAAGTTTAGAAGAGATGAAGAAAAAAATGAAGCCTATGCTTGAGAACATGCAGAGTGATGAAAATATAGAATATTCTGTATTATCGATTGGTTATAACAGTGCAAAAGAGATCCATAAAGCCAAGATCTATGCTAAACTTAAACCAGTCGCTCAGAGATCTGTTTCGCAAGAAGAAGTAGTGCAACAATATACCAATACATTTAAAACGATCAAAGATATGGTGGTTACAGTTGAAGAAGTTGCGCCATTTGATACAGGTAGCAGTAATGCACCCGTGCAGATCGTTGTAACAGGGGATGATCTGGATGTGCTTAATGAAACAACCCAAAAGTTAATGGACCTGCTTGGACAAACCAAAGGTGTGGTAGGTATAGATAGAGATTATGAGAGTGGAAAACCTGAAATAAAAATAGATATTTTAAGAGAAAATGCACAGCGATCAGGAGTAAGTGCCGATGAGATTGCAGGTATCTTGGCGAGTGCCTATTCTAGTGATAGAGCCATATCATATTATGAAGAAAATGGGCGTGAATTTGATATAACCTTACGTTTTGAAGATAAATATCGTAAAAGTATTAATGATATTAAGAAACTGCAGGTAAAAAACAGCGATGGAGAATTTGTCTCACTTGAAGGTCTGATAAGATTTGAAGAACATACTGGCACAGCATCAATTAACCGTTATGACCGTGAAAGAAAAGTAATGGTGACATCAGGGATGTATGAGACAAGTTTGGATGTTATCATGAAAGCAGTAGATGATAAAATAGGAGAGTTACTTCCTGCAGGATATAGTTACCGTTATACTGGAGATATTGAAAATATGGCAGATACAAATGCAGCGTTTGGAGCTGCGGTACTTTTGGCAGTCATCTTGATATATTTGATTCTTGCTGCATTGTATGAGTCAATCATTCAACCATTTATTATTATGGTTGCGATGCCACTTTCATTTACAGGGGTCATCGTGGCACTCTATTTGACGGGAAATAATTTCAGTCTTTTTGTCATGATCGGGATCATTCTCTTGCTTGGTATGGTTGGCAAGAATGCTATTTTGGTGGTTGATTTTGCCAATCAGGCAATCAAAGAAGGAAAAGAAGTGAATGAAGCAATATTAGAAGCCGGTGAAAAAAGACTTCGTCCTATCCTCATGACCACTTTTGCGATGATCGGTGCGATGCTTCCATTAGCATTTGGTGGTGGAGCTGGACATGAGAGTAATGCACCTATGGCATTGGCGATCATTGGAGGACTTTTAAGTTCCACTGTTTTAACACTTTTAGTGGTCCCTGCTATCTACCGTATCATGTATCCGATGGATGCATGGCTTAGAAAATGGTATGAAAAAGGTACGGTATAAACATGTTTTCTGACATTTGGTAGAAAGTTTACTTGAATAACAAAGAAAAACAATAGAATACATACAGATTACATTGTCCTAAGTATATTATAATGAAAAAAGGATTTATATGCATGACAAATTAGAGAACCTTATGGGAAAGATGGGGGCATTTATCTATGATAATCCTTTGAAAGTGATTGTTGTTGTTTTTATGCTTTTAGCTTTTCCTCTCTTCCATGTACCCCAAATAAAGATGGATACATCTACAGAAGGATTTATGCATGATGATGATCCTGTACTATTGGAATATAATGCATTTAGATCACAGTTCGGACGTGATGAACGTGTGATCGTAGCGCTTAAAAGCGATAATATTTTTACATTAAAGTTTTTTCAGACATTGAAGTCTATGCATGATGAAATAGAATCAAACGTACCTTTTGTGGATGATATCACTTCACTTTACAATGTCCGGAACACAAGAGGCGAGGGAGATCAACTTATCACTGATGATCTTTTAGAACCATTCCCTACTACACAGCAAGAAGTGGATGCGATAAAAGAGCGTGCACTTGCTTCACACTTCTATAAAGACCTTTTTATCAGTAAAGATGGAAAGATGACTACGATGGTCATTGAAACAGATGCTTATTCTCACGAAGGGGAAGAAAAGGTGTCTGATATTGATGCTTTTGATGAAGGCTTTGAAGAGGAACCAGAAAATGCAATAGAAGAAGGTAAAGACAGACCATTTTTAACCGATAAAGAAAATGCACAACTTGTTTCAGCTGTGTTGGCTATAGTAAAAAAATACAAACAAGAAGGTATAGAGATGTATGTGGCAGGTTCACCTTCCGTGAATCATGCACTGAAATCTCAAATGCAAGCGGATATGCAAAAGTTTATGCGTATTACCTTTCTCATTATCTTAATCTTCTTATTTGTTATGTTTAGACGGGCTTCTGCTGTATTTTACCCACTTATTGTGATCATTCTTTCTTTACTTGCTACTGTAGGTACAATGGCATGGAGTGGGGTAGCATTTAAGCTTCCTACACAAATTGTACCCTCTCTGTTATTGGCTGTAAGTATCGGTGCAACAGTCCATATCCTTTCTATATTTTTTGATAAGTTTAATACTGCTGGAGATAAAAGAGAAGCCATTAAGTACACCTTAGAACACTCAGGTCTGGCTATTGCCATGACCTCTGTGACAACGGCTATAGGTGTAGGCTCTTTTTCTGGTTCTAAAGTAGCACCTATTTCTGATCTTGGAATGTTCGCTTCACTTGGAGTCATGATCTCATTGTTTTTAACACTTACACTCCTTCCTGCACTTTTAAGTATTACGAAAATGAATCAAAAGGTAAAAAGTAAAGCCGGCAAACTCGATAGATTTATGAAAAAACTTTCTATTATTCCTGTAAACCATTACAAAATTATTATTGGTGTCAGTGTTATATTGGTCTTGGTCGCATTAATTTCAGCAGTGAAAATAGAACTTTCTCACAATCCTTTGAAATGGTTTCAACCAGACAGCTATGATCGAATCTCTACGGAAACGATAGATGAAAATCTAAATGGTTCGGTCACCATAGAACTGATCATAGACACGGAAGAAGAGAATGGATGGAATGATCCGGTCTAGACTTAAAAAATTAAACACACTTTCTCAAGAGATGGAAGCATATGTTGATAAGTATACACATATAGGTAAAGTGGTTTCTCTTGCAACGATTGTAAATGAAACAAACAGAGCATTACATGAAAATAGAGAAGAATATTATACAATTCCTGATAATGCTGACTTGGTCTCACAAGAATTGCTACTTTTTGAAAACTCTGGTTCTGATGACCTTGAAGATGTAGTGGACAGCCAATTTTCAAAAGCAAGGGTCAGTATCAAGCTTCCATGGACTGATGCAGTACGTGCAACAGAAGTATTAGACTATGTAAAAGCTGCAGCAACAAAAATGTTTCCGGATGATAAGGTTATAACCACAGGAATGATCCCTTTGCTTATTAACACTTTTTCCCATGCAGTGAGTTCATCCGTTACAAGTTATTTCATTGCATTTATCGGTATATCTTTTATGATGATATTGATTCTAGGATCAGTACGTCTGGGTTTTCTCAGTATGATACCAAACCTTACACCTATTATTTTGGGATTATTGCTAATGTATTATGCACATATACCTTTGGATATGTTCACCTTGCTCATCGGCTCCATCGCTATAGGACTTGCTGTGGATGACACGATCCATTTCCTCCATAATTTTAGAAGGTATTATCTGCAGAGCGGTGACAGTGCTAAAGCCATAGAACAAACATTTTTTACGACAGGTAAAGCAATGGTGATCACAACGATAGTATTGTCCTTAGGTTTCTATGCCTATATGATGGCAAATATGATCTCTGTACAGAACTTTGGACTCTTAACAGGTACGGTGATCATTTTAGCACTACTTGCTGACCTGTTACTTGCACCCGCACTTATGATCGTAGTGGCAAAACGTGGTTGGATAAAATAATGAAAGGAAAACAGATGATGATGAAACAATTATTACTTACACTTACTCTAGGGGTATCTCTTGTAACAACAAATGCACTTGCAGATGATCCAAAGGCAAGAGCTATTATGGAGAAAGTCGATGCTAGAGATGATGGTAAAACGCTTGAACAGGATATGATTATGGTCCTTATCGATAAAAATGGTAAGCAAAGAACTAGAGACATGAAGTCTTACGGAAAAGATTTTGGAGAAGATGAATATCGTATCATGTTCTTTAAAAGTCCAGCAGATGTAAAAAACACGGCTTTTCTAACCTATGACTATGATGATGCAAGTAAAGATGATGATCAATGGTTGTACCTTCCTGCACTCAAAAAAGTAAAACGTATACCTACTTCAGATAAAAGTTCTAGTTTTATGGGGTCTGATTTTTCTTATTTTGACATGACAGACAGAGATCTTGAAGATTATGATTTTAAACTGCTTAAAGAGACTGTAGTACGTGGCAAAAAAGCATGGATGATTGAAGCTTTACCCCGAAATGAGGAAATAATAAAAGAGTCCGGTTATACGAAAACAATCGCATTGGTAAGACAGGATAACTATATGGTTGTACGTTCTATAGGTTTTATGAAAAGTAACAAGAAGAAGTATCTTGATGTTGTACGTTTACATCAGGAACAGGGAGTGTGGCTTCCTGATGAGATGACCATGACAACGAAGAAAGGTAAAAGTACAGTGCACAAGACCATTTTGAGGTTTAGTCATATCAAGCTCAACAAAGCTATCAATGACAGTATGTTTACTACACGTCGACTCGAAAAGGGAATGTAAGTTGTCAAGTAATCGTTTATCAGTTTTTATTTGTATGGTCCTGTTAAGTTTTTATTCTCATGCAGATGAGATAGATGAGGCAATGAACGGATTTGATGATGTCTCTGTTCCGGTCACAGAAGAAAAGAGTACTGAAGATGCATTATTGGATGGATTTGATGATACATTTGAGACCATAACAGATGATGAAAAAAGTGAAAATGATGAATTTCTTGATGGTTTTGACGATATAGTATCCAGTAATAATGAAATGAATGATGAAATAAACATTCTTCCATCTGCATTTACAGGAAAAATAACGCAACAGCTAGTGTATGCACTCTATAGTGATAAACCCCACAACAATATCTCCTCATTTAAAAGTTCACTTTTATTGGATTATGAACATAAATTTGAAAATGGTTTTAAGCTTAAAGCAAATGCCAGAGCTTATTATGATGCTATATATGACATTAGAGGAAGCAAAAAATACGAACAAGATGAGTTAAATGAACTTCGCAGTGAGGTAGAGCTTTTTGATGCATATGTAGAAGGTAAAATTACGGATGATCTTGATGTAAAATTTGGACGACAAGTGGTAGTTTGGGGGCGTAGTGATACAATACGGGTAACAGATGTATTGAATCCTTTAGATAATCGCCGACCAGGTATGGTAGATATAGAGGATCTTCGTTTGCCTGTGACCATGGCAAAGTTTGATTATTTCATTGGTGATTGGCGTATGACTCCTATAGCGATACTCGAACAACGTTTTTCAAAAAGACCTCCTTTTGGTTCAGTATTTTATCCTGCATCGTTTCCTGCGCCTAATGATAAAGACTACTCTGATGTCACCTATGCCCTTTCTGTGGGAGCAGAGTTTCCCGGTTGGGATGTAAACTTTTATGGAGCACGCATACATGATGATGAAGGACATATTGTTTCTTCTCCTTCGGTCATGAGAGATCATCAGAAAGTCAATATGTTTGGTACAGCCTTGAATTTTCTTAGCGGACCTTGGCTTTTTAAAACAGAATTTGCATATTTTGATGGACTTAGATATACAACAACTTTAGATAAAGAGTTTACAAGAAGAGATTTATTGTTAGGTTTTGAGTATCAAGGGATAGCTGATACATCGATATCGTATGATATGGTACACAGAGATATCGGTGATTATGACCAAGAACTTTTAAATGAACTTAATCCCTTAAATAAGCATAGCTATCAACATGCTTTTCGTGCAAGTTCTGATTTTATGCATGCAAAACTTACAGCAAACTATCTACTTACTTTATTTGGTGAAAAACTTGATGAAGGAGGCTTTCAAAGAGCTTGGATAAAGTACGAGTTGGGCCAAGGTATAAATGCAAATATTGGTGTGATTGATTATTTAGGTGGGTCTTTAGGATTTGATTCTATTAAGAATAACGACATGATATTTACAGATATGTCTTATAGCTTTTAATTATGATACAATACTGAAAACATTTTTTCATCTTGATATGTAGATAAGGAAGCTTATGTCTATTGGACACTTTTTTAAAACAGTTTTATTGCTTGGAGGGGTTACACTGCTTCATTCTGAAGTAGCAACTCACCCTTTTGAGGTTGAATCGGGTATGGTTATCTATGAGATACATGGCGGTACGCAACTTACACCTGAAACGAATTTAACTATCAAGGGTAATGCTAAATTGCGTTTTAAAGATTGGGGTGAGGTCAAACTTGAAGAAGAGAGTGGAGTAGTGTTGACTACTGGAGCTATAAAACATAAACAGCATGTCAAAAGATTTGAAAAACATACAAAAGACACTGTGATTACCGCTGATTATGAAAATGAACAACTTTTGGAACGTAAAAAAGTTGAGAGTGACTCTACACCTCATAATGAAATAGCATCTCTAGTAAAAAAAGGTCAGGAGAGTGTTGCTGGTCTTCTTTGTGATGTATGGGAAGGATCAGGTGTAAAGAAATGTATCTATAAAAATATTGTGCTTAAGTTAGAATCCCATATTTTGGATGTTTCTTATATAAAAGAGGCGACCAAAGTAGTGTTTGATATTAATACATCAGATGAAGCTTGTGAAGTGCCTGACTATCCTGTACAAGAGTTTGGACTGTTCAATGATGATCTTAAAACAAAGAATGCCCATAAAGCCGAAAATTTTTGTAAAATCTTAAAAGACGCAGCTTTTGATGTAGTTGAAGATAACACAACCTATAGTACTAATAGCATTACAGGTAATGATAGAGAAAAGTTTATTAATTATATGGCTCAAGATATCTATGAAAGACAAAAGGAACTATTACCTGAGTTATTGAATGCTTTAAAAGAAACCCGTGCCTGTTTACAAACTGGAGAAGATCCTTTTGCAGCCAATCAATGTATTGAGAATTTTAGAGCTATGAAAGAACGATTAGGCACAAAAGAGAATGACTATATCATACTTTGGGATGATAAAAGAAAAAATATACTATTGATAAGATAGAAGATGAGCTTATATATTTACAGTCACGTATACCATGTGTAAATCGTGCAAAAAACATTACTGACCTTTCAGCTTGTATGAAATAAAAATCTATGAAGTTTTATCGTATCTACATAGAGCTTACAAATGTATGTGGGCTCTCATGTAGTTTTTGTCCAACAAAAGAATTGCCATCTAAAGAGATGGATCTGGTATTTTTTGAATCTGTTATCAACAGGCTAAAAATTATACCAAAGAGATAGCCTGTCATGTTGTAGGTGATCCTCTTACACAGTCAAACCTACATGATTACTTGGACATCATTCATAAACATGGATCTTAAAGCGATGTTAACGACCAGCGGATACTTTTTAAAAAAGCATTCATATGATACACTTTTTCATCCTTGTGTAAAGCAGATAAATATCTCTCTCAATAGTTTTAATAAAAATGATACTTCTATCACTTTTGAGCAATATATGACCTATGATTGGCATTATGTGAAGCAAAATTGGAAAGAGAAGAAGAACTGTTTATTAATCTTACGTGTATGGAATTTGGATGAAATGATGAGTGAACGAACATTTAATAAAACATTATTTGAGACGCTTTCTTCTACATTTGATACTAAACTTGATCTAGAGAAATTTATGAAGAGAGACCAAAAACAATACGTTTGGCATCAAAAGTACTAGTACATTTTGATAACTATTTTGAATGGCCTTCACTTAAAAATAAAATCTATGGTGACGGTACATGTCAGGGCTTGCAGTCCCATATTGCTATCTTGGCAAGTGGAAAAGTAGTACCATGTTGTTTGGATTGTGATGGTGTCATAGAGCTTGGAGACTTACATACATCTACACTGGATGGATATTTAGTTTCTAAACGTGCTGTAAATATGTTGAAGGGATTTAAAGAGGGCAAAGCCATTGAAGAGCTTTGCCAGAAGTGTTCTTATAAAGAATAGATTTAATTGAGTTTTATATAGTGAGTATTAATATGCTTTAGAGAAAGCTCTAGAGGATACATTAGCGTCATCAAAATCAGGTGAGATTCTTTCAAATCTTGTACCTTCAAATGAGAAGTTACCCATCATACCTTCAGAATCAAATACAAACCCAACCATATTGGAACCAAAGTCAACATCATCAGCTTCTTCTTCGGCATTCCAGTCAGCCATAACAATGTTTACATCAATCTCACTGTCCCAATCATCATCATTCATAAAGTATTTAAGTGCTTCATCAGATGTAAAGGCTATGATTAAAGAGTAATGTTGTGCTCCCATTTGCATTCCCATTGATGCGGATGTAATACTGAAATATACTTTGGTTACACCATTGACACGCAATGCACCTTCACCATATCTACCACCAAGAAAAAATCCTGCTTCTTTTACATCAGGGAAAACAACATAACCTTTTGCATTATCTAAAAACTTTTTACCACCATTTACTTCTTTATAAAATACGATAAGTGCTTCATTAGCATCATTGTCAATTTCTTCTGCAGTATCATCTGCTATCGATAATGTTGTAAAAGCCAAGAGTATAGCCAAAAAGAGAGGTAGAGTTTTTAATAATTTCATCATAGTTCCTTAATTTGTTTGATTAATTATATCATAAAAATTTTATTATGAAGTGTATGAGAAAGAGATAAAAATGCAAGGCTCAAAGAGCTTTGCAAGAAGATTTTTCAATAAAATAACCTAAATATTAATTAAGGTTTGATTCTTTTAAATCTGGTTCCTTCCATAGTGAAGCTCCCCATCATTCCCTTCGAATCAAAGACAAATGCAACCATATCGTCATCAAAATCGACATCATCAAGCTCTTCTTTGGAGTTCCACTCTGCTATGGCAATTTTACCATCAACATCTGTTTCCCATTCATCATCTTCTAAAAGAAGAAATTTATTGAGTGCAGCATCCGAAGTAAAGGCTATGACCATAGAATAAACTTGTGCTCCCATTTGGAAACCAACAGATGCAGATGTAATACTATAATATGCTTTAGTGGAGTTACCTACACGTAGTGCACCTTCACCATATTTACCACCGACAAAAAACCCCATTTCTTTAATGTCTGGGATCACAAGATAGGCCTTCGCATGTTCCAAATACTTTTTAGAACCTTTGACTTCTTTATAAAATGTATTGAGTGCAGAATTCGCATCACTGTCTATCTCTTTTGCAGAATTTATAGTTGCCATAGAAGTAGTAGTAAATGCTAAAAGCATTACAAAAAGCAGGGGTAGAAATTTAAGTTTTTTCATGATCTGTCCTTAATTGAAATTTTTTAATTATAACACAACATAAGAATTATAAAGATAGATAAAGGATTAAAAAGAGAAATAATAAGAGAAAGTGACCAAAATATTTCAAAATAAGTTAAAGCAATAAAAGAAATCTGCTTGACGGAACGGTTCTCCATCAAGCACTTGGATCCAATAGATAGGTTTAAGGGATTATTTTATTAAACTTTGTACCTTCTATACTTACCCCAGCCATTAAACCCTGTTCACCATAATTAAATCCAATGATAGGTTTTTCGTAACTGATAGAACTGACATCTTTCGTTTTTCCCCAATCAGCAACAATGATAGACCCATCAACACCTGCTTCCCATCCATTGCTTTTAATAAAATTATTCAAAGACGCTTCTGAAACAAATGCGATAAGTACAGAATGTTCTTGAACGCCAACTTGATATCCTATTGATCCTGCAGTCATACTATAAAAGTGTTTGGTAACGCCATTCACACGTAGTGCACCTTTCCCATACTTTCCACCAACTATAAAACCACCTTTATAAACAGAGGGAAATACAAGATAACCTTTAACTTTTGAAAGAAATTTATCTCCACCTGGAACTTCTTTTTTAAATTTTTTAATGGCTAGATCAACTTCTGTATTAAGTTTATGTGCATTGTCTTCTGCTAATGAGAACTGAGTAAAACTTAATGAGATGAGAACCAAAAGCATCATAGGGTTAAATTTTTTAATATTCATATGTAATCCTTATTTAATTTATCATATTATATCTTATAAAAGTAAAAGAATTGTGTAGGATAAATCATGGAAAAATTAAGTATAAAAGCTTATGCGACAAGACACAAGTTAAGCATTTTTAATGTTGTAAAAATGACTAAGTCTGGACAGTTACCAACAGAGACTGTTTCAGAGCACGGCAAAGACGTAGTTTATATACTTATTGATGATGCAGTAGAGGATAAAGTTAAAAAGAGCATTATTAAAAAAGACAATAAAGAACCTTACAGTCTGAGAAAAGAAAATGAACGACTCAAAAAAGAGTTAGAAAAATTAAAAGAAGAGATCGCTATACTAAAAAATAGAGTATAATTAAAATTATGAAAGTAGCATATATTACAGATGATGTCTATCTAAAACACAATACTGGATCAATGCATCCAGAGTCACCACAGCGCCTTCAGGCGATTAACAAAGCTATTGAATCTTTACATGGAGAATTGATATTCAAATCTCCTATTAAAGCCTCTGAACGTATCATTGAATTTGTACATCCTTCTGAACATATAGAAACTATAAAAAATGTAAGTGAATATGAAGGCAGTATTGATTCAGATACGGTTTGCAGTATAGATTCTTATGATGCAGCAACCACAGCGGTAGGTGCAGGTATTGTTGCTTTAGATGGAATCAAATCTGGAGAATTTGAGCGGGCTTTCTGTGCAGTAAGACCACCTGGCCATCATGCCACACCTAAGCAAGCAATGGGGTTTTGTCTTTTTAACAATATAGCCATTGCTGCACGATATGCACAAAGTATAGGGTATGAGAAAGTAATGATCATCGATTTTGATGTACATCATGGTAATGGTACACAAGATACTTTTTATCAAGATGATACCGTCTTTTATTTCTCTTCGCATCAAGCTTATGCCTATCCTGGTACAGGTGCAGAAGAAGATAGAGGAAAAGGAAAAGGTGAAGGATATACTGCAAACTTTTTCATGATGCCAGAAAGTAATGACAGCACATTACTTGAGATTTATGAAAACAAGCTGCCTGTATATGTTGAGAAGTTTAAACCTGATATCATTTTGGTATCTGCAGGCTATGACCTACATGAAAGTGATCCATTGGCACAGCTTAATGTCACGACTGAAGGTATAAGAAAAATGGTTAGACTTATTTTGAACA
The DNA here is from genome assembly GCA_963785375.1 of Sulfurovaceae bacterium. Lineage (GTDB taxonomy): Bacteria > Campylobacterota > Campylobacteria > Campylobacterales > Sulfurovaceae > Sulfurovum. The sequence goes on from CAWAVD010000004.1 coordinate 424,940, forward strand.
GTGCGGATGTCCCTTTTGTCTTTTTTTTTAGAAGGTGGTTACCATATAAATGCTTTGGGAGAGAATGTCAAAGTGACACTAAAAGAAATGATGCAGGAATAAAACTCTATATATCATAAGTTATTAAATAAAATTACTTATATTTATGCATATAAGTGATATACTTTTTGTATGGAAGTGTATAAAATAAAAAATATTGCCGGACATCTCGCAAAAGGGTTTTTAAGTAATCCTCTTACACCTGTTTTAGCTGTTGCTATTATACTTTTAGGTTTTATTTCTTTGCAAATAATGCCTAGAGAAGAGGATCCACAGATAGAGGTAAGTGGTGGTTCTATCATAGTTGCTATACCTGGTGCTTCGCCTAGTGAAATTACTAACGTGATCATTAAACCTTTGGAAAGGCGTATCCGTGAGATAAAAGGTGTAGAACACGTTTACGGTACTGCAATGAATAATGTGGGTATGATTAACGTACAGTATTTTATTGGTGAAAACAGGGAAGAATCCAACCTTAAACTTTATGATAAAGTGATGCAAAACATGGATCAACTCCCAAAAGGTACTATGATGCCTTTGGTAAAACCATTTGATATTGATATCGATATACCTATACTTACTGTAGCATTTTATAAAGCTGGAAACAAAGAAATAGACACGATAAAACTTTATAAGATCATACGTGAACTCCAACAAGATATTAATGCTCTTGATGATGTAGCCAAGACTACACTTAAAGGCGTTAAAAGACCACAGTTCAATATTTTGATAGATCTACATAAACTTGTTGGTTACAATATCTCCTTGGGGCAAGTAACAAAAGCTGTTAAATCTATCTCAATGAATGCTCCTGAGATAGATACAACAACTACAGAAGGTAATCTAGTTGTTTTTGGTGTGCAAAATGCCTTAGATGATGTGGAAGATCTCAATGAACTTATTATTGCTCAATATCGCGGATCACCTATTTATTTGCAGAATATCGCAAAAGTGGAATATAATTACGATATCCAAAATTATGATTCAGCTAGTATTACTTACCAGGAAAATATGGAAAAAGAAGAACCTGGGCCAATAGTCTTCCGTGATGCTGGAGATCAAATCACAATGACCATTGCTAAACTTAAGGGAACAAATGCAGTAAATATTGCCCAAAGAGCTATAGAAGAAATACAAAAGAATAAAGAAAAGTTGTTGGACAATGGTGTTGGATTTATTGTGACACGTAATTATGGTACACGTGCGAATGAAGCGGTAAATGAACTCGTCCATCACTTGGAGATCACTATACTTATTATCGCATTGATACTGGTACCTTTCCTTGGGTGGAGAGAGTCAATGGTTGTGACCATCGCTGTACCAATGATACTTGCTACCACACTTTTCATTGCATTGATGACCGATCAGACAATTAACCGTATTACCTTGTTTGCATTCCTTTTGAGTTTGGGACTGATTGTTGATGATGCCATTATTGTGATTGAGAATATCCACAGAAGACTTCACCTAAAAGAATCTGAGGAGCTTGAATTTGATGAGATCATCATACAGGCGACTGATGAAATAGGCCCTTCAACAAATATTGCGACTATTGCTATTATGCTTACAATGATACCTATGGGATTTGTTGGAGGCATGATGGGACAATTCATGAAACCTATTCCTCTAAATGTTCCAGTAGCTCTTGGTATTTCACTATTTGTTGCCTATGTATTTGCTCCATATCTTGCTCGTAAATTTATTAAGTTTGAAAGTCATCCAAAGACTGTTAAGGAAGAAGATTAATGGAAAAGATTGTCTATAAAATCATTAACAGTAAACGTAATAAGTGGATTGTGACTCTCATAGTTCTTTTTTCTATGGGTGCTGCAGTTATGATGATACCTACTAAATTGGTACTGGCGCGTATGCTTCCAGGGAAAAGTGCAAATACAATGACTATCTATGTTGATACGGCAACAAATGCTTCAATTCAACAAACAGAGTCTGTAACGTCATGTATTGTGAACTATTTAAAAAAAGAAAAAGAGATTACAGATATGGAAGTATATCTGGGACAGGGTGCACCACTGGATTATGCAGGTTTAGTGAAAGGAAGTGCGCTTAAACGAATGAAAAATCAAGCAGAGATAGTGCTTAACTTTACAAACAAAAATGACCGTGATGAACCGACGTATATGATGGCACATCGACTCAGACCTCTTATTCAAAGCGAATGTGGAAATATCACACCTCATACTTCGATTAAATTTGTTGAGATGCCTGCCGGACCTCCAACTTTAGCAACGATCGTGGTAGAACTCTATAATCAAAATGACAGTGCATTACGAAAAATGTCAGACCAAAGTCGCAAAGATACTTGAAGATACAGAAGGACTGGTTGATATAGATGTGATGCAGGATGACATTTATACGAAGTATAATCTTATACCGGACAAGGAAAAGATCATATTGAGTGGACTTAATGTTGAACAGGTTAATCAAATTATATACCTTGCTTTTAAAGGAATGCCAATAGCTGAAAAGAATACAAAAAATCAGCAAGATCAAATCCCTATTTTTCTAAGACTTAATGATGAAACACGTATAGTAGAAGGCGTTTCAGAAAATTCTTTATTAAGTAAACTTGTTTCATTAGAATTGATGAATGATAAAGGAATGATGGTACCTATAAGTGAAGTAGTTGATATAAGAAGTGCGGATTCCAGTCCTACGATCTTTAGGAAAAATCTTAAAAATATGGTAACTATCACGGCAGAATGTGATATGGTAAGTCAGGTCTATCCTCTACTTGAAGCCAGAGAAAAGATGTTAGAGGTACTTAAAAGTGACTACAATATGAGTAAAGTACCAGGGATTAATACCTATATGTTCGATCTTATTGCGGTTGATAAAGAAACTGGGGATGAAGTACTTATACGTTGGGATGGTGAGATGAAGGTATCATTAGATACTTTCAGAGATTTGGGTGGTGCGTTTATCGCAGCCTTGGTATTGATGTTCTTACTCATGGTAGTCTACTATAAGTCTTTTGCTTTGAGTGGTATAGTTCTTATAGGAAGCTTCCTTTCTATTATAGGGGTTATAGTAGGGCATTGGATCACTGATAAGATATCTCTATATGCTGCAGATACGCATTTCTTTCTTACAGCAACATCACTAATAGGGTTTATTTCACTTATGGGTATCAGTGCGAGAAGCTCCTTATTACTTATAGACTTCTCACAATCCCTGATCGCAGATGGAATGGAGAAGAAAAGAGCCATAGCTGTTGCAACTGCTACACGTGCAAAACCTATCATGCTTACTGCTATTGCTATTATTCTTGGAAGTTTATTATTAGCAACAGACCCTATTTTTGGTGGACTGGGTATAGCACTTATTTTTGGTAGTATAGCAGCAACATTAGTGTCATTATACTTTATTCCTGTATTGATGGATAATGCAGATGATTTAATGCCTAGTGGACATAAAGGTCGTGAAAACAGGCGTGGTACATGGTGTATCTTGACCGATAACCTTAAGTCACTTTTCCCAGGGAAAAAAGAATCTAAGGACGATAAGAAACAAGAACATCATGACGATACTGTACTGTATGAAGGATATGAATGTGAGGAAGACAGCAGAACTACATGGTGTAAATTGATAGATAATGTTAAGTCATTTTTCCCTCAAAAAAGTGAGAAAAAACCTGCTAAAGAACCAGTAGTAGAAGATAAGAGTGATACTTTCATATCTGATGAGAGTAAAGAAAAGATAAAGAAGACATTACTTACGTTCATTGAGAATATTAAGTCTTCCGTCGATCTAAGTAAATTTAAAAAAGATAATGAAAAGATAGATGAATATCAAAAAGCAAAAAATGAACGTGATTTCATCAGCTTATACAATATGGGTAATAATCATCTTGAGAAAAAAGAGTTTGATGAAGCGATAGAGTCTTATAAACAAGCACTTAAAATCAAAGAGGATGAAGGTGTAACGTTCAAGCTTGAACTTGCAATGATGCAGAAGAAGAAAGCAGACAAAAAACAAGATAAGATAAATAAAGATGAAAAGACAGATACAGATAAAGTAGATTCCACAAAAGAGAAAAAATCTAAAAAGAAAAAAGATGATAAAGAGTAGGCGGGAGTGTTAGAAATTTTGTGTCAGTCCAATAGAATATAAAAATTCTAAAGGATTAACACATGAACACACAGTCAGATCTACATGAAGCCCTTGAACAGATCAAGGCAGGTGTAAGAATAGACGGTAAAGATGGAGTATTAGCTCCACTAATCAAACAACTTACCCAAGCAGCTCTCGAAGCAGAGCTTGAATCCCATTTATCCACAGAAATTCGAAACAGAAAGAATTGCAAATTCTCCAAGACAATGAAAAGCAGTGTCGGAGAATTCTATCTGGATGTCCCAAAAGACCGTAACGGTTCGTTTGAACCACAGCTAATCAAGAAACATCAAACTCATATGTCAGATCATATCGAACAGAAGATACTTTCCTTATATGCCTTAGGCAACAGTTATTGCCAAATATCTGATCATATCAAAGAATTGTACGGACTATCTTTTTCCAAGGCAAATATCCAATTGTGATACAGTCATGGAGAAACAAGTGGGAGAATCTCTCTGGCTATTTCAAATATCCTGAAGACATCAGGCGTATCATTTATACGACCAACATCATAGAATCCGTCCATAGACAGTTCAGGAAGCTAACCAAGACCAAAGGGGCGTTCCCCAATGAGAACGGTTTATTAAAACTGCTTTATGTTGGAATACAGAATGCCCAGAAAAAATGGACAATGCCGATGCATAACTGGTCTTTGACTATTTCACAACTTTCTATTTTCTTTGAGGGCAGGCTGGACGAAGCTCTGGATTTGTGATAAGATGTTCCTTTTAAACTTATAAGAAGGTGATCTAATGGTGAGTCAATCGTTCCATATGCTTTTAATCCATCTTTTTCTACTGTTTTTTTTAGAGACGAATACGGTTCATGCAATGGAAGAGAACACCAATATTAGATCACTCTTTGAAAAAGAAGATGTCAATGGAACCTTCATTCTTTATGACCTTCAAAACGATACATTTGTAGGATACAATACAGAAAGATCAGAAAAAAGATATAGTCCAGCATCTACTTTTAAAATTGCCAATTCTCTTATAGGGTTGGCTACAGGTGCTGTTAATTCAGTCGATGAACCAATCCCTTACACAGGGCCGAAAAATCCGATTATATCAACATGGAAAAATGATATGGGTCTTAGAAATGCGATTACTCTGTCTAATGTACCTATATATCAGGAGTTGGCTCGTCGAATTGGCTTAATACGAATGAGCAAATATCTAAAAATACTTCATTATGGCAATGAATCTATCGGAGCAAAAGTTGACTATTTTTGGCTGGATGGTCCACTTGAAATCAGTGCTTTGGAACAAGTCATATTTTTAAAAGGCTTGGTACATGAGACACTTTCTATACCAAAAAATATTCAGAAAAATGTGAAAGATATTCTCCTTATTGAATATGGGAGCAACTGGAAGCTTTATGGTAAAACAGGATGGCAAAACTATCCAAGTAGAGGAATAGGATGGTTTGTAGGATGGCTTGAGAAAGCAGATAATATATATATTTTTGCGTTAAATATGGATATGATTGATGTTTCAGATGCTCCCAAGCGTATAAATTTGACTAAAGGCTGTTTAGAAACTTTAGGACTACTAAAGAGCGAGTAAAATATGATAATTTTGTATCTAACTACCGAAATATGAAGCAAAATAATGAATAGTGTCAGGCAAGAGAGGGCATTCAATCCATTTAGTTTATAGACTTAATGCTCTGCACACACAACTTTTTAAAGAAGGAGTGTCTGCTATAATTGGATTCACGAAGTCAGGAAAGTATTTTGCAGTCGTTCTGCCAATGCTGATCGCGGTAAAACTTTGATCCCATTCTACATTTTTAAAAAAACATTCTATTGTGGAAGGCGAAGAAAATATGATGATAGAATGTAAAGGTAATTTTATCATATTGTCATAATCTTTACATACTGTCTGATATATAGGTATGTGATCACATTCAATATTATTGTTATGTAGGATCTCTATGAAGTTTGAAACTATGGATTGCGCACCCAAGTACGCTACCTTTTTACCTTTAAGGTGATCTATAATTTCGTAAGCAAACTCATCTCCATGTTTTTCTTTACCAGAAAAAGCCAATTTACCTTTTAAATCTTTAATTTGTTTTGCAGTATCCTTTGAAATTGCATATGAAGGTATTTTTTTCCATTCGTTTTGGAATAAAGCATCACAGTATTTAACTCCATTCTTTGATGTAAATATTAACGCATCATATTGGGTTATATCTATATTGATGTCGAGACTTATTGTTTGTATCATTGGTAAGTTTTTAGCATACTTGACTTGTTGATCATTAAGTACATAAATATTTTTTCGGTAGCTGTTTAAGTCATAAGACATATTTTTTATTCTTTGTTTTAAAGGAGATAAAAAAGTATTCGTCAGTGTAATCACGATATTAGATCTTTCATCTTTGAAAAATTCAATTTTATGCTTTGATAGTTCATGGGTCAATTTAATGAGATCTGAATATGTAGTGTCTTTACCGAATCTACTGTCTACCAGAAATGCATTTTGATATTTATCATACTCATAGTATAGCAAATTTAGTTTTTTTGACATCTCTGATAAGTCTTTAAATACTATATTATTAATCATTTCCTACCTTTTATACGTAAGATTTTAGCTTAGGATGATTAACGGAAAATATTAAAAAAAAGAAACATTGACTATTTGAATCCCTGCTACATACAGTGCATAATTTTTTCGATACAAATTATGTTATAATTTTCCCCTATCGGTGACACAAAATTCTGAACACTCTCGAGTAGGCACTTGCTTCCTCTTGATTCTAAAGTCATCTCTTCACTAATTAATTCTTTCACACCCTTCTATATCCATTGAGAGTATTTTACAGAGATGTATATTCTAATTTTATAGATTAATATATGGTTAAGGCAAAAATAATTTTTGTGGATTACGTATTCCTAAACCATCCCACAAGAGACTAAATACTTACGTAGTATTCTATGACATCATAAATGTAAAGAACCATATGGCTTATATTAAACTTTCAAAATTGTTTTAGAGCTATTAACTACTCTAGAAAGGGTGAACTTAATATATATTGAAATGTATCGTATTGGGTCATATAAAATAATATGTTAATTGGTATATGTATTTACTATGAGATGTTAGTGATGTTTGAGGATAAATATTGAGGAAGTATGAATGTTAGAAGAGATGCTAATAGCATCTCTATCTAAATGTAGAATTAGTAATTAAAACTTATATGCTAACTGGAAAGAAACACTATTTTCTTCATGATCAGTGCTAACATTTGCACCAGGACCAAATGCACCACTAACGTCAAATGTTTCATTAGTATTATCTAGATAAACATAGGCTAAGTCAACAGAAAATTGTTTACTAAATTCATAGCTTCCACCGATTGTATAGTGTTTTTCTGCGGTTGCTGGAAAACCAAGAAGATTGAAAAAGTTTATATCTCGGATCTTGTGGACTTCAACTACTGCAGAACTTGCATAATTGTAACCAAGTCTTAAAGTCCATTCGTTTTCTGTGTAGGCATAACCAACTGCGTATACATCAGAATCATCCCAGCCAAAAGCTTCATAACCTTTTGCATCAGACCATTTTATCTTTTTGTAGTCAAATGCAAAAGTATGTTGACCCATTTCATAGGCGATACCTACACCATACTCTTCAGGTTGTTCAAGTTTATCTCCATCAGGTAACAGGTAGATAGTGGTTCACCCGCACCAAGGAATGGACGTATTGCTGTAGTAAGCTGACCATCATAGTCCATTTCTATGCTAGATTTATACATTGCACCTAAAGTAAGACCATCGACTCCATTTTCTGAAAAGTCATACGCAATACCTAAATTGTATCCAAAACCAAAATCTTGTGCTAACCCTGCACCATTACCCATACGGTTCGCAGGATCATTTGGATCTAAGTCCCATCATTGGAGCAAGATTATAATCAATATCTAAGTTACCGTACTGCATAATAGGTGTTATTGCAAGGCTTAATCCGCCATCTTTGTATGCAATAGGTACACCAAATTGTAGAAGTTGAAGATTTGTAACCATATTAAAGTTATTGAATCCACCTCCTCTTGCATCACTATAGTCAACACCTAAACCGGCAGTTCCCCACATACCTATACCGATATACCAGTTCTCATTAATTTTGTGAGCGAGTGAAACTTCTGGAATCATATTCATATCTGCATCAGATGTAAATGTTGGATCTGTGAAATTTCCTGGGATTTGTGGATTAAATCCTGTGATCGTAGTTTTTATATCTGGCATAAAGATTGTTCCACCAAATGCAATTTCTGTACTTTCTACACTCGTAATCAGTGCACCATTTGCTAGTCCTGATTCAGCACCATGGCTCATTCCGATACCAACTCCACCCATACCTCTTGCTTTTGCGCCTACAGCGATAAGTGTATCTCCGTTTGTTGCATGTAGCATTGTTGAAGTGATAAGTGATAAAGCGATCAATTTCCCTAAATTTTTCGTTGTTCTTACGTTCATTTCCTTGTCCTTTAAGTTTAATGTACCTTTATAGTATCCTAATTTTATTTAATATTAAAGCATATTTATCGGCTTTTTGCTATATATTTTAATAATTATATAGTATTTGTTTTTATTATAAGTTTAACATATAAATTAATTAAATTGAAGTTATATATTTTAAGGAAAATTGAAAGGTAAAGATGGAGAGTAAAAATAAAAAAGTATCGATATACCCACTTAAATTAGTGGGTACTAAGTTTTATATCTTACTTTTCACAAATGTTTCCATATCTGCAACAACTTCTTCAAGTGTTCTTTCTCCAGAAATAACTTGCAAAAGGTTTTTATCTGTGTAGAATGCTTGAATTTCTGCCAATGGGTCAGTATAGATCTTCATTCTGTCGTTAAATACTTCTTCACTGTCATCACTTCTCTCTTCACCAGGAGCTGCTTCTGCACGACGACCTAGAATTCTCTCTCTAGCTACTTCTTCTGATACTCTTACTTCAATGACAGAAGTAAGTTCGATGTTATCTTCTTTGGCAACAAGTGCATCAAATGCTGTCATTTGTTCTGTACTTCTTGGGTAACCATCTATAAGGACATTGTCTACAGGCGCATTGTTGATAGCTGAGACGATAGTGTTTACAATGATATCTAGTGGTACAAGCGCACCTTTAGAGATGTAGCTTTCTATCTCTTGACCTAGGTCAGAACCACTTGCTACTTCTTCTCTCAGCATATCGCCAGTTGAATAGTGTACGATAATGTCACTGTTTTTCTCAGCAATGATACTTGCATCTGTTGTTTTTCCTGAACCTGGTGCGCCAATGATTAAAAATAGTTTTTTCATAGTTTTCTTTCCTTTACTTTATGCTGTCGGTGTTTGTCTGATTCTAAGGCTCAAATCTTTAAGTTGTTCTGCATCTACGGCACTTGGAGCTTGAGTAAGAAGACACTGTGCTTTTTGTGTTTTAGGGAACGCGATGACTTCACGGATACTTGAAGCACCTGTCATTAACATGATGAGTCTGTCCAGACCCAATGCAAAACCTCCATGTGGCGGTGCACCGAATTTGAGTGCATCTAATAAGAACCCAAACTTCTCTTGTGCTTCCTCTTGATCAATGCCAAGTAGGTTAAATATTTCTGCTTGGATGTCTTCTTTATGTATACGGATAGAACCACCACCTAGTTCTGTACCGTTCAGAACAATGTCATATGCAATAGACTCGATATCTTCGATATCTTCATAATCTAATGATTTTGGCTGTGTAAATGGATGGTGAAGTGCTTTGACCTTACCGTCTTCTACTTCAAACATTGGGAAGTCCATAACCCATAAGAATTCAAAAGTATCTTCAGGGATGATCTCCATAATCTCTGCAAGATAGATACGGAAACGTCCCATATAATCCCAAACCAGTTTTTTCTCACCCGCACCGAAGAATACTGCATCGCCTATTTCAAGTTCACATCTCTCGATAATAGCCTGTAGATCATCTTCTGTAAAGAATTTCGCTAGTGGACCCTTAAGACCATCTTCCTTCATTTGGAAGTAACCTAGACCTGATGCCCCAAACTTACGGACATACTCTTCAAAACCTTTCATTTGACGCTTTGAGAAGATCTCATCACCTTTTGGTACTTTAAGTGCTTTAATGCGATTCTTTTTAGGTGTCTTTGCAATACTTGAGAATATTTCGTTGTCACATCTTTCAAAAATGTCGATTACATCTACCATAGCAAGATCATAACGCATATCTGGCTTATCTGAACCGTATTTTTCCATCGCTTCAGAGTAAGGCATACGTTTAAACGTAGTAGGAATATCAAAACCGCAAGCAGAAAAAACATTATTTATAAGTTTTTCAGCAACTGCTATCACATCTTCTTGATCACAGAAAGACATTTCAACATCTATTTGTGTAAATTCCGGTTGTCTGTCTGCTCTGAGATCCTCATCTCTAAAACATTTTGCTATCTGGAAGTAGCGGTCAAAACCACCTACCATCAAAAGTTGTTTAAAAAGCTGTGGGGACTGTGGAAGTGCATAAAATTCACCGGGGTGTACACGAGAAGGTACTAGGTAGTCTCTTGCTCCTTCAGGTGTAGATTTTGTAATGATCGGAGTTTCAACTTCAAGGAAGTCCAGTTCATCAAGTGAGTTACGTGCAGCGATAGTCGCTTTAGAACGAAGTTTGAAGATATCATATGATTTTTGAGTTCTAAGCTCTAAGTAACGGTGCTTAAGTTTGATCTCTTCATTTACTTTTTCATCATTCAAATCAAAAGGCATAGGTTTTGAACGGTTCTCTATAACAAGCTTATTTACAACCATTTCAACTTTACCCGTTTTAAGTTTAGGGTTTTCAAGACCTTCTCCACGAGCACGCATAGTTCCTGTCGCAATAAGTACAAATTGATCTCTTACATCTTCAGCAATTTTATGAGCCTCTACATTATCTGCAGGATCACAAACCAATTGTATGACTTCATCTTTATCTCTAAGGTCTATAAATATAAGACCACCATGGTCTCTTCGTGAAGAAACCCAACCTGCAACGGTGATTTCCTGTCCAATATTTTTTTCGTTCACTTCTGCACAATAATGTGTTCTCATAACTATCCTATCTGTAAATAATGACGCGATTATATCAAAAAGTAGTTTAGGGATAAATTCACTCTTGAAAATATGACAATATGACAGCTTTTTTCAATATTGACAGTTCATTTATGCTACTCTAACAATAATATTTCTTAAATACAGTAGGAAAAAGATGAGTAGTCAAAAATTAGCACAGATCAAAACTGCAGGATTTATTTTAAAACCTAATGATCCAGAGATAAAAACACTTTACGAGCATATCAAAGCTAAATTCGAAGCCAAAGGTATCCATGTATTTCTTGCGGAAAACTCAGGGAAAATGATAGGTGAGGAAGGTATAAAATTTGAAACTATGTGTGAGAAATCTGATTTTTTAGTTTCTCTTGGTGGAGATGGCACCTTACTTTCACTGGTACGTCGTTCTCATGGTTATAATAAACCTGTTGTAGGTATCAATGCTGGTAATTTGGGTTTTCTAGCCGATGTGACTATAGATGATGTTGAGCTCTTTTTGGAACAACTTATTAAAGATGAATATCGTATAGATGAACGTATGATGATCGAAGGTTATGTAAAAAGAAAAGATGGAAAAAAAGAGCCATTTTTTGCTTTTAATGACGTAGTGATCACACGCCCGGTAGTCTCCAAGATGGCAACTATTTATGCATCCATTGATGGAGAGAGATTTAATACCTATAAGGGAGATGGTCTGATCATTGCTACACCTACAGGTTCAACTGCATATAATCTGGCATCAGGCGGTCCAGTAATGTATCCACTTACTCAAGCACTAATTATGACACCTATTATGGCACATTCTTTGACTCAGCGTCCCCTGGTTGTTCCCGCTGATTTCACTATCGAACTCTCTTCACCGGAAGAACGTATTATAGCTGTGATAGACGGGCAAGACGATTATAATATGACCTCTGAAGATATATTGGTCATTATGGGAGCAAAACGAGGAGCAAAATTACTACATAGAAAAGAGCGAAACTATTTTTCTGTATTAAGAGAAAAACTCTCATGGGGTGATGAAAATTGATAGAACGTTTATATTTACGAGATCTTGTAACTTTTGATGAAGTAGAGTTAGAGTTTGAAAACGGACTGGTTGTATTTACAGGACCTAGTGGTGCAGGTAAATCTGTACTTATGTCGGCCATACTTTCTAGCTTTGGACATTCTACGCAAGGTGCTGCAGCACTATGTGAATTAAATTTGATCAAGCCTGCAGGGTTACAGAGCGAAGCTTATGAACTTGAAAATGAACTCACTGTAAAAACACTTAAAAAAGAAAAACTCCGTTACTTTATAGATGGGCAAAATATCTCTAAAAAAGCTTTAGGCGATCTTTTTTCAAATTATGTTAAATATCTCTCAGTGCGTGATAAAGGTGGATTTGAATCTGATACACTTTTAGAGATGATTGATACTCAATTATTAGTGAAAAATAAAACATTTAAAACGTTGTTAAAAGAGTATAAAAAGCGTTATAAAAACTACAGAGAGAAAGCTTTACATCTTTCCAAGATCAAAGAAGATGAGGCAAAACTTGCTGAACTCATAGATTTTGCTACTTATGAAATAGAAAAAATAACTTCTATCGATCCTAAAGTTGGGGAAGAGGAAGCGTTACTCAAGATCAAACAGCAGCTTTCTCGTATAGACAAGATCAAAGATGCACTTTCGCATGCAGCAGAGATTTTTACACTTGAAGCAAGTGTGGAGGAAGTTTATAGACTTTTAGATAAAGACGGATCAGTATTTACTGATGCGATGAATCAGCTTCGAGCTGATTTTGAAGAAACTGAAAATCTTGCAGATGAACTCGAAGATGTAGATGTAGAGGAGGTCTTGAACCGCCTAAGCGATCTTACAACACTTAAAAATCGTTATGGAAGTATTGAAGAAGCCTTACTGCATAAAGAAGCTAAAGAAAAAGAGCTCTCAGGATATCAGAATATAAAAAAAGATAAAAGTATGTTAGAGTCTTTTTTGGCTTTAGAATTTTCAGAACTGAACATCATTGCATCAAAACTTTCTCAGTCACGTAAGAAAGAAGCAAAGGATCTTGAAAAAACTTTATCAGAGTATCTCAAAACACTGAAGCTTCCTGAACTTATGTTTAACTTCTCGTCATCTTCCTTAAAACAAAATGGGTCAGATGTTATTGAAGTGATGCTTGGCAACTCAAAAACAGCCACACTTAGTGGAGGTGAGTTTAATCGTGTACGTTTAGCACTTATGGCAACCACTATTCCCACTGATCAGAGTAAACAAGGAGTACTGATACTAGATGAAATAGATGCCAATGTCAGTGGAGATGAGTCCATCGCTATAGCAGAGATGATACATAAACTCTCATCTGTCTATCAAGTTTTTGCCATTTCTCATCAACCCCATCTTTCAGCGAAAGCCGGACAACATATTGTAGTAACAAAGACAGGGCAGAATAGCAAGGTGGAAGTACTAAATGATTTGGCACGTGTGTCGGAAATAGCAAGGATTATTGCAGGAGAAAATCCTACAGAAGAAGCTGTAGAATTTGCAAAAAAATTAAGGGCTTAATTATATTGTGTTTTTAGTTCATTTGTATAATGAACAAGGTGGTTAAAATAAGCTTTCGCTATATCAATATCCGTACCAGTTTTAAGATAGGTATTCCAGTCAACCAAAAGATCAGAAACACCCCCTGTACCAATATTGGTTGCTGAACCTTTTATACTATGTGTCAGACGCTCCATCTGATGATAATCAGGAATACTCATAGCTTCTTCTATAAGTGGCATCTGTTCTTCTAATTGAGGAATAAGTTCTGCAACAAATTCTTTTGCTTCATCATCAGAAAGTCCCATTTCTACTAGACGCACATGCGTAAATGGCGGATAATTAGCTTCAGGTAATTTTTTCGTCTCTTTTGGTTTTGGTTCTGGTGTTACATCTATTTTGGGTTCAGGTTTCGCTTCTGGCTTTATTTCTATTTCTATTTTTGGTTCTGTCTTAGGTTCAGGTTTTACATCTATTTTTGGTTCTGTCTTAGGCTCAGGTTTTACATCTATTTTCGGTTCTGATTTGGGCTCGGCTTTACGTCTAGGTTCTGTTTTAAGAGGGGCCTTTTCAGGTGTTTTGGTTTGTGCGGTTTTTTGATCTTTTGTTGGTCTTTTGCGACCCTGACGTCTTTTTTTCTGATATTGTTTTTCATTTTTGTATTCAAGAAATATAATGAGAATAATGATGAAAATAAAGATAGATAATACAGCCGTTCCAAGCATGATGGTCCCCTCTAATATTATTATTTATTATAAACTATATCTTATTTAATATTATAGTTGCGTAGAAATGTCTGCGAAAAATCATAATTTTGCTATAATGTTTCAAAAAATAGGGTACATACAATATGTTAGTAGATACACATTGTCATTTGGATGATGAACGATACAATGAAGATATAGAAGAAGTTATAGAAAATGCCAAGGGAAAAGGGGTAGAAAAGTTTATCATTCCGGGTGCTGATCCTAAAACGCTTCAAAGAGCAGTTGAATTAGCTGAAATGTATGAGAACATTTATTTTTCTGTAGGTGTCCATCCCTACGATGCTCGTAATTATGATAAAAGTTATCTGGAACAATTTGTGACTCATCCTAAATGTATTGCTATAGGTGAATGCGGATTAGACTATTTTAGATTGCCTGAGTCCCAAGATGAAATTGAGGAAGAGAAAAAACTGCAAAAAGAGGTTTTTTTAGATCAAATCCTTTGGGCAAAAGAGATACATAAACCACTGATTGTGCATATAAGAGAGTCAAGTGCAGATTGTCTTGAATTACTTGAAGAACATGCAGGAGAAGAGGGTGGAGTGTTACATTGTTATAATGCAGATGAGTCTCTGCTGAAGCTTGCTAAAAAGAACTTTTACTATGGCATAGGTGGTGTCTTGACATTTAAAAATGCAAGAAAACTCATTAATGTCTATCCTAAGATACCGCTAGACAAAATTGTTATAGAAACGGATGCACCATATTTGACACCACATCCTCATCGAGGAGAAAGAAACGAGCCAAGCTATACTACTTTAGTAGCCGAAAAAATGGCTGAACTTTCTTCTTTAAGTAGATCTAAAATTGAAGAATTGAGTACGAAAAATGCAGAAAGGCTTTTTAAATTCTAATGTCTATTGTTATAAGATATTTTAAACGTATTTTATTTTTATACAGTTTAAGTATAGTAAGTATTTATGCTGTTTCATTAGAACATAAATATCCTAGCTATTCGTATGTATTTGATGAATTTAATGTAGATGAATCTTATTTGTATGATGACGATTTTATCTCTTTTGTTTCAAAACATGAAAAAAACCTCAAGTCATTTTATAAAAATTCTTTACGAAGAGGTCAAGAGATTTTACCCATGATGCGTGGATTGCTTGTAGATGACGGTGTAAGTGATCTGTTTATTTACCTTTCTATGGTGGAGTCAGGATTTTCTTCTGGTGCTGTCTCTCCTAAAAAAGCTGTAGGCTTATGGCAGTTCATGCCTGCTACTGCCAAACAGTATGATCTTGCTGTTTATAATGGCTATGATGAACGATATGATCCAGTAAATGCCACATCTGCTGCAATCAAGTATTTAAATAAATTGTATAAGCAGTTTGGAAAATGGTATCTTGCGGCAATGGCATATAATTGTGGTGAAGGTTGTCTTGAAAGAGCCATAAAGCGTGCAGGAACAGATGAGCTTAATATATTAACAGATGGAAGTTTAAAATATTTGCCTCGTGAGACACGGCAGTATATTAAAAAAATACTTCTTGTTGCAATGATAGGTGAGAATGTTGCCTTAGGTTTTAGTGATGCAGACGTTACATTAGACAATACACTTATACAGGTTGAAGTTCATGCTGAAACATCATTAAAAGAAGTAGCTTCACTACTTAAAATGGAAGAAGAAAAGCTTTTAAATCTCAATAAAAGCATCATAAATGGAGTAGTGCCTTCTGGTCACTCAGACTATAAAATTACCATTCCTATTGAGAAAATATACGCTTTTTATCTACGATATGAAAGATCAACGACGCCAAAAAAATATAAATCACATATGATCTCACATAACGTAATTTTAGGAGAAACACTCGAAGACATTGCAAAGCAGTATGAAGCAGATAAGGAAGAGATCAAAAGGTCTAATCATTTAACTGAGGATACTCTTTTAGTTGATTCTCTTTTGGTGATTCCTGTTACACAAAAGGTATTCCAGAAAATATCTGAATAACTTTATTGAGCCTATAAAAGTGATTCTTTTGCTGATGTTCAAATAGTATGTACATCAAGCAAAAACAAAGTCAAATAAAGGGATAATATCTGCTTAAAGATATATGAATCACTGAGGTATCATGAAGAGAGTCGCCACCCCTATATTATCGGTCATTATTTTGGCGGCTTCTACTCTTTTTACGGGGTGCTCTCAAAAACGTGAGTATAGAGAACCAGGCGCTACAAAATATACAAGTGCTGCAAGACATAGATCTACTATGCGTTCCTATAAAGTTTTGGGTAAAAGATACCATCCTACTTACGTAGAAGTTGGGCAGGTTATGCATGGTATTTCAAGCTGGTATGGACCGAATTTTCACGGGAAACATACGAGTAACGGGGAAGTCTATAATATGCATGGAGAACAGCGGCGCATAAAACTTGGCCAATGGATACTATGGTGAAAGTAAAAAATCTCCAAAATGGAAAAAGTACGATCGTACGGATAAATGATAGAGGTCCTTTTGTAAAAGGTCGTATTATAGATTGTAGCTACACGGCTGGTAAAGAACTGGGACTTGACAGAATGGGAATTGCCAAGGTTTCTGTAGAGGTGCTTGGTTTTGCAGGAAAAGTAGAACCTGCTGCCATGAGAGCTAAACGTGAAAGAGAACATAAACAAACACGTGTTCACCTCTCAAATTTTGGTGTACAAGTGGGTGCATTCAGACGGTACGAAGGTGCAAAGATATATCAAAGAAAATATAGTAAGATATATAAGCAATATAAAACTATCGTAAAACGTTTTGATGATATAGACGGGTCTCCTTTATATCGTGTATGGCTTATGGGATTCAGGTCAGAGGAAGAAGCTAGAGACTTTAAAGGTTCGCATGACCTTGAAGGTGCATTTATCGTAAGAAATTAATGAAATAGGAAGAGAAATGATAGAAGTAGCAAGAGAAACCAAAGAGACACAAATTTCAGTAAAACTTAATCTCTACGGCTCAGGTAAAGCCAACATAAATACTGGTGTAGGTTTTTATGATCATATGCTTGAAGCATTTACAAAGCATGCACATATAGACATGGAAGTGACCTGTACCGGAGATACACATATAGATGATCATCATACGGTTGAAGATGTCGGTATTGTTATAGGTCAAGCACTTAAGCAGGCAATCTATCCTGTACAGAGCATAGAACGTTTCGGTAATGCAACGGTGGTTATGGATGAAGCAAGTATCACATGTGATATTGACTTATCAAATCGTGGTTATCTTGTATTTGAGCTTCCTATAGGTGGGAAAGTAGGGGATTTCGATGTTGAACTTGTGGAAGAGTTCTTTAAAGCTTTTGCATTTAACCTTCCTTTGACATTACACCTTATTTATAATCGCGGTAAAAATAAACACCATATTATTGAAGGGGCATTTAAGGCTCTTGCTGTTGCTCTCCGTAGAGCAGTAACGGTAAATGAAAATGCAGGAATACCAAGTACAAAGGGTGTCCTGTGAGTATTGAATTAATAGTACTTGACGTGGACGGGACTATGACAGACAGTCATATCACCTACAGTGAGCATGGTGATGAGATCAAGTCTTTTAATGTGAAAGATGGTTTAGCTATTGCATCGTGGAGAAAACTTGGAAAACAGGTAGCCATTATTACAGGAAGAAGTTCAGAAATTGTTGCTCGTCGTGCAAAAGAATTGCGGATAGAACATTTTTATCAAGGGATACACAACAAAAAAGAGGTCTTAGAGTCACTTTTAGAAAAACTTGATTTAACAATGGCTAATGTGGCAGCTATTGGAGATGACCTCAATGATCTAAAGATGCTCAAAGCAGCTGAAATATCATTTGTGCCAAGAGATGCAAGTGCCTATGTAGATAAAATAGCTACAGTCGTACTTTCTAAAAAAGGTGGAGACGGTGCTGTACGTGAAATGATAGAGCATCTTATCATAAGAGAAGGACTTGAAAAGAAGTATCTGGAGCTATGGGAATAAAATTAGAACACATTTTAATCATTAGCATTGTTGGGATCATTTTTGGTGCTTTTATGATCAAAATTCGTAATACCACTCCACCAGTTCAAGTCTTTAGTAAAGAACTTGAGTTTACTGAAACGACATTGATAGAAGTAGATACAGAAAAGATGAAAAGCCGAGCCTATGCAACACATGGAGTGAGAGACCAAGGTATTTTGATATTAGATAACATTGTCTATATTGGGTGATAGTATAGAGTCTCTTTCTGCGAATAAAGCCAGACTAGATGGCGATTTCGTTTATTTGGACGGTAATGTTGTACTGCAAGAAAAAGGTGGTTATAGATATGAAACAGAACATGCCGTTTATAATAAAAAAACGGAAATTTTAAATATAACTTCACATTTTACGGGTGTCAAAGGATTAAACATGGTTCAAGGAGAAAGTATGGAGTATGACCCACGAAACAAAAAAGCTACAGGTACAACTGTGGGTACAGTCTTTTATACGCCAGACGACAAGTAATATCATGGTACAATGTTTTATTAACGAGCACAGTAAGGGGTTATCTTGAATTTTTTAAAAATTTTATTTTTAGTTATATTTACACAAACACTTTTTGCAGAAAAGGTAGAAATCACCTCTACATCTATGGAGGCAGAAGAGTTAAAAAAAGAAGTCCATTTTATAGGTGATGCCAAAATAAAAAAAGGTGCTGATTGGCTACATGCAGACAAAGTGATCGTTTACTTTGGTGAAAATAATGAAACCAGTATGTATGAGGCTATTGGATCTGTATCTTTTGAGTTCAAAAAAGATGAGAACCATTTTAAAGGGAGTGCAGATCGAGTCATATATAATATTCTTAAATCACTCTATATCCTAAAAGGAAAAGCTGTTATAGATGACATGGTCAAGAAAAGTCATGTAGATGGTGATGAGATCATGCTTGATATGACCACAGGAAGTGTAGATGTTAAAGGCAGCAGTAAAAAACCCGTAAAGTTTATTTTTGATATGGAGGACAAATAGTGGGTATACCTCGTGTAGTAGAAGCTAACTTTATTAAATCAGCTCAAAGCATTGCTGATTCTTTACCTGAAGATATGAGTGAAGTTGTTTTTTTAGGACGTTCAAATGTTGGTAAAAGTTCTACTCTCAATGCATTAACACAGAGAAAGAACTTGGCAAAAAGTTCGGCTACACCAGGAAAAACACAGCTTATTAACTTTTTTGAGACAAGATATATTTATAATGAAAAGAATTACCCTGTACGTTTTGTAGACTTACCAGGATTTGGATATGCGAAAGTTTCCAAATCATTGAAAGAAATTTGGCAGAAGAATCTTGTCGAATTCATTCATCATCGTGTCTCTATACGTCTCTTTATCCATCTGCGTGACGCGCGTCATCCTCATGCAAAAATTGATGATGATGTTGAAAATTATATCTCTGAATTTATTCGTCCTGATCAGAAATATTTGACTGTGTTCACAAAAATAGACAAGCTCAATCAAAAAGAAAGAGCAAAGCTAAAAAAAGAATTTCCTGGATCTATCACCCTTTCAAATTTGAAAAAGAACGGTCATGACAGAGTTCATCAAATAATATTGCAAACAATTTTTGGTGTAGATAATGAAAGCAAAAGAGAAAATGGGGAAGAAACGTGATCGAACTAGTTAAAGCCAAACTGAGCGATATCCCTGCGATGCAGGCACTGGTTGTTTCTGAAGTAAAAGATGGAATTATTCTTAACCGTACAGAAGATGAAGTTGCCACAAACATACGCTCTTATGTTTTAGCAAAAGATGGTACTAGACTAGTTGGATACACTGCTTTACACATACATTCTAGAAGATTGGCAGAGATTAGAAGTCTCATTGTTGACGAAGCGTATCGTGGACAAAAAGTTGGTCAAAGAATGGTCCAGTTTACACTGGATGAAGCAAAAGATATTGGTGTGGAAGAAGATGTACTTGTTCTAACCTATCTGCCACAATTCTTTCTTAACCTAAACTTTAAAGAGATCAACAAAGAGGTGATACCTGAACATAAAATTTGGGCTGATTGTATTAAGTGCATCCATTTCCCTGTTTGTAACGAAGTAGCTTTGGTCTACAAATTAGCTTGATCTGAGTTTTTCATATGGATCATGTAACCAAAGTGCAACATGGCCTTTTCTTTTGGTCATTTGCCGTTATATTTATCTTTTTCTATCCGATGCTCATCTCTATTTATGTTTTTTTACCTTTACTTATAGGAGCGATGGGTTATATGTTAGTACAGGGAATAGAGAGAGAAAAGTCATCTTTTATTTTACTTGCTATCGCATACATGGTTAATATAGAAGTGAATCTTTCTTTACCAATTTTCCTTACCGTTATTTCTTCTTTATTGTTTTATGTACTTATCTATCCGTATTTTATACATTTTAGAAAATGTAAAATATGTAAGCCTCTGTTAAGTGTACTTTTTTTAGACCTTATGTATCTTGGTTGCCTGTTTTTTTATGATTTTATTTTTCAGACTCAAAGTATTGTCCTGGATGAAATTTTGCTCTATACCCTTATAGTTGATATGTTAGTTGTGGTGATCTTGTGAGATATAAATTTATAATACTCGTTTTTATTATTTTCTGGGGTGTGATGATCACACGACTTTATCATGTCAGCATTAAATCCAATTTTTACTATGAGGAATTGGCAAAAGACAATATAGAAAGAAAACAGTTTATCAAGCCTGTAAGAGGTGAGATAACAGACGTGCATGGTAACTTGTTAGCTATGAACCAGATAGGGTTTTCACTTTCTATTGCACCACACTTAAAGGAGAAGAGCAGTCATCTGGAAAATGCTATAGATACATTGGTTGAGACCTTTCCTGATCTTAACAAGACGGTGATGTTAAAGGTCTACAAAAAACATAATTCCCCTTATAATCATAAGCATATTAAAGTCGTTGATTTTATTCATTATTCGGATATGATGAGTGCCTATCCGAAATTAAGCTTAGTAGAAAATATTAAAATTGAAGCCGAGACAAAACGTTATTATCCTTATGGAAAGTATGCCGCACATATCGTAGGGTATACAGGAAGATCCAATAAAAAAGAAAATGAAAAAGATCCTGTAGTCAATGAAGTTGGTAAAATAGGAAAAAGCGGTTTAGAACGCTATTACAATAAAATATTAGAAGGTGAACTAGGCTATGAGATAAGTAAGGTAACAGCAACCAACAAAGCCATAGAAGTACTTGAAAAAGAACTACCCAAAGACAATAAAAATATACGTCTCAACATAGATATAGATCTGCAGAAAATGATCTATGAACGTTTTGGTGATAATACGGGTGTCGCAATTGTGATGCGTACCAATGGTGAAATACTGTCTGCAGTCAGTTATCCTTCATATGATCCTAACCTTTTTGTAGGGGGGATCAGCAGTAAAGACTGGAAAGCACTACAAGATGATCTTGCGCATCCTTTTACAAATAAATTTATACACGGGACATATCCTCCTGGCTCCACGATAAAAATGGGAATGGCTTTGGCATTTTCTAAAGCATTGCCTAACACGCTCGGGGCCCCAGAATATTGTAACGGTCATATTACACTTGGTACGAGTAAACACAAGTTCAGATGTTGGTCAAGATGGGGACACGGTAAAGTGGACTTGCGAAAAGCGATACGTGAAAGTTGTGACGTCTATTTTTATAATAAGAGTCTGAAAGTTGGAATCGATGCAATGGCAAAACATCTTCGTACTTTTGGTTTAGGTGTAAAATCCGGCGTTGATATGCCTCAAGAGTATTCAGGTGTCATGCCCGATAAAGCATGGAAAATGAAACGGTATAAACAGCCTTGGTATATGGGTGAGACCGTTATTTCATCGATTGGCCAGGGATATGATTTAACTACACCTTTACAGTTAGCACGGTATACAGGTTTGATGGCTACTTCCAAGCTAGCCACACCTCATTTTGCAAGAGAGGTAGATAGTAAATTGATAGAACCTGAGATGGAGTCTTTGGATTTTAACCCATACTATATGAACGAGATAAGAAAAGGGATGTATGATGTGTGTAATGTAAGAAAAGGTACTGCCTATAATGCGATGAGCAAACTGCCTATTGTTGTTGCAGGTAAAACAGGTACATCACAAGTAACTTCTATTCCCCAATCAACGCAAAAACGTTTAAAAGAAGAAGAGTTGGCCTATTATCATCGTTCACACGCTTGGATCACTACTTATGCCCCATATGAAGATCCTAAATATATTGTTACTGTCTTGGTAGAACATGGAGGCCATGGTGGTAGTACAGCAGGCCCTATTGCAGCCGATATTTATAAATGGTTATATAAAAAGGGATATTTTTCTAAGAGACAGGAAATTGTAGAGAAAGTAGATGACAATAGTTCCAAATAATACTTTACATATTTTGTAAAGTATTATTTAAAAATAGTCCTAAAATAATTATGAGACTGATCCCTGCTGATTTAGTATAGAGTTTATTTGCAGTGAGGAAGACAAGTAGCAAAGTGGCGACTATCATTGTAGCAATATCAAAGATATATGTTGGAGCATCAATACTTATAGGGTTTGTTAGAGCTGCTGCACCAAGTACAACAGTGGTGTTTGCCATATTGGATCCGATGATGTTTCCTATAGCCATATCTACCTTACCTTTGGCTGCAGCAGAAATACTTACGACTAATTCAGGCAATGATGTTCCTAATGAGATCATTATAATACCAATGATCCACTCTGAAATACCAAAACTTTTTGCTATTTCAGAAGCACTTTCAACAGTAAAGTGTGCGCCAACCACCACTAAAAGAAACCCAACTACAAGCAGAGGTATCGTTTTTGACCATGAAAACGTATCCTATATGAAGATCTTCAAAATCTTCTTTTGGTATGTTTTTGGCATCTTGAAGAAGAAATACCAGATATGCACCCATTAAAAGTAGCAAAAGTAAAGCATCAAATCTATTAATCACACCATCAAGGATCATTAAAATAAAAACCAATACGGGTACTAGTGCCCACGTACTGTCTTTTGCAAAGAAGTCTCTACTTGGATTAATGTTTGTTGCTATAAGAAAAACTGCAGCGAGCACTAGGGTAATGTTCAGTACATTACTACCTATGACATTGGCTACAGCTATATCTGGTTTATGATTCAGACTTGCAGCGATACTTGCAGCCATCTCAGGTAAAGAAGTACCAAGAGCAATTAGTGTTGCACCAATAATGAACTCTGGTATGTTAAACTTTAAAGCAATTCGTTCACTCTGGTTGATAAGCAGATCCGCACCCCAGATTAATACACCCATGGCAATGACAAAAATAAGAAAATCCAAAATTAATACTCCTCTGTTCTGACGATTAGACTTTTTGGCAGATCAAACTGTTCTATGAGCTCTTTTTCTCTTGCTCTCATCTCACCGTCATCATTTTCATGGTCGAAGCCTAGCAGATGAAGCATACCATGAATGAATAACAGTGAGAGTTCATCTTGAACAGCGTGACCATGCTGGGATGCTTTTTCTTTGACAAATGATTCAGCTATGATGATAGACCCTAAGGGCATACCAAAGATAGACGGTTCTGTAAAAGGGGCTTCCATAGGAAAAGAGAGTACATCTGTAATAGTGTCCTTGTCTCTATATTCTGCATTGAGTTCACGCATCGTCTCATCATCAGTAATAATGAGCTCTACGTCTCTAGTAGAAAGTGATCCTGCGATCTTCTCAAGTGCTTCCAGATCAACTGCCAATGTTGTTTGATTATCTAAATCTATCATGCTCGAAGTTTACCCAAATGTTGGTAAAATGGCAGTAAAGAACGATTATAAGGCCTGATTTAATGAATAAAAAAGCAGTATGTATAATATCTGGAGGTATGGATAGTGCGTTGAGTGCCAAAATAGCACAAGTGGAAGGGTACGAAATTATTGCCTTGCATTTTAATTATGGACAGCGTACAGAGACTAAAGAACTTGAATGTTTCCGTAAGGTAGCATCTGCTCTCAAAGCAAGTGAAAAGTATGAGATAGACTTGCCTTTCTTTGAACAGATCGGTGCTTCTGCACTGACGGATAAAGATATTGATGTGCCTACGGGAGGTTTAGAGGAGGGAGTACCCGTAACCTATGTGCCTTTTAGAAACGGTATTTTTCTCTCTATCGCTGCTGCAGTTGCTGAGAAACATGGGGCCGAAGCACTTTTTATTGGAGTCGTTGAAGAAGATAGTTCAGGTTATCCTGACTGCCGTGAGAGTTTTATAGAACAAATGCAAAAAGCTATTAATCTTGGTACAAAAGATGAAACTGATCTTGAAATAAAAATGCCATTGGTCACTTTGAAAAAAAGTCAAATTGTAAAGAAGTCTTTAGAACTTGAAGTACCATTGCAGGATACCTGGAGCTGCTATAAGTCTGAAGGCTCTGCATGTGGTGTCTGTGATAGTTGTAGATTACGGTTGAAAGGGTTTAAAGAAGCGGGAAGTATTGACCCGATTCCTTATGTTTAGTTAAATGTAAAACCTCTAACAATGAAATTAAATTCATACCCATTGTTAGGATATTTTTTTAGTCCTTCAGCAATAAACTGTTGTCGTGTGATCTGTCTGTCCCACAGTCTATAAGTCAATTTTCTAAACCATTCTTTTTTTTCAGGTGTATTAAGAGAAAGTCTCTGATAATTAGGATCATCTTTGATACCTGCGGCTATGTTTCTCATAGTCTTCTCATATGCTTCTTTTTTTTCAGAGGTTGGCTCTTCAAAGAATGTCTCTTCTGTAGACACCTGTGCTACTTGCGTTGTTGGAGTTGATTGAGTGGACTGCGTTGGCTGCATGAGATAGTCCATTGAGCTTGTACAACCAGAGAAACCCCATGCAAGGAGTGTTGCTATTATTAAATGTCGTCTCATTATTCCTCTTTATTTATAAAATATTTTATGGGCTTATTGTAGCAAAATGAAATAAAAATTACTATGATATAATGCTATAAAAACAAAGGTTATACAGAATGATGATCCCTGCC
The DNA here is from genome assembly GCA_963785375.1 of Sulfurovaceae bacterium. GTDB lineage: Bacteria > Campylobacterota > Campylobacteria > Campylobacterales > Sulfurovaceae > Sulfurovum. The sequence continues at coordinate 450,478 of CAWAVD010000004.1, forward strand.
AAGTCACCACAGGCAAAAGAAGCAAAGAGCCTTGTAGATGGAATACAGGCTTATTTTGTTTCAAAGCTAAATTCTCTTGCATTAAAGTTTGGGGAAGGAAGGTCCTGTGAAGCTGTTTCCTGGGGACGTGATGGAGGAAAGCATGGCGGTGGTGTACGTTATGAGGCAAGAGACAAGATTGTATTTGACAGAGCTTCTGTCAATGTCTCTCAGGTACATTATGATGATAACAAAAAGAAAAAATTAGGTTCAGCTACTGCTATTTCAACCATTATTCATCCACGTAATCCGCATGCACCTTCTATGCATATGCATATATCTTGGACACAGATGAAAGATGGAGAAGGGTATTGGCGTGTGATGGCTGATCTTAACCCTTCAATAATTGGCGAGTCTGCTTCAGACAAAAAGCGTTTTTCTGACATACTTGAAAAAGTTACAGGTGAACTTTATGAAGAGGGTACAGCACAAGGGGATAGGTATTTTTATATTCCTGTATTGAAAAGACATCGTGGTGTATGCCATTATTATCTTGAGGGTTACAATAGCGGGAATTTTGAAGAAGATAAAGCATTTGTTTTGGAAGTTGGTGAAAGGGTCATTGATGTATATATTTCCATTATCTCTGAAAAACTGGCTGCCTATCCTACATTCACACAAGAAGATAGAGAAGAACAGCTGGCTTACCATACACTCTATCTTTTCCAGGTCCTTACATTGGACAGAGGTACAACATCAGGATTACTTGTCCATGACCAGAATGACATTGGTATCATGGGTTCCATACCTTCTCACGTGAACAGAGATATATTGACTGCATGGGTGGAAAAAATGCCTGAACCTCAAGATGTTTTAGTAAAGGAATTACTCAAAGCATTACCAAATGAAGTACCAACACCTGTAGATGAAAACATTAAAAAAGCTTTAGCTAAAGCAGTACGAAAACACTATAAAAAATATCCTGAAGCATTAAGTATGCAGGCTTCTGGAGAGATCATTCCTCCAACAGTGGATAATCATAAGTGATCAAAGGCAGAATCTGCCTTTACTTCTATCTTTTTTTACTTTGTGATATGCTCCCATGACACCATTCATAACAATAAATATGCCTTCTTGTTCCAAAGCATTCATATATCCATAGGCTGAAGCAAGATTTGCAGTGGCTTCTACAGGGTCTATACTGAATGGAACCATCGCTCCAGTGAGTACAATACACTTTTCTAAATCAGCATCTGCGAGATACTCTGCTGTCACATCCATCGTATCGGTTCCATGTACGATAAGTATATGATGATACTCAGATTGACTGATGGTGGCCAATAGTTCCAACCTGTCATGATTGGTTATTTCAAGGCTGTCTTTACCTATGATATTCAGTATTTCAAATTCACAAAGCCATTTGGATGCGATCTCTTCAAGGGCGTGTGACGATTCATCTATAATAAATTCACCTTTTATAGGATCATAGATCTTGTTAAATGTTCCACCTGTACTGATAATAAGTATTTTTTTCATTTATAGCCTTGTTTTATTAAAAAATCGATGTACATTTTAACGCAATAATGGTAAAATATTGGAACTAATTATCAGGGAGTACATATATGATTATGAAGGGCAAAAAAGGTGTCATTTTAGGCATCGCCAATAAAAAGTCTATCGCATACGGTATTGCAAAAGCATGTCAAGAACAGGGTGCTGAGATGGCTATTACTTTTTTAAATGAAAGATTTGAGCAAAAATTGGCTCCTATCGCAGAAGATCTAGGATGTGGAGCAAGACTGTATCCTTGTGATGTAAGTAAGCCAGAAGAGATCAAAGCATTGAAAGAATCTCTTGAAAAAGAGATGGGAGAGATAGATTTTATCGTACATTCTATTGCTTTTGCACCTAAAGAAGGTTTAAGTGGTCGTTTTTATGATATTTCCAAAGAAGCATTTGATGTGGCTATGGATATTTCTGTCTATTCACTTATCGAAATCGTACGTGAGCTAAAACCTATTCTTTCTGATACTTCTTCCGTATTGACGCTAAGCTACTATGGTGGTGTGAAATACATCCCTAACTATAACCTTATGGGTGTGGCTAAAGCAGCATTAGAGATGACAACAAAGTATTTTGCAGAAGATCTTGGAAAAGACGGTATCCGTGTAAATGCTATTTCTGCTGGTCCTATCAAGACACTGGCCGCTGCAGGGATAGGTGATTTTTCATTCATGCTTAAATGGAATGCTGCGCATTCTCCTCTTAAAGAGAATGTAACCATTAAGCAAGTAGGAAACTCCGGTATGTATTTGCTTTCAGACTTAAGTTCAGGTGTAACTGGTGAGATTCATTATGTGGATGCCGGATATAACATCATGGGTATGCCTGCTGTTGAGTTTGATGAGAATGGCAAACCTAAAATAGCTTGGAATGGCGAAAAATAAGTGTCAAACACTCACAAAGATGATACTCCTGAGTATCTAGCAAAAAAAGCTTTCTTTGACAAAGTACTTACCATCTACGGACGAAATGCCGTGATGGAAGCACTTGAAGATGAAGCTGTCACTATACATAAACTTCATCTCTCAAAATCCAATAAAGATGCCGTTGTCCTTGAACAGATGAAAGAGATAGCAAAAAAAAGAGGCATCGAAGTTGCCTATCATGATAAACAATCCCTCTCACGTATCTCTAAAAATGCCAAGCAGGACCAAGGTGTAGCACTTGACATCGTACTTGAACATTTTGGTGATGAGGAGAGTTTTATGGATGCACATAAAGCCTATCGTATCATCGCACTTGATGGTGTAACAAACCCGCAGAACCTAGGGATGATCATCCGTTCCTGTGCAGCTGGAAATGTAGATGCGATTTTACTTCCTACAAAAGGTGCGGCGCAGATATCTCCACTGGTGATCAAAGCCAGTGCAGGTACACTTTTTAAAATGCCTATCATCAAAACAACCAATCTTGCAAAAACCCTTAAGTCTTTCCAAAATGAAGGCGCATCACTTTATACACTTTCATCACATGCTTCAAACTCATACAAAGAGCAAAGCTATAGCAACAAGACTATCTTTGTACTTGGTAACGAGAGTGAAGGTGTCAGCAAGAGTGTAGAAGATCTATGTGATAAAAGTATAGCCATACCTATGCAGCGTGGTGTTGAGTCTCTCAATGTCGCAGTAACGGCTTCTCTACTTGCCTTTTTTTATACTCCACTATAGTAAAAAAGGTAGATTCTTCATCCATAGCGCATATCCACCACTTTTAAGAGGTGGTTTTATGCTACGTTTTATAATTTTTTCTCTTTTTTGTTATAATGGTTCCACTTTACCAAAGGAGCTACTATGGAAGAACTAGACAAAGATCTCTCATCCAAACTCGGCATAGATATAAACGATAATAAAATCAACATAGATCTCAATCAAACCAAAATTTTTTTAAATACAATAAAGAAATCATTAGAAGATACGGCTCAAAATATCCAAAAGGATATTTCTGAGGGTAAAATAGATATGGCTGAAAATGTTGGCATCAAGGTAGATAAGGAAAATATCAATATTGATCTGAAAAAAACAAAAAGTTTTATTGAAGACCTGGGAAAAAAAATAGAAAGCTTTTTAGGTGAAATTGATAAAGCGGTGGATAATATTTCTAAGAAGTAAAAAGGTCACAGTATATTTTAGATGAATATAGATAGAATTCTATAAAAATATGGAACTTTATCCATGCAAAAGCTTATAGCTCTACTAGCAAGTAAAACAACCCTCAATGAAATACAAATACAAAATATTTTAATGCTCCTAGACAAAGGAGACACCATCCCCTTTATAGCTCGTTACCGTAAAGAACTCACAGGTGGGGCCGATGATGAGCAGTTGCGTCTTTTTAACGATGTGTATCTGACTGCCAAGAGACTTTTAGAGCGTAAAGAGGAGATACTCCATATCCTCAAAGAGCGTGAACAGCTCAATACCAAGATAAGACTGAGATAGAAGCATGCTTCAACGATGACAGCCCTAGAAGATATATACAGACCCTACAAAGAAAAGAAGAATACTCGGGCAGCCACAGCCATAAAACAAGGTTTAGAACCACTTGCAAATACCCTACAGTCTGCCAAGCTAAGTAAAGAGGATTTTATGCATGAAGCCAATCGTTTTGTACGTGGTGAGGTAAAAGATATCAGCACATGCACTTAAAGGGGCACAAGACATCGTTGCAGAGCGTTATGCGGAGATGCCTAAAGAGCGAGAAGTGTTACGTGATATGGTACAGCGTCATGGTAGGATAGAAGTAAAAGGCACAAAAACCTTTCAAGAAAACGGAAGCTTTAAGAACTACAAATCACATACTGAAAAAATAGCTTACATTCCTTCACACCGCTACTTGGCTATAAAAAGAGGGGAGAAAGAGAAAGAACTCTCTGTCAAACTTACCATAGACACAGAGCGTTACTTAGACACGCTTAAACGCTATAAGCTCAAAGAATGGATGGGAAGTTCAAAAACTTTACTATTTGATGCATATAAAGATGGTTTTAAGCGTTTACTCTACCCTTCTATAGAACGTGAGGTCTCTGCACTACTGAAAGAAAAAGCAGATGTAGCTGCCATAGGAGTTTTTGGTAAAAACCTCTCTCAACTCTTCATGAGTCCGCCGGTAGTAGGTAAAGTACTATCTGGGTGCAGACCCTGCCTACCGTACTGGTTGTAAACTGGCGGTCATAGATGAAAATGGTACTTACTTAGACCATGCGGTTATCTACCCAGTACCTCCACGAGAAGAGTATGAAAAGTCACGAGATGTAGTAGCTCAGTTTGGTAAAGAAGTACAACATACAAGGTGTAGCCATAGGAAATGGTACAGCTTCTAATGAAACCCAAGCCTTTTTTGCCAAGCTGAATGCAGAGGGACTGACACTGCCTTACACTGTAGTCTCTGAAGCAGGGGCTTCGGTCTACTCTGCTTCGAGCTATCGCAGCAAAGGAATACCCAGACTTAGATGTCACCATACGTGGTGCCATCTCCATAGCGGGGAGTGTACGTGATCCGATGGCAACACTGGTAAAGATAGACCCTAAAAGTTTAGGCATAGGGCAGTATCAGCATGATGTAGACCAAAAGTTGTTAGAGCGTAAACTTCATGAAGGAGTAGAGCGTATGGTCAATGCAGTAGGTGTAGATGTGAATTCTGCTTCTGCTTCATTACTTTCATATGTGGCAGGTGTAGGGAAGAAAGTAGCGGAAAACATAGTCAAACATCGTGAGAGTGAAGGAGCATTTGACTCTAAAAAGGCAGTACTGAAAGTCAAGGGTCTTGGAGCAAAAGCATACGAACAAGCAGCAGGATTTATACGTATACGAGGAGGAAGAGTGTTTTTGATAACACAGGAATACACCCGGAGAGTTATGCTGTAGCCAAAGCCTGGAAAAGTATGATGACCTGAGTGACACGAAATCCATAGCCAACATTAGGTGTAGGAGAGCCCACCCTTAAAGACATCATCAAAGAGTTGGCAAAACCAGGATTTGACCCACGTGAAGATCTACCTGGCATTCCTTTTAAACAAGGACTTACAGATATACATAGTCTAAAAGAAGGAAGCATCGTCTCAGGTGTGGTACGTAATATCGCTGATTTGGTGCTTTTGTAGACATAGGACTGAAAAATGACGGGATGATACATATCTCCCAAATGAGCCAAAAACGCATCGAACACCCACTTGAAGTGCTCTCAGTGTCAATCAGTACTTACCACGCGTTGAGGTCATAAGTATAGATTTAGAGAAAAACAAAGTGGGTTTGAGTTTAAAAGAAGTTTGATACAGGTCCACTGCTAAACAGGGGGATTGTTCATGTAAAGATGGGTACGCTCATTATAAAGGGAATGAACTTTTGAGAATAAATGCACATTTAAGTAATATTACATTATCCTAGATCATAATATATAAGAACAAGTGGATAATATAGTGAAAATCATACATTTTTCTGATACCCATTTAGGGTTTAGTGACCTTGATAAAGTAGATAGCAAGGAGTCAATCAAAGAGAAGCAGATTTTTACAAAGCTTTTTCTGATGTCATCGATGCCATTCTTTTTACCAAGCCTGACTATGCTATCCATACCGGTGATCTCTTTCACCGTGCATCCCCTTCCAATCGTGCCATAACATTTGCACTTACACAATTTAAACGACTAGAACAAGCTAATATTCCTCTCGTCATCATAGCAGGAAACCACTCAACACCCCGTACCTCTACCTCTTCGCCTATCCTTGAAGCGCTTCGTACTTTAGACAATGTGCATGCAGTTTTCAACAGCAGTATGAAAAAGTCGAGTTCGATGACATCATCTTTCATGGTTTACCTCATATCAACGATGAGCGAATTATCCCCGATGAGCTGGACAAGATAGAGGCTGCCATAGACCCTAAGAAGAAAAACATTTTGATGATGCACTGTTCTGTCGGGGCTTCGTATCTAATGCATGAGTTTGGGGAATGGGTCTACCCTAAAGAGCGTGAAGACATTTTTAAGAAGATGGAATATGTAGCATTGGGACATTGGCATGGATTTGGTTCTGTAGGTAAACACACTAATGTTTTTTATGCAGGCTCAACAGAACGTACAAGCAGCAGTGATAAGAGAGAAGACAAGGGTTATGTTCTACTTGATCTCTGACTGAAGATTTAGATATCACACATCATACTATTCCCATTACGTAAGTCACTGAGCTTCAGGATAGATGCTGACAACTATGAAGAGGAGATAGCAAACCTTGATCTCTCGCAGGTAAAAGATGCCTTAGTAGAGGTGAAGCTTATTAATCTTACAGCTTCAAGTTCCATAGACATTACTAACAAAGAGATCAATGCACAGTTTGCTAATGCTTTGCATGTAAAGGTCAAACGTGAGTTTAAAGTTGTAGAGGGTGAGAATTTACATAGTGATATGGAGGCTATTTCTTTGGAGTCATATTTTATCTCTCATATAGAAGAGAGCATTGATGACAATGAGGAACAAGAACGTCTTACACATAAAGCGAAAGACTTTTTGCACTTTACGAGGAGGCTGACGATGATACTCTCTAGCCTTCACATGGAAAATTACAAAAGGTTCCAAAACTACAGTCTTTATTTTGTCGAAGGACTTACCGGGATCATCGGTCGTAACGGTTCAGGGAAATCGACTATCTTTGATGCCATTACTTTTGCTTTGTATGGGGATGTTCGTGGTGAAAAAGAGACCGTACGTTATGCCAAAGCAGGAGAAAAAGAGACGGTAAGTGTCACACTTGACTTTGAGATAGATGGTATGGAGTACAGGGTTGTAAGAGAGTTGAGGGGGAAAACACTAACGGCTAAAGCTAAACTTTATAAAGATGAAGATGAACTTCTGAGTGATGGTGTCAAAGAGGTCACTAAACAGATCACTCAGCTTATAGGCATGAACAAAGAAGCTTTCATGCACACGGTTTTTGCATCTCAAAAAGAACTTACAGCCTTGAGCGGACTTAAAAATGAAGACAGAAAAAAGATCATACGAAAGCTTTTAGGCTTAGAGAAGATAGACAAGATAGAGAACGATATCAAGATGAAACTCAGAGTATTGAAGAATGAGATCAATGCGGTTAGCGGTGTTTTGCTATCTGAGGAAGATGTAAAGACGTTTGAAGATGAGAAAGAGAGTAAAACCAAGGCATTTGAATCACTTAAAAAAGAAGTAGATCAAATTGATAAAAAATTTAAAGCCAAGAGTAGTGAGCTAGAAGCACTAGATAAAGTATTAAAAGCACTTCAAAAGCTCAAAGATGAGTTTACTAAATTAGGTTCTGACCTTGGGTTACTCAAAAAAGGATTAGAAAATCAAAAAGAGAATCTACTAAAAGGGCATGGTAAACTTAAAGACCTACAGAATAAAGCAACACAGTTTGAAAAAGAAAAGCCTGTCATCGCTGAGTATAAGGCTCTTGAGATAGGCATAGGTAACCTACAAAAACAAAAAGAGTTGTTTTTACAAAAAGAAGGTTTAGAGAAAGAACAAGTTCTACTGCGTCAACAGTATGAAGATGATAAAAAAGAGATACTTGATCTAAAGAAAAAACTCGAAGCCAAGCCACTACTTTTAACAGAGCAGACTAAACAGAATGAGCTGCTACAAGCCTCAAAAAACAGACTTAAAGAGATAGAATCTCATGAGAACAGACTCAAACAAGAGATAGCTAAATACAATGGACTGATAGAAAACACCAATAAGCAAGTAGCCAATATAGAATCTATAGGTAAAGGTTCTAACTGTCCAACCTGTACTCGTCCACTGCTTGATGAGTATGATAATGTCATCGCTTCACTTAAAAGTACGATCGTAAAGCTCAACAATGATGAGGTAGCCAAGAGAAATACTGAACTTAAAACAGTTGTAGAAATAAAGAGCAAAGAGCAAGAGATCAAGATAAAGGTAGAACAGCTTTTGCAAAAACTGAGTGGTGACTTGCGTGTACTCGAAGCCGATAAAAAAACATTATCTGCCAAAGAAGAAGAGTTCAAAAACATCACAGCAAAGGGTTTGAGTAATAAACAAGCATTGGAAGTGCTTAAAGATGTAAAGTACGATGCAAAAGCGCATAGTGAAGCGCTTGCGAACAAAGAGAAGTTAGAACCTAAGTACAAAGAGTTGCTAGGTCTTGAAACACTCATAGCTCAGATGCCTACACTTGAGAATGAGTTAAAGATTATAGAAGTAAGTATTACCCAGAGTCAAGAGAACATTAAGAAGCAAGAAAAAGCCATGGCGGAGCATACCTATAATGTAAAAGAGCATCAAAACCAAGAGAAGCTGTATGCTGAAGTGCTAAAAGCCAAGAGTGCTATTCAAACTGAATTATCAGATAAGAGAGTAGAGGCCAAAAGTATAGAGGGTGAGATAAACACACTCAAAAGTAAACTTAGTAGAAATGAAGAACAAAAGAAACAGCTGCAAGTTAAACTGGATGACAAGAACGACTACGATAAGCTTAAAGCCTTCATGGAAGAGTTCAAGAACAAGATCAACTCACAGATATCTCCACGCATCAGCCAACTTGCCAGTGAGATGTATGCGACCATCACCAGAGGGAAGTACCAGCACATAGAAGTAAGCAACGAGTTTGACTTCTACATCTACGACGACGGTGTCAAGTACCCCATAGAACGTTTTAGTGGAGGAGAGGTAGACCTTGCTAACCTTGTGTTACGTATAGCCATTTCTAAGACATTGAGTGAGCTTAGCGGTAGTGGTGGGGTTGGTTTCTTGGCGTTTGATGAGGTATTCGGGAGTCAAGATGAAGAACGGCGTTTTGAGATCATGGAAGCATTTCATACCATCAAAGAACAATACAGACAAATATTTTTGATCTCTCATGAGAGTGAGATTAAGGAGATGTTTGAGAGGGTAGTGGAACTGTAAGTTACAAGTAAAAACACTTAAATTCAATGAAATAAACTACAAGTTTTAAATTCATTTGAGTTTATGTTTTCATTATAAAACTTCCTATATAGAACATTTTATAACGTTTTCTATCGAAGGGGGAGATTTTATAGCCTGCAAACGTCGCTACAGCGAATAACGTTATAAAATATGTTAGATTATAAGGTTTTGAAATTTGAATCTAAACGGATATTCTAAATAACTATACAGATGTGACATGAATATTACATATAATTATTATAATAGCTACAGCTACTAATTCTTATCTAAAAAGGATTATAATAAAGAGTTAGGCTAAATTAAAATCAAAGGGAAAAAAATGAAATTAAGCATAAAATTACTTCTTAAACACTTCGTTAGTGGGGCTTATGATGATATTCACTGGATGTACTCCAGATGATGGGGACAATGGAGCAGATGGAACAGATGGACTGACTGCACTCATAAAAACTACAACTGAACCTGCAGGCGATAACTGTGCAGAAGGCGGTACAAGAATTGATGTCGGTTTTGATGATGATGGAAATGGTTCACTTAGTATTGATGAGATATTCAGTACAGAATATGTTTGTAATGGTATAACGGCTATTGACGGTGTAGATGGCATAAATGGTACTGACGGTCTAACTGCACTTATAAATACCACAACTGAACCTGCAGGTGCCAATTGTGCAGAAGGTGGTGTAAAAATTGATGTTGGTCTAGATGATGATGCCAATGGTACTCTTGAACCTGATGAGATAGATAATACATCCTATGTATGTAACGGTGCAACAGGTATAGATGGTGTTGATGGGGAAGATGGTGCTGACGGCGAAGACGGTACTGATGGAAGAGATGGTATTGATGGAAAAGATGGTACAGAAGCACAATGTCTTTCAGATGCTGGATATGGAACAATAGAGGTCAGAGATGAATATGGTTTCCTAATATCAACATGGCTGGATAGAAACCTCGGCGCAAGCAAAGTAGCGGATAATGAAAATGATACAGCTGCATTTGGTAACTATTATCAGTGGAGTCGTGGTGCTGATGGTCATGAGAATAATGAATCAGATACCAATGAAACGCAATTGGCAGAGTGGCTCAATTCTGGTTCAAATGGCGGTCAATTTATTATAGGTGAAGATAATGATGATTGGACCTCAGATGATGTTTCAGTAAAAACAAGATCACGTGCTTGGGAGACTGCAGATCATCCTAATCAAGTTTGTCCTTGTGGATATGTTGTTCCAAGTCAGTGGGATTTCCAGAGAGTAGAAGCAGATGCTAACCTTACTGCTTTACGATTACCTAATGCGGGATATAGATTCGGGCAAGATGGCACAATGGGGAGTGATTCTGACTATGGTTATTATTGGACACATAATTTCGAAGAAGGGGACGACGTAAAATATGTATATATTAGATGGGGTGATAATGAAGTATTTGATGCCATCAGCAAACCATCACGCGGTATTCCAGTGAGATGTATTAAGCCAAGATTAGAGATACCACAGTAAATATTAAAGAGTGGGTGAAGATTGTGTTTACAAATAATTGTAGACCGTCTTCAATACTTTGATCAAATATTAATAAAATAACAAATCCGATAGAAGATTTTAGTATAGTTTTCTCTATGCTTACCTCTAAATAAACTCTATCTTTCAAAACCTTATAAAATATATAACTTTATGGGGTTTTCACTGCTACTTTAGAATTACTACATGATGCTATATCGAGAAACTTTATATTCTATGTTAGATTATAAGGTTTTGGTTTTTGACTTTAAAAATGTATTATTCTAAAACCAGATGTTAACAGCATTATATTAAAAAAGACAGTTGTCCAGAAACTCATCTGAAAAGATATTTTTTTGGTTTTGTGACGAAACTTCTGTTGTGCAATTAAAGCTCCTACCCACCCACCGAAAAAGGATAGTGCCAGTAGACGTTGTTCTGATGTCCTGCGCTCATTATTTATCGCCATATCCTTGTCTTCTGAGTATATAAAATAGGTCATAATTCCCATTATTATATAAATAACCATGACAAATGGTGGTAATTTCCCTTCTATAGTAAAGTGGAAAAGAAAAGCTACAAAACTTAAAATAATCATTATATATAATGGTGAGATACTCTGTACAGGCTTAAGGTCTGATTGAGTCTTACCTGTATTGATTCGTTTATATGTTGGATTGATGTTTTTTTTAGGATTACTGCTAGCTCTGTTTCTTACCAAGTTGTCTGTGGATCTTGAGACTTTAATAGCTGAATCTCTACCATCATCATTTTTTTGTATAGTATATGTTACATCCTGACCTTCAGCTGGTCGTACACTTTTGTCTGAAAAAGATTTAATATGAACAAAAATATTTTTTTGACTATCAGAAGGAAGTATAAAGCCAAATCCTTTGTCATCATTCCACTTGATAATTTTACCTTTTTTTCTTATCATAAAGAATCCTTGTCACTTAGTAGAATTTAATTATATCAAAAGTCAAATATCTTGTTCATGTTTCATCTATTGAAACCCTTATAAAGTATATAAGTTTATGAGGTTATTATCGCAAACTTTAGTTAGATATTTTTGATATACTCTTAATAATAAAATATCAGATATTAAAGGTTAAAAATGAGAGATGTTCGTATATGCTATATTGGAGATTCTTTTGTTAATGGTACAGGCGACCCAACTAAGCTTGGTTGGACAGGAAGACTAAGTGAAAGTACGCAAAACAACAATCTGGATATTACACATTATAATCTTGGTATTAGAAGAGAAACATCAGAAGATATATTAAAAAGATGGGAATTAGAATGTCAATTAAGGTTGCCTAAGGCATCAGAAAACAAAGTTGTTTTTTCATTTGGCGTCAATGATACAGTGACTGAAAATGGACAAAGAAGAGTATCCTTGGAAAATAGTATTAAAAATACTAAAACGATGTTATTAAATGCTTCAAAAAAATATGATGTCATAATGATTGGTATGCCTCCAATTGCGGATGCCAAACAAAATGAAAGTATTAAAGAGTTAGACGGTAAATATCATGAACTATGCAATGAATTAAATATTCCATATTTATCCATATTTAATAGACTAGTTCACGATAAAATATGGAAAGATGAAGTTGCATTAAATGATGGTGCTCACCCAAGAGATAAAGGTTATGAGATATTGGCAAACTTTATAAAAAATTGGACTGGTTGGGTGATTTAAAGATCCACTAGATATTCTAGAGAATCAAGAGTATGTGTATCCTTATGATGTAAATTTTACATAGATGAAGTTAATTATAAACAAGAGTCTACTTTTTATTAAGAATAAATCCTGTACATTAATTTTAATTGTCATAAGTAAATCAAAAATTAACACAATGCAGCAACCTCTATCACTATTCCGACAATTTATGAATTTCAACATATTAATTAGATATGATAGATTGTTTGAACATATTTTAATATTAAAGGAAAAAAATGAAAAACACAGGTTTAAAAAGTGTGCTTTTGACAGGTTTGATCTTGTTAGCCAGTAGCCTATCTATAAAGGCTGATGATGCAGATTTAGCACAAGCCAATAACCCTTTGGCTAATTTCAAAGCTTTTAATATACACGACTATGCGATTGGTGAGCTTACGGGTCCGGGTGACTTAACTGCGAATCAGGCATGGCTACGTTATGCTCAACCATTTACCATAGGTGAGAGTAGTTGGCTTTTGCGTGCTTCTCTTCCTATGATTACCAATCCTGTGAATGTCAACAACACTCATAAGAGTGGTATTGGTGATTTTAATATTTTTGCTGCGTATATGATCGATGTGGGTAATCCTGGCATTAGTTTTGGTATAGGGCCACAACTTACTCTTGACACAGCAACAGATGATAGACTGGGTAGTGAAAAAAACTCAGCTGGTTTGGCCAATGTTCTTTTCAATGCTGAATCCTCAATATTCCAGTATGGTTATCTATTGACTTGGCAAGCAAGCTTTTCAGGCAGTGATGATCGTGACGATGTGAATGCGGGAGCATTTCAGCCATTTGCCATGTATCAACTTGGTGGCGGTACTTATTTGCGTTCCACTGGAATCATGGTATATGACTTTGAGCACGATACCTATACTGTTCCATTGGGTTTTGGTATAGGACAGGTCATCCCTACTGACAAGGTAGTATACAATGTGTTTATAGAACCTCAGTATTCTATAGCGAACAAGGGAAATGGTTGGGCTGAATGGCAAGTGTTTATAGGTTTCAATATGCAGTTTAAGTAAATTTGACAATAACTAATATTTGGACAAAATGTCTTGCTCTTAAAACCTTATAAAATATATAGATTTATGAGGTTTTATATTCTCTTTTTTATTATAAAAAGAGTCGGGGCATCGACTCTTAGCATAGAGGATAAAAGACCTGTTTTGCAGGCTAACCCTGTTTAAAGTTAGAATCCCCCTGCTTTAGCTGTGGAGAGTATGTCATCGTAATGAGAAGAAAATATTAATGAAACAGATCACTTCTATTTAGGACAGTTCTCACTTTTGGTACCCGCTACAGAACCTGTAAGCTCAAGGAATGATCCAAAGGGACCCATAACTGTCATTGCTTCCCCTTTTGGGCCTGTAAATTTCAATTTTCCTGACATCATTGCACCCATCGCACCACATCCGAATGATCCTTTACCCATACATGTCCAGTCTTCATCGTCGGCATGCATAAGATAATCAACATCATAGTCTATTTTTTTACCATCAGGTTTTCCACCATATTCACAAATTGCTTTTCCATCTTTATTGATAATATTAAGTTGTATTTTACTTTTTGTATCACATTGTGTTCGGTATATTTGGATCAGTTTATATCCTCTGTCTTTATTATTTGTAGACCACTTTGCAAGTCCTGTTGTAAGTGTATCACTCTTATTCCATGCATCACACATGTTTTTTGCCCAAGATTTATCCATGAACTCTGCTGATATGGCACTGCTTGTCAAACCAATTGCTACTGTTGTTACTAAGATCATTTTTTTTAACATTGTATTACTCCTTTTGATGTAGATATATTATACATATATAATCTTAATGAAATAATATAAATTATAATTATAAAAATAATTTATTTTATTGACTATAGTGTTGATACTCTCCTATAGCTATGTTCGACATCATATATACTTTTGAATGGGAATTCGAAGTCTAAGTTTAAGCTATAATGACATACTTAAAACAAGGCCAGCCTATGTCAAAACGTCCAACACTGTTACAACATTTTCGCTCTTTTGCTTATCAGAATAATATCAGAGATTTTGATAAGGCTTTAGAATATTTTACGGTATTTGGCGGGACAGGATGGGATGTAGATGCTTCTAAGAGTTTGGATGAACTTATAGAAGAAAAAGTACTGCGTAACTACGAACCTTTGCATAAAAGTATGACAAGATATACACATAACAATCCTGTCTATCATAATATTGTTGTCAATCGTTGCACTGGGTGTGAACCATGAGCATGATGCATTTAAAAAAGCTAAAGTAGGTAGAGACAGAGGTGAAGAAGCCATGGACTACCTGGAAAAGAAAAGTCTGTTAAAATTTGATCTCTCAGTAGAAAAACCTTTAAAAGAGAGTGATGGAAAGTCAGACAGAGTATTGTTTGAATTGCCTTTTATGCGTTTTTGGTTTGCTTTGATCTCTCCTCATTATAAGAGTATTTCTACAGGGTGACTTTAGTGAATTTGAGCAAAAGTGGCATACAGCTCAGAGACAATTTTTCTATCTTACTGAGCAATCAGTTAGTGTTGGAACTCGTAAAGCAAACGTTTGTCCGAAAAGTTTGCAGATGACCCCATTGTCTCTATAGGTTCATACTATGACAAACATGTACAAGATAGAGATACTTGCCAAAAGAAAATCCGGAAAGATGTTGGCAGGTGAGTGTAAATACTCTAAAGAAGCAGCAAAGATAAACATGCTTAACTCCCTTAAAGAGAAGTGTCAAAAAGTAGAACTAAATGTAGCATGATTATGTACTCTTTTCTAAAAATGGATTTTCTTCTGAGTTTGAAGAGATGAAAGATGCAGACGTAACACTTTTATCTCATGGTCATCTCTCTTCATTATTAGATAATCTGAGTGAAGATGACTTGTTGGTGTATACCAACAAAAAGTACTAAAGGAAAAACCGATGTTGATACGAAGCGCTAAAATACAGTTTTTATTTTGGACAGCTTTCTTTGCTGTCATGCTTTATATTTGGATAGTGACGATCGGACTACAGACTTTTGTTCTCCCTGATGAAAAGCCAATCGAACTACCACAAAATATAATACTTTTAATGTTTGTTCTGTATGGTTTCTTAGCCGTTAGTGTACTTGCAGGAACCATCATTTCAACCATGATCAACAACAGGTTTTATATGAAGTTTTTTAGCATTTTCATGATGGTAGGGCTTGCAACGTTATTAATCACAAGAAGTATGTTTGGCTAACCATAAGCATACATATTTAATACCCTTTCATTTCACCTTCAAGATAAACAATAGACTCTTTTAATGCATCCATAACACTTATCTCTTTCTCTTTAAGTTTTTCAGTACATAATACGCGTAACTTTTCGAGATAAAGATTTAATAGTTCTTCTTGATCCATAGATGTTCCTTAGTGTAGTGGCAGATTTTCTTTATGCAATTGCTGCTGTAATGATTAGCTTTATAATACCATCTTAGATATAATCTATAAATTAAACATAAAGGCATATTTATGGCTAAAAAACCAACATTTCTTCAGGAATTTCGCTCTTTCTGCTACCAAAATCATGCCACAGATTTTGAACAGGCCGTAGAGTATTTTGCTGTATTTGGCGGTATGGGATGGAATGTTGATCTTTCCAAACCTATTGATGAATTGATAGAAGAAAAAGTACTTAAAAACTATAGATATATACATGGGGATATAGCACATACAACTAAAAGTAAACCTATTTATCATTCACTTTTATCTGCCATAGCTTCAGGTGACAGAAGAGAGTTCTCTGCATTTAAAAAAGCAAATGTGAAAAGAGAAGAGGGGGAAGAGGCAATAGACTGGCTGATCAAAAATGAGATTTTAATGTTTGATAAATCCGTAGAAAAACCTTTGAAAGAAACAGATGCCAACTCTGATAAACTTTTGTTTACTCAACCTTTTATGCGTTTTTGGTTCTCTTCAGTTTCACCTTACTACAAGGGTATTAAAGAGGGTGACTATAGAGAGATGAAAGAACACTGGTCTCGTATTAAAGCAGGTTTTTCTGATCTTATTTACGACCAATTGGTATTAGAGATGCTTAAACAGAGTTTTAAAGATGCTTTTGAAGGTGATCCTATCATCAGTATAGGTGGGTATTGGGACAAGAATGTTGAGATAGATATTTTGATCAAAAGAAAGTCTGGAGAGATGATCGCAGGAACGACAAAGTATTCTAAGTCAAAAGCCAACAAAAACGAACTTACAAAACTTAAAGAAAAATGTGCTCAGGCAGATCTTGATGTAGATACATTTATCATTTTTTCCAAAAATAAGTTCTCATCTGAACTTAAAAAGGAAAAAGGTGAGAAGTTACAACTTTTTTCTCTTAGAAATTTGACAGGTCTTATCGCAGACCTGAGTGAAAAAGATCTACTGGAACATACCAATAAGAAGTATTAGAATTCACAGTTGATTAATACTTTTTTACTATACTATAAAAAATGAACAAAGGAAGACTGTTTATGATAAAGAGTTTATTATTATTTTCACTGACTAGTACCATGATCTTTGCATGCAAGTGGAGCAGAACTTACAAAAGCCAATTGTGCAAGCTGTCATATGTTAACTACACCTACACCAGATATGATATCTACGATGAAAGCACCTCCTATGGATGCAGTGATGTTTCATATTAACCTGGTAATGCAGAAGAAAAAAGAGGTTAAGGATTTTATCATGGATTATGTCCAATACCCAGATGCATCAAAATCTGTCTGTGAGTCGAATAAAGTACAAAATTACGGTGTGATGCCATCACTTAAAGGTAAAGTCTCAGAGACAGGATCTGGGGACTATTGCAGATCATGTGATTGCCAATTATCCAAGTACAGAGTTTGTGTCGATGATTAAAGAGATACAAAAAAATGATAAGATGAATAGTCTAATACAATTCACCATTTCTTTTAAACAGTGAAGAGTTACCGCATTTGACTAAATTACTTTTAATGAATTGGGACAAAGAAGCATTGGGCTTGACTGATGAACAAAAAGAGAAGCTCTTGATCGTAAGACATGAAACTTTACGTGCGATAAAAGAGATACAGGAAAAAGTAAAAATACTAGAAGACGAGATCATAGAGGCAATGGTAGATGGTGAAACAGTTGAAGATACGTATCCTAAACTAGAAGCAGTTGCAAAACTAAAAGTTCAAGCCACAAAAGTACAACTTAAATGCCTTAAGAGAAGTATGGAGATTTTAAATGATAAGCAAATTGAATTTTTACTTCCATTTTGGGATGCTTAATGAGATAAGGAGGTGTTATCCTCTGATCTCTAAAAAGTTTTTAGTACTGATGTCATCCCAAGGTTTATTGATCTTCACAAAATCTTCATAACTTTTCAATACACGTTTAAAATCATCACTTTTAATACTTTCATTTTTTAATACCTCATTCAAAGCAATTTTAGCTGCCTCCATCATATCTTTAGGAAATGTTCTTATCTGAACATTTTTAGGTAGTGCCTGTAGAGCTTTGGCATTTTCATATCTAAACTCCTGAAGCATATTGGCTGTCATCTCTTCACTGGCTGCCGTAATAATAGCTTGATGTTCAGCGCTTAATTTTTCCCATCTAGCCTTGTTGAAAGTGATTTCAAGTATAGAGCCCGGTTCATGCCAGCCTGTATAGTAATAAGGAGCAGTTTTTGAAAATCCCATCATACTGTCAAGTGCAGGTCCAACCCATTCGGTTGCATCGATGGTGCCACGTTCAAGAGATGTGTAGATCTCTCCTGCTGGAAGAAGTACGGGGTTCACACCTAATTTTTTCATAACTTCTCCGCCAAGACCTGGTATACGCATTTTAAGACCCTTTAGGTCAGCTAGAGAATTGATCTCTTTTTTAAACCAGCCACCCATCTGGGGGCCTGTTGTTCCTCCTATGAGAGGATAGAGGTTGAATTTACCATACATCTCACGCCATAACTCATATCCACCGCCAAATTTCATCCAGGTGATCATCTCTTCACTTGTAAGACCTAGTGGCATTCCGCCAAAGATAGAAAAAGCAGAGTTCTTTCCTTTCCAATAATAGACTCCTGAGTGAAATGCATCTATCTGTGCCGCGGAAGTCGAATCAAAAACCTGAAGGGCAGGAACAAGGATATTTTTAGGATAGACTTTGATTTCAAGTGTCCCTCCACTGAGTTCAATGCATCGTTTGGCAAAAGCGTCAACACCGGTTCCCATAATAGGAAAATGTGCTGGCCAGGAAGTTGCCAGTTTAAGAGTAACCTTTTTACCTCTGTTGATATTGAAAGATCCATCTTCTGTTTTTTCTTCAGCCCTATGACATCCGCTAAGTGCTAGAGCGGTAGCCCCAATGGCTGTACCGGCTATAAAATCTCTTCTTTTCATCTCTTGTCGTATCCTTGAATTAATAGATTTAATAGTAACATAACTATGAATAAATAAGGATGAAAATGAAGTGTCATATGTGTGGTCAGGTTACAGAATCATTTTTAGATGAAAAAACAAACATTAGCTACTATCATTGTATCCATTGTGAATATATATTTAAAACACCAGAATGTTATCAAGACTTTCGAACTCAAAAAGAACGATATAATCTTCATGAAAATGATGAAAATGATCCAGGTTATCAAGCTTATTTCCAGCGTTTTCTGGATTTCATACTCCCTTTAGTAGACAAACCAAAAACAGCCCTTGATTTTGGATGTGGTAAAAGTTCTCTACTTGCTTCATTGCTCAAAAAAGAAGGTATGGATTGTGACTATTATGATCCGATATATCATCCTGATACCTTAGACGAGAAAAAAACGTATGAATTGATTGTCTCTACAGAAGTTTTTGAACATCTACATCATCCTAGGGAAGTCTTTGAAGGCTTATTGAAAAGATTAGAAGAGGGCGGTTATTTGGCATTACAGACACAGTTTCATCCCAACGATGTAGAAGCTTTTAAGCAATGGTATTATCATCAGGATCCGACACATATAGTTTTTTTTACTGCATATACTTTTAAGGTACTTTCTAAAGAGTATGGTCTTGATTTTATAGGTGATAATGGAAAAAATATGGTACTTCTGAGAAAAGTCTCACACTTGCATTAAGTGCAAGTGAAGAAAGTTAATTAGAATAAAGAGTACTCTTCTTGGATCGTATTTAACATACTTTTATCCGCATTGTAGATAAAGGCATAGTTAAAGTGGATATTTTTAAGCAGGTCTTGTAACTCTTCTTTTGTCTCAAACCAGTGTGGGTGGTCAATGCCAGGTACCTTGGTCTTAGGGGGTGTCATCACAACGCTCTTCACCCACATATTACTTCTCATGACATATTCTCTTGCTTTTGTGATATCCGATAGATTGTCTGTAAAGATAGCTACTTTAGCACTTTTGCTTGCTTGTGTGCTTTTGAGTTTACCATCTATGAACACTGGTGTAAAGTGTTTGGTATACTTAAGACGGTCAACTGAGTAAGGAAGTTCATGTGTTTCACAGAAATCTATAGCACGAAGAAGGTATTCTAGATGAAACGGGATCAGTTCTTTTTCTTGATAGACAAACCCACCAACTTTAAATGTTGTTCTAAAGAGTGTATCGGATACAGGATATCCATCTACTTCTCTTTTAAGTTTAGATACATCAGGCTTAATTAGTTCCATGAGTTCTTTATCTGTACCTACAAAGAGTGAAACTTCAGAGTTAAGTATCTGTTCGAAGGCTCTTCTCCAGTCATCTGATATAAATGAAATATTGTTTTTGTGGACAAGTATCATTTTTAGGAAAGTAAGCTCGTGTTCTGAAAGTAAGAAAAATTTAGCTTCTTTTTTAAGGATTACATAACGGATAAGTTTAAAAGCTGCAAGTTGAAGATCTGAAACTTTTATCCATGCTATTTCATCATCCTTTTTTACAATACTATCATCTGCATAAACAATAGCGTAAGCTCCATTGGCGATAGCCTGGTCAATCTCTTCCTGACTTGAAGAGAAGAAAAGATCACCATGTTCTACTTTTGAGTAGTAAACGGTTGCAGCCTCAATAGCTTGCACTTTTGGTATATTGGTAAGTGTCCCCTCAGTGAGGTTTACAATGTCTTCAATTTTCATGCTTAACCTATAGGTGTTCCAGCCGTTTTTGGCTTTTCTGGACGTATCATACATAGGCCATCCTCATCTTTAGCAGCAAGAAGCATTCCTTCACTCTTAAGACCCATAAGTTTAGCCGGTTTAAGATTCGCTACAACACAGACTTGAGTATCTAACATATCGTCAGCACTATACCACTCTTTGATACCCGCAACCACTTGTCTAGGAGCATCTTCACCTACATCGACTTGAAGTAAAAGAAGTTTTTTACTTTTTGGCACTTCTTCTGCTTTTACAACAGTCCCAACTTTAAGAGAGGTTTCAAAGAACTGGTCTATGCCTATAAGTGCTATACCTTCTTCCTTTACTTCTTTTTTAGGTACTTCTTTTTTGGCTGATTTTTCTTCAGGTTTGATATCTTCAGGTTCTGCTTGCTGCAATAAAGGCTCTTCAATACGAGGGAAAAGAGGATCTATTTTTTCAAGCGTAAAAGTTTCAAGTAGTTTCTTCTCTTTACATAAACCATTCCAAGAACCATTATCTATGGTAAAGTGTAGCGCATTGGATATCTTTGTGCAGACGGCAGGCATAACAGGAGAAAGCATAATAGAAACTTTTGCAAGTATGTTGGCAATGAGTCCGTTAAGGGCCATCGCTTCCTCCTCTTTACCTTCTTTCATCATTGTCCAGGGTTGATACATATCTATGGCTTTATTGGCTACAGTTAGCGGTCTCCAAAGCTCCTCAAGATATCTGTGTATCTGCATATCAAAAAGAAGGGGTTCCAACGTATCCAAAGAGGCATGCACTTCATCAAGTTCAGATTGATAGTATTTTGAGACATGTGAAGAGTCTACTGTACCGTTAAAGTATTTACCACTCATTCCTATGAGACGGTTAAGCAGGTTACCTAGGTCATTACCAAGGTCTGAATTGATACGGTCAATAAGCGCTTTTTGACTAAAGTCACCATCACCGCCGAATGGTACTTCTCTTAGCATAAAGTAACGGAAATTATCGAGTCCATAAGCATCTGCTACTTCTCTAGGATTGACAACATTCCCTTTTGATTTACTCATTTTCTCACCATCACGTGTCCACCACCCGTGTGCCGCAATATGTGAAGGCAGAGGTAGTTCAAGACTCATAAGGAACGCAGGCCAGTAGATAGCATGAAAACGTAGGATATCTTTACCTATGAGTTGAACACGTGCAGGCCAATAATCCATGTTTTTTTCGTCTGTGCCATATCCAAGTCCTGTGACATAGTTCATAAGAGCATCCAGCCATACATACATCACATGTTTAGGATCATCTATCTCTGCTGGCAGTTTTACACCCCAGTCAAAACTTGTACGTGTAATAGAGAGGTCTTGTAATCCACCTTCCACAAAACGAATTACTTCATTTCTTTTACTCTTTGGGAGAATGAAGTTTGGGTGCTCTTCATAATATTGAAGTAGTTTATCCTGATATTTGGAAAGTCTGAAAAAATAACTCTCTTCTTCAACCACAGTGGTACTTTTTCCACACTCCGGACAAAATTCATCATCCACCAGTTGAATAGCAGGAAAGAAAGTTTCACACGAGATACAGTAGTGACCTTTGTAGGTATCTTTATAAATATCACCATTTTCAAACATGACGGAAAAAGCTTTTTGCACACCCTTCATATGATCTTCATCTGTAGTTCTGATAAATTTATCATAAGAGATATCAAAATCATCCCAAAGATTTTTAAAGGTAGCGGAGATCTCATCTGCATAATCCTGAGTACTTTTACCTCTTGATTTTGCAGCCTCTTCAATTTTCTGACCATGTTCATCCGTTCCGGTAAGAAAGAAAGTTTCTAATCCTGACATACGGGAGTAGCGTGCGAGTGTATCTGCAATAATAGTTGTGTATGCATGGCCGATATGGGCGATGTCATTAACATAATAGATCGGTGTTGTAATATAAGATTTTTTGTGACAAGACATATTCTGTAGTTCCTTAAACAAATGAGTTTGTAGAGTAAATTTGATAAATTATTTTAGCCAAATAGTGCTGTAGTGTGGATGATATTATAAAATAATATTTTTGATGTTACAATATCATCAGGAAAAGACAATAAGAATCTAAAAGGATAAGTATGGATAAGCATCCAGCTGGAAACTTAGAGCTAGAGAATTTTTCTAAGCAAGATACCTATACGGATGAAGAAAAAAAATTCATCATGGATAGACTGAATGAGGAAAGATTGATTCATCAAAGAGCCCAGGAAGCTGCTTCGGACCAAAAAAAATCATATACTGAAGAAGAAAAGAAGAATATACTCCAAAAGCTCAATGAAAAAAGATTAAGTACTCAAAAACGTGAAGAGATCAAAAAGAAACGACTTTATAAAAAAGAGATATATAAATTCGGGAATAAAGATTTCTATAAATTTAAAAATATGGAGCGAGAGTATTTTATAGAAGTTGAAGATTGTAATAAAATCACAACCAGACCTTGTATGATTAGTCTTTATTATAAATCTATCAGTGAATATGAAGTGAAAAAGAAAGATGTACTTATGAAAACAGAAATATATTCAGATAAGTTTTTTGTATCTCATGATCCTATCCGTGTTTACTATAAACAATATGCACTTGAAAATGAGAAGTAAAAAACAGAATAATACAGTTATGAGCTTGTTTTACCTACAAAACTTGACAATTTAGCTAAAATACTTTTATGTATTTCGTCTATATAGTGAAGTGTATTGATGACACTTTTTATACCGGTATCGCAACAGACTTGGAACGTCGAATAGACGAGCATAACAGATCTGAGAAAGGGGCGAAATATACACGTGTAAGAAGACCTGTAAGTTTGGTGTATAGTGAAGAACACCCGGATAGAAGTTCTGCCTCTAAACGTGAATATGAGATCAAAAAGAAAATGAGCAGGGATGAGAAAATAAAGTTGATTGAGTCTGATTAGAACTCAAATCCACCACCAGTACCTTTACTCATACTGTCATATACTGCCTTGATGTAATTTTCACGAACCTCACACTCAAGCAGTTTTTCACAATTCATACAGCTTTTTACTTGCTGTTCAGCTTGACAGGCTTCCAACTCAGTTTTTTTCAGTTTGAGGGCTATCTGCCATTCATCGAGCATTTGTTCTGACATTACGCTTTTATCCCGTATGCATCTTTGAGCTTGGTTACTTCATAGTTGGAACCAAAGAAACAAGGGCTCGTGTCATGTGGATGATTTGGGACGAGTTCCATAAGTCTCATCCCTTTTGCATTGATAGCTTGTCCACCTGCCTGTTCATACATAAAAGCAAAAGGGATCACTTCAAAAAGTTGTCTTAGTTTGCCATCGGGTTTATCTGATGTTCCAGGATAGGAAAAAATTCCCCCGCCCTTTAGAAGTATCTGGTGTAGGTCGGGTACCATACCCCCGGAGTATCTGAGACGATAGCCTTCAGCAAAGAGGCCATCTACAAATGTTTTGTGGTAGGTACTCCAATTTTGCTGTGTCCCGCCAGGAGCATTGAGTTTTCCTTTTTCACCGAGGGTGATATCTGAGATGAAGTTAAAAAGTCCTTCCTGTGCTCTATAATGTTTCGGTTTACTATCTTTTCTTGCCGTTACGAGTTCAATACGGGGACCATACACAACATAAGCAGAGGCAACAAGATTTTCAGCTTTAAGCTCTCCCTCATAGATACCAAATATAGAACCTACCGAAAGGTTGACATCTGCTAGACTTGATCCATCTAGGGGATCATAGCAGATCGTGTATTTTCCATTTTCATGTAACTCTAATACGCCTTCTTTCTCTTCGCTTACCAAAGCTTTTACAAGAGAGACATTTTTAAAAGCTTCTTCTACGATATAGTCACTCTTTACATCAAGCTTCAGTTGATCTTCTCCAGATGAATTCTCACTGTCACTGTAACCAAGATCTTCCGTTTTGATAGCATGGTCTATTTTGATCGCAATT
Source organism: Sulfurovaceae bacterium (assembly GCA_963785375.1). GTDB lineage: Bacteria > Campylobacterota > Campylobacteria > Campylobacterales > Sulfurovaceae > Sulfurovum. The sequence goes on from CAWAVD010000004.1 coordinate 475,224, forward strand.
TTTTCAATAGTTTCAAATATCGTTAGCATTTTTACCCTTCTTTTACTTATATTTGTTTTGCATGAATATTGATCCACTCAATGATCTGAGTGCTGTTATTTAAATCAAGTATCTCGATACCTTCTGGTATCGTATAGGTTGAAATATCTATACTGTCATCAATGGCAATGGCTTCACTGCAAGAAAAATAACTTTCATCCATATTGTCTCTGAAGACAGCAATACGTGGAAGTGGTAGAGTTTTCAATCCTTCAACAAGTAAAATGTCAAAGTCATTGATCATGGATACTATATCATCCAATGTTTTTTCTCTTTGGGAGAAGTATGTTGTACGCGTAGGAGAAGTGATAACCACCTCTGCTCCTGTTTGTGAGAATTTGTAACTGTCTTTACCCTCTACATCAAACTGTGCTTTGTCTTTAGGATCATTTTTTATGATAGCAACTTTACGTTCTTTTATCAATATCTGAGCGATCTTTTCCACGAGCGTCGTTTTACCACTATTTGATGGACCGGTAAATGCTACAGCAACTCTTTCGTTCACAGTATTTTTTCCTTGCGTTTATAATTGAATGAATTATACATCAATCTTTATTGAATGTATGTTAAAATCCATATTAATTACAAGGAGTGCATATTGGTTAGAACATGTATGTCGTTTATTGCCATTGCTCTTCTTCTTGGCTGTACTTCAAAACAAGAGAAAGATTTGATGCAAGCTTACAGTGAAAAAGTTTATTATCATAAACATTTACAAAAAACAGAAAAAACACAACTTTACAAAAATAATGTCACTAAAGCGATGTTGACCGCTACCTATCTCTATACCCCCAACTTTGACAGCAATGATACCAGAGATGAAGTTTTTATCGTAGGATTGTATTTGGAAGATAAAACCTATGGAAAGATCAACGGTGAAGGAAACACCTTGACGCTTAATGGAAAAACAGCCAAAGAGATCAAAGCACTTAGTTTGGATGATGAACGCTTAAAAGATCTATCTTTTGTGACTTCATGGAGTAGTTATTATCTCGTGATTTTCCCACATCAGTCTGATAAAAAGATCACACTTGTTTATACGAATAACTTATATGGTAAAGGTGAGTTACACTTCGCAAAAGTTGCGAAGTATGTTTTGAGTAAAGAAGCATTCTAATATTAGGATGGTCTCATATTATTTTCTAAACTTATCAGTTTCAGAGGGTGAAGCAAGTGTTTTTAAGAGTGGAAATATACGTGTGGTCACCCCTAACTTATTGAGATAAATGACATAATTTGCCAGTACTTTTTTCCCATATTCTCTTGCTTCAATGTTTTCCATTTTTTCCATACTCATATAGGGCTCGTAAGGACCTCTTCTAAAGTTTTGTCCTTTGGTAATATATCTTCTTGTAAACCCTATGCCTCCATTGTAGGCATAGGCAATGAAAAGAGGATGATAAAGATAGGAGGTAAGATAGTCAAGGTGATGGTCTGCATATTCTATAGCTTTATAGGGATTGAACATATCATCAAGGTCTATCTCTTCTCCTTTTTCTTTGGCTACATGTTTCACAAGAAAAGGCATGAACTGCATCATCCCCAGTGCAAAAGAACGTGATACTGAGGCCGGTACAAAACGACTCTCTTGTCTGGCTATAGCATAAATAAGTGCCTGGCGTTCTGGTGTCATATGTTTCATAGCATCACGGTAGGGCATTGGAAAATAAGATTCTGTATAGTTGCAGGCTTTGGCCTTTAGATAGGTATAGATACCTATAGTCTCCTGGGATCTATGGTCATCTGCCAGATCATCCAGATCGATACCGGGAGAATACATTTTATGTTTTACTTTTGCCCAATCGATAGGGTCTTCAATATCAAATCCCCATATACGGTTTTTCCAGATAGATTCTGTAATGGTCTTTGGATATCTTGCATTTATTGTATCTGCAGCCATCAATGTATAAATGTTTACATCACAGCTTTCACGTAATTCTTTGACATAATTATCATCTTTTGTACTCAAGTAGACCCAGAAAAGAGATTTGTCTTTATCATATTGTTTTACATAATTCTCATAAGCATCCCTAAAGTAGACTGATGCTTGTCTTGGTTTTTTTTGCTGCATGAGTGCAAGGCCGTGTTTGAAACTTTTATGCGCCTTACTCCTTCTTCTCCAGTTTTTGTTTTCGTCACCAAGTGCTTTGATTTTTGGAAGCTCAACTGTTAATCCGGTTCTGTTTTTATATGCTGTGCGTAGTTTAGTATTAAGCCTACTTGCTTGATAGATGATCTCTTTTGCTTCTGATGCTGTAGTGGTAGTTTGTGAAAGAAAACGCCATATATAGTAGTCTTTTTCTATACTTCGGGGCATTTTATTTATTTGTTCATAGGTGAACTTTTTTGCATGAAGCGCTGATGTGCCTAGAAAAAATATAAGCAGTGTTGAAAGTAAAATAAATTTCACTTTCATTGATCAGCCTAACACTGCACGCATCATAAAATTATCAATAAGCTGCAGGCCTAAGATGACAACTAATGGTGAGAGATCAATACCTGATAATACAACAAACGGCATCTTGCGTCTGATAAAGCCCATTACAGGTTCAGTTAATCGGTAGAGTATCTGTACAACAGGATTATATGGGTCAGGTCTTACAAAACTCAATAGTGCAGCGATGATCACTATCCAGATATAGAGATTGATGACCGTATGTAAAGTTTGTACAATAGCGTAGATAAGTGCATTCATGATGCTACCTCCAATAAGTATGGTTTGATAAGTGGATAGATGTCAGAGAGTTCAGGTCCATGCTCTGCACCTGTTAGGATGAGCCTCAGCGGCTTAAAGAATTTTTCGCCATTAAGTCCGCTCTCTTGCATAATGTGGGACTTAAATTCATTGAAGTCGTCTATCATAGGTGCACACTGTATGATCTCCTCCATACTTTGCATATATGGACCCCATTCACCTTCAAAGTCTTTGGGAGCAAATATCAGTTTGATCTTTGCTTCAAGTTCTTTGATGGTACTTGCCTCTTCCAAATACAGTTTAGCAAGTTTACCAATGCTCTCATCTGCAAATCCAAAAAGTGTAGAGAGAAGTTTGTCATCTATACGTTTAAGGTGTTCTCTGTTGATAAAACGCAGTTTATCTATGTCAAACTTTGCAGGTGACCTGGAAAGTTTATTTAGATCAAACCACTCCAGTGCCTCAGGCATGGTGAATATCTCTTTTGGTGTTGTGTTGCCAAGTAAGATAAGGTAGTTGACGATCGCATCGGGTATGAATCCCTGCTCAAAGAGCCATTTGACGGAGCTGGTTTCATCACACATATCCATCTTCTTACCTTCACAGTTAAGTATCATCGGGAGGTGTGCGTAGTCTGTCTTCTGTTCATAACCAAGAAGTGTTTTGATGTGCTTTTGTTTTGGTGTGTTTGAGAGATGGTCCTCGCTACGGATGACGAGAGTGATCCCTGAGATCATATCATCACACGCACAAGCAAAATTATAAGTGGGTGTTCCGTCAGTTTTTAAAATTACAAAAGAGTCTACTTCATTGGCTTGCAGTCTCAATATCTCCCTTGATAAGGTCATGGATGACTATCGGTGCATCTGGAGCCTTTATACGAACGACAAATGGTATCTTCTGTTCTTTAAGTGCGTGAAGTTCATTCGCACCTACATTTGCACAGCGACCGCTATAGTGGTAGGACATCTTATTTTCTTTTGCCTTTTCTTTATCTGCATCGATCTGCTCAGGGGTACAGGTACAGACAAATGCTTTTTTCTCTTCTAGTAGCCTTATTGCCAATGTCTGGTGTATATGGAGGTTATCACTCTGATGAGAGACGCTGTCATGAGGAAGCGCAAACTTCTCAAGGATCTCCATGATCTCAGTATCTTTACCCGTAATGTTTCGCTCTTTATCTGTATCTTCTATACGTACAATGAAGTTGACATCTTTTTGTTTGGCTACCATGTAGTTAAATAGTGCTACACGAAGGTTTTCTATATGCATATCACCGGTAGGTGATGGGGCAAATCTAAGCATTAATATTACTCCAAAAGTTGTGACTTTATAAGAGTGTTATTATAGTAGGTTTAATTTATAAGTATGTTAAAGAGCGATAGGTTTAACTACTCTTTTTACTTTGGATCACTTCCTTCGTTACTTAAGCAGCCATTTCAATGAAGACAAAACGCTTTACCTAAGATGTGATAAGCTCTAATTGGATAAAATACAACTTTAAAATCAAAAGGTTTAATAATAATGAGTGAGAGCAAAGATTTTTTACGTACTATAGTTGAAGAGGACTTAGAATCAGGTAAGTATAAAGAGGTTCATACCAGATTCCCTCCAGAGCCTAATGGTTTCCCACATATCGGGCATGCCAAATCTATCGCTATAAATTTTGGTATTGCACGTGATTATCATGGTCTCTGCAACCTTAGAATGGATGATACCAACCCCACTACAGAAGACACGAAATATGTTGAAGCACTCAAAGATGCTGTGCAGTGGCTTGGATTTGAATGGGATAACAGTGTACGTTATACTTCCGATTATTTCCCTGAACTATACGATTATGCTGTTACTCTTATTAAAATGGGCAAGGCGTATGTTGACAGCCTAAGTGAAGATGAGATCCGTGAATATCGAGGAACAGTTACCGAAGCGGGAAAACGAAGTAAATATGCCGAGCGCAGTGTTGAAGAAAACCTGGACCTTTTTGAGAGAATGAAAAACGGTGAGTTTAAAGACGGTGAACACGTCCTTCGCGCCAAGATCGACATGTCATGCAGCCAATATGAAAATGAGAGATCCGCTTTTATATCGTATCAGACACGCACATCATTATAGAGCAGGAGATCAGTGGCATATTTTCCCAATGTACGACTTTGGGCATTGCTTGTCTGACTATATTGAAGGCATTACGCACTCTATCTGTACACTGGAGTTTGAAAACAACCGTGATATTTATGATTGGGTACTTGATACGCTTGGATTAAAGTCGCCAAGACCTTATCAGCACGAGTTTGCAAGGCTCGCTATCAATTATACGGTGATGAGTAAAAGATTGCTTTTGGAACTGGTTAAAAAAGGATAGGTTAGTGGATGGGATGATCCTAGACTGCCTACGATCGCCGGATATAGAAGAAGAGGTTATACGCCAGAATCTATACTAAACTTCTGTGATCAAATAGGTATAGCAAAAGCAAACTCAACGGTGGATGTTTCACAACTTGAGTTTTGTATAAGAGATGATCTTAATACAAAAGTACCACGTGTGATGTGTGTGCTTGACCCGATCAAGGTCACTATTGAAAATTATGAAGGTTCAGAAGAACTTGATGCTCCATACTACCCTCATGATGTGCCTAAAGAGGGTTCAAGAAAGATACCTTTTTCAAGAGAGATCTATATTGAGCGTGATGACTTTATGGAGAATCCTCCAAAAGGGTACTACCGTCTTACGCCAGAGCAACCAGTGAGACTAAGACATGCTTATATCATCACTTGTAAGGAAGTGATCAAAGATGCTGATGGTAATATCACAGAGATAAAAGCAGCGTATCATCCAGACTCTAAAAGTGGTGAAGATACGAGTGGGATCAAGGTTAAAAGTGCTATCCAATGGGTTGATGCAAGCGAGTCAAAAAGAGTGGAACTGAGACTCTATGATAGACTGTTTAAAGATGAAGCCCCTGAAGGATTAGAAGATATCAATCCGGACTCTTTAAAAGTGATCAAAAATGCGCTTATTGAACCTGCTGTCATCACAGAAAAACCTAATGAGAGATTTCAGTTTGAAAGACAGGGGTATTTCTATGCTGATCCTATTGATTATACGGATGAAGCACCAGTGTTCAATAAAATTGTCGGTCTTAAAGACTCTTGGAGTAAAAAGACAAAAGCATCTGAAAGAGCACCTGGAAATGAAAGCAAAGTTCAAGCTAAAAAAGTACAAATTGATGGTGAAGTGGAGCCTATGAGTGAGGCCGAGCAGGCACTGTTTGATAAGTACACGGGTGAACTTAAACTTAACAGTGAAGTGGCTAATACATTGGCGCGTGATGAGAAACTCTCTTCTTTTTATGAAAAGGCTGTATCTGTAAACAACAGTCCTGTAACTATCGCAAATATTGTAGCCAATGAAGTAGCAAGAGAGTTAAAAGAGAAGCAAGAAGTTGAACTCAAATTTAATGCTCCACAAATAGCCGAGCTTGTTCGAATGGTTGATGATGGCACTATTTCCAGTAAAATTGCCAAACAAGTATTTGAAGAGATGGCTAAAACAGGAGAAGATCCGAGACAGATCGTTGAAGCTAAAGGGCTTGTTCAAATAAGTGATCCATCTAAAATTTCACCTGTTATCGATGAAATTATTGCAAAAAATCCAGATAACGTTGAAAAGTATCAAAGCAGGAAATTCAAAATTATTAGGCTTTTTTGTAGGACAAGTACTTAAAGCTACAGGTGGCAAAGCAAACCCGCAAGTGGTAAATGAACTAGTAGTCGAGAAGTTAAAGTCATAAATGAAACAAAACTACTAGTTCAACAATTTTTAAAGAGCTAGTTTTCCTCGTTACGCTACGTTACGCCACTTCTGAGGTGAAACTGAAACAAGATAGGTTGTAAATCGGTCTAGAGTCAATATGCTATCAAGGATGAATATGAATAACGAAATAGACTTAACCATAAAACCACAATTGTATTAAAAATTATATGCATGGATATCCCTTAATTTTAAAAGACTCCATTGTTGATTGGAGTAAGGTGCAAGAAGAAGGAAGCATCGTGAATCTTCTTGATGAAAGAAATAAGTTTATAGTTAGAGGGTATTATGGCAAACAAAACAAGGGATATGGATGGGTACTATCTTCCAAAAAAGAGGAAAAGATAGATGAGATATATTTCAAAGATAAAATAAAGGCAGCTATCACATACAGAAAAGACTTTTTTAATGATAACAATACAACTGCTTTTCGTGTCTTTAATGGTGAAGGTGACGGTGTAGGTGGTTTAACGATAGATTATTTTGATGGTTTTTATTTGGTAACTTGGTACTCTTTGGGAATTTATGCATTCAGAGAAGATATCCTGGGAGCACTGAAGTCTCAAGTAGCTTACAAAGGTATCTATCAGAAAAAGAGATTTGATGGCAAAGGTCAATACCTTGATGACGCTGATGATTTTGTATGTGGGGAGAGGGGCAAGTTCCCTCTTATCGTGAAGGAAAATGGTGTAAATTTTGCTATATACCTGGATGACGGGCCTATGGTGGGTGTATTTTTAGACCAAAGAGATGTAAGAAAAACAATTCGAGACAATTATGCCAAAGGTAAAACTGTGCTCAATACTTTTTCTTACACAGGGGCTTTTTCTGTTGTTGCTGCATTGGGTGGAGCTACTAAGACTACTAGTGTAGACTTAGCAAAAAGAAGTCGTAGTAAAACACAAGAGCAATTCAGTATCAATGCTATCGATGTGGATGCACAGGATATAATTGTTGAAGATGTCTTCAATTACTTTAAGTATGCCGTAAAAAAGAAGATACTTTTGATGTAGTGGTGCTTGACCCACCTAGCTTTGCAAGATCAAAAAAACATACTTTTTCTGTGGCAAAAGACTATGTGAAACTATTGAAAGAGGCTATACAGATAACAAATAAAGGCGGGGTCATAGTCGCTTCTACAAATTATGCAAATTTAAATATGGGTAAATTTAAAGAGTTTATAGACAAAGCGTTTAAGGAACTAGGTGGAAAGTATAAGATAGAACATACTTTTTCATTACCTAAGGATTTCAAAGTGATGGATAAATTTAAAGAAGGTGATTATTTAAAAGTAGTGTTTGTCCGGAAAGTTACATAAGTGTATATAATGAGTCTAGTGATAATTAGAAAGATCAATAATTTAATAGAATCCCTTTATTATGTGCTACGATAATAGATACGTTCCTAATTAAAAAACTATGTAGTATTCAAATATAGGTAAAGCATGCAAAAAACAATTATTTTATTATTTTTATTATTATTTTCACTACTCCATGGAAATGTACATCCAAAAGTTCTAGATCTGTCTGAAACACAGCTTGCAATTGGTCATTCATTACTTGAATATGAAGATACAACTGGGAAGATGACACTTTCAGAAATCCATCGTCTTTCACCAAAGCATTTTAAACCGTTAAATGCAACTGTTGCAAGCCATTTTTTCACTCATTCTGCATTTTGGTATCAGTTTAAAGTAGAAAATAAAGAAAATATACCTTTATCGAGACTTATTGTATTTGAACCTGCATGGCTTGATTCTGTGAATATATCGATTGTATCCCCACAGGGAAAAATTGAAAGTTATAAAGGTGGAAACATCTATCCCTATTCCCAAAGAGCAAAAGATCACTATTTGATCAATTTTAATCATTTTTTTGAATCTGGTGTTTCTACTGTGTATATACAGGTAAAGACACGTGACCCTTTTATTGTGTCTATATCAATGATGGATGAGTTGGCTTTTTTGAAAGATCAGGTAACTGTATCTACCTATACAGGTTTAATCTATGGCGGTATTGTGGCCATGGTGTTTTATAATCTTTTTCTCTTTTTAGGCATCAGAAAACCTTACTATGCGTACTATGTACTCTATCTGTTTGCCTTTTTTATTATGAATGCGTCATATAATGGATATACATTTATGTATGTCCTTTCGAACTATCCGACACTACAGAACTGGTTGCAGTCATTTTCTATCTTTTTCTTTATGTTAGCGGGACTTCTTTTTGCCAACTCATTTCTCAATCTTGAGAAGTATCATTATACATTGTACAAAATAACAAGATATCTTATATTTATTATTATAGTTATAGCTTTATTATCTGCTATATTGGTTGGATATCATTATCATGTGATGTTTTCTATTATAGTCGTTATACTTGTCTCTATGTATATTGTTGGTGTGGCGTTATTTTCATTTTTAAGTGGTAACCGTGCCGCAAGATTTTTTCTTCTTGGTGCCTCAAGTGGTCTTATCGGTGCTATGATTACGGCTTTAACAGTGATGTCATTTATTCCTTATAATTATATGACGTATAAAGCAAATGACTTTGGTATGTTTATTGATGTGATACTTTTATCATTGGCACTTGCTGATCGTGTGAAAATAACATTAGAGGAAAAACTTAAAGCAGAGAAGGAAGCCAAAACGGATATTGTAACGGGCTTGTATAACCGTAGGGCATATTATGAAATTTGTAATATGGAATACGAAAGGTTAGTACGACATCATAGAATACTATCTGTCATTATGTTTGATATCGATCATTTCAAGACTATCAATGATAGGTATGGTCATGATACGGGTGATATGGTTTTAAGTAATGTAGCACGGATTGTAAGAGAGGTGATCAGAGAGTATGACTTTGCATTTAGAATGGGTGGTGACGAATTCTTGCTTTTATTGCCTGAAACTAGCGAAGCAAAGGCTTGTATTTTAGCTGAACGTATTCGAACAAACATAGAAGATCAAAAGATATTGGATAAAAATCATAATAAGTTTTCGATAACTGCAAGTTTTGGTATTGCACAATATAGCCAGAAAGATAAAAGTATAGGAGATGTTACAAGAAAAGCAGATGAAGCACTTTACCAGGCTAAAAAAGCAGGTAGAAATAGAATAGAGGTATTAGATAAATTTGCCATTATCTAAATCCAAAAGGAATACAATTATAGTCTGTTTTAGAGTTGAGCCAAGTAATAATCCAAAGTAAACATCATGTCTTCATCTAGATCCAGGTTGCTCCTCATCCAATTGATATAACTTCTGTCTTCATTGACTATTTCTAGCTATTTCTCTGTCCTTATATTTTCCAAACTTAAATGTTTTCATCAGTACAGGTGTTTGGGTGAGTTCAGCCAATTTTTGCATAGGATTTACATCTGGATACTTCTCTTGAGTAAGACGTACAAGTTTTGAAAGAAGCAATTTCATCACAAGAACATCACCGATTGCATCATGTGCTTTGATCGTAATACCAAGTTTATTTGCTTCTGGCTTTTCTATCTCGTAGAGTCCAAGAGCATAGCGAAGGTACTGAAGCCTATGATTGGGACTGTCTGGAAGCAAGTGTTTTGCACAACGTAGGGTGTCAATAAGTGTATAGTGTTTTGACAAAACCTTCTTTCTCCAGCATAGCTAAATCAAAAGAGATATTATGTGCGATAAGGTAGTTTTCTTTTTTATTTAGTTCTAATATTTTTAAAGCAAAATCGGTTTCATCATAAAGTCCTTTATCCACTAGGAGTTCAGGTGTAATATTATGCACCTCCATTGCTTCTATACTGATGGGTACAGGTGCCTGGCATAGCTCATCAAAAATTTCAATATCGTCCTTATTGTTTACGATCATGGCACCTACTTGTATAATGCGATCTTGATCTTGATTTCCTGTCGTTTCTGTATCGAAAAGTACATATTTAGCCATGCGTAATCCTTAAATATATTCAGATAGATAGTATCGTATTTTATCTAACAACCCCAACCCTAAATGACAAATGGTATAATACTTTATATATTATGAACTGACTGTTTACTATTGGTCAATCAGTTCAATTTCAGGAAACATAATGGCTAAACACTTTACTTCTATCATCTCTGCTGCATTTGGAAAATTCGCTTCTAAAGAATTCCCATCACCCGTACAAAACTTCATTAATAATGGGTATGTAAAACTTATGGGTCTAGATATGAGTGAATTTAAAGAACCAAGTGCTTATCCCTCACTGAATAAACTGTTTACAAGAGCTTTTGAAACGCCCAGAGCATTACCTGAAGATAAAAATGCGTTAATCTCGGGAGTAGATGCTCTTATTACTGATGCGGGAACGATCAAGCAGGGAAAAGCTTATCAGATAAAAGGGATGAGTTACAGTATAGAGGAGCTTTTCGGAGAATATCATAAAGAAGCTGTAGATAAAGTAGAGGGAGGGGAGTTTATCAATTTTTATCTTTCTCCTAAGGATTATCACCGCTACCATATGCCTATGCGTCTTAAAGTAAAATCACTGACACATATTCCTGGTAAACATTATCCGGTGAATTTTCCATTGCTTCGTCATAAAGTAGATCTGTTTATTGAAAATGAGAGAGTAGTCATCGAGTGTGAAGATGAGAAGGGTAGAACACAGGTACTGGTGCTTGTTGCTGCATTGAATGTAGGTCAAATGGTCGTGACTTTTGAAGAAAAAGTAAGAACGAACTCAGAGATAAGAGAACCGGTTCATTATGAGTATGAAGATTTTTGGGTAGAGAGAGGAGAATTTTATGGATGGTTTGAGATGGGTTCTACTATCTTGACTTTTTCAGAAAAAGGTAGTATATTTCCAGAAGTAGCTATCAATCAAAAAGTAAAATTTACTGATATTTTAGGTAAAGTACTATAGTATATTTATAAATAAAGGGATAAAATATGCAAATTAAAGAGATAGAAGAATATGCACAGGTTCGTGCGAAAGCAAGAGCTTACCTCTGTTATATCATAGGAAGACATATTTCTCAAACTATTATAAATGGTGATGTTGCGACTGTGCTTTCAAAACTAGAACCACTTAATGAGAGTATCACTAATGCAGAAGCTATCTATGCACTCGACGGTAAAGGCATGCAGATCACTGCAAATATCTCTAAGGATAAAAATCTTAAAGGTATTGGTAAAGGTGAGGATAGAAGTGATAGGGCTTATTATTATAAAACGTAAGAGAGCATCGTTGTACACTTAACGGAACCATATCCATCAAATGTGAGTAATAAAATGGTTGTCACCGCGGCATTCCCTATTTATGATGAAGAAGATAATTTGATCAGTATTATTTGTGTGGATATCACTTTAGAAAATATTTTACGTATGGTACACCCAAGCTCGATTGACTCATTTTCTGGAACATTAAGTAAAATTGCATATACTGCTTTCTCTTTAGCACTTGCAGGCGTTTCTCTGTTACTCTTTGTCAAGGGTATTAGTGCATTTCTACATTTTGGAATTGATTTTACTGCCTTGGAGATTAATGAGATGTTTAAAGCAACCATTCTTCTGACCCTTTCTTTAGCTATTTTTGACCTAGTCAAAGCGATATTTGAGGAAGAGGTCTTGGGTAAAGAGAAAAAAGAGGGTGCAGGAGAGGGACACCAGACCATGATACGCTTTTTAGGTTCTATCATCATCGCACTCTCGATTGAAGCTCTGATGCTTGTATTTAAGTTTGCGCTTACAGACCCAGCTCAGCTTGAGTATGCCGTATATCTTATTTCGGGTGTATGCATTACTTTTAGTGAGTCTTTCTGTTTACGTGAAGTTTAACCAATCAGCTCGAATAAAAATACTAAAGAGATGACTCAATAGTGGATAAAAAACTTATCATTTTTGATATGGATGGTACTTTGGTCAATAGTTCTATTACTATTGCAAATGCTATCAATTATGTACGTTATAATTTAGGTTTTGAACCTATGGAGCAGTCACATATACTTAGACTCGTGAATGATCACACGATCAATCCGGCACAGACTTTTTATCATGCAAAAGCTTTTGATGCAGATCATGAGAAATGGTTTTCTGAGTACTATACAAAAAACCATGAAAATGAACTTGTTCTTTACGATGGTATAAAAGATTTACTTCAAAATCTTAAAGATAGGGGACATACGCTCGGTGTAGCGACAAATGCTTACAGAGGATCTACAATTGAGTCATTGACACATTTAGATGTTCATCATCTTTTTGATGGCATTGCCTGTTATGATGATGTGGCAAAAGGAAAGCCACACCCTGATATGCTTCATAAATTACTTGATGAGTTAAACCATCAAAATAATGAGTCCCTTTTCATAGGTGATGGTCCACGTGATGAAATAGCAGCAAAACGTGCTGAGATGGATTATATTATGGTAGATTGGGGATTTACAGATCATAGTGATGCAGTAAGAAGCGTTAAAGACCTGCATAAGTTATTAGTAACTGAGTAGTGCATTAGTCCTTTTAATCATTCTTTGTCTTTGAAAGTTTATTGCTCAAAAATAGAATCAATGAAATACTTAATGCAATACCAGAGACGATCAAGAAAAGTCCTTGGATCCCATATACTTTAACAATCGGTTCAAAAATAAGTGGAGAAGAGAACTGCCCAAGAAAAAAGCTTGATGCAAGAATTCCGGAAGCTTTTCCTCTTTTATGTGCAGGTACTTTTGCCAAGAACCATGAATTGGTATTCACAAGAATAAGTCCAAATCCTATACCGATAAATGCCGTACTATAAAAAAGTTGTGCAATAGAACTCGCTTGTGAAATAATAAAAAGTCCCGTACCAAAAAAGATAAAAGTAATGATATATATGTGTTTGTACGAAAGTCTAGATTTGAGTTTTGCATACTGTCTAGATGTCAGTGCATTAAAGATCATGGCTGTAGCAATGACAAATCCTATAGTGCTAGGTTCTCCATGGAGTGTATCGATGATAAGATAGGGCAATTGCGTAGGGAGCATAAAAAAAAGCACCATAGCAAAATATGCAGTCAAATATACAGGCCAAAGCTTAACCTCAATCTCTATCTCATTTTGCACATGTAAATGTTTTTTGGGTTCATACAAAGAGGATAACAATAAGGGAAGAAAAAACAAAGGTAATATGTAAATAGCAAATGGATATGACCAGTGTAATTGAGCAAGGAAACCCCCTGATGTGATGAATATGATACCACCTGTTGCTACTGCCATACCTTGAATAGACATAAACTTATGCCGTCCCTCTTCATCAAGATAATCTCCTATGAGTGCTGTAGAACTTGTCATCAAAAGGGCAACAGCTATACCAAGCAGTGCACGTCCTACAAGAATGGCATAGAAGTCATGTAGATAAAAACCTGAACTTCCGCCAATAACAAACAGTATAATACCTGTATAGAGTGGTTTTAGTCTACCAAATCTGTCAACTATAATTCCCGCTACAGGCGCAAAAAAGGCAATCATAATTGAGGGGATAGTTAACATTAATTTGGAAAAAAATTCAATATGAGGGATGTGACTGAATGTTTTAGTAATAAGTGGAAGGGAAGAAACAACAGTTATACCAGACATCACACCCATAGTTGCTATGAGCAAGAGAGAAATTTGTATATTTTTGTTTATAGTCTTGGACATGAAAAACTTTATGTTAAAATGATTGTTCAAGTATGAAGCATACCTTCTTTTTATTTTTAGGTATTGGGCCTATAACATAGTATAACCTATTTTTTGCTATATTACACCCAAAATATAGAGGATATACTATGTCGAAATCACTCATTACTGATATCATTTCATTGCTTCTTATTGTCTTGTCTTTTTTAATACCATCTGCATATCATGATGCTATGCTTTTCACAGGTCTTTTTGCACTTTCTGGTGCTGTAACAAACCAATTGGCTATTCATATGTTATTTGAAAAAATACCCTTTCTGTACGGTTCTGGAGTTATAGAAAAGAACTTTGATATTTTTAAAGTGTCTATACGTGAGATGATGATGAAACAATTTTTTACCAAAGAACAGCTAGGAGACTTTTTTTTAAAAGAGGAAGAGAAGATAGATTTACAACCGTTAGTGGAGAGCTCTGATTTTTCTCCTGCTTTTGATGCACTTTCTAAAACTGTCATGGAGTCAAAGTTTGGTGGCGCTATTGCAATGTTTGGTGGAGAGGAAGCATTGGAGGGTTTGCGTGATCCATTTTCACGTAAGCTTAAAAGTGCAGTGAGTTCGATAGTGTCTTCTTCTGCATTTAAAGCACAACTTGACCATCATATTCAAAGTTCAGCATTGAGTGAAGACATGATTACCTCTGTTGAGGCACTAATTACAAGACGGTTGGACGAACTCACTCCTAAAATGGTGAAAGAGTTAGTACAGGAGTTGATCAAAGAACATTTAGGTTGGTTAGTTGTTTGGGGCGGTGTATTTGGTGGGCTTATAGGTCTATTATCATCATTTATAATTAGTTAACAGAAAAACGGTATAATTTCACTATTATTCTCCGGAGTTCCTATTTGCAATTTATAAAAATACTATTTACTATACTCATGTTTTTTTCTATGGCATATGCTAAAAATTATTTTATCAATCATGATGATATGTGTGATGGTACAAAAACGATACAATGTACTAATGATTTTAACAGTGTACGTAATTTACAAATCGCGTTAAACAGAGCTAAAAAAATTAATGTAAATCTCAAAACAGATGGTCAATGGGGAGAAAAAACAAAAGAAGCAGTTATTACTTTCCAAAAATACTATGGACTTACTCATACCGATGGATGGGTAGGGAAAGAGACGAAAATTAAACTTGATAAACTCTCAAAAAACATTAAATTCCCGAAAGATAAACAAGTTAAAAACGTAAGACTTATGAAATATAATACGTATTCAGACTTTAGAAAGAATACTAATCTTAGAAAGAGTTATAGTATTTATGAAGATAAAAAATTACTCAGCCGGGCAAATGGGAAAAATACAAAGTTAAAAGTGGATATCTCTGAACAAAGAGTCAGACTTTATGTGAATGGTAAAGTAGCACTATGTGCTCCTTGTACTACAGGTGCAAAAAGAAAATTAGAACCTAATACAGGAATTATTAGAAATCAAAGTACACCCAAAGGTACTTTTAAAATTCAAGAAAAGATAGCAGATAAGCGTTCGACGATTTTTGGTAAAATATATGACGGGGAAAAGTTAGTCTATAAAGGCGATAGAAGAAAATATAAGGGTAAAAAAACCAAATATGTTGGGGCTTCACTTAAAAATTGGATGCGTTTAACAAGTAGTGGTATTGGTCTTCATGCAAGTAAATATGTAAAAAGATATCCTGGAAGTAATGGATGTATCAGACTTCCTTTCAAGGTATCAAAAACTATATTTAAAAATGTACGTAAAGGTACACCCGTAAGTATCGTAAACTAGAGATCTTTGCTTAGTTTGTGGACTCAACGCACATATTCTCTTCCATTATTCACTACTTTTTTCTTGCTACTATCGATGTTTTCTTTGTTTTAAAACCTTTATAATCTACATCCCAAAACTCTAGTATATGTAGAAGTTCAAAGCGCTCACCAAAAGTAGTTTCAAGTTCACCTTTTTTTAGAAGGAAAGCTGGATTGGAAGGTTTACGATCATTCTCCGGATCATATAAAAAAGTTTCCATTAAAAGGATACCGTTTGGTTTAAGTGCATCTATTATTTGAGGAAATAGTCTACGTTCTAAAAAGTATGTACATATGATAAGATCATAATGTTCTTTTGGGAGTGTGTAAGTGTCAAAATCAACTTCTTTTGCATTGATGTTTGGAATGTTTTGAAGTTGTTTAATTGCAACAGAAGAGATGTCCAGTGCATCAACTTCAAATCCTAAAGAGGCCAAGTATTTACTATGTCTACCCATCCCACAAGCAATGTCAAGTGCTTGTTTTCCTGTTGCCAATGCTGCATAGTCACTAATTAAATTTATGGGTTGATCTGGCATCGGATTGTCTTGATATTTTTCATCCCAGCGTTCTTTGTCTTCTTGTGCCATTCATGCCCTTTTTTTTGAAGTCTCTTTTGGTATTATTCTATCAAAATAATTAAGAATTCATATGTTTAACATTAAAACAAGAGTAGGGAGATACAAAATGTCAGATCGTAATACACTCACCTTTATATCATGGAACGTAAACGGTATTAGAGCAGTAGAAAAGAAAGAAGCTCTAAAATGGATCGATGAAGAAGAAGTAGACTTTTTGGGACTACAAGAGATCAAAGCAGAAGCAGATCAAGTACCTGACAGTATATTTGACAGAGAGTATAAATTTCAAAGTATTAACTCATCATCCAATAAAGGACAGTCAGGGGTTGCACTCTACACTGATATCAAAGGTGATGCATCATGTTGTTCCCATGTAGATATTTTGGATGAAGGACGCATCAATGAGTATCATTTTGGAAATATTGCATACTTTAATGTCTATTTCCCTAACGGACAACGTGATGATGAACGTTTAGTCTATAAAATGGAGTTTTACGATCGTTTCTTAAATCATATCAATACGTTAAGAGAAGAGGGTAAGTCAATTGTTGTATGTGGTGATGTCAATACTGCACATAAAGAGTTCGATCTAGCACGCCCTAAAGCCAATGAAAAAACATCCGGATTTTTACCCATGGAACGTGAATGGATAGATAAATTATTAGATCATGGATATGTAGATACTTTCAGGCATGTCAAAGGTGATGAACTTGATCGTTATAGTTGGTGGAGTTACCGTGCCGGTGCGAGAAAAAAGAATGTAGGATGGAGAATCGACTACTTTTTTGTTTCAGATGATCTCAAAGAAAAGATAGTGGATGCGGATATTTTAGATCATATTATGGGTAGTGACCATTGTCCTGTGAAATTGGTATTGGAAATTTAATCTTCTGAGATGATGGCATATGTACCAGTAGCATAAGCCACCAGTTTATCTTCATCATGAAGTTCAATGGTTACAAAAGAGGTGGTACGACCTTGACGTTTGATAGATGCCGAAGCTAAAAGATATTTACCAAGAGCAGGCTTTAGATAGTTTATTTTGATCTCCATTGTAACAGCCGTAAATCCCTCTTCTAGATTTGAAACTGCAGCATACCATCCAGTATTGTCCATTAAGGTAGATATGACACCACCATGTATAAAACCTTTATGTTGTAGATGATAAGGTTGAACATGTAATTCGACTTGTGCTTCTCCCTTGGAGAAGTTTTTCAATGCTGCCCCTGTATGTTCTAAAAATGGAAAGACAATATCTCTCATCCCGTCACTACTCCTTAGTGCTAAATTGAACTATTATAACAGCTTAACAAGCGATTTTATTTTTAAACCTCTTTAAATGACTGAGATCACACCTTTAGTCAAATGCCATCCGTAACCATATGGGCATCGATATACACGTAAGTTTTACTTTTTGATCTATCATCATTACATCAGCTTGTTGTTGAGCATCTTGATAGGTATTATAGTGGTCTTTGAATTTTCCATTACTGTCTTTGCAGTTACAAAGCAGATCGCTATTGGTTTCATTTATAGGAGACATCTTATCAGTATCTTGTATATATTCTTTTAGCTCATCCATGGTAGTAAATTGAAAGTATGATAGAAGTTCTTCTTCAGTGAATTTAGAAAGTTGAGGGTACTCTTTTTGTATGGTTTTTAGTATAGTTTCTTTGAGGGTTAGATCAGCTTTTAGCAGGTGCAGTGATTTTTTTATATTTTTCACAATATTGAAAAGATAGAATTAATCTAACTCTCCTACATAATAATACTCATCAAGGCCTTCTAAAAATGCCATAAGAAGTTCATCTGAACACGGTTTAAAGTTTTTGTGATCTTCTTTACGGAAAAGTGAAGCAAGCTGTTGTTTACTGAGTTCCACATCACCTAATCCAAAAATGATCTCTGTTTCTGCTTCTTTGAGTTCAAGAGCAATACGCAGCTTTTTCAGTATTAGATTATTTGTGAGTTCTACAGCTTCATTGTCATTAGACTTCTTTGGTGACGGACCTCTTTTTAGTGTAACAAACCCATCTAGGAAGACGCCTAACTCTTCATAGCTTGCAGGCACAAACCGATCATCTAAACGTTTTTTTAGCAAAGACTCTAAATGTGAAGCTTCCATCTCATAGTCTTCAAGACTGTAGGCTTTTAGCATCTCTTCTGTAGTTAAATTTAATGCCTTTTTTATACGGTACAGAATTTCATTTATGGTTATGATCATATTATTTTTCAGCCGTTTCTTCAGCAAGACTACCTAATGCCATTTTTGCTTTGTTGAGTATGTTTAAACAATTTTTGTCTTTGATATTATGTTTTAAAGACCAATATTCAGGATTTGTATAAATGAGAGTAGTTTTACCTTCATAGTCAGTGGTAACAAGTATACGTAGTGGTAGATCTAATCCCATAGAAGGGTTGCAGTTCATAAGAACTGTTCCCATTTTAGGATTACCAAAGACCACAACAGTCTCAGGTTTTAAGTTCATGTTCACAGCTAATGCATTGGCTTTGTGGTCCATAGTACTAAAATGTGTCAAACCTTGATCTTTGATGAGTTTTTCCAACTTAGCTACAGTGGCAGAATGATTATTTTCACTCTCTACTGTTTCAAGAAATGTACCTTTTTTTGCGTCACAACCTACTAAACCAAAGCCAATCAATCCAATTAAAAGTAACTTTCTCATCATTATCCTTTATCTATTTAAACGTTAAATCTAAAGTGCATTACATCGCCATCTTGAACAATGTACTCTTTACCTTCTAAGTCTATTTTTTCCTGCTTCTTTTGCACCAGACTCACCACCATATTCTATAAAGTCTTCATAACTTATTACTTCTGCACGGATAAAGCCTTTTTCAAAGTCATTATGTATGACTGCGGCGGCTTTAGGTGCAGTAGTGCCTTTGCGAATAGTCCATGCTCGAACTTCTTTTACGCCTGCAGTAAAGTAGCTCATTAGTCCAAGTTTGTCAAAGCCTTTGTGGATGATCTGGTCAAGACCACTCTCTTCCACACCAAGATCATTAAGCATTTCTTCTTTTTCTTCTTCATCAAAGTCTACCATGTCTTCTTCAACTTTTGCACAAAGCTTGATCACTTCACTGTTACGCTCTGCCGCATAAGCCTTAAGTGCCAGGACATATTCATTATCTTCTGCAAGTCCGTCTTCATCCACATTGGCACCATACATGATCTCTTTTGATGTCAGTAAACGTAAGTCTTTGTTCATCGCTAAAAAACCATCACTCTCTTTGTCTGCAAAAGTAGAAACAGGATGTCCTTCTTCAATGTGTCCCAAAAGTGCTTCGGCAACTTCAAGTTGATCTTTTGCATCCTTGTCATTACCTCTGGCTTTCTTCTTAAGCATTTCTATACGTTTTACAACAGCATCCAGATCAGCAAAAAGAAGCTCTTGCTCGATGATCTCAACATCTCTGATCGGATCTATAGAACCTTCAACGTGTACAACATTTTCATCTTCGAAACATCTTACGATGTGTAAGATCACTTCTGTTTCACGAATATTTGAAAGAAATTTATTTCCTAATCCTTCACCTTTACTAGCACCTTTAACAAGTCCTGCGATATCTACAAAGTCAAGAGTAGAGTACTGAACTTTTTCAGGATTTACTATTTTGGCAAGATTATCTATCCTTTCATCCGGTACAGGTACTACAGCTTTATTTGGTTCTATGGTACAAAAAGGGTAGTTTGCACTCTCTGCATTCTGTGCTTTAGTGAGTGCGTTAAAAGTTGTAGACTTCCCTACATTTGGTAGTCCTACGAGTCCTATACTGAGTCCCATGATATTCCTTAAGTGTTTATAATATTATTAGCGCGATTTTACCGAAATATTGGTGAAATTGGGGTTAGTGTTTTTATAATGATTAAAATCAATGTATAATACGAAAAAAATAGGAAGAATTTAATGGAAAATCCTTTATTAATATTGATCATTACTATTAGTATATCAACAGTGTTAAATGTTTTTTTAAAAAAATATGATATTCCGACTGTAATAGGATATGTTCTTGCAGGTTTTGCGATTTCCTCCATTTTTCATTTTGCTGAAGACTCCAAAGAGATGTTATTTCATTTGGCAGAGTTTGGAATTGTTTTTTTAATGTTTACCATTGGATTGGAATTTTCAGTCAATCATCTTAAAAAGATGAAAAAAGAGGTATTTCTTTACGGAACAATGCAGGTTGTACTTTCTGGTCTGCTTTTTACTGCATTAGCATCGATAGTATTTGGATTAGAGATTAAGAGTGCTATTGTAGTAGGATTTGCATTGGCTCTTTCCTCTACCGCGATAGTATTGAAGATACTTAATGAAAACAATCAAATTCATTCTGGTTATGGACGTAATACACTCGGTATTTTACTCTTTCAGGATCTTGCAGTCATTCCAATACTTTTAATGGTCTCTTTTTTTAGCTCCGGGACAGAATCAGTATCCGTACTTCTCTTAGAGACATTAGCAGGTGCCATAGTGGTTTTTTTGATTCTTTTTGTTATTGGTAAATATTTTCTTGAACATTTTTTTCACTGGGTCATGTCTACTGGTTCAGAAGAGATATTCCTTGTTGCAGTATTACTTGTTGTCATGGGATCTTCATTTTTGGCACATGTGTTCGGGTTTACATATTCTCTAGGGGCTTTTATAGGAGGTATGATGATTGCAGAAACAAGATTCCGTTATCGTATAGAAACAGACCTGGTTCCTTTTAGAGATATTCTTTTAGGAGTTTTTTTTGTCACGATAGGAATGCTGATAGACTGGCATTCAATTATAGACTCCGGACATGTTATTTTAGGACTTTTGTTGGGTATCATGTTACTGAAAGGTTTACTCATCTTTGGTATTTTGCAGTTCTTTATACAAAAAAGAACCGCTTTGAAAACAGCCTTGGCACTTTTCCAGGTAGGTGAATTTTCTTTAGCAATATTTGCTTTAGCACGCTCTAACAATTTAATCTCTTCTGAATTGAATCAGATCATGATTATTACGATTGTGCTTTCGATGATCCTCACACCTTTTGTGCTGAAAAACATCAAAAAAATGGCTGACTTTTTGACCCATGAACCAACAGGACTTCGTGATCGTGCACTTATTGGTGATACCTATCGAGAACCATATCATCATATGTGGATATGGACCTGTTGGAGAAAAATTAGTTAAAAAGTTTAGAGAAAGAGGATTACTCTATATTGTACTTGAACATGATGTTAAAATAGTTGATAAAGTAATTTCAGAGGGTGAAGAAGCCATCTATTTTGCTAATGCTGCACAGAAAATGGTCTTATCGCATTTTAATGTCAACCAATGTACCGCAATTATTGTCACTATAGAGAATGAGATACAAAGACAATTAATCTGTGAAAATATTGTTTCCTTTAGTCCAGACATAAACAGTATTGTTAAAGTGAATAATAGTTCAGAAGCAGAAATGATCTCGGCATTAGGTATTAAGCATATCATCAATGGCAGAGACACCATCGCTGATATGTTGTCAAAAGAGGCATTGGCATGCCATCTTAAAGTATAAAATGATCAAAAGTACTTTATACTATTTATTTTTCGGATAGCTAAATTCTCTATAAGTTTTACCATAAGTCTTACTCCAGCACCAGATGCACCATGAGGGTTTTCTCCCCATGCATGTTCAACAAATGCAGGTCCTGCAATGTCTATATGTGCCCATTTATTTCTATGATCTTCATCTATGAACTCTGAGAGGAATTGACCTGCGGTAATTGCTCCTCCATAGCGTGTATTTGAGATATTGCATACATCAGCGATTTCAGATTTGATAGTCTTTTTAAGGTAAGGATTGAAGTCCAAGGCAGTTGCCAATTCACCTGAACGTTTTGCAGCATCTACAACAAGTGATTTCATATCATCAGAATTACCCATGACACCTGATGTGTAGTGTCCCACACCTACAACACAAGCACCAGTGAGTGTTGCAAAGTCAAAAAGATAATCAGCCTTGACTTCCTGTTGTGCATAACAAAGCGTATCTGCAAGAACCAGTCGACCTTCTGCATCGGTATTACGGATTTCAATCGTTTTTCCATTTTTTGCTACAAGTACATCATCTGGTTTATAGGCATTTCCACCGATCATGTTTTCTACAGCACCTACAAAACCATGGACTTCGACAGGTAGGTTCATTTCTGCAACAGCTTTCATGATACCTATCACTGTTGAACCGCCACTCTTGTCTGATTTCATTGTGACCATAAAATCTGCTGGTTTCAGACTGAGTCCACCACTATCATACGTAAGACCTTTACCTACAAGTGTCACAACACATTTTGCATCTTTTGGCTTATGTGTAAGGTGGATCACTCTTGGTTTATGACGACTTGCACGTGCAACAGCAAGCAGTGTCTCCATTTTCTCTTTTTTAAGTGATTTGGGTTTAAGTACGTTACATTTTAGACCCGTTTCGTCAGCCATGCCTTCAGCAATTTCTGCCATGACCGCAGGATAACAGTCATCAGGTGTCGTATTGACAATGTCACGTGTAAAGTTTGTAGCATCAGCAACTATCTGTCCTTTATGTATGACATCAGAAGCTCTTTCTATATCTACTTTGTATCCACTATACTCTTCAAGTGAGATGGAAATATGCTTGATCTTAGTTTTACTCTTTTTTGTTTTATAATTTTCAAAAGTGTATGCCCCTAAAATAAAACCTTCTACCATTGAACGAAGTGAGTTCGTACACTTGTTACTCTTAAGATAGGTTGCTACTTTAATAGATTTGTAACCTGTACCTTTAAGGGCTTTTATAGCATTAGCTGCTGCCGTTCTGATATCTTTACTTAAAGTTGAGTCAGCACCTACATAAAGTCTATTTTTACTGACAAGTAAACAGGTTTCATCTTGCTCACCTGAAAAGCCTGCTTTTTTTAAGAGTTTTTTATCTTGTACAAAAACATGGTTTGTATTCTTGTCAATAACAATAATGACTTCAACGTCACCTTCAATGTCAGAAACAGGGAGTTGTGTTAATTCAAAATTCATTTTATATTTCCTATACTTAATTAAATTGATCTTTTAATATATCTTTTGCTTGAATCATATCTTTATCACCCCGGCCAGAGAGATTGATTAAGATCGTTTTTCCTTTTATATCTTCAGGTTTCATCTTTTTGAGGTAGGCAACAGCATGTGATGTTTCAAATGCAGGAATGATACCTTCAGCTTGTGACAGCCAAACGAATGCATCTATAGCTTCATCATCGGTTATATAGTCATAGGTAGCTATACCTTCATCTTTGAGGAATGAATGTTCAGGACCTATTCCAGGGTAGTCTAGACCAGCTGAAATAGAGTGGGCTTCTTGTACCTGCCCATCTTCATCTTGAAGAAGATAGCTTAGTTGACCGTGAAGAACACCAGGACTTCCTTTTGCAAGAGAACAGCCATGTTTGGAATCAAGTCCAAGTCCACCAGCTTCAATACCGATACACTCTACGCTTTCATCTTCTAAAAAATGACTGAAAATACCAAGAGCATTGGAACCTCCACCGATACATGCAATAACTTTGTCTGGTAAACACCCTTCAACTGCGTTGAGTTGTTCCTTCGCTTCCCAGCCAATGATCGACTGAATATCACGTACCATCATAGGATATGGGTGAGGACCTGCAACAGTACCAATCAGATAGTATGTATCTCTAGCATTGGTAACCCAGTGTCTGATAGCATCATTCATAGCATCTTTGAGTGTTTTAGAACCACTTTCAACTGCATGTACTTTGGCTCCAAGCAGTTTCATACGAAAAACATTGAGTTCTTGTCGTTCCACATCTTTAGCACCCATAAACACTTCACACTCTAAGCCAAACAGTGCAGCAACCGTCGCAGTAGCAACACCATGTTGTCCTGCACCGGTCTCTGCAATAATTTTCTTTTTACCTAGTCTTTTGGCAAGTACAGCCTGAGCTACAGTATGGTTGATTTTATGTGCACCTGTGTGGTTAAGATCTTCTCTCTTGAGATAGACTTTTGCACCTACTTCTTTAGAGATATTCTCAGCATAATAGAGTGGAGAAGGGCGCCTACATAGTTTTTGTAATAGTAGTCCACTTCTTTCCAGAAGTCTTTATCAAAACGTACTGCTTCATAATCAAGTCTAAGTTGTTCAAGTGCCGGCATTAATGTTTCAGGTACATAACGCCCGCCAAACTTACCAAAATGGCCTAACTCATTCGGATCACTTTGGCTTGGTTTTGGAATATATATTTCTTTATTTAAATCCATCTTTTTCTCTTTATATTAATTGGGTGATTATATCCAATAGGAGGTTATAATTTACCCTTACTATACAATATACGCTATTTCGGCTTGAGATGCAAGTCTCATTGGCGGTCCCCAAAACCCTATTCCGGAATTGACATAAATGTAACTTCCATTTTGGAGTTTATGTAGTCCTTTGACATAAGGTTGTTGTAACTTTACAAGATAGCCAAAAGGCCATATCTGTCCACCGTGTGTATGTCCTGAGAGTACCAGGTCTGGCTTATAGTTTCCTAACTCTTCAATAAATTTGGGCTGGTGTGCCAAAAGAATCGTTTTATATGAAGGATTAATGTCTTTAAAGGCTTTATCTATATCTGGTACAAGTATGTCAGTTCTGTATCCTATACGGTCAGTCACTCCTACAACATTAAGTTCAATTTCATCTATGATGATATTTTCATTGAGTAGAAGATGAATATTGGTAGTTTTTATAAACTCTATGATCTTTAATGGATCATGAAAATACTCATGATTCCCCAAGATGTAATAGACACCATGTTTGGCAGAGATATCATCTAGTTTTCGTATAGCATCTTCAATGTATTCTACTGATGTATCTATGAGATCACCGGTCATAAAGACGATATCCGGTTTTAATGCATTTATTTTTTGAACAGAAGCTTCTATAAAAGCTTTATCGATAAGCCCCCCAATGTGAAGGTCACTGATCTGTACAATGGAAAAATCAAAATGATCAAGCTCCACCACATTTACTACAGGCTGTTTCATTCCTTCATAGCTTGCTGCTGTCACATAAGAGGTAGAAAGTGCGAACATGGCAGTATCACCAGTTTTTTTTATGAATTCTCTTTTTGATATATCTACACCTTTAAGTGTTTTATGAAAAAGATTGAGTACCTCATGTATGATAAGATAAAGTAACAGTACAAAAGTAACGCCTATAGATAATGAGAAGAGATAGTAGAGTGTATCACTTATATAATTTGTATATCTACCACCCACATAAAGTACATTACCTATAAAATTAACACTTAAAAGAAAGGTAAAGAACTTTTTAGTCTTGTTAGGGACCAAGAGTCGTTTGATGACTCTAGAGTAGAAGAGATAATGTAATGAAAGTATTAAAAGTAAAAAGATTGAAAAAAAAAGATAAACTCTCATACTGCATATACCTTTTTTATAATTTTAGTACTACTATATCAGTCTAAGCTTATCACAGAGTAAACAGGTGCATTAAATCCTTCACGACCTTTTAAAAATGCAAGTTCCATTATGAAACATGCTTCTACACAATTAGCACCCACTTTATCTATCAGGTTTGCTGCAGCTTTTGCCGTTCCACCTGTGGCTATAAGGTCATCTATAAGCAGCACATTTGGCTTTTCTTTTTCTCCAAAAGCATCTATATGTATCTCTACTTCATCAAATCCATACTCTAAACTATATTTTTCAGCGACAGTGGTGTAGGGTAATTTTCCTTTTTTTCGAACAGGTACAAAACCAAGACCCAGTCTGTCAGCTAAGATAGAACCAAAGATAAACCCTCTGGCATCGATACCTGCGATATAATCCAGCTCATAAGTTTTATAACGTTTTTCTAAGTGAGACATGAGAGTATTAAGTGCTGTTGCGTCGGAAAGTAGGGTTGAAATATCTTTAAAGATAATTCCAGGTTTAGGAAAGTCTGGGATGTTTCGTATACTTTCCAATATAATAGATCTCTCTTCTGAGGTGAGTGTCATACTGTTTCCTTGTCTCGATTTCAGGTATTACTTTTTGGGACTATTGTAGCATAGATTATTTGACATACTCCCCATATATGAATCTAAGGGCTTTACGCTAAATTTTGGTAAATATTTTTAGGTACTTCTATTAGACTATCTATCATTTTTCGTATTACCTCTTAAATTAAAAATCATAAGTAAACTGTGCAACAAAACCAAAAGCATTATCATCTGTGATATAGTCATTTTTGCTTACCGCCTCTTCGATATAGTCTCCACTCATAAAATAACCTATTCCAAAGAGAATATTAAAACTTTTTGAGTATGTATAGGTACCAAATAAATCAATTTCGTCTCCGTAGTGGTCGTTCTGCATGGATGGAATCGTATAGCTCAGCCATTTATTGCTTGGCTCATCGGCGTAAAATTTATGATACTCTAATTTGATATTCGTTTTTTCGTTGGGCTCAATGATCGCAAAAATTTCTGAATCTTTGATATTTGACCACTGCATAAGATTTAACCTACCATAGTATTTATCACTTGCTCCAAAGACGGTATCGAATGTCTCATTATCTTCTGTATTGGGGTTGTCTCCCGTTGCATAAGTGTAGCCAACACCAAGTTTTGTATAGATTGATTTAAAATTATAGCCAGCGTCAGTATGCAAACCCATTCCGTCAATATCAACCTCTTGGGAATCTAGTTTGATGTAATCTCCAAATGATTTGACATATGTTACATCAAAAAAGAAGCTATTGTAATCTGTATCATAGACTCTTGCCCCAATATAAAAGCTCTCTAGCATAGTATATATTGCATTTTTTTTATCGTTGATTTTGTATGCCAAGATAGGTTCTATAGCTGCATTTTTCTTGTAAACATAGTGACCGTACATACCTGCACCATAGTAACCATGACGGTGGTTCAAACTAAACTCGTCTGGGTCATGCAGCATCATCGCACCATAGAAAAAATCTAAAAAGTTTTCTCCATCTTTATAGGAAGTTTTCACTGCATCCCAAATCCACTTGCCAGAGTTTTTCCACTCTCCAGGTCCAAAAACCCTTAAGTCTCCGTAGGGTAACTTTTGTCTTCCAGCAGTAATGGTAAAATTGTTTTTTGAGTATCTTAGATAAGTCTCATAGAGTTCAAAAAAGTCAGTCTGTGTGCTGTGTACTTGATTAAATTCACTGTTATACCAATCAGCTGTATCAAATCCCCACCCGAAAACTCTTGCATCTTGCATGGAGATTCTTGCATCCCACGCATCATTGAACTTATAGGTGACTCCAAATTGAGTTCTAGCCATAAGATAGCTGTCGCGACTTTCTCCAAGTTTTGGTTTTGTCCCGTAGTACTTTTCGTTCATATTGTAAAAACTATCAAAGCGAAGTCTTACTTGTCCATCATATCCAAACTCTCCATAGAGTGATGAGCTAATAAGTAGTAAAAGGGAGAGCGTTGTGACGTTAGATTTCATTCTGTTTTCCTGATCATAGGCTTTAGAGTATGTCTGCACTTGAAAGAAGATGTAGCCTTCAGGCCTATTGCAGATCAAAATCACCAAAATCCCAATGATTTTTTAGGCGTAGTATACTTTAATATATAACGCTTGTCAATAATGAATTAATACTCAATATAGGGGAGGGCAATAGATGATAATATATGTTTTTACAGGATGTTATTTTAAGAGAGAAAAGAAGAAGCATAATGGATAAAACTTGAAATAGATGAATCAAATGTCTTGTTATTTGTTTTAAATAGAGTTTGAAGATTAGGTTATGAAGAACAGGGGTAGAACACCCTGATAAGTATGCTATCCTAAATTTGCACCGAGGGAACACCCTTCAATTTTGGCTACACGTCCTGCATGTCTGCCACCTTCAAACTCAGTACTTGCAAAGGCTTCTATCATGTCTTCGATAACCCCTTTTCCTACTACACGTTCACCAAAACAGAGGATATTTGCATCATTATGTTGTCTGGTAAGTTTTGCAGTGTAAGTATCATGACAAAGTGCAGCACGAATACCAGGTACTTTATTTGCAGCTATAGAGATACCTATACCCGTACCGCATATAAGTATACCAAAACTGCCATTGTCTGCTAAGACAGCATCTGCACATTTTTTTGCAAAATCGGGATAATCTACTCTGTCAGCAGAATCTGGACCAAGATCGATGATCTCATGTCCCAAAGATCGTACATAATCTTTTACATAATCTTTAATTACATATCCTGCATGGTCTGTAGCAATGTAAAACTTTTTCATCTATTTTTCCCTTATTCTATTGGCTGCTCTTTTTGGAGAGTCTCAATACGTCTTCCGATACGTCCCCAGCGAACTGTAAATCGTTGTTTATTCCAGAGATCTTTACATTCTTGTGAATCGATATCTATATCACCACATAAACGTTTAAGTCTTGCGTGATCCGTTCCACTACCAAACTCATCACCGTTAAGTACACTTTCATAGGATCGGTGCTCTAAACTCATATAGTTCAACCATGGTTTTCCTACGATAAGTTTATAGGGTACGGCACCCCAAAAACGACTGTCATTAGAGTTGTCACGATTATCACCTATCATATAGAAGTGGTCTTTATCTACTTTAGTGTAGAGGGCATTGACCCTCTTACCTGCTATTTCATATCTAGGCACATCCAATCCATTGACATACACGGGTATCATATCGATCTCTTTGTTGTAATTGTAGTATTGTAATAGCCCTTCAAATATTGTGCCACCTTCAGGTGCATATTGTATGCCTGGATATTTATCCATATAAGGATTTTCCACCCAGAGTTTACCTCTAAGTGAGACGATCTTATCTGCAGGATAATTACTCTTCATATACTCCTCACCTTCATGAAAGTGTATCAGTAATTTCTCATTTGCATAAAGTATTTCATCTCCGCCCACAGCAACACAACGTTTGACATAGTGTATCTTGTTGTTGATCGGATAGCGGAAAATAACAATATCTTCTCTTTGAGGTCTAGGACCTTCTATAAGATGACCATTTCCATAAAAGTCTGGCAAAATAGGTATCTCTAACCATGGTAAATGAGGGGTAGGGATTCCATACGAAAACTTTTTTGCAAATAAAAAGTCACCTATGAGTTGTGTTCTTTTCATAGATCCTGATGGAATCACAAAAGATTGTGCAACAAAAAAAATGAGAAAAAGAACAATAATGATCGTTCCGGTCCAAGAGCTTGCAAAACGGCTCAATGCCTCTAAAAAACCTTTCATTATGCTCTAGCTTTTGCTGATTTAAGTGTGTTACTCAATAGCATTGCTATGGTCATAGGCCCAACACCACCAGGTACAGGTGTAATATAAGAACATTTAGGACTCACATTTTTAAAGTCTACATCACCAACAAGTGAACCATCTTCAATACGGTTAATACCTATATCGATCACTATAGCTCCTTCTTTTACCATATCTTCTTTGATAAGCCCTGGAACACCCACACCCACTACAACGATATCAGCTTTGTTTGTATGTGCTTTAAGATCTTTTGTATAAATGTGTGTGATAGTCACTGTTGCCTCAGCATTGAGTAGAAGAGAAGCCATCGGTTTTCCTACAATATTACTTGCACCTACAACACATACATCTTTTCCTCGGAGCTCAATATTATACTCTTCGAACATTTTCATAACACCAAGAGGTGTACATGCTACAAAACTGTCTAGACCTGTCACTAAACGGCCAACATTATAAGCATGAAAACCGTCTACATCTTTTTTAGGGTCTATTACTTCAAGTATTTTATCTGTATCAACATGTTTAGGTAAAGGTAGCTGCACCAATATACCGTCTATACGAGGGTTATTGTTCATCATCTCAATGGTTGCAATAATCTCATCTTGGCTGATCGTGTCAGGCATGTTGTGTGTGATAGAGTAAAATCCTACATTTTCACAAGCTTTTGCCTTCATTTTCACATAAGCATGACTTGCAGGATCGTCTCCAATAAGGATGACCGCAAGTCCGGGAACAATATTTTTTTCTTGTTTAAGTTGTGCTACTTCAGTAGCTACATTCGTTTGCACTTTGTTGGCTAAGGATTTACCATCGATGAGTTGCATAGAGTGCCCTTATATTTTTTATTGTATTATATCAAAAATACTTTAGGCAACGCAGTTTTGCCTGTTATGGAGTGAACGTTGATGCTAGCATGAGACGATTATGGATACTACTACTACCTTTAATGTTATGGGGACAAGAAGACTTCATCTCTCACTATGAGTATGGTGAAATGCTGTATGCAAATCCTAGGGGAGTGAGCTGTGCACAATGCCATGGAGAAAGTGGTGAGGGGCAAACTATAGTTGAATTCCGAGATATACATGGAAAACAAGCTTTAAGAGGTTCAGATATACGTAAAGATTCACTAGAAGATATGATAAAAGTCAGTTAACAATTATCATAAAATTATGCCACGTTATTACTTGACAGATGAAGAGGTTAAAGCCATCTATGATTACCTTCAAAAGAAAAATGAAGTGTATCTATCTACAATTTATAGAGAGTAATGCCTCACAATAATTGGTTATAATTATCCTCAATACTACTCATAAAGGATAATGGATGAAACTCACTGACATCTCTTAGTATATTACTTTTAAGTGGAGGGTATGGCTATGCTTCCTCTCTTTCTGTCTATAAAGATAAAACATTTTATAGTTTCTCACCTAACAATCATTATATAGGCTTCGCAAAAGGAATAAAAGCAAAGTGTGAAGGTACAACTATGCCTCTCTTTATCGACCTCTACTTGTCCTTCAAATGATAGATTGTGTCAACTTTGGACAAATCTGATGTATTTAGAGGAAAAGATACAAACTGTTCAAGAAAAACAGGAAGGTACTTAGAACAACTTATTTCTGTTCCTCAGCCAACTACTTTAGAGTCGAATACATTGATTAAAGCGGCAAAAGTGATAGGAGAAGAGCAGTCAAGGCTTATAAGTCAAGAGAGACTGTTAAATGAAGAATTTCAAATTAAGCAAAAAAGGTTTCAAAAACAGGCACCTTCAACTCAGGCATTAGGTACTGAGAAGACATGTAACAAAGAGATAGAACTTACGATTCCTTATGGATACCTTTCTTTTTCTACAGAATATGAAGCCAATATAAAAGATGAAAAAGAAATTACTGTTACACAATATCTCTCTATTACAAATAGAAGTGGCATTGACATGGAGGCAGATACAGCAATGTTTTATTATCGTTCAGCAAATCAATATGTCTATCCAACTCATTTTTATCCGTGGATAGTAAGTAAGTATGAACCAAGACCCCAAAGAGTATCTAAAAGAACTATGGAAAAAAATGCAAGAATGGATATGGAAGTGATGGCTGAAGAAAAAGCTACTGTAATCTTCACCTGTAGTCTCTTATGAAGATGCAAGAGAGTATAAAATAGAACAACTTGTATTGCCGTCCACAGGTGTACCTTTGAATGTTAAAGTACTTACATGGAAAGCACCACTCTCTTGTGAATTACGTTCATATCCTTATGTAAATTCAAAAGTATTCCATGTTTGTTCTTTTCAACCAAAATACCAAATAGACAGCAATCGATGGAAAGTAAAGTCAGGAGAGGAAATGGTTAATGAAAATGCAAAGGAGAGTACTGGCAAGAAAAATATGATCTATATACAAAAATTGAAGAAGATATTAAAATACAACGGAAACCTATAGTAGAAAAGAGCGTGAGACAGGAATATTTGGTGGGACTGCACGTAAGAAAGATGGTTTCACACTTACCATTAACAATAAATCTGACAAAATAAAAAAATTTACGCTGTTTGAACGTATACCTACATCAACAACTGAAGAGATAAAATCAAAACTCTTAAGCATCAACTCAGAGAAAAAAGTAAACTATAAATTACTTAAAGATGGACAAATAGAGATGAAGATAACACTATTACCACATGAAAAACAAGAGATAGATGTATTATTTGAGCTATCGTATGATAAAGATTTAAAAGTGAATTATTAAAAGAGGGAAATAAAAAGAGGAGATTTTAATTTGCAGGCTTAAAGCCTGCAAGCCACTACTAGAGTGGAGTTACGTTTTCAGCTTGTGGGCCTTTTTGACCTTCACCAACTTCAAATGTTACTGCTTGACCTTCAGCAAGTGTTACACGTCCACCGCCTTCATTGTTTACCTGACGGAAATGAACGAATACATCGTCGCCACCATTCTCTTGTTGGATAAATCCATAACCTTTTTCATCGTTGAACCATTTAACAGTTCCGTTTACTAATGCTGCCATTTTTTGTACCTTTGGGTAATAATTTACACTTAATTTTAAGTGGAATCCAAATCAGAGAGAGTCTTTCGGGGTCTAGCAATAACACTTAACACACGCGAGATGAGCTCGAACTTCATCTTACTTCAGATATATTGTACCTTCTTTTCTTAAGGTATAACCTTATTTGAAAAAATATATTTCTTAAATTAAGAAATATTATATTATAACGAGTAAAACCACATCCATAAAGTAGTGGGTATGAGATATAAACTTCACAAAAAAATGACAATATGCCATATATTTGAACAAAGAGGCTCAAACACTCTAAACTCTATTCAGGACTTAATCCTCCGAAAAGCAAAGAAGAACGCGAACTAAATAGTCAAGGTGCGATACCCCAGACTTTAAATTCTTCACTGAAAATAGCTGTTTAAGCTATGGATGAAGAATCCACCTTATTCTATATGGTGGAGTATCAACTAGAATCGTCCAATACGAGCCAGAGGAACAACCAAAGGTACAATATGTACTTTTGGGATGCTCCATTTACTCATGTATGGTGAAGGTTCATTAGCTATATTTATAACATTTTTATAGTAGGCAGGCTGTACATTCTGTCCTAATTTGATTAGCATATCATTTAGTTTTTCAGTACTCATTCCATAGACCATTTGAAGTTCTTGATCGTACCCTTGTGCAACCAAAACATTTAGTACTCTGTTGTCTTTTAAAATAACTTGGAAGGCATAAATAAATGTGTTATAGTGGAATTTTATTACACGTTTAGCATCAAATATTATCTTTATACTTCTGGGTGTAGTGGGGTCAAACCTATACTGCATATCTGTTTCTGCTTCTTCATATACAACTAGACTACCATCATCTAATCGTAATAGATTTTGTGTAAGAAATAGTGTACTGAAGTTTTCATTTTTCTCATCTAACTTTGTACCATGCACTTGTAATGATGTATCATTTATCCTTATATTGAGTGCTTCATTTTTATAGGAGAGATTTGAAGTCGCACAACCAGATAATATCAGTAAAGTTATAGCAGAAAATAATAGTTTTGTCATTTTGTGCATTATACAATCTCTGTTAATTTTAAAAAAATCTGATTAAGTTCTTTTGCTGCTTTAATGGCTATTTTTTCTGATTCTTCTTTTGAATTTTCATATAGTGAAGAAAGTTCTTTTTGTTTCTCTTTCCACAGATCTTTATTATCCATCTCAAGAAGGTGAACTTTAAGTTTTACAATATCAAGTTCTTCTTGTGTATTCGTTAACACTTTATCAGTTAACTCATGTGTCGCTTCTTCGAGTTTTGCTAATCTGTCTCGTGCTTCGATGATAACTAGATGGCCTTTTTGCTCAGCCTGATCTTCCAAATAGTCATATGCGTCTTGAAGTTTATCCTCGACAACTGATAAATGTTTTTTTAGATCATTCCACAATTCACTGACCTCATCTGTTAAGTCCTCTGTATGTTCTTCTATTCTCTTTTCTATTTTTTGTAATGATTTTTTTGAATCTTCGATCATTTCTATGAATTCTTTTTTCATTTTTTGACCCTCCTTTTACATTTATAATTAAATTATTATAACATTTTTCATTGTTAACTTCTCTAGTTAACTGTAGAATAGGATCCACTATAATATAGTATTATTATCACAGTAAATATTCTTTTTTTATTGGGTTCAGAAAAGTGAAGAATAACTGTTTAATAGGAATAATTTCCTATTCATTTTTTTCTAGCCATTCAGTAAGCGGGATGAAATCATCTATATTTTTTGGCTCTGTTCTTAAAATATCTGCAAAACTTTTTACACCCATAGAGAGTAGGTACTGTAAGTTATTATCAAAAGTTGCATTTTCTAAGACAAAAATCTTGTCTTTATGCACTTCGAACATAAATCCACCATTTGGAATAGGTGACATGGAGAGTGTAATAGTATAATGGTCTTTAATGATGCTCTCTTTTTGTGAGTACATCAGACCAATATTATATCCATCTGCAGTAAAACCTTTGATGGCAACAACCAGTACTTGATTTTTACCTTTTTTAGAAGAGTTGAAAATACCAATAAGTTCTCTAATCGTTTTGTATCCAGGGATTTTCGAAAATAAGTGTTCAAACAGACTTGCAAGTCTTGTCCGGGCAAGATGTCCAAGTATATAAAGTGTAACTAAAAAGACAACTATGGCTAAGAGTTCCCATAAAAAGAAATTCTTTTCAGGTACAAAACCGATAAACCTAAATATTTCACCCACTAAATGTTCTATTTTTGTATAAAGCCATGAAATGATGATGATAGTGGCAACGATCGGAAGAAGCCAAAACAATCCTTGGATCATAGTGTTTATAAAGTGTTTTATCGTGTTATTGGACTTCATCTGTCTAACTCAGCCAACCATATCTCAACATCCGCATCACTTGCCATCTTCCAGTCTGCTCTGGGACTCAAGGATATCGTACCTACCTTTGGACCATCAGGCATACATGAACGTTTAAACTGCTGTGTGAAGAAACGTCTTAAAAAGAGTTTGAGCCATTTGGTGATAGTCTCATCATCATATTTTCCTTCAAAAGCTATATTGGCGAGGAAACGTATTTTTGAAGGTTTTGCTCCGTATTTAATGAAGTGATAGAGATAGAAGTCGTGTAGTTCATAACTTCCAACAATCGCTTCAGTTTCCTGTACTATTTCATCATCTACATGAGGCAATAATTCCGGGCTGATAGGAGTGTCAAGTATATCATCTATGATATCCGCTATAGATTCATTGGATTTGTAATATTCGATGACATACTGTATCAGTGTCTTAGGTATTCCGGCATTAAGTGCGTACATGCTCATATGATCACCGTTGTAAGTAGACCAACCTAAAGCTATTTCACTGAGATCACCTGTGCCGATCACCAGGCCACCTTCTTTATTTGCCATATTCATGAGTATAGAAGTTCTTGCTCTGGCTTGAACATTTTCATACGTGACACTGTGCTCATCCCTGTCATGTTCAATGGCCTCAAATTCTTTATGAGAAATGTCTGTTACATCGATGGTTTTAAAGGTCACCCCTAGGGCTTCACAAAGTTTGACAGCATTGGATTTTGTACGGCTTGTGGTACCAAATCCAGGCATAGTGACAGCAATGATATTATTAACATCCCAGTCCATCATTTTAAACGCTTTGTGTAGTGAGAGTAGGGCTAAGGTTGAGTCAAGTCCACCGGAGATACCTATAACCGCTTTTTTGATATGTGCATGACTCATACGTTTTATTAGTCCATGGGCTTGAATATGTGTTATTTCATCACAGCGATGTTTTTTCTCTTCATAGTACGAAGGAACAAAGGGCATAGGATTGATAAAACGTTCTAATTGAGTGATACTTGGCAGTGGTCCTACTTTAATCAAGCGTGTTTTTTTACGTCTTCCGTCAGAGTAACTTGATTCATTGAGTCTAAGCCAGCGTAGGCGTTCCAGGTCCACATCAGCTGTTATAAGAGTATTTTCAAGACTAAAACGGTCATTTTGCACCAAAGTAGAACCATATTCTGAGATAATAGCATGTCCTCCAAAGACAGTATCCGTTGTAGATTCACCTACACCAGCAGAAGAGTAGACATAAGCAGCCATACAGCGACCACTCTGTGTACGTACCAACTCCTCACGATATTCTGCTTTACCTATAAGTTCATTACTGGCAGACAGGTTAAAAAGTAGATTGGCACCATTGTTCGCCATATGGTTACTAGGAGGTGTGACAGCCCAAAGATCTTCACATATCTCTACACCAAAGGTCATATCTTTAGAGTCTGTGAATAGCAGATCTACACCAAAAGGAATCTCTTCCCCCAATAGTTCTGTTGTCGTTCTTGTAATGTCTCTTCCACTGATGAACTGACGTTTTTCATAAAACTCTTTTTTGTTTGGGAGATAGCTTTTAGGAACTACACCTAAAAGTTTACCATTCTGCAGTACTGTCGCACAGTTATAGAGTCTGTCTGCCTCAAGCAGTGCTATACCAATGACAGCAATGGTATTTAAATTTTCTGTTTTTTGTAATATATCAGCGAGTGTTTCATTTTGAGAAATGATAAGTGTCTGATTGAGAAAGAGGTCACTAGCAGTGTATCCGGTAAGCGTTAGCTCTGGAAATACAACGACACTGACCTCTTTAGTATGCGCTTCATGGATAAGTTTTATTACTTCTTCAGCATTTTTAGCAGGATTTGCTACTGTGGTTTTATTAACAGCCGATGCAACTCTATAATATCCAAACATACAGTTCCTTTATTTTAAATCCTTGGAACAATGTCCAAGGATGATGAGCACTACATTATGCTCTTGACTCAACTACTTCAATACTGACAATGTCATCATTTTGATCAATGTTGTCTAGAACCATGAAACTTTCAGTATCATCTTCTTCGATAGCACCAAATACAGTATGAACACCGTCAAGGTGTGGAGTAGCTACAAAAGTGATAAAGAACTGGCTTCCTCCAGTATTTGGTCCAGCATGTGCCATAGAGAGTGTTCCTCTTCTGTGCGGATGCGTACTAGTATCTGTTTCACAGTCTATCTGCCATCCTGGCCCGCCTGTACCAGCCATCGCTGGATTGTCTTTAGAATGAGGACAACCACCTTGTGCCATAAACCCAGGGATAACTCTGTGGAATTTTAGGCCGTTGTAGAACCCTTCTTCTGCAAGGTGAGCAAAGTTTGCTACTGTGTTAGGTGCATCATCTTTAAAAAGTTTAGCCCAGATCACACCTTTAGAAGTTGTGAATTTTGCGTAGTTGTATGTGTCCATAACAGATTGAACGATATCGTATCTTTTTGATTCTTTTCCAAACATGTGTGTTTAGTCCTTATATATTAAAATTAGGATATTATTATACCACTAAAAGATAAGAGGTTTAAACCATGGAACTATGTGTAGCACTTGATTTGCCGTCAGCTAAAGAGAATTTGGCTCTTGCAGAGTCACTGAAATCATATAATGTTTGGATGAAAGTAGGATTTCGTGCCTACATTCGTGATGGAAAACCTTTTATAGAAGCACTTAAAGCGATCAATCCTGATTTTAAGATCTTTTTAGACCTTAAGCTTTACGATATTCCCAACACTATGGCAGATGCGGCAGAAGAGATAGCAAAAATAGGTGTAGATATGTTCAATATTCACGCTTCTGCAGGATCAGTGGCTATGAAAATTGTTATGGAGAGACTCTCTTCATATGAAAACAGACCATTGGTACTGGCTGTCACGGCCCTTACATCTTTTGATGAAGAACACTTTCAGAGAGTCTATGAAAAAAGCATAGACGAAAAAGCGGAGCAGTTTGCAAAGATGAGCTATGAAAATGGATTAGATGGAGTGGTATGTTCTACATTTGAGAGTAGGGCTATAAAAAATGCCACTTCTGATACATTCTTAACACTCTGCCCAGGAATCAGACCTTTTGGTGAAGATGCGGGGGATCAACAGCGAGTAGCGACACTTGAACTTGCAAATGAAGAGGGAGTGGATTATCCTGTAGTTGGAAGACCTATCTACAAAGACAGCAATCCCAAAAATAAAGTGGAAGAGATACTAAAAGTCATTGCTACTTTTTGATCTCTTTTTTTGGTTTCGTCATATCTACAGCTTTATCCATACCTTGCATCATAAAATAAGCACCTATGGCAAACATGATCAGAACGATCAGGGGTGTGAGTTTTTTTAT
Source organism: Sulfurovaceae bacterium (assembly GCA_963785375.1). Taxonomy (GTDB): domain Bacteria; phylum Campylobacterota; class Campylobacteria; order Campylobacterales; family Sulfurovaceae; genus Sulfurovum. The sequence continues at coordinate 513,817 of CAWAVD010000004.1, forward strand.
CATTTTAAAACCTTGATTTTGTAAATATATAATGTAATGATAATCAGTTTTTTAGTGATTTTCCTAAAAAATAAACTAACACGGTCAAAAAAAAATCATTTTAGAAATAATTGATATTATTTTAAGCTTCTATTTAACCCAATGTTATTATAATCTCATCCACAAAAAACATGGACAGTTGGGTGAGTTGGCTGAAACCACATCCCTGCTAAGGATGCGTACTCGTAAGGGTACCGAGGGTTCGAATCCCTCACTGTCCGCCATACAAAAACAACGCTCTAACCGTGCTTTTAAGCATATTGTAAAATACTTTTCCCACAAGTTTTTCCCACTTTTTAAATGATTTTTCCTCACTATTGCATAAACCATAACTTTTATCTCATCTAAAGTGATAGTTTCCGTCTTGGCCTCTATCATGTAGCGTAAATTGTTCGCTTCTTCAGCTGTAAGCTCTACTGACTTAATAAAATTCCATGCACCTTGTGTAAACCTTCCATAATAGAAGCAACACAAGTATAGATGTCTTGTCATGTTCTTGTACAAAGTAGATACTTTGAGGTGTACGAAGAGCTACAGATTTTTGGTCATGATAGATGATCTCTGTCTCTGTATTTTCTTGTGGTGTATCAGTTTGTTCAGACAAGGGATGCTTTCCTTGTAGTCTTTTTGAGATTTTAGCT
>CAWAVD010000005.1:0-43548 GCA_963785375.1 Sulfurovaceae bacterium
TTATCATACACTTTTTGGGGAGTTTCATCATCAGGAAAACTATAAAAAAAATTTAATGTACTGAAGGTGTTTCAATGCTGGCAGGGGTGGTAATAGATGCGGGGATGTCAGTCGTCATCTTCATCTTCGGTATTCAGAAGAACATACGCTACTCATGGTCAAACTGGTAAGAAGTCCATGGTAATTTTTGAACGTCTTTTCATAATTTATTTCCTTTTTCTTTCAAATTTTGTGAAAAGAGCTAATCAACCAATTCAATATCACCAGGCATCCAGGTTCTGTCGAACCATGGTTGCAGTGGACTGAAGAGTCGTAACAATACATTCCAACCCTTTCCTGGCATGGTCTTAATCCAGTTGCTTTCTTGCCCTTTTGGTGCCTTTGGGCCAAACCAATACCTGTGTTAACCATCTTCATTCGCTTTCACTCACGCATCATCACTATCAAACCAGCTTATTTCTGATCGGTTTTCAAAATTGAACGGGTCTGGTTGTCATAGATCGTAAACGGCCAGAAATCCTTAGCAGGGACAGGGCTAGGAAGAGTTACTTTATAAGGTTTTTCCGTTATCTAAATAATGGCCCTGCGAATCGTGCGCTCCGATCTCGTAAGCCGAACCTGTACCAACCTTGGGTTTAGCCATAGCCGGGGTGATAGCAGTTGCGTAGTAGTGGAACATAATTCGGTTATCCAAGACCAATTCTCCATTGTTCATGAATTCATGGCTACCGCCTGTAAAGCTTGAGTACCACTGGCGCTTACCCGGATAAAAATAGGCACTCTCTAGGCGGGGACGAAAAGTAATTGATCTCGCTGCTGCATTGCCGATAGCAACGCCTTCTGTGAGAATCTTTTTCATACGTTCATCAGGCTCAAAAGGTTTGCCCTTTTTTATACCGATTGCAGCAAACTGTCCTACCAACTCAGGGTTAAAAGCATTAGCAGGTTCATATTGGATGACTGCGTTTAGTTCAGCCCAGTAGTCGTAGTCGTTAGCGTGGATAGTATTGATCTTTACGCCCGAAGCATTAACTACTCTTCCTTTAGGTGGATTGTTCAACATAGAGAGGGGATAGATGCGAAATTGCGTTCAAGACCTTGAGTCGCGCCTTCTAAGTCGCCGTCCTTAACCAATGCACGTAGAAACATCCAGTTGCGATAAGTTGATGTCTTGATAACACGAAAGCCATCAGGAAGTTCGCCTTTATAGTCCGGGCCAACAAAAACATACTTGCCACCCTTTCCTTGGTTAGGACCGGTAACTCCAAAGTCAGTGACCCAGCGGAAGAAGGCATCATCGACCGCCCCAACAAGACGCCCGGCAGGAACTTCAACAATCGCTGGCTCATCTTTGACATTGATTTCAGCGAACGCATAAGGTGTAGTGGTATTGAAAGTCAGAGCAAGTGTTCGAGCGTCACCAAGGTTTTCCCAGAGGACAAGGTCACCCGGTTTTGCACCGGCTTGCTTGAGACCTTCTAGCATAGCGTAGATAGAGGTTGTCGGTATACCGTTTAGAAATGCATCGACAGCTCGGGAGAGGTCCAGGAAATCATAGGTCTTTTTAACCGTAGCATCACTGGGCATACCGTCAAAAAAATCAAGGTCTCCCAGCATTTGTGTTTCTACCTTATTCGGTGTGGTTAAACTTTTGGGCACATTTGCCTTATATGTAGGTTCTGAAGCATAAGTCGAGGAGAGAAGCCCTGTTGCCAGCGTGGCCGAAGCAAGAAATATAGAAATAAATCCTTTTCTTTTTAACATATATATATCCTTTTGAGATTTCCAAATATTACTAGTATAAAATAGATATTTTGGTTACTATTTATCTTAACATAAAAATAATATCGCTACTATCAGAAAACTGCAAATTTTTTAATTGCTAGTTTAATAAAAAGACTCTCCTCTGATACAACTTAACTACACCAAATAGTATGTGAATATTTTTGTGGATTTTAAATATGTTTTATAAGATTATCTGCTGTAGTAACGTTTGGAACCATTATTATGTATCCTTCAACATTAAGCTTTATAAAATGTGCCAATATAGAATATTTTATAGGAAAAAATAGTTTATGAGTTAAACAATTTTCACTACTGTTTAAATCTCTTCATACTCCAGTTCAAAATGATACTCAGAAAAATTTCTCTCTAGCATCTGCTCGATCTTCTCACGGTATTGTACGGCTTTAAGAGAATTTGGAGAAAGAAAAACAAAAGCGATATCTGCCTCTTTGGCATATTCACCACTTATGTCCATAACGGAGAGATTAAATGCTTTAAGCTTCTCTTTCATACTGTTTGTAACACTTCTTCGTCCTTTGAGTGATTGGACATAAGGGAGATCTAGATGAAGTAGACAGCTACATATAATCATAAATGACTCATATCTTTTTTTGTCTGCTTTTATTGGCAAAAAGTTTTAGCTTCTCTTCAACAAGATAATTGATACTATCTTTTGGAAATTTATTATTTTTGTCTTTTTTACCACTTGTTTTACCAGTAAGAATTTCAATCCCTTCATCTACATTTTCAATAGCATATATCTTAAATGTATCATTTTTGACTGCTTCTAACACTTCTTCTTTCAACATCAAATGTTTTACATTAGATGCTGGAATGATAATACCATGTGTTTTTTTACCATCAACCAAACTACAGATATCATAAAAACCTTCGATTTTTTCATTGATACCCCCTACTGCCTGAACCTGACCATTCTGATTTACAGAGCCTGTAACAGCAATAGACTGATCCAAAGCAACTTCACTTAATGAAGAGAGCAATGTGAATAGTTCAGCACATGAAGCACTGTCACCATCAATTTTTCCATAGGATTGTTCAAAGACCAAGGTTGCAGTCATACTTAATGGAAAATCTTTTGCATAAGTCGCTGCCAAATAAGCAGAAAGTATCATCATACCTTTGTCATGCGTAGGTCCACTAAGTTTTACTTCTCTTTCAATATTGATAACACCACCTTTACCGAGTCTGGTCAAAGCAGTGATCTTAGAAGGATGTCCAAATGAGAAGTTTCCAAGATCAAGTACTGCCATACCATTGATCTGTCCAATAGCGTTCCCTTCAGTCGCTATTAGTATCGTTCCTCTCTGAATTGCTTCATACATTTTATCTTTGATCCGGTCTGATCTTTCAATCTTTTCTATGATTGCTTCATTTATTTCAGTTTTGGTGATTTTTTGCATATTTTTCTCTCTTGCAATAAAATCTGCTTCTTGTAGTAAATCACTTAAACTTCCCAAATTTGTTGAAAGCTTTTGACTATCTTCTGCCATACGAGAACTGTATTCGATGATCTTACCTACAGCCTCTCTGTTTAATGGAAAAAGTTCGTTGTCTTTCGAGATCATCCCTATCATCTTCGCATAAAGTAAACTGTTTTCATTATTTCTTTCTGTATCGTCTTCAAAGTCGGCATTAATTTTAAAAATTTCTTTGAATTCAGGATCATAATTGTATAACAGATAATAAAGTATTCTACTCCCTATCAACACAATTTTAACATCCAATTCGATAGGCTCAGGCTCTAGTGTCTGTGTACTCATAAGACTAAGTGAATGGGCTAATGATTCTATTCGGATTTCACCCGACCTCAACATCCTTTTTAATCCTTCCCATACAAAAGGTTGCATAATCACTTTTGACGCATCAAGTATCAGATATCCTCCATTGGCTTTGTGCAATGCACCAGCTTTAATAAGGTTAAAATCTGTCATTAGTGTACCCATCTGTGCAATGTTTTCTATTTCTCCAAATAAGTTAACATATGTTGGATTATTTTCATAAACAATGGGTGCACTATCTTCATTTTTATTACTTACAAGTACATTCACAAGATATCTATTAAAGATCCCGCTCTGTTTTGCATAGTTCATTCCCATATATGCAAGATTGTTTTGTGCAGAAATTAAAAAATCCTGAGATTTATCTATAATATCTTCTTCTACACTTTCTAAATATTGATTCACTTTTGGATATTCTTGATATTTTTTCTTTAATTCATCTATACTATTATCTACAGCTTTTTTAGTCATATCCTTTTCAAGTTTTCTAATTTCTTTTTGTTGTCTTTTACTCTGAATAATAATATCTTGAACCATATTCTCCAATTCAATTCTGTATTTAAGAATTTTTTCTTGTATTTTGTCTTTCTCTTTCTCGTCCAGCGCTTGATACTCTTCTTTTCCAAGAATTTTTCCATCATGACTCATAGGAGCAAGCGTGTAACCTGATGGTGTAAAATTGATAGCTATATACTCTTTATTGGCCCTAACTTTCAGTTCTGCTAAAAACTTTTCTTTTTCTTCAGTAAGCTTATCAATAATCACTTGTTTTTGTACGCGATACTCTTCACTTTCAAAGACGGATGGTATGATACTCTGCAACTCTTCTATTAACTCTTCCATATCTTTTTTAAGTCGCAGACCCATCGAAGCAGGTACATTTATATAAATCGGTTTTCTAGGATCCTCAAAGTTATTGACATAACACCAGTCACCGGACTTCGCTTCATCTTGAGCACGACTCTTGATAAATTTCTCAACAACACTGTGTTTTCCGCTTCCAAGTCTTCCCATAGCATAAAGGTTATAACCCTCTTTTTTTATACCAATACCAAAACTTATGGCTTTAAGTGCTCTACGTTGTCCTATGATCTCATCCAGTTCATCAAGCTCTTCAGTCGTTTTAAAATCAAATATCTCTAAATCACAATAATTATATAGTTTATCAAGACTAAGTGGTTGTATCATTCATTCTCTCCAAAATCTTTACAGTTATCAATAATATCTTTTAATGCATGATATTCTATTTGATGTGCTTTGGCAACACCCTCTTCTGTTACAAAGCCACCTGCAACATTCACCCCACTATAGATAGCAGTGTCTTCTAAACTTGCAGATTTCCATCCTAGATCAGCTATCTTTTTTACATAAGTAATGGTTGCATTTGTCAATGCCTCAGTCGCAGTTACAGGATAATCTCCAGGAATATTGGCTACACAGTAGTGCAATATACCATCTACCTCAAAAACAGGATCATCATGGGTTGTGGGTTTAGATGTCTCTATACATCCTCCCTGATCAATCGCAACATCAACCAAAACAGCTCCTTTTTTACATAAGGAAAGCATCTCTCTAGTGATCAGATGTGGTGCTTTTTCACCTGTGACATAAACTGCACCGATAACCATATCCACCATCGGTAAAATCTGTTTCATATTATAAGAATTGGAATAAAGGGTTGAAATATTACTAGGCATCATATCTTCAAGAGCCGTCATAGTGATGGGGTTTCTACCCATAATAATGACATCAGCACCCAATCCAGATGCAATCTTAGCTGCATTTTTAGCCACAGTTCCACTGCCTATGATCAACACTTTAGATGGTAAGATCCCACTTGATCCACCTATCAATACACCCATACCATTATTATGAATTGCAAGAAAAGAACTTGCGACCATAGGAGCAACACGTCCAGCTATTTGACTCATAGGATCAAGTAAAGGCAGTCTTCTATCTTTTTGAACTGTTTCATAGGCTATAGCAGCCACCTGTTTTTCCTGAAGTATCTTTGTCAACTCTTTATTGGGTGCAAGATGGAGATAAGTAAAAAGTATCTGTCCCGGCTTTAAAAGATCATACTCCTGTGCTTGAGGCTCTTTTACCTTTACAATCATTTCACAGGTGTCAAATATCTCTTGTGCAGTTTTAGAAATGATCGCACCTGCTTCTTTATAGTCATCATTCGAAAATCCGCTTTTTTCTCCTGCATTCTCCTGAACATAAACATCATGCCCGCTTTTCACAAGTAATTCAACACCCGAAGGGATAACCCCTACCCTATACTCCTTAGTCTTTATTTCTTTTGGAACACCGATTTTCATTTGAAAATATCCTTTATATCAAGGAAAGAGTTGTAAAACCTCTTGGCTGAAGTTTTATTTCTGACCTAAAATGAAGCAACGATTATGATGCTGTAGTCTAATCTTCTACGCCTACTTTCGTTCTTGCTATAGGGTTTGCTTTTAATCTTTCAACAGGTATAGGTTTTGCACTTTTTTCACATATCCCAAATGTACCATTCTTAATTTTTGCCAATGCATGAATAGTTTCTGTGCGTTCATTTTCCTGTTGAGCTAAGATAGTATTATCTTTGTCACTGAGACTATGAAGGGAAGCAAGGTCTTCCATATCATTGATACCATCATCACTTCCTACAGTGTCAAGTTCTGATCTTAACTGTGCTATGTTAGCTTCTATATGGGCCAGTTTCTCTTTTAATATCTCTTCAAATTCATTCAAATCCAAGTCATTTCTTTTCTGCATGATCTACTCCTTTTTTTGTTTCGTCTTTTATATATATACAATTAAATTACGGTACATAAACCAAGATATCACTAGATGATTCTTTTAATATATACGTTGCAACACTTCCTAGTAATGCATTAACCCCTGCAGTCCCTCGAGAACCAACAACCACTAGATCATATGAACCTTGTTGTATATAATTGATCAATGCTTCTTTGGTATAGAACTCTCCATCGACAACTTCACCTTTTTTAACAGAAACTGCTTTCATGAACTCTTTTAGATCTTTTTGGGCACAAGATTTTGCCACATCGTTATACTGCGAAAGATCTCGTCCTACTACAGCATAAGGACCTTCCATATATATTGTCTCAAACGCATGAACAATATTTATTTTAGCAGTAGGAAAAGCATTCTTTGCAAATAAAACACTCTGTTTTGACTGCATTCCAAAATCTGTCGGTGCTAATATATTTTTGTAAGGTTTTTTTGCACTGTTATTCACGATCAGCAGTGGTAAATGACTCTTATGTGCTACTTTTTGTGCTGTAGTACCTACAAAGCCTTTTTTACCTTTTGCTCTGCTATGTCTACCTATAACGATCATATCTGCTTGATTTAATTTTGATTCATAGAGTATGATGTCATCTGCATTACCCTCTTTTACAAAGATAAAGCAAGGGACTTTTGCATCTTTGTTCAAAACTTTTAATTTTTTTTCTATTTGATTTGTAATACGTCCTTTATCCACAGCAATATCTTTAGAACCAAAATAGTCTGGTATAGCCAGCCATGGTGTACGTACGGCATGAACAATAAACAGGTTTGCTTTGTGCTCATCTGCCAAAGCTAATGCTCTTTTCAAAACATCATTTGATTTTTCAAAAACGTCTAACCCAACAACAATTCTTTTTAGCTTTTTCATTAATCTACCCACCTTTTAAATTTAAGATTCTTTATTCACTATATATTTATATTCTACAATTAAAAAACTTAATATCATATCTTACACCTATTAATGAAAATGTCAAAATAAAGTGAGTAAAATATATGACTTATGATATCCATATGTACTATAAATCAGTCATAAAAAAAGAGGTTGAGCATTAATTTTCATACAAAAAATATTGAACAGACATTCTCAATTTTAAATACAAGCACTACAGGTTTAACAAACGAAGAAGTCAGCAAACGGCAAGAAATATATGGGCCCAACATCCTTCCTTCTGAACCTGATATGACACTGTTTGCACACTTCTTACAACAATTTAAAAGTCCTATTATCTATGTATTGCTCATAGCAACATTCATGGCACTGGTCATTAAAGAATATACAGATGCAGGTTTTATACTGCTTGTTTTATTTCTTAATGCAGTGATCGGTACCTATCAAGAGTATAGTGCATCTAAAAAAGCCAGTCTACTTCAAAACCTTATCAAAACTACTGCCATGGTCATACGAGACGGTAGCACACAGGAAGTAGATAGCAAACATATAGTTGCAGGAGATATATTGCTCTTTGAACCGGGTTCTAAAATAGCTGCTGATGTCAGGATCACTGAAAGTAAGAACCTTATGGTCGATGAATCATTACTTACAGGTGAATCCATTGATGTCAATAAGGATGCACACTTTTTAACCGATAACAATGATCTTCTTATACCTGAAAGAAAAAATATGCTCTTTGCAGGTACTTATATTTCCAGTGGAAGAGGTATCGGTATTGTCACAGCCATAGGGGAAGCAACTGAAACAGGAAAGATCGCACAGTTACTGAGTAAGAAAAGTAAAGCCAAAATACCTTTACTTGAGAAAATGGAGAAGCTCACTTTTAGTATCTCTATTGTCATTGCCGTTACAGTGGTGCTTCTTTTTACGATAGGTTTTATAAAAGGGATGGAATTTTATGCTCTTTTCCTTTTTTCTGTAGCTCTTGCTGTCTCCACTATACCTGAGGGGCTTCCTGTTGCTATTACTGTTGCTTTAACATCTGCTTCTTTGGCAATGTCAAAAAGAAATGTCATTATTCGAAAACTTGCAGCTATTGAAGGTCTAGGTGCCTGTACACTGATAGCCAGTGATAAAACAGGGACATTGACACAAAACAGACTGAGTGTAGAATATTTTATAACACAAACACAAGTCTATGATACCAACACTTTAAATGAAGCCCATGACAAAGTCTATCTGGCTTCCATTCTCTGCAATGAGATACATTATGAAAATACAAAAGATGGCGGTGTTGATTTTTTTGGAGATGAAGTAGATATTGCCTTGGCACAGTTTGCTGCGAATGCAGATGAGTCTTATATTACAAGTTCAAGATCCTATAGAAAGATAGATGAAATACCGTACGAACCTGTAAACAGGTTTTCTGCAGTCATGATGGAGTTGGATGATAAGATCTATCAATTTAGTAAAGGTTCACCTGAAACGGTACTTCAACATTGTAATGTGACCGATGAAGAGAAACAAAAAATATTGAAAAGTGTAGATGAATGGGCACTTAAGGGTTATAGGACCATTGCTTTAGCCCATAAAGAGACGGTAGATGAATCCACAATTAATCTTAAGAATTTCAACTATCTTGGTTTTGTAGCCATCATAGATCCTGTCAGGGAGGAAAGTCCTGATGCGATAAAAAAAGCACAGGAAGCAGGCATCAAAGTAGTAATGATCACAGGAGACCATCCCAATACGGCACTTTCTATTTCACAGGAACTCGGTATTGCCTTTTCCGTTGAAGAGGTCATGAGTGATAAAGAATTGCTTGAATGGGAAGAGAATGGATCAAAAGCAGAAGAGTTGAAAGATAAAACTGTTTTTTCACGTGTCACACCAGGGCAGAAAATGAAGATTGTTATGGCCTTTCAGGCCCTTGGGCATTATGTCGCGGTCACAGGAGACGGGGTCAATGATGCCCCTGCTCTGAGACATGCCAACATAGGTGTTGCTATGGGTAAAAGTGGTACAGATATAGCCAAGGCTTCCAGTGACCTTATTTTGATCGATGATAATTTTGCCTCCATCGTCAATGGTATTGAAGAAGGAAGACGTGCACATGACAATATAAGAAAAGTGATCTACCTACTCATATCTACAGGTTTTGCAGAATTGGTTCTTGTCATGCTCTCTTTTATCACAGGACTTCCGTTACCGTTGCTTCCTGTACAACTTTTATGGCTTAATCTTGTCACCAACGGTATCCAGGATGTAATGCTTGGACTGGAGAAAGCAGAACCTGGACTCCTAAAACGAAAACCTCGATCACCCCAAGAGCCTATATTCAACAGATTAATGATCAGACGTATTATAGTCGGTGGCCTCTATATCGGTATCGTTTCTTTTATTCTTTTTTATGTTTTATTGCAAAGCGGAGAAAGTGTGGAAAGTGCCAGAAACATAATATTGCTTCTCATGGTTCTCTTTGAAAATGTGCATGTCTTTAATGCCAGAACAGAAACCAACTACTTGCATAGGATAGGCTATCGAAGCAGTATATTTCTCATAGTATGGGTTATATTTACACAACTTTTACATATCGCTTGTATGCATATTCCTCTCATGCAAAACATACTCTCTATGCAGCCTGTATCCCTTGATATGTGGTTCGAACTTGCGGTTATTGCTATTGGTTTGCTTATCGTTATGGAAGCAGATAAGTGGTTAACATTTAGAAAATCAAAAGTATATAATACATAATGAGATTTCATTTGAAGACGATGAAAAAATAAGATATAATAAAGTGAGGTGACAGTATGAGAATTGTGATCATAGGTGGCGGAATAGCTGCAGTGTATATAGCGAACACTATCAAGAAACTTTCACCTAATGAAGATGTATTGATAGTTTCTGAAGAGGCATATTCACCATATGACAGGATACACCTTTGTGCATTGGTAGACAATAGTGCCAAGATGAAAGAGATTTCTTTACCTCTTGATCCTACTGTACAAATAGCACTCGATGAAAAAATCCTTTCTATTGATAAAGAATCAAAAAGAATCTTCTCTGAACATTCCGTTTTCTCATATGACAAACTTATCATTGCTACAGGTTCAGTTCCCCAAACTCTGTTTGATATCTCCACACTCAAAAATGCTGCTGTATTTCGAAATGCCAATGATTGTAGAAAAATTGCAGAAGGTATGCAGAACAGAGAAGTCGTGATCGTTGGATCGGGTCCGATAGGTTTAGAACTCATGGAAACATTGAACAAGATGCAGAGCGTCAATCATATCACGCTTCTTGTACGCAGTGATTCTCTGTATGACAAAGATCTATCACCGCAGGCAAAAAAAGAGATGGAGTCCGTGTATCTTAAAGAGGGAAAAATCAAGATCTCCTATGAAGATGAGATCATTGAAAAAGAAATTGAAAATAACGAGATCAAACTTTTAAAAACCAAAAAACTGCAAATATCCGACCCTTTTTTAATTTTTGGTGTGGGCATCAAACCTAACATTGATTTTGCAAGAGATACCATTGCATGCGATAAAGGTATATTGACCAACAATAAAATGCAAACTGATGATAAAGATATCTATGCGGTAGGTGAAGCAGCGCAGGTAAAAGAGATCAATTTTATAGCTGGACATGTAAAAGAGTGTACGCTTCAAGCAGATGTAGCTATAGCATCCCTTTTAGGGTTAGAAGAAAAGGAGTTTCATCTTGAAGTGATGATCGATATGCTTAAAGTGGATGAATATGAACTTATAGAAGTAAGATCGCCTGACTATTCACAAGATTATGAAAAGATCTTGATCACTTCTGATAAAGATCATCGTATAGATGAATATTTTGTTGAGAATGACAAACTCACACGTTTTATCGGTATCAACTCTAATGTGGATATTGGATATATAGAGTCATTAATGCGTGATGAACAGAATATCGATCCTTCTTATCTATACCAAAACAGGCTGATTGGTGAAAGGGGTCGACTTATCTGCTCTTGTGAACATGTCTATCATCAGGATATTGTAGATACTGTCACCACGTATGGTGTAGAGAACCTGTTGGAATATGGCCAATTCTCAGAAGCTGGACGCGTATGCGGTAAATGTAAAAAAATGGTCCAGGATGTGATCAAAGAATCACAACATCTCATTGATCCTAATTTACCTAAGAAAAGCGTTGAAGATATCCAAAGAGAAAAAGAGATCGCTTTGGTGAAAAAGCGTATAGACAAATATAATAGACTGCACCCGCGCAATCAACTTGATTCAGAACAGCTCTCTTCTTCCTTAGATGCATTTGACATTAGTAGTAAAGAGGTCAACAGCTGGATATCCATGGTCACAGCGACTATGCAACTTCATCCAGAATTCGAAGGCGTGATCAAGGACGGGATAGATAACTTAAACCGTCTGCCTATCATTTGGCTTGAACTGGCAGACTGTTCCGGAAACTCTGAAGCGTTCATCAAATCGTCTCATCCGGGCATCGCAGATTTGATCTTTGATTACATTTCGCTTGATTATCATGAGCTTTTGATGACTGCAAGTGGAGATCAAAGTGAGAGTGTATTGGAAAATATCATCAAAGAACAAAAAGGAGCCTATGTACTTATTGTGGAAGGGGCTATCCCTATGGCCTTGGATGGAAAGTATCTCCGTATTGGTCCTAAAGGTGAAACGGGTCTTGAGCTGCTTCAAAAATGTGCCAAAGATGCTGCATTGATCATATCTGTGGGCAGTTGTGCCCTTGATGGTGGTGTAGTTGCTGCGGCACCAAATCCTACTGGTGCAGTAGGTGTATCTGAAGCACTTGGAAGAAATGACATTATCAACCTTCCTGGGTGTCCCGTCAACCCTATCAATATTGTCGGAACCCTGCTCTCTTATTTGATGTTTGAAGAGTTACCGGCACTTGATCAGTTCAATCGACCGCTTTGGGCATATGAAGGCAGGATCCATGACAATTGTGAGAGAAGAGGACATTATGAACTTGGAGAGTTTGTAAGAGAATGGGGGGACGAAGGTGCACAAAAAGGATGGTGTCTATTTGAAATGGGATGCAAGGGTCCTTATGCACATGCCAACTGTCCTACAATGAAATTTAATCAGGGCACAAGCTGGCCTGTTCAGGGAGGTCATGGATGCATGGGATGTGTAGAGATGGGATTTTTTGATAAATATGCCAATGAAAGAAAAATTGATGAGCAAAAGATGGACGAGGAACAAAAATGATAAGAAATAAAATGCAATGCCGTGAGGTACCACATGCCAGATCATAAAAAAATAATCATAGATCCTATCACAAGAATCGAAGGCCATTTACGTGCAGAAGTAGAAATAGATGAAGAAGGCATCGTCAAAGAAGCATATGTCAGCGGACAACTTTTTCGGGGTATTGAGATCATCTTAAAAAACAGAGATCCCAGAGATGCAGGTTTATTGGCAGGAAGAATATGTGGAGTGTGTACCAATTCACACTTTAGGGGCGCCGTCAGCACCGTTGAAAATGCGTATGGCATAGTTGCGCCTAAAAATGGCGAGATCATCAGAGACCTTATGTCCTTAGCACTTTTTATTCAAGATCATGTCACACATTTTTATCATCTGCATCTCTTAGATTTTGTGGATGTTACTAAAGCATTGGAAGCTGATCCAAAAATGACAAGTAAAACTGCCCATATCTACTCTTCTAAACCTTATGCCAATTCCCATACTCACTATGTTTATGTCAAGGAAAAGTTGGCAAAGTTTGTTAAATCAGGCAGGCTTGGACCATTTTCAAATGGCTATTGGGGTCATAATGACTACAAACTAACTCCTGAAGAAAATTTATTACTGCTCTCTCACTATCTTGAAGCACTTAAATTTCAAACTGATATTTCAAAAGCCATTGCCATATTCGGTTCAAAAACACCTCATCCTCAAACCATAGTCGTTGGTGGAATCACTTCTGTCGCAGATATGCTAAATCCACAAAGGTTAAATGAATTTATCTTTATCCTTAAAGAGGCTAAAGGCTTTATAGATCGGGCCTACCTTCCTGATATGAAGCTTCTCACCAAAGCCTATAAAGAAGAGATTAAAGCTGGTTCTGGTAGAAGTATAGGAAATTTTCTGAGTGTCGGTGGATACTGCTTTGATGACCACAACCAACTTTTTGAAGATGGTGTTATTTATGATCATGACTTTGAAAACATTGAACCTTTTGATGAACATAAAATTACAGAAGAGGTAGAAAGAGCGTGGTACAAAGATGGTGAGCCTTATTATACTGATCTCAATGAAGATGGCTCACTCAAAACTGCCAATACTGATGACAAATACTCTTGGATCAAAGCACCAAGATATAATGGTAAAACAATGGAATCCGGTCCTCTTGCAAGAGTATTGATCTCTTATAAACAAGGAAACCGATTTATAAAGCCATTTGTAGATGAATTTTTAGCATTTAATGATCTGGAACTTTTAGACCTCTCTAGCACTGTAGGCAGAAATGCGGCTAGGGCCATAGAAACTGCGTATATCTCTGAATATATTTTCAAGTTTATTAACAGATTGGTAGAGAATATCAAATATTATGATACTGAGACTTGGACAAAATATACCTTTGAAACCTTGCCTAAAGAGGCAAAAGGAAGCATGTTTATTGAAGTACCTAGAGGTGTTTTGTCACATTTTATAAACATAGAGGATCAAAAGATCAAAAACTACCAAGTGATAGCGCCAACCACATGGAATGCCTCACCTAAAGACAGTAAAAATCAAAGAGGACCTTATGAAGAAGCCCTTGTAGGAATCAAACTTGATGACCCTTCAAGACCACTGGAAGTCTTAAAAGTGTTACACTCCTTTGACCCCTGTCTTGCCTGTGCCGTACATATTATGGATATGAAAGGTAAAGAGCTGGGAAACTATAAGGTCAAGGCTACATGTAATGTTTAGTAGTTAAGCTTTCAAACATAACTTGTGTAACTTTTTGATAATATTTTTACGCCAATAAATAATGAACTTTAGTCTTAATTACGTCTTCCGAAATTCTGTGTCCAATAGTCTGTCCAGTCTCCGTTACCATCACTTACATGTGCCATTCCAATCTCTTCATAATCTCCATTCATTAAATTTTTGCAATGGCCATCACTTTCAATCCATCCCTCTATGACCAGCGCAAGACCATCACCCGTAAATCCCTTGTAGGCAGCAATATTTTCACTAATAGCTGCCCAAGTTAAATAACCATTATTCTCCACACGATCTATAAGATTGCTTCCTCTACCAAGCTCGAGTATAACTGCACTCCAATCATACTCTGTGTTCGAACCATCGTGACTAAAAGTATTGCTTCTCATCATGTCATTAGAGTGTTCATAAGAAGCCTTATATAATGCATCATTCCAAACTAATGGATCTACAGGGCCCATCATGCCATGTACCCCGCAATCCTGCTCTTCTCCTCTGGCTGCATTAACTGCATCCAGATAAGCCTGCTTGGTTACCTCATCTATTACTGGAACTTCATAAGGGATGTATTCAATTGTCTCCGTGACAGTAACTATCATGCTGTCACTGTCTTCTGCACCATCATCATCAGTAACTGTCAGTGTGAGCGTATCAGTTCCGGCAACAGTTGGTACATAGCTGATCGTA
Organism: Sulfurovaceae bacterium; assembly: GCA_963785375.1. Classification (GTDB taxonomy): domain Bacteria; phylum Campylobacterota; class Campylobacteria; order Campylobacterales; family Sulfurovaceae; genus Sulfurovum. The sequence continues at coordinate 14,937 of CAWAVD010000005.1, forward strand.
GCTGTAGTTCCAATAACGGTACTGCCTTTTTTCCACTCATACTGAACAATATTTCCATCACTGTCACTACCGCTTCCTGTAATGATCACAGCTTCATTGACTTCCGTGGTTTTATTTGCTCCTGCGTTGGCTGTTGGAGCTTGATTTGGCACTACTGCCTCTGCAGTAACAGTAACTATCATGCTGTCACTGTCTTCTGCACCATCATTATCAGTAACTGTCAGTGTGAGCGTATGAGTTCCCTCAACAGTTGGAAGATAGGTTATCGTATGCTTAGTGCCAATAACAATATTGTCCTTTTTCCATTCATACTGAACAATATATCCATCACTGTCACTACTGCTGGTTCCGGTAAGAATTACAGATTTATTGACTTCAGTAGTTTTATTTTCTCCTGCATTAGCTGTTGGTATGGCATTGGGAATTGGCTCTACATTTACTGTTCTTATCTCTGTTTCGGTATTGCCTGCACTATCCGTTGCCGTATAGGTAATGATATAAGTCCCAAGCACCGAAGTATTGACACTTCCTTCTGTTGTAACAGCAACAGTACCATCTCTGTCATCTACAGCAGTGGCACCTTCTTCGGAGTAAGTATTACCTTTTGTGACTGATACGGTATCCTCTCCAACTAGCGTTATGACAGGAGCAGTGACATCTTCAGAGAGGACCACAACAACTGTTCTGCTGCGTGTAACAGTATTGCCAGCATTATCAGTAGCTGTATAGGTAATAATATAGGTTCCAACTGTCGAAGTATCTACACTTCCTGTTGTTATAACTTCTACAGTTCCGTCCCTATCATCTGTAGCTGTGGCACCTGCATCACTGTAGGTATCACCTTCTGCTACTTCCATTGTACTTGCACCATTTAGCGTAATCACTGGAAGGGTAGTATCTGGCAAAACTATATCTAGCTCATCAGCTATGGCTTGGATTTTCTCTTTTGTATCTACTTCTTCTTTTGTAAGAGATGTAATGACATCATTAATTTCAGCAATATTCTCTGCTGTTACACCTATAACCCCTGCATCTTCATAATCTTTTACCGTAGGAACAGGCTGAGCCGGATCACCTGCGTAAGATTTAATCTTATCTATTGCTATTGTTTTTGGAGTTTCATTGTTAATTGGAGTTATTGTTAACTGTGTTATCCATCACTTGAAGAGCCTCCTCCTCCACATGCTGTAAAAAACATTATCATGCTTGTTAGTAAAATTATTTTAAATTGTTTCATTTTCAGCCTTCTTCATTAAATCAAGTAATTTAATATAGATGCATGCGAAACATGATGAAGAAAAATACCCTACTAATTAAGAGGAAATTATCATTATTAAATTTGGTAACCCGGCTACCTTAATAAGGCCCGTAGCTTTCCGTCCTTGCTTCACAACAAGTTTGGCACAACAAATATATAAGTCAGTATATATTCTTTATTTTTAAAATATGATTAAATGCATATAAGTTTATCTCATCAACCAATCTCGTCAAAAAAGACGTAAGCACCAAGCTGTATACCCCAAACCTTATAATTTAACATTTTTTACAGTGTCGTATTTTATAAGATATTTGACTCCCAAGATCTTATAGTATATATGATGGTATTTTAGAGTTTTTTACTGGAACAGACAGCAACTAAGGGACTATTTTAGTATAAAATATTATTTTATTAAAAACATAATTTAATAAATATATTAAATAAACTTGACAGCAAGTGACTAAACTTGCTAAAATAATAAAAATTACAAAAAAAGGAGCTAATCATGCTATTAACAAAATTTGATCCAATGAGAGATTTCAGAGACTTAGAAGAGAGAATGATGAATTCTTTAAAAGTACCATCTGAATCTGGAGTAACCAATGTAACTGCTTTTAGTCCATCTGTTAACACAAGAGAAGGTGAATATGCTTACCATGTGGAGGTAGATCTTCCAGGTGTTAAAAAAGAGGATATCAGTGTAGATCTTAAAGATGATGTTTTAACTATCTCAGGTGAAAGAAAAACGAAAACAGAGATCAAAGAGAAGGACTACTATAAAAAAGAAAGTTCTTATGGTAAGTTCCAGAGAAGTTTCACACTGCCTGACAACACTGATACTGAAAACATTGAAGCGAACTCAGAAGATGGTGTACTGGAAGTAGTCATTCCAAAACTAAAAGCTACTGATAAAGAAACTAAAAAAATAGAAGTTAAATAAATTTTCTGCAAGAGAAATGTTCATAACATTTCTCTTCTATCGTTTTCATAAATACTTCTTTGTCTCCACTATTATGTAAAACAAAATGTACTTCCATATGATCGTTATCTTTTAAAAATTTCTGCACAGTAGTATACGCTATCCATGCTGCCTTATCTTTAGGGTATCCATATATACCCGTTGAAATTGCAGGAAAAGCAATATCCTTACAGCCAAGATCATCAGATATTTGAAGTGACCTCATATAACAAGAAGCTAACAGTTCAGCACACTTCTTGCCACAGTGACTATAGACCGGTCCTACAGTATGGATCACATATTTTGCAGGTAAATTCCCCGCATGTGTAGCTACTGCTACTCCTGTAGGTACACCATCAGGATATTCCTCATTACGTATTTTTTTACACCCTTCAAGGATTTCAATACCCCCTGCTCTATGTATGGCTCCATCCACTCCACCGCCACCCATCAGAGAACTGTTCGCTGCATTGACAATAGCACATACTTTTTCTTTCGTGATATCACCTGTTTTAATGATGATCCTCTCCATTCTTTTGCCTTTAAAAAAGATTTATCCTATAATATCATAAAAAGAGGAGTGAAATTAAGATGGCAGAGATTGGGAAAAGTCTTATCATTTTTGGAATTCTCATCATCATTCTAGGAGCTATTCTACTTTTTAGTGAGAGACTTCCTTTCAATCTTGGTAAACTTCCCGGCGACATTACCTATAAAAAAGAGAACTTCTCCTTTTATTTTCCGATCACAACTTCGATCCTTATCAGTATCGTACTATCATTACTCTTTTATTTTTTTGGTAGATTTTTTAAATAACTAGTATATTCCTATCAAAACAAAGGAATATCAGGGAAACTATTAATTCGATATCATGATTTTATATTAGATTACCTTATATTGGTTAATGATATAATACTTATCATAAAGGAGAAGATATGCCAAAATCACACAAGATAGTTTTTGCCCTATATATAATTGTCTGGGTCATTATGGCTATTAATCCTAAATATCCGCAAGATTGGCTTATTGAAAATGTACTTGTAATCATTTTCTTTCCTTTCATCTTGTGGATGGATAAAAAGCATCACTATTCACTCTTAAGTATGATCTTCCTGCTTATATTTACCTCTTTGCATTCTCTAGGATCGCACTATACCTATGCGGAAATGGAACATTTTAACGTCATCACAGATTTTTTTGGATTTGAGAGAAACCATTTTGATCGTCTGGTACACTTTCTTTTTGGGTTACTTGTCTTCAGAGTGCTCTTTGAAATGATAAGCCCTGCAGTAACTACAGCAAAAGCCGCTTTATTCTTTACTTGGACATTGATACTTTCTATCTCTACGCTCTATGAAATGCTTGAATGGTTCGCTGCCATGATTTTACATCCAGAGCTAGGTATGGCATTCTTGGGAACCCAAGGAGATGTTTGGGATGCACATAAAGACTCTGCGTTAGCCATGTTAGGTGGATTGATCAACATGGCCTTTTATCAGAACTATAAACATTTATGGGAGTCAAGAAAAACACTTAAATCTTTAGATTGAAATGTTTTAATTTATAAACCCAATCTTTTTTTCTTATATTTTAACACACGACCTTCATCATCTGCAAGATAGACATTATCCTTATTGTCAAAGGCGATGCCTTCCCACGCACCCTCTTCCAATTTCACTTTTAACACACTCTTTTTCTTTGCTAAATTATATTTGATCAACAGGTCTTCTTTGTCACTGACCATATACAAATGGCCATCATCATATGTTAGTCCTGCCGTATCTGCGACATGATGTTCTATCACATCAATGATCTTTGAAGGATAAGGTGTCAATCTTACCACTGCAATAAAAGATTTTTTCTTCTTATCTGATTGTTTAGCAAGATAGACGATATTGCCTGATTTCGCTATTCCTTCCACTCCAGACTTTTTATGAAACAACGGCAACTTTTTCCCATTATAAAAAGTATCTAGAACTATACTCTTCTTTTCCCCCGTTTTTGTGTCAACGCTTAGCAGACCTTTGTTTTCCACTGCAAAAAGAATTTCGTTCTCTTCACATACCACACCCTCAAGATCATATTTGCCTAACTTGTTTTTCCGAAGTATTTTACCTTTTCGATCTATTTTATAATACGTTCCTTCATCATTGGCGACGATAAGTGTATCATCATGAGTGCAGTAATCTATGCCTGAGGCTTCAGGTATCTTTGCGATGACCTTTCCTGTTGGTTTGCCACAAGCACTCACCAATAATACCAAAGACAGTAACAGATAATATCTCATTTATTTCTTCCAAATTCAGATCCCAGTTTTAACATATCTTTATTTATTTTATATTCTTTGAAAGCAACATCATCTATCTTTTTATGATTGAATCCACCTTGACTGTAACACACAACAGAGCACTCTTTTCCATCAAGTAAACCATCAATAGCATGGGTAATAAAATTAAATGCCATCAGCCGGTCATACACTGTTGGATTTCCTCCACGCTGAATGTGACCCAGCACTGTGATACGTGATTCTACGCCTATCTCATCTTCAAACCATTGGGCTACCTGTTCTGAATTCTTCAAAGATTCTGATACAACAGCGATAAAGTATTCTCTTCCATTACGAATTTGTTTTTTAAAACATGTTTTATAGCTATCTAGCTCATAAGGGATTTCGGGTATCAAACACATCTCTGCTCCGGAGGTAAGTGCTGATACCAGTGCGAGATATCCACACTCTCTTCCCATCACTTCAACAACAAAAGCTCTGCTAAAAGAAGAAGCCGTATCTCGTATGGAATCTATAGCATATCTAATTACATTCAGTGCTGTATCTACACCAAGACAATATTCTGTACCTGCAATATCATTGTCTATAGTGGAAGGAATACCACTAAAACTTATGCCTTCACTCTCATCATTGAGTAATTTCATACCCTTGAATGAACCGTCTCCACCCAAAACCACCAAAGAAGTAATAGCATGAGACTTTAAATTATCAAGTGCCTGTTTACGATATAACTCCTCCTTAAAGCGTTCGGAACGTGCTGAGCGTATTTTAGTACCACCTCTGGAAATGATACCTGTCACATCACTGTAATCAGCCCGGTATATCTTATTATCTATGAGACCTTCAAATCCATTGTGTACAAAATAAGGTGCAAGTCCCTTTGCTTTACTGTATTCTACAAAACGTTTTAATGCAGGATTCATTCCGGAGACGTCGCCGCCAGAACAGAGTATGGCAATATTTTGCATGATTGGCCTTTTGAATTAATATAAAAAATTATAACATTAAAATGTACTCAAAGTAATTCATTTAAAAATATATGTATAATATTCACAGAGGTAAGAGCATGAAAAAAAAGTCCAATAATTATTCTGAAACGTTAAAAAAGATCAAAACCATCATTAATGATCCCGCTTTTGAAATCGCAGAAGAAGATAAAAACTTTATCTATTCTGATGAAGCCAGAGGAGTGAGACTTCAACTTGACTATTTAAAAGCAGAGGTCAAGATGAAAAAACAAGGCATTGACCACACTATTGTAGTCTTTGGAAGTGCCCGTATTGTTGAGTTTGATGTCGCAATGGAAAGAATGAAAAAGATCGAAAACAAGTTGGAAGCATCCCCTCATTCAGAAACTCTTCTTGCTTCACTTAAACAAGCTGAGAGTATGGTAAGAAAAAGTATTTACTATGATGAGGCTCGTAAATTTGGCCAGCTGGTTGGGAAAAGTGGTAAAACACCACAAGATTGCCACGTGACACTGATGACCGGGGGCGGTCCCGGGATTATGGAAGCTGCAAACCGTGGTGCATTGGATGTCGGTGCAAAGTCTATAGGACTGAACATAGAACTTCCCCATGAACAGTTCCCTAACCCCTACATTACCCCTGAGCTTTGTTTTCAATTTCGCTATTTTGGTATTCGAAAACTTCACTTTATGCAACGCGCGAAAGCATTGGTCATCTTCCCTGGTGGCTTTGGTACGATGGATGAGCTTTTTGAAATACTGACATTGATTCAAACCTTAAAAAGCCCACCTATACCTATCATCATGGTAGGTAAAGAGTATTGGAACCATGTCATTAACTTGGAATTTTTGAAAGAAGAAGATGTCATTGCGCCAGAAGATCTAGACATGGTAAGTTACGTAGACAGTGCCGAAGAGGCATGGAAAGCTATCATTCAATGGCATAAAAAAAGTAAAACCCCTCTCTTTTAAATCAACTCTTTGAGTGGAAGATTTTGTTTGCTGCCATAAAACAAAAAGCACCATTACGCTATAATCGCGACAATATAATATCATGTAGGATAATCCGATGAGCGAAACAACTGAAAAAAAAGCAACATATAACCCAAAAGAAGTAGAAGATCATTACTATAAACTCTGCGAAGAACGTGGATATTTTGAAATAGAAGGCAATAAAAGCATTCAGGAAAAAGGAAAAAACTTTTCTATCATGATGCCTCCCCCAAATGTCACAGGTTCTTTACATATCGGACACGCCCTCACTTTTACATTACAAGACATCATTACCCGTTATAAACGTATGGATGGGTTCAAAACACTTTGGCAGCCTGGTACAGACCATGCTGGTATTGCTACACAGAATATCGTGGAGAAGCAGCTTTTAGCAGAAGGAACAACCAAAGAAGAATTAGGTAGAGAGAAATTCCTTGAGCGTGCCTGGCTACAAAAAGAGACAAGTGGTGGGAACATCGTACATCAAATGAGAAAACTTGGTGTTACCCCAGCATGGAAACGTGAGCGTTTTACCATGGATGAAGGACTAAAAGAAGCTGTAAAAGAAGCATTTGTATCTCTATATAATGAAGGTCATATCACTCAAAACAATTATATGGTCAACTGGTGTACACATGATGGTGCGTTGTCTGACATTGAAGTGGAACATGATGAAGTTAATGGTAAATTCTACACTATGATCTATAAATTTGCTGATGGTTCAGGCGAACTTGAAGTCGCTACTACAAGACCTGAAACCTATTTTGGAGATACGGCGATCATGGTACACCCTGATGATAGCCGCTATGTAGATATTGTAGGTAAAGAAGTGCTTTTACCCCTTACAGACAGAAAGATCAAAGTGATTACAGATGAACATGTAGATATTGAGTTTGGAACCGGTGTAGTAAAAGTAACACCCGCCCATGACCAGAATGACTATGCTGTAGGGAAAAGACATGACCTGGAATTCATCAAAGTCTTTGATGAGAAAGGTATTCTCAATGAGTATTGTGGTGAGTTTGCTGGATTAGAGCGTTTGGAGGCACGTCCTGTGATCGTAAAAGCACTTGAAGAAGCTGGGCACATAGTTAAAATAGAAGAACATATTCATCAGGTAGGACACTGTTACAGATGCAAGAACATCGTTGAACCCTTTATCTCACAACAGTGGTTCTTAAGTGAGAAGATTGCTGAGAACTCTATCAAAGAGACCAAAAAACACAACAACTTCCACCCTGCACACTGGATAAACTCTTATACTGCATGGATGGATGAACTTCGTCCTTGGTGTATCTCCCGTCAACTTTGGTGGGGACACCGCATACCTGTATTTAATTGTGACGAATGTGGACATCAATGGGCAGACAAAGAAGATGAGCCTGATTCATGTCCTAAATGCGCATCAAACAAATTGACACAAGATCCTGATGTACTTGATACATGGTTCTCTTCAGCTTTATGGGCTATGTCACCTTTAGGCTGGGGAAACAACGGGAAACTTTCTGAACTTTATAATGATACTGACATGGAAGACTTCTATCCTAATTCACTACTCATTACAGGATTTGACATTATGTTCTTCTGGGTAGCAAGAATGATGATGATGGGAGAACACTTTACAGGTAAACTACCATTTGAAGATATCTACATGCATGCTCTTGTAAGAGATGAGCATGGTGCAAAAATGTCAAAATCAAAAGGAAATGTCATAGATCCCCTTGATATGGTGGAGGAACATTCAGCTGATATTATCAGATTTACTTTGGCATATCTGGCTGTACAAGGTCGTGACATCAAACTGGGTGCCAAAAACCTTGAGCAGTTTAGAAACTTTACCAACAAGCTTTACAATGCAAGCAACTACTTACAGCTCAATGTTGATACCTTCCCGGAACTGTCAGAGATAGAAGTAAAAACACCACTTGGACGCTATATGCAAAGCCGTTTAAGTACTTGCTGTAGAGAAAATTCGTACCTCTATTGAATCATATAAATTTGATGAAAGTGCAAAATCACTCTATAACTTTGTATGGAATGAATTTTGTGACTGGGGTATCGAATACTCCAAAGCAGACAGAGAAAGCATTATGGAGCTTGGTGCTATCTTTAAAGAAACACTTAAAATGGTTTCTCCATTCATGCCGTTTATTTCTGATCACCTTTACCATAAACTTTCTGGAACTACTCTAGAAGATGGCGATTCTTTAATGGTGATGAACTTTCCTAATGAGATAAATAAGGATCTAGAAGCTGAAAATATGTTTGCTGTCATCGAAGAGGCTATTACGGCACTCAGACGTGCCAAAGTCGTTATCGATATGGGTAACAGCAAGATAGAAAAAGCATACATCAAATTAGATAAAACAATAGATACAGATATGGCACGTCCTTTCATACAAAAATTGGCCAAAGTGGAAAATATTGAATTTGTCGATACCAAAGTTGAAAACTCCATCACAGATGTTTCTGATAATTTGGAAGTCTATTTGCCAACTGGTGAGATAGATATGACACCTATCATCAACAAACTTACCAGACAAAAAGAGAAACTAGAAAAAGAGATACAAAAACTCAGTGGTATGCTGAACAATGAGAAATTTGTAGCCAATGCACCCAGAACAAGTGATCACTGAAAATAAACAAGCACTTCAAGATGCTCAAAGTAAGATAGAAAAAGTAAGTGCAGAACTTACAGGGTTTGGTGTATAATGACCCCATTAGCACAAGAAGCGTACAACGCATTACTCGCAAAAGAATACGATAAGGCTCTAGAGCTCTATACTGCTCTGGAAAAACAAAAAGACCCTGTCTCTTACTACTATCTAGGTTTTCTATATTTTAGAGGTTATGGTGTCAACCAGGATACTAAAAAAGCTTTTGACTACTATCTTGAATCTGCAACCAGAGAAGTGCCTTTGGCTCAATTTGAAGTAGCTTTGATGCTTGAAAATGGTGAAGGTTGTGAGAAAAATGAATCAGAAGCGGCTTTTTGGTATGAAGAAGCAGCAAAACGCGGAAATATAGATGCCTTTAATAATCTAGGTGCGATGTATAAAGAAGGCCGTGGTGTACACCAAGACTTCAAAAAAGCATTTATCCTTTTTTCAAAAGCAGCACAAGCAGGAAATGCAAAAGCACAGTTTAATTTAGGTGCATTGTATGATATGGGTTTAGGCTGTGAAGAGAATAAAGAAAAAGCCATAGAGTGGTGTAGAAAAGCAGCCTATCAAGGCCATGAGATGGCAAAAGGCATTATCAACCGTATGCAGCAAGATGGGCAGATCGTTTTTTAAATCCGTAACTAGTATAAAAATTTTTGCATAAACTCTTCTGCATGAAGTGGTTTAGAAAAATGATACCCTTGATACCTGAGCTTATCGTCTAATTCATGAAGCAACTTTTTTTGTTTTTCATCTTCAATACCTTCTATAACGATGTTATAATTAAACTGTCTTCCTATATCTAATATTGTTGAAACAAGATGAAGCTCATTTGGAATAGACTCTATATCTCTTTATAAATGTCTCTATCTATTTTTAATGTATTAAAAGAAAGCTTTTTCAGATACGATAAAGAAGAGTAACCAATACCAAAATCATCAATAGCACATTTAACCCCTTGCCTTCGTAATTCATCAATAACATCTCGTGTATTGTCAAAATTATCGATAAGAGATCGTTCTGTGATCTCTATCATGATATCTTAGGTTTTTAATCCATATTCTTTCAATTTTTGAAGAAATACTATTGCAAAATTATTTTCTACAAATTGCTGGGCATTGACATTGATCGAAATATATTCAAGTTTCCATTGCTTCTCTTTTTTCCACTGAGATATATCTTGGCATACTTTATCAAGAACCCACCATGTTATATGCGAAAGCAATCCTGCTTTAATAGCCAAAGGTATAAAGTCTTCAGGTGACAATACTCCTTTTGTCAAATGATTCCATCGTATTAGTGCTTCAGCTGAATCGTAATACATTATCTTTAATTGTTACGATCGGCTGATAAAATAGATCTGAATTGATTTTTTTCGACTGCATATGCAAGATCATGCTGAAGTATAAACAGCTCTTTCTGCTGCTTATCTAAAGATGAATCATAATATGAAACATGCCCATTAGTTATTCTTAGCTTGATACATCGAGAGGTCTGCATGACGTATGATCTCATCTGTATTCATATACCCCGGCTCCATAAGAACGATACCGATACTTGATTTAATGTGTAAATGCATCTCTTGAATAATAAATGGCTCTAAAAAAAGATCTTGAATTTCTCTAGACATACTCATGCAGCTTCTTTATTTGCTATATCTTTATCATTTGAAATATGAGGTACTACAACAATAAATTCATCTCCACCTAATCTACTTACAATACTGCTTTACTAAAAGCTCTACACAAACGTTTAGAGACAGAAGAAGAACATCATCTCCAACTTCATGTCCCAAAGAGTCATTAATGCTCTTAAACTGATTCAGGTCAAGATAAAAAAGTATTGAAAAAAATGTTTCATGTTTTCTACTATTTACAAGCTTATCGATATAGTTTCTAAAGCCCCTTCGATTTAACAAACCAGTAAGTACATCATGTTGTACCATATATTCAAGCTCTGTTAATGCGCCATGCTCTTTTGTTTTATCTTCTATCATACCTACACCACCTAAAACCCTATTTGAAGCATCACTAAAAGAAAAAGCTTTTGCATCTATCCAAAAATCTTTCCATTCAATGATACATAAGGACCTTCATATGATTGTGGTCCATCAATAATTGCATTTTTTAATGTCTTTAATATCACGTTTATCAGGAAGACCGTTAAGATTCATCCCTATGATTTTTTCTTGTTCATGCTCAAATAATGTTATGTTAATTGTTCATTACACTCCAATACTTCTAAATCTTTGTTATAAGTAAAGATACCAAGAGGTGCATTCTTGAACAAGCTATTAATAGCATATGTTCTGATTGTAAAGTATTAAATTCATTTTTTTGCTGTATACATATTGTATATGGTTGTCACCTGTGCTATAAAATATAAGATCAATGAAATAGACAGATTAAATGTAAAGGTGTATCATAAAGCAATAACATCGTAATGATAAGAGGCAACAGAAGAATACCTGAATATACAATATTCAGCCGTACATCAGGAGATAAGGAAACGGTAGACCCTAAAGACAATCCTAAAAGTACAGCAAGAATATAAAGTTGATAATAATGATCTACCTGATGTATAAAAATAAAACCAAGTGGTGAGAAAGATAAGTGCCGTAATCACGGCATCAAAGACAAATTTTTTATACCATACGGCCCATAGAGTATTTTTCAGGGTTTTGTTTAAAAATATAAGTAAAATAAAGTCGATATCCTGTCAATACCACTAAACTAAAAACCAAAATATAATACTCCTATCAACTAATGGATATAAAGCCACCCCTACCAAGACGACCAATAGAAACAAAACAAAATGCGCTTTATTTGAAAGTGTATAAAGTGCTATGATTACTGACTCATCAACAGGTTTTAGCGCTTTTATCTTAGAAAATAGTATTTTAAAATTCATATAACATTGTATCATGAAACCCTGACAACTTAATATACTTTATTACTTTATGACATTTTATAATTCATCCCTGTTTTTATAGTATCTAAATCCAATCCAAAAACGTGCTCTTAATGTATGCATCTTTTTATATGACTGTTTTTCCTAGCTGTCATAATCAAAATAGATAAGTGAAGGCGTGTCAAATTAGCTGAAAAAAGCTTGAAACATTCAGCGTAAGTTTTAGAGCCCCTATATTATGCGGCACTATCTCATCACACACTACAGAGAGTGTTGACTTCAAAAGTGTTTCCGAGAATACCCTGTCTACGGTACATGTTTTGTTTGTCGCGAGAAGATACTCATACACTATCTCCATATAATATCTTACAGGGTTCACTTCTATAGCCGTTAGCATATGGATGATATGACTTGCCATGATCATAATGCGTCTTTTGAATTAACCTAGTTGATAAGTTTATATCAAAAGTAAGACTGATGCCTATGGACTTTCTCGGTACTCTAGTGCTTATATCTTCATTGCCTGTTCCTAATAATTGTATAGAGAGATTTTACACTCTTCTATTTCCGGATTAGTGAACTATTTTTTGTCTAGTTTTTTGGGATCATTCCATCTATATCTTTGATTCATATACGCCATAAGTCTTTGCGTTTCTATGGCTAATTGAGATAAATTTTGTTTTATTTAAAGATACTTGACTTGCTACTTTTCAAGACACATATCATTTTTATAATTATTTTTATATATAACTTTATATTTTAAAGATACATATTTATACAGATAACGTTAAAATAAAATATCTTAACTTAAAAGGATGAGGATATGAAAAAAATAACATTATCACTTGTGTCAATTTTGGCATTAAGTGGTACGGCTATTGCAGGAGGCGATATCGCACCCGCAGAACCAGTAGTAGAAACACCTATAGTTGTGGAACAAAGTCCATTCTATCTAGGTATTGGGATCGGTGATGCAAGTATCAATGATGATGACACCTCTGAAGAGTTCAGTGCTATGACACTAATGCTTCAGGCTGGATACCAATATAATGAATATATGGCACTTGAAGGGCGCTATACATTTGGCCTAGATATGGACTATAGCCCAGGTAATACAAATGGTGATTATGATGGTGACTTTTCAAGCTGGGGTATCTACCTTAAGCCTATGTACCCTGTAGGCAATTTAAATCTGTATGCACTACTAGGATACGGGGGTGTCATGCTGGATGATGTTGCTCGTGGAGATGCTTATGAATCTGGATTTCAATGGGGTCTAGGTGCATCATATGCTATGGGTGAAAATTATTCTGTCTTTGTAGACTATATCTGTTTGTATGATGATACCGGCTTTGACTATAGAGCAAGACTTGATGATGTAAATTCAAACACATGGACACTAGGTGTCTCTTATAAATTTTAATAAAGGAGGAAAATAAATGTTAAAATTAACAAAATTTAAAACAATTGCAATCATGCTTTCAGCATCTGCATTATTGGCTTTAAATGGATGTGGCTCCAGTGGAGAAACAGCTGACAGTGGAATTATTGCACCTGGACCAGGTGAATTGGGGCATCAAAAGATCTTAGGAGATGGATCCATAGAATATGTTACTTATACTGGAGGTACTAAAATTGCACCGCCAACAGCAGCTGATGCTGAGTACCATACTGGGGTGGGTTATGGTAAAACTCTCTTTGATAGTGCTGATAATAAGTGTATGAATTGTCATAATGAGCTCTATGATACGTGGAAAACTTCAATGCATGGTCAGTCTTGGGATGATCCTATTTTCCAAAGTAAATTTCAAGATTTCTTACGTACTCACTTAGCGAAAATCGGTCAAACACCACCAAATGGTATATTATATCAACAAAAAGATATTATTAATGGTGATGGTGTAGGAACTGATAAAAACATGTTTAGCGGTGCTGCACAAACATGTATCAAATGTCATGCCCCAGGTGCTTATTACGCAAATGATGTAAAAGTAAGTGTGACTGAAGTACAAGATGCAACTGATGTTAACTCTTCTGAATTAGCTACATTAAAAAGTCAACTTGAAAAGCCAAATCCAAATGGAGAAATCGCTGTAATCGCTGCAAATAGTTTTCAAAATAAAATTTATAAAGCTACATTCCAAATTGGTCATGAAGCAAATCGTGAAGGTATCAACTGTGCTTTCTGTCATAGTATAGAAACACCTAGACTCATGAAGTCTGATGGTATGGACAACGGTGAGTATACTTTAGCTAAAGCTATGCGTGTAGGACCACACGGACCAATAAAAGCAAATGCTGGCGACACACTATTGCATAGTGATGATGCTACAGATCTAGATATGAACAAATTCTTCAGATTATGGGGACCTGAAAAATATGCTGCTTATCATTCAACACCAAAAGGTGGAAATGCAGGTACTTTTGATGAAGGTAAATCAGTCGATGGTCGCTATACGATGGCAAGTAAAGATATCAACGGAACAAATGGTAAAGTACACTTCACGGGTGGACCATTCTACGGACCATATGGAGTAACAGGTATTTCAAATGAGAATAAAACTGATGAGACAAACAGATCAGCACAAGTTAATCCTCATTATGATCTTGATGGGAACAATCACTTTGGAGAAAGTGGTAAAGGTCTATGTCTTTCATGTCACCAACGTTCTGCAGGTGCAGCAGTACCAGCTGGTGAAGACGGTGCAGGAAGCTTTATGGAGCTTTGTTCAACACAAATGGCAGTAACAACTGGTGATGATGTAGCATCTGCTGATACATTAAGCTCACCAAAATGTCAGAAATGTCATATGGAAAGAATAGAAGGTACGGTACTTCATCAATGGGCACGTCCAGACAAATTATTTACACTTGCAGATAATCCTGCATTAACTGGTCATTTTGATCCTGAAGATCCAGATGATTATGGTGATGACAACCCAGTTGCTGCTGGTTGGTTGAACTCTCATGCATTCTTGGGTGCAAGTAAAACTGGTCAGAAAACAAGTGTAACTGCAAAAATTCAAAGTGGATTTGATGCTAGTATTAATACAAGTGTACAATGGAGATACTTTAACTGTTACGACGACATTATCAAATAAAACTGCCCATATGTTCCCTGGTGCACATCCTATGAGAAGAGTACTTAAGTCGTCTAATTGTTACAGATGGAGATGGTAATAAATTAACTCCAACAGCAAGTACAGGTGATATCAACATTTGCAGATGCTACAAACACATTAGCACACTCTAAGGGGAAAACACTGCATGCTTCTCAGCTGACAACTGTAACAGTGGCTAGACAATGGAAGTGCAAATCTTGACTTCCCAGGAAAAGTAGCAGACCTTAATGGTGCTGTAACATCTCAAAAGTTTGATGGTACGTCCAGTAACTGTTACCGGAACTGATTCGACAATCAAAGATCAGACGATCACAGCTGGTAAAACAACAGGTACTGTAACAAATGCTGCTATTGTTGATACAGTGCATCAGAATGTTTACACGTATCTATGGACATGAAACAGGTAAAAAATATGATCATGATGGAATGCGCAAACACCAAAAGTATTTGTAGTACGTCCAGGATTTGATTCAAATATGGTTGATAAAGACAACCGATTAAGTCCAAATGAAACTGAAACATATACATTGACATACGATATTTCTGGTAAAACAGATGTATCTGCAACATACAAAGTCTACTATATGCAAAAAGGTGCAAATGGTCAATTCCCTACTACAGCAGACGGATGGTTAGACAGAGCTAATAAATATAGAGAAAAAATTATTAATTACAGAAGTGGCTACTCATACCAAACACTATAATTTAACTTCTTAATTCCACCCTTCATTGGGTGGAATTATATTAACTATTACTACACTTCTTATATCCATGATCAACTTTACATTTAATTTATTAAGTATCAACACTGTAATAAAAGTAAAACAGAAATCAGGAATAAACATAACCATTCTAAACACTTCATGCTATCAATTTTTCAGCCATGCTGGAATACAAACAAACTATGCCAAATGACAAATTATTCATAAAAGTTGATCCCAAATACACTTCACTCGAATGTATTAAGTGCGAAACAGAGTACATATAATTATCCTAAACAAGATAAATTTTGGTGTATCAAATGCGGATTTAAAACTAATCCTGATATTCAGGCATCAAAAACCATCTTAAAAAGAAGATTAACATATTTTGGGCTGGGAACAAGCCTTTGTACTTAACAAAAGCCTTTCAAATTTAGTGACATTGGTTACTGTTATTTAGGAAGTTCACTCTTTAGGGCGAAGTGGTTCACGGATAATGAAGTGCGGATAGAGCATAGATTAGTAATTTATAAGACGAAAAAATATTGTTTATCTTCTTTGTACTAAAAGTGATATAATTAACCATATAACTCCTACTGTTACAAAAATATATACACCAATGGACCATAGTTCAAAATGGAAGATACCTTCTTTCAAACTGAAAAAACGATCAATAGGTACACCCCCATACAATAAGATACATACTACAACAAAAAAACCAATGACGTAGGGAAGCGTTAAAAGACCAAAAAGTAAATAGACTTCCCCGTGTTCATCTAATATATTTTGAATGGTTTTTTTTATATTGATTTGACTGAATTTAATTTTTTTCTGAAATACTAATTTATTGTGTTCAGTGGAAGGGTGGATAACATGTCTAGTTTCCATCTTTTCAGCATCTATTTCTGGAGTATCGATCTTTTCAAGATCTTCGCCCCAGTCTAAATTTTCTTCTTCTATAGGCTGATCTCTGACGTACATTATAATCCTCGATTTGTAAGTATTGTTTACTTTTAAAACTATTGAAGTTTCAAGACATAATATGGGTTAGTGCGCTAGCACAACAAATAATTTAAATGATATAAGATATGTATAAAAGCGTAAATAAAGAAGAACTATACATAACTCTCCATTATGTATGTATGGTAACCTGGCAATCTTACAATGCAAGACCCATGGCTTTCCGTCCTTGCTTCACAACAAGTTTGGCATAATCAATAATATTTAAAAAAACATTTAAGTAAAGATTATATTGGATATTTAATTAAATCAATCTTACATAAATATGTCATCTATTTCTTCTTCATTAAAAATATATTGTATAATATCAAGAGAAGGGAGTAGCATGATAGAGAAGTTACGAAATCTGTTTGGTAAAAAGACAGAAGAGTATGTTCCAGATCCTCCGGGAAGAACATTTAAAAGAGTCCTTACTGGAAGGTATTTTGGATGTGAAGACCCTAATGTAGATGAACATAGTATTGCCAATGCGAAACAAGAAAAGATAGACCAGATAAAAGAATTGGAACTTAAACCAATGTTTGTAAGGTTTACCTATGATGATTCTGGAGCAACAGGAGAGAATCTCCCTATTTCTGCCCATGTTGCATTCCAAAAAGAAGTCTTTGCAGAAAAATGGAATATGGTTCATGTAACTGAAATATCATTCACCGTTTACAGTGAAGATTTTGATGAATTTGAAAAAATGTCTGGTACCAGATTAAATGATGATTTTAGAAACTTGTCTACTACAACTTTTACTGGAAAAGATAGAAGAAAAGAAAAAAGAGAAGAATAAAAGAACTTTAAATGCATAAAAGCACCCAGAATGAAACAAAAAAGTTTTTCTTTCGCGGTATGGTATTTAGTTTATATGAGCTTCTAATAGATAATATCTGTCTACTTCTACCATGTCTACTCATCCATATATTTTATAGAATTAACTTTAAGAATAAAAGATTATAATTTATATTAATAAATTAATCAAGGTTTTCAAATCAAAATTTTATATGAATAGCTGGGTATCATGCTTAAAAAAATATTCGTGTTATTAATCATTTGTACAGTTGTGATATCTGCTGCAGTTACACTAACGGATGAAAAACTACAGTATGATGACTTTGCCCTGCACTATTTCTATGATGATAGTAATTTACTTAATATTCAAGATATAGAAAAAATAAATTTTACACATATCTTACCTAGTCAGTTTTCATTAGGTTATCATACTGGAACCTCATGGTTTAAAATAGACCTGAAAAATCAAAGTAATCATGAAGAATTTGTACTTTATTTTACAGAACCCTTATGGACAAAACTGGATCTCTATACCAAAGAGAATACTGAATGGACTGTACACAAAAATGGGCTTGATATTGGACTTAAAGAAAGAACTATTCAAGACAATAATCCTGCTTATGAATTGCATCTATTACCCGGAGAAAGTACAACATACTATATAAAAGGTGAAACAATATCGGGACATATTGGGGAATTTCAAATATTTACAGCAGAAGAGTTCTTCAGACCTAGCCGTATCTCTATAACAAAAATGTATTTTATGTATGCTTCTGTTTTATTCATTATTATTTTATTAAATATTTATAACTTAATAGTCATTAAGGACCGTGTATTTGCTTATTATATTGCATATATAATATCTTTTATAGTATTTATAGGTATGAATTGTGCTTGTTACCTAGATTTTGGTTTTAAGGGTTGGCCTGAAGGACTACACGTTGTTGGTACATTTGTTCTCATATTTCTCCTATTGTTTTCAAGTAGGTTTTTAGAGTTAAAAGAACGCATGCCCTCTGTGGACATGATATTTAAAATAGCAATAATGATTTTTCTTCTTTTTGCAATCTTGATATCACAGAATATCCCTTACAGTAGTTTAATGTTTAATATTTTTTCATCATTTTTTTTGACATTCCTGCTTATGGTAGCTGTAAAAATATGGTTACAGGGATATATGAGTGCCCAGTATTACCTCATAGCACTTATCATATATATGCCTGCAATGGGCCTGATGATACTCACTTTTAATGGTATTTTAGACAATACAGATATAACTAGATACACATTTTTATTAGGTGCTTTTATAGAAATACTCTTTTTCTCACTTATTCTAACAAATAAATATCATGAAGCAAATCTTCAAAAGATATACGTACAAAAAGAACTTTTAAAAGTTAAAAATCATAATCAGAAGGTTTTAGAAAGTAAAATTGAACAAAAAACAAGTGATCTACGTGAAATAAATGAACGTTTATTAAAGAAGACCAGAGAGCTTGAAAATACACAAGAACAGTTAAGCAAGGATATTTCAGAACGAATCATGGTTGAAAATCAAGTGAAAAAACAAAAAAGTATTTTACATCATCAGGCACATCATGATTCACTTACAGGACTTCCTAACCGAACAATGTTTTCTAGACGACTAAAACAAGGTATTAAAAAGGCAAAACTGCAGCAAGAAGGCTTAGGACTCTTTTTTATTGATCTGGACAAGTTTAAAGAGATCAATGATTCTTTAGGTCATGATATAGGAGATGAAGTTTTAAAAATTGTAGCCAATATACTAAGATCCTCCATTCGTAAAGAAGATACCCTAGCTCGTTTGGCAGGAGATGAGTTTACAATTATTATGGCAGATTTAATCCAGGTACAAGATGTATCAAAATTAGCATATGATATACTAAATATCTTCTCTGAGCCAATCTATATAAATGATCATGTACTCTATATCTCATGTAGTATTGGAATTAGTCTTTATCCTAGGGATGCAGATAATGAAAAGGACCTCTTAAAATATGCAGATACTGCTATGTATATTGCAAAAGAAAATGGACGAAACAATTTTCAATTCTATACTCCTGAGATGACAAAACTTGCACTAGAACAAATGAAGATGAAGACACAATTACGTCAAGCCATTGATAATGGTGAGTTTATTATTCACTATCAACCTCAAATTGATCTATCTAACAAACAAATAATTGGAGTGGAAGCATTAATTCGATGGCATCATCCAGTCAAAGGACTGTTAACTCCTAAAAAGTTTATTTCTTTTGCAGAAGAAACAGGCATGATCATTGAGATTGATAAATGGACTATACAAAAAGCAATGGAACAGGTTTCCAAATGGCATAATTCAGGACTATCGCCTGGGGTTCTTGCAGTCAATATCTCAATGAAACTATTAGAAGATATAGATTTTATTCCTAACATTCAAAAAAGTATGAAAACATTTGGTTTTAGACCAGAATGGCTGGAATTGGAGATCACAGAAGGCCATATGATGAAAAATCCTATGGATATCATAAGTAAACTAAAACAGATCAGTACTCTTGGAATAAACATTTCCATCGATGACTTTGGAACAGGATACTCATCCTTATCACTACTAAAAAAACTACCTATCAATAGACTTAAGATTGATAAATCTTTTATCGAGGATATACCGGAAGATGAAGAAGATATTGCCATTATTAATTCTATTGTTGCACTTGCAGAAAGTCTGAATATTAATCTCATTGCTGAAGGCATAGAAACATTAGAACAGGAACAATTCTTAATAAGTAGAAACTGTACCTGTGTACAAGGTTACTACTATTATCATCCCTTGTCTACTGAAGAACTTTATATAATACTTTTAAAACAAAAAGATGCATTTGTATAATACATATCTATCCACTGTATGCCTATACTCTAAATTTTTATGACTTAAAATATCTAGTTCTAAAACTACAGCCCTTTATCTTTTTGACTTTTCTTTTTTCTAAATAAATGAAACTGTTCATTATTAATCGCATTATCAACCATAATATCAGGCATTAAGTTTGCATCTATCCAACCACCCGCCGGACTCATCATTTCCAAAGCATCTTTATATCTTAATTTATCAATTTTATTTTTTGTTAGTATTTTTCTTTTCGGTTTTGTATCAAGTTGATCAAAATTTACTTCGTTTTTATAACATATGGTTGTAGTACATTTATTTTTGTCTTTACACCAACTAGGTCTACCATCTTCAGTATAGTGTACTCTCTGACCATTTTTATACTCGACTTCAAATACGTAATATCCATCTAATCTAAGCGATTTAGTCAATACAAAAATTACTTTTCCTAAACCAAACACCATTGAGTATATTTCATCATTTAGTTTTACATCTGTAAATTTTGTCATCATTGTCCTTCAATATATTCTTTTCGATCTATTTATAGCCATTATAACTACATTAATGTCTTGTGTGCATAAATAGATGGTTAAAATTCAATCAACATATCACTTTAAGGGCACTACCTATGAAAGGCTATATACCAAAAAGTAAAAAATAATACTGTCTAAAAACTACTTAGCAACTTTAAATCTAGGTACATTTAAAAAGTCAAATTTTTCACTTAACAGATTCACATCATTGTCTATAGATTCCCCGATAAATATTAAGATTGATCTCTCATTATACTCATCTAACTCATCAAATGAGACATTACCAAAAGAGTAATTAATAACGATAGGTTTTGGTACATCTTTCGTTTTCACAACACCTTTTACCCTATAAATACTTTTAGGAAGATTTTTTAAAACTGCATCTACATCCATAAACTCAATATCATCTTTAAGATAAGCAACCTTCTGAGTGATAGAATCTTTTGTGGTATGATCAAGATGTTCATAATCTTTTGCCAATCCTACAATCTCCTCAACTTTATAAACACCTTCAAACACATCTTGATTCACTATACCTTGTTCAGCACTGTTAATAACATAGTTGTTAAATATCATTGCACCTGTAAGCGTATTTTTGATATTGTACTCTTGTTTAATCGCATCAACCTCATTTTTAACTATTTCCAGTTCATCATCATTGACAAGGTCTGTTTTGTTCAATACCATAATGTTCGATCCACCAATTTGGTATTTGGCTGTTGAGTTATCCTTGTAAGAGTCAAAGTTTTTAGAATCTATAACACAGATAACACCCTCAACTGAGATACCAAGGTTTTGTAGAGATAAAAAGATAGGAAACGGTTCAGATGCTCCTGATGTTTCTACAAATATAACTTCAGGGTTATACTTATTAATAATTTCAATCACTCCACTTTCAAATTCTTGGGCTAATTGACAACAAATACAACCTTCTGATATTTCAAGTACCTCACTATATACATTACTCAATATATTACCGTCAACACCTATATCACCAAACTCATTGACTACAATAGCGACTTTTTTATCACTAAAATGTTCTTTAACCGTATTGGTGAGCATGGTAGTTTTACCAACACCTAAAAATCCTGTAATAATAAATGATTGTATCATGACTGTACCTTAAAAATTTGAGTATATATTTTTTATAAATTTATTTAATAATCTTTTATGCCAACAGTAAAGGGTTATAAAATAAATTTAGTAAGTGAAGTGAATTGTGTAGTGTCAGGTTAACAACTGTACCAAAGGTACAGTTGCTATATTAAGAATTACTTCTCTGGATTGTCTAGAATTTGTACTAAACCAACCTCTTTTGCCCATGCAGCAGTTAAGTCAAATGCTGCAGAAGCAGTGTCAAGGTTTTTTTGGATAAGTTCTTGTTTTTTCTTAAACTTTTTCTCAATTACTGAGTCAAGTGTAGCTGTACCACCTGAAGCTGTATATTTTTTAAGGAATCTGTCTTTAATACCTTCTTCAATTGCAGGTTTACTGACCGTTCCTAAAGCACCAAATAATGCACCTAACATTGCCATGTTTGTAGCAAGTTCAGTTCCTGCTTTATCAATAGCAAACTGTGTAAAGTCTTTTGTAAGAACTTTTACATTTAAGTCATCTAGTGTTTTCTTATCTGCATCAGTCAAAAGATCATGATCACTGTTAATGATAACAAGACCATTCTCTTTAATACCTGCATAGAAAGGCATAGTATAAGATTTACCCATAGTAATAACTTGTGGGTGGAAAATCATAATGATATCAGGATAAATAACTTCACCTCTATCATAAATTGGCACTGTACCGATTCTTACATAACTCTCAGATGGAGCCATACGTTTTTCAGCACCAAAAAATGGATTAGAAACCGCATAATAACCTTCCGTATCCGCTGCTGTAGCTGCAATATGTGCAGCTGTAACTGCTCCCTGCCCACCTAGACCAGGCAGTCTTACTTTAATCGAATCTTTTGCCATTATAATTTTCCTTCCGCTTTACATTTTTTCAAGTATGCTTCTGCTTCTTCAGATACATGCTTGTAAGATGCAAATCTATCTTTATCTTGATCTTTCATTTCACCAAGCCCTTCATTTGCACTTAATCCGATTTCAAGAATACATGGAGTGTAAATGTTAAGGAAAGTTGGTCCGATTTCTCTTGCAACTAAAATCGCTTCTCTAACTGCTTTGGCAACTGCTTTTGGTGCTGAAGCTGTCATGTTCATAACATAGTGACAACCAGAAGTTGTAGCAAGTTCCCACATAGGTACTTTCTCAAACTTTTTACCAGTTGGAGCCATTTTAAATACTTGACCTTTAGCTGTAGAACCAGACTCTTGTCCACCTGTATTAGCATATACTTCGTTATCAAAACAAATAGTTGTGATCTTTTCTTGTCTAAAGAATGACTGTAGTGTATAGTCAAGTCCGATATCAACTGTAGCACCATCACCTGCTAGAACAACAACATCTTTTTCAGTTTCTGGAAATCTCCAGTCTAAAACTCTTTTGATACCAGATGCAACAGCATTTTGGTTACCAAAAAGTGAGTGCACAGTATGAAGTGCGATATGTGGGAACATTAAAGATGTACAACCTGTAGAGTTTACAATGATTGTTTCTTCAGGTTTAGGTAGTGAAGAAAGGACATATCTCAATGCAGCTGCTTCTGGACAACCAGCACATAAAGAGTGCTCTTCTAACAACTCTTTAGTATCTGGAAGTTCTTTAATACCACGTGGTTTCTCTTGGTTTTGAGCCCATGTAGCGTTTTCTTCGAGCTCAATGATCTCTTTAGGCATAATGTCTCTAAACTCAGGGTTGATTTTATATATATCAATTGCCATGTTATGCTCCTTTTCCAGGGTTTATTTTTTCCATAACTTCTTTAATGATTGCTTCAGCAGGCATACTCATACCACCACCAACTCTTGGTCCGCCAACAACATCAGCGTCACATTTCTTATATAGTGCAGTTTTTACTTCTTTTTCTAGCCAACCAACAACGTTGAACTCAGGTACAAATACATGCTTTACACCCTCTAGAGCTTCTAGAAGTTCTTTTTCTGGGAAAGGTCTGATAGTTCTTAACTTAATAACTTTCGATTTAACTCCCAATTTCATTAATTCTCTTTCTGCCTCTTTAGCTTGGTTAGAAGCCGTACCACAAGTAACAAATGCGATCTCAGCATCTTCAGTACCAGTAACATGTACTAAACCATTTAGGAAGTGCTCTGCATATGGACTAGATCGTTCTACAGCAGATCTAACTTCAAACTGCCAAGAAGCATGTGTAGCATAAGAGATATAGTTAGACTTCATTACGAATGGATCTCTTAAGAAACGTCCCGGAGGTGTTTCTGAATCAATCGCAGGTAGTGGAGCTGCATATGGGTTATATGGCTGAAGTGCAATATCATCAGCTGGAAGCATAACAGCTTCTCTAGTGTGTGATACAAAGAATCCATCAACTACAGTAATAATTGGAACATGTACATCAGGCTTTTCAGCAACTGTAAATGCAGCAATTGACATATCAAATAGTTCTTGAACGTTCTCAGCATACCAAATCATACAACCAGTTTCTAGCATATAAGAAACTTCCAAGTTATCTGGCTGAATAGTAAGTGGTGAGTTAATACCACGTGCCATTAGGATAAGTTGACAAGGAATTCTAGTACCAGACCATTGTGCAAAGTTTTCCATTGCTCTTAGAGTACCAGGACCTGAAGTTGTTGTAATTGTTCTTGCACCTGCCATTGCACAACCTGCAACTTCAGACATTACACCGAATTCATTTTCCCCTCTAAAGTATGTACCTACATAACCTTCTGCCCAAAGTTCACCGATAAGGTGAGCTGCTTCAGATTGTGGTGTAATAGGATACGATACAGATGCATCAACTGTACATCTTTTTACTGCTTCTTTTAAAACTTCAGAACCAGTCATGAAGTGCTTTTCTCTTGGAGCTTCGAAAAGCATATGATCTGTAGAAACTAATTTCTGTCCAGACCAGTTATGTGTTGCTGTCATATCAGTTATTTTACTCATTATAATCTCCTACCTATTTACCAAGCTCAGCTTTAACTTCTTTAGCTATCTTGATGAATTTCTCAAGCTCTGAAGAATGCTGGTCTCTTAATGTAGCCATTGCATCTTCATGCCCTGACAAACCACAAATTGCGATTGTATAACAATCTGTTTCTGCTCTTACAATCTTTAATGCAACATTTGCATAATGACAGTGAACACCAATAAAAATTGCTGCTTTAATATTGTTATGCCAAATTGTTAAGTTTGGATGATTTGGATTGATCTCAACTTCAGCATCAATTTTTGGATACTTTGGTCTATAATCATACATTGGAATCATTTTAGCATTAAGAACTTCTGACATCTCTTTAATAAGTGTAGCTTTCTTTTTAGCTTCTTCATTGAATCCATATAATACTTGAGGACCAGGGAAAATAGTTGCATTTTCACTTGTCAACATCACTCTTGCACATCTCTCTCATTGCAGTTTCTTCATCAACTACATCTTCTAATAAAAGTGCTTTACCTTCTGGTGGTGTAATTACACCTTCATACGTAGCCGCCGGATACGGTGAATAATACGCAGGACCTTGGTTTGCCATAACTTCTCCTATAAAATTTTTTTAAATTAAATCTAAAATCTAGACTTAGCCTTCTTGTCCAGCCATTTCCATTGTAATACAATTACGATCAAGCATATCAGTACAAACATATACACAAAGTGCACACCCTTTACATCTATCTTCATCTACCCAAGATGTATTCCCCTCTTTATCGAACATTAGCGTATTCGCTTCTGGACAATATAAAGTACACGTATTACATTTATACTCTGCACATTTATCTGCATCTACTTTTGCTACATAATACATTCTTACTCCTTTACTCCATGATAATTTAAACATATATATCAATTATAATAATTATGTTAAATCATCATAATCAATAGAATAGTAATGAAGCTTCAAGCAAACTTTACACAAAAAAACCTTAATAATACGTATTGGTAATCTTCATGACAAATTCTTAATCAACTGCATCTATATGTTTTCAAAATGGAGTTTACTGTAAAAACCTTTGATTTTTCTTATTATTAGCATAAAATATGCATAATATAAAACACAGTTTTTAATAATTATAATATAAAATAATAATTATTAAATTTTGATTAATCTAATTCTTTTGATCTATATTTTACTAGATTACAACTGTCCAAACATTATATATGAAAAATAGTATCTTAATCTAAAGGTCGTATATGCCACTCATTTATAGAATTTGTTATTTGAATTCGTTGTAATCAATAGATTAATGTGTTTAATGTTAAATACCGGCAAATATATTAAACACTTATACTATATAGTAAAGTAGTAACACTAGGAACTCTTTACTCTAAATTTTAGAACAAAAATAGACTTTATTATAAAAAAATAATCTATAATGGTCTCTTTAAGAAAATAGTTTAGTAGATATTAGGAGTTTTACGTGGAAAAACTAGTTTTATTCATTCCGTTTTTACCTGTTGGTATTGCAATTCTAATAGGGTTTTTAACAAAAAAAGAACTGATGCCTAAAGTAGCTATCTTTTTTTCAACTATCGTTGCACTTTTAGGACTCTACGGCACCTATTATGTGATGAGTACAGATGAAGTTATTTATGGTTTTGGAGGATACCTGATATACAATGAACTCTCTGCAATACTCGTACCCTATGTTGCCATACTAGGTCTTGTTATTCGAAAGTACTCTACAAAATATATGTGGGATGAACCCGGATATAAAAGGTTCTTTATACTTTTAAACTTTATATTCTCAGCTATTTACCTTCTTGTAATGAGTAATAACCTGATCATTCTTACTATTGCATGGCAACTTATGAGTATCAGTCTCTATCTCCTTATCTCCTTTAATGTTGAATCAAAATCTGCCATTAAAAATGGTGGATGGACCATGCTTGTACATAAATTGGCCGATCTATTATTTATCATCGCAGTTATCCTTACCTATAAAACCTTTGGTAGCTTTGAGTTGGCAGAACTTAGTCAAAAATGGCTAGAGATGTCCAAAAGTGGACCTATAGATGATCCTATGATATATACTATAGGTTTCCTCTTCTTGTTTGCAGCGATGATGAAATCAGCTATTATACCATTTCATCTGTGGTTGCCATATACCTCTGAGGCACCTACACCTGTCTCTGCTCTCATGCATGCTGGTGTCGTAAATGTTGGTGGTATCCTACTCAATAAAATGGCATTCTTACTGCTCTTGACACCAGCAGTACTGAATGTTGCTTTTGTTATGGGTCTCATCACTGCTGTCTTTGCATCTATCCTTATGCTTGCAGTATCTGACATCAAACGTTCACTTGGCTACTCGACAGTAGGTCAGATGGGATATATGATCATGGAGGTTGGACTTGGAGCATTCTCGCTCGCGATCTATCACCTTATGGTACATGGTATCTTCAAAGCCTCTCTCTTCTTGGAGTCAGGAAGTCTTATCAATCAGGCGAGAAAAGATCCCAATATTCCAAGACGGCTTTCCCATGAACTTTTCTGGGCAGAGAAACCACAATATAATAGTATAAACATGTTCCGTATGATCGCATTCTTTACTGTATTACCAGTGATTGTTTTCATCGGGGTGAAATTACTACTTGGAGAAAATTTCTTCGACTTTAACGTAGCTACTCTCATACTTGCATTTGCTTGGCTTACTGGTACGCAACTCTTTTTATCCTTTTTTGAAGTATCTAAAGCAAACTCACCAAAAGTCATTCTTGCACTGATCAGTTCATTTATCATAGTGTTATTTACCTATGAGTTTGTAGGGCTTACACTTGAGCACTTCCTATATGGTGAACATGGTTCTCTCTTTTATGACGTTGCTACACTTCACATATCAGGAACGGTGACACTACTTATGTTGATAGCTATCATGATTATTGGCTGGTATTTTACCTATAAGCAACACTTTGTTGGTATACCTATAGGTGAGCATAAACCCAATAAATTTAAATGGCGAGTATATAAGATGTTGGCAAAAGAAGGTTACATATCTGATATGTACATCAAATACTTCAAAATATTTTAAAGGGAGAGAGTCATGTTGATAGATCTTATTTTACTGCTATTATTTGCTGGCATACCTTATTATCTTTTTTTTGAAAAGACGAATATATTAGGTAAAGAAAAGATATTTTATCTTTCTTCTTTACTAGTTATTTGTGGGATGATACTTTCTCATAAGATTACACAAACAGTATCAACGCCAATTGTTATCCTAACACTGATTGCTTCGTTATTTTCTCTTTATAAATCAAACCATACAACAAATCTATATAAATTGGCATACTATATACTATTTTTTAATGCGCCAATGCTTATTGTGCTGCAAACAAGAGAAAGTACCTTATATGGTGTTTCATTACTTATAACACTACTTGGTATTTTCATGATGGGAAAATATTATGAGCGTAACTATGGTAGTGCAAACTATCGTTCTA
>CAWAVD010000006.1:0-399610 GCA_963785375.1 Sulfurovaceae bacterium
TTTGGTGTAGTTAAGTTGTATCAGAGGAGAGTCTTTTTATTAAACTAGCAATTAAAAAATTTGCACTTTTCTGATAGTAGCCATATTATTTTTATGTTAAGATAAAAAATAGTAACCAAAAAATATCTATTTTATACTAGTAATATTTGGAAATCTCAAAAGGATATATATATGTTAAAAAGAAAAGGATTTATTTCTATATTTCTTGCTTTTTCGGCCACGCTGGCAACAGGGCTTCTCTCCTCGACTTATGCTTCAGAACCTACATATAAGGCAAATGTGCCCAAAAGTTTAACCACACCCGAACAAAGGTGGAAACAGGAATGCTGGGGAGAAATCCATTTTTTGACGGTATGCCCAGTGATGTTGACGGTTAAAAAGACCTATGATTTCCTGGACCTCTCCCGAGCTGTCGAATGCATTTCTAAATGGAGCACCGATAGCAACTGATCTTAACGCTACGCCGTAAGGTCTCAAGCAAGCCGGTGGAAAACCGGGTGACCTTGTCCTTCTTGGAAAACCTTGGCTAAATGCTCAAACATCTTCCTCAGACTTTCAATACCACTACACCTTGCACGTGTTTGCTGAAATGAATGTCAAAGATCAGCCAGCGATTGTTGAAGTTCCTGCCGGGCGTCTTGTTGGGGTGGTTGATGTACTGCCTTCTTCCGCTGAGTCACTGACTTTGGAGTTACCGGTCCTAACCAAGGAAAGGGCTGGCAAGTATGTTTTGTTGGCCCGGACTATAAGGGGCCAACTTCCTGATGGCTTTCGTGTTATCAAGACATCAACTTATCGCAACTGGATGTTTCTACGTGCATTGGTTAAGGACGGCGACTTAGAAGGCGCTACTTAAAGGTCTTAGAACGCAATTTCGCATCTATCCCCTCTCTATGTTGAACAATCCCACCTAAAAAAGGAAGAGTAGTTAATGCTTCGGGCGTAAAGATCAATACTATCCACGCTAACGACTACGACTACTGGGCTTACTTAAACGCAGCTCATCCAATATGAACCTGCGAATGCTTTTAACCCTGAGTTGGTAGGACAGTTTGCTGCAATCGGTATAAAAAAGGGCAAACCTTTTGAGCCGGATGAACGTATGAAAAAGATTCTCACAGAAGGCGTTGCTATTGGTAATGCAGCAGCGAGTATCAATTACTTTGTCCTCCCTGCCCTAAATAGTGCCGAGGAGTATGGGGGTAAGCGCCAGTGGTAATGCAGCTTTACAGGCGGTAGCGATGAATTCATGAACAATGGAAGATCTGTTTGGAGATCACCGAATTATCTTATTACTACGCAACTGCTTATCACCCCGGCTATCTTGGCTAAACCCAAGGTTGGGTACAGGTTCGGCTTACGAGATCGGAGCGCACGATTCGCAAGGCCGTTATTTAGATGGCGGAAAAACCTATAAAGTAAACTTTTCCTAGCCCTGCACCTGTGAAGGATTTCTGGTCATTTACGTATCTATGACAACCAGACCCGTTCAATTTTGGAACTCAATCACAAATCGGCTGGACTTGATAGTAATAATCCGTCAGTGAAAGCGAATGAAGATGGTTCATACACAATCTGGTTGGCCCGAAGGCACCAAAAGGGCACGAAAGCAACTGGATTCAGACCATGCCAGGAAAGGGTTGGAATATATTATTACGACTCTACGGTCCACTGCAACCATGGTTCGACAAGACCTGGATGCCTGGTGATATTGAATTGGTTAAATAGCTCTTTTCACAAAATTTAAAAGAAAAAGGAAATAAATTATGAAAACACTTTCAAAAATTACCATTGGACTTCTTGCCGGTTTGACCATGAGTAGCGTATGTTCTGCTGAAATACCGAAGATGAAGATGACGACTGACATCCCCGCATCTATTACCACCCCTGCCAGCGTTGAAACACGCTTAGGTACATTAAACTTTTTTGATGGTTTTCCTGATGATGAAACTACACAAAAAGTGTATGATAATCTTGACTTTATGCGTGGAGTAGAAGCTTTTCTTAATTGTGTTCCAGGTGCCTCAGCTGAAGGTTTTCGTACAGGATGGGGGTCTCAAGGGGCTAATAATAACCAGACTATGATCATCATGGAAAACCTAATGGATTCAAAATCACTCTATTTAACCCCAAATACTGAGAGTATATATCATATGATGTGGCTAGATACTAGCAAGGGGCCATTAGTTCTTGAAACACCACCAAATGTGCTTGGCATTATAGATGACCACTGGTTTAAGTACGTAGGAGATTTTGGTAATGCGGGACCAGATAAAGGTAAAGGAGGTAAATACTTGCTTTTACCTCCTAAGTACAAAGGGGAAATTCCAAAAGGCTATACTGTTTTACGTTCACCAACTTATGGTAACCTCATGTTTTATCGTGGGTTTTTGGATAATGGTAGTACTAAGACATCTATAGATAATACTAAAAAGTACTTTAAATCATATCTCTTATCTGACGCGAGTAATCCTCCACCAATGAAATTTATCAATGTTTCAGGTAAAGAATTCAATACTATCCACGCGAATGATTTTCATTTTTATGAAGAAGTAAATACAATTGTTCAGTCTGAACCAAACGAGGCACTCAATCCAGAAACTTTAGGTTTACTAGCCGCTATTGGAATTGAAAAGGGTAAAAAATTTGCTCCAGATGCACGCATGAAAAAAATTCTTACGGAATCAGTTGCCGTGGCAAATGCAACAGCTCGTGCATTAACTTTCCGTCCTCGTATGGATGGAGTTTACTATTATAAAGATAGACAATGGTTTACAAGTTTTCCTGGAGGAAGTTACGAGTTTTTAAAACAACCAGGTGTTCGTAATTTGGATGGTCGTGTTTTATTTCACTACTATGCTACTGGAATCACACCTGCAATGGCAATGAAAAGAGTCGGTATCGGTTCACAATATGGAGCTACAACTACGGATTCAACGGGTAAGCCACTGGATGGAAGCAAGACTTATAAGATTCATTTACCACCACATATTCCGGCCAAAAATTTCTGGTCACTTGTAGTGTATGATAATCAGACACGCTCAATGCTCCAAACTGATCAGCAGTTTCCAAGTATTGGAAGTCAGAAAAAAGGTATTGTGATCAATCCTGATACATCAGTAGATGTTTGGTTTGGGCCAACTGCCCCAAAAGGTCATGAATCGAACTGGGTGCAAACTGTTCCAGGGAAAAGCTGGAATGTTCTCTTCCGTCTTTATGGACCACTGCAACCATGGTTTGATAAAACTTGGAAGCCAGGTGATTTTGAGTTAGTAAAATAATAAATTTTTAAAAGTGGAACTTAGATAAAAGCCAAGTTCCACCACTGATATTTAAATAAAATTGTTACAACACATTTGCTCTTCAGAATAGATTACCTTCTGCCTCGCTCATTAAAAATATAAAAAATTCAATTGAACTGTGGTATGATAATTAAATGAGTGAGATATAGAGGTGGTGTTAGTTTATGTCAGATATTCTTTTTCCAGCTGGTCTTATTGTCGATGAACCTACTTTGGATCTTGAGATGATGCAACTACATTCTAAAGAGTGGAATATCATATATAAAGAGATGGGCTCCACTTTGTGCAGCGTCTCCCTTTATGGTGTACACACACCTCATATACAGCTTGCACATGAATATCATTCACAAGGTTTGATGATTCAGGGTGATTTCCCAAAAAAGTCGGTTCTTCTGAATTATACTAAGACGCGTAGCCATTATACTTTTCAAAACAGAGTCATAAATTCCCATGAACTTGTCATAACCCAAAGTGGCGGTGAATTGGACTTTTTAGCAAGCGGTAAAAATGAAGTATTTACGATTGCCATA
This sequence comes from Sulfurovaceae bacterium, assembly GCA_963785375.1. Lineage (GTDB taxonomy): Bacteria > Campylobacterota > Campylobacteria > Campylobacterales > Sulfurovaceae > Sulfurovum. The sequence continues at coordinate 3,833 of CAWAVD010000006.1, forward strand.
GATGAGACACTTTTTCATAAAGCATTTTATGATTATTTTGGTGAAGATGCCCGATTTACGATAGATCAAAGACGTATATTAATCAATCCAGATCTTTTGAATGTTTTTTTACAGGGATTGGATCAATGGATTTCTACGTTAAAGAATATTCATTCGAAAATCACTCCAGAGATGTATGAAGGAATTGAAATAGAGATTTTGGAGCATATCTTTAATTGTGTTGATTTTGAGCCAAAAGTCAAAAATCGTGTAAAGATGGATCCAACTAAAATACGTAATGTCCTTGAGACAAATCTATTAAACGACATTTGTATTCCACAACTGGCTAAAGATTTAAGAATCAGTGAACGGCAGCTCTATCATCTATTTAAATCCACATATGGTTTCACACCTAAGAAGTATCTACAAAAACTTCGACTCAATATGATCAGAGACAAGCTTATAAAGGCTAATGCAAAGGATATAAAAGTCTCTGATATTGCTCTTGCCCACTGCTTTCTTCATATGGGCCATTTTTCTTCAGAGTATAAAAAGATGTTTAAAGAGACTCCCATAGAGACATTGTATCAATTTACAAATTAGCAGTTTTCTGATAATTAAAACCATTTTCTTATGTTATACTCTTATCCATTTGGAATAAAAAAAACTACATTTGTTTCTTAATAATATAATACATGAAAAAGGAAAAGATAATGAGATTATCCAGAAAAATCTTCTGTACAGCAGGGATTGTTATTTTGCTTAGTGGTACAAAACTCTTTGCAGAAGGACAGACTGCAAAAGAGATACTTAATAAGGCCTATCAATATATCGGCAGTATGGATAAATATGCTTTTGATGCTGTTGTAGTGGACGCATATACACTTAATGATAAGGTGAAAAAAGTAAAACATAGAGTTTCGGTTAAGGTGGATAGACCAGGGAAATTACGTGTGGATGTTAACGGCGATACTGTAAATAGAAGTAATTATATCAATAATGGTTCTTTTACGATGTTGGACCATGATTATGAGTACTATGGACAATTACAGACCCCTAAAAGCATTGATGGTGCACTTGATTTTATTTTAGAAAAATATGGTATTAATGCACCATTGGCATCACTTATCTATAGTAATATGGGGCAACGAATGAAGTTTAGAACGAGTAAAAACTTTGGCAAGATGAATGTTGATGGTGTTGAATGTGATTATGTCGCCTTTAAAGATAAGGAAAAAGAAGCTCATGTATGGATAGCATCAGGTGACAAGCCGTTTATAAAAAGTTATAGTCTGATTGATAATACAGATGAGGAACAGATCCGCATTAATACTTCCCTTTCATGGAAAACCGGTTCAAAAATCAACGACACTGATTTTGTCTTTATTGCACCTGAAGGTGTTTCTAAGATATCAATAGAAAGTGCAAACTAAAAAGGACTTATAATGAAAAAGAAAAATACATTTTTGATAAAAATTACAGTTGTTTCCGTTATGATAGGTCTATTTTCTCCTTCTTTTCAAGTCGCTAAAAAGAATGATCAATTGGAACTAAATGTTTCACTATTTCAAAAACTAGAAGCTAGGACTAGAAACGTGAATCGAAATGTAAATCGAAACGTGAATAGGAATGTAAATAGGAATGTGAATGTAAATCATTATGGAGGAGGATACCATGGGCATTATGGGCACTATCATGGATATCCTATTCTTAGATTCTCAACAGCAGTTGCTATTGGTTCTATGATTGCAGCATCAACTATGCCCACTACATGTACAACGGTTATTGTGAACAATGTTACGTATAAAAAATGTAGTAATTCATACTACCAACCATTTTATCAGGGTGATACTTTAGTATATAAAGTAGTTTCATCTCCTTATTGATAAAAAATAACTAAAATTTAAAGGAAAAGAATGAAAAAAATAATTGTAAGTACAGCACTTAGTTGTATATTGGTAAATGCTGGTGGGGATATTGCTCCAGTTGAACCAGTCGTAGAAACAGCACCGATGGCTACAAGCACTTGGCAACATAGCATTTCAATATACGGATGGCTTCCTACTCTTGATGGAACGCTTAAGTATAATATTCCAAGTGATGGAGCACCTGATGAAGAGGTCGAATCTAATGCAATAGATAATCTTGATATGGTTCTTATGGGGAGCTATGAGGCAAGAAAAGATAAATGGTCCTTTCTTGCAGATATGATTTATTTGAAAATGTCAGATTCTCAAGAAGTTTATCTTCCAAATTTAGATACAACAGTAGGTTCAGAACAAGAACTTACTGGATGGCTGAATAGCTTTTATGGTGGGTATAATATTGTAGATACAAATAAGATGACACTTGATGTGATTGCTGGTATGCGATATTTTTCTCTAGATTTCGATGTTTCTTTAGCTATAAATAGTAAAGATATAAGTCTTTCTCCCTCTGTTGAATTTTATGATGCACTCATAGGTTTTAAAGGGGCATATAGCATTAATGAAAATTGGTATATACCTTATACATTTGACATAGGTGGCGGAGACTCAGATCTTACTTGGCAGGCTAGTACTAGTCTTGGATATCGTTTTGACTGGGGAGATATGCTGTTAGAATACCGTCATATTCACTATGATAAAAGTAATGGACTTGTTAAGGACTTTGACCTTTATGGTCCAAAGTTAGGTGTAGTTTTCCATTTTTAACGATTAAAAGGCCATAACATACTTAAAAGATTTTTTATTAGGTTAACAGACTAAGTCAAATTGTGAATATCTTATCACATTTGCAGTTGATGATATCTGCTCTGTAAAATGGCGCAAGGTGAAAGTACATTTGATGACAGTAGAAGGAACAAATGTACTCGAACAAAAGTACACTTTCCCTCAAGTCTATGATATTAAGAATGAGCTTTCTAAAAATTATGAATTTTGGGGTTATGGAACCATTTATGAGTATACTATGTGAACTAAAATGAAGTATGATGAAGTCTAGAGATATTAGACCTGGAGAAGAATTTAAAGGGTATAAATAAACTTACAATACGAAAACCTTATAAGGTTCACTCATGAAAGTATCAGACTGTGCCATGTGTTGAGCTCGTGCACTTGAAGCCAAACCAATTGCCTATAAAATTATAGTTGTTAACTTCATCATATAAATCCTTTTTAACCTATGAATAAATCATGATGACCAGAAGTGTCTGCATATTTCAACCTGCTGTATCTGATGGTGATGGATGGTGTGCCATTGTGCTTGAAGCGTATAGCTTTCTTATGATTCTTTTAATACTTGAACCAAAAATTCGACCATATGCCTATAGTGATCTCCCTGCCAGTAGATACGATTACAGTTTGGACAGTATTCAAAATAATTGAAGTACTCTTTCACTTTTTCAGGTAGCTTGTCTATGACCTTATCTTTTTCAATAACTTGAAGAGGAGTGTTACAGACGATACAACGGCTAAAAGGAACATGGTACTCTTTTAGCTCATAGTACTCTATCAGTACTATGAGCTGTGTTTTGGTATCTGTAGGTTCCAAAAAAAATGCAGGTGCATTTTTTCTTTGCGAAAGATGACGGTCTCTGGTAAGAATGATTCGATTTTCTTTATTGGCAATACGAATGAGCTCATCATCTTCTATATGTGGAAAATAAAGTGTATCTATACCCATAAGTCTTAGATACTTTGCCAGCTTGCCTAAATGACAGTCCGCAATGAACTTTAAATTGTTGGTCTTCTCAAGAGTAGGGGCTTTCTGCATCACTTTTGAGGTGTATCTTCATCGATCATAGTCCATTGGGCAATACCACTTGGTACATTTTCAAGCTCATTTTCGAGTTTGTCCCATTCTATGTAGTTTGTTTCAAAATTAGCTACATCTTCAGCAGCAAGTTCTGCCGTTGCATATTCACCGAGAAGTTCTTCTCCTAACCAAAGCTGATATAGTAAATGACTCTTCTGTCTTATCTCAAAGGTTCCGATATTGGCATTATGAATATAGTTTTTCATGTGATTTCTCCATAGAATTTATATAAAATAAAGTTTTTAAATCCTCTAAAACTTAGAGGATCTTAAAGCTCTTTGATTATATTTTAGCACAAAGATATTGACTTTCTTTTTACATATTGGCTATGATAGATAGAAGGTATCTTTAAATGCTGAATGAAAGGTGTAAGAGATGAAACGCTTACTGATTTTATTATTTATAACATTTTTACCACTTTTAGCAAGTACACCTACAATCATGAAATTAGAGATAAAGGGTACTGTCGGTCCTGCAAGCAGTTATTATCTTAAAGAGGGAATGACAGTAGCTTTACAACAAAATGCTCAGTATATATTGATCGAATTAGATACTCCAGGCGGATTGTCGAGCTCTATGCGAGAAATGATACAGGAGATTGCAAACAGTACTTTACCTGTGATCATGTACGTATCTCCCAAAGGTGCAAGAGCTGCAAGTGCAGGGACCTATCTTCTTTATGCCTCTCATGTCTCAGCCATGGCACCTGGAACTAATCTTGGGGCTGCTACTCCGGTCAATATGATGCCTAAACCTATGATGGCAGATGCAAACGTAACGACGCCTTCTGCACTTGAGAAAAAAGCAATGAATGATGCTATGGCTTATATAAAAAGTCTCGCTGAATTAAATGAACGTAATATCACATGGGCAGTCGAGGCTGTGAAAGAGGCTAAAAGCATTTCAGCTAAAGATGCCCTAAACTATGGTGTTATTGATCTGATAGCTGACAATACTAATGAACTTTTGAATAAACTTGAAGGTAGAAGTGTTAGTGTCTCCGATAAGAATATTACCTTAAGAACTAAAGATGCAGTTATTGTGACTTTTGAAGCTGACTGGAAGAACCAATTTTTAGCCATCATCACTGATCCAAATATTGCTTACATCCTTCTCATTATAGCCATATATGGTATCTTTTTTGAATTGATGAACCCAGGTGCTATATTTCCTGGTGTGATTGGTATGATCTCAGGAGTGACTGCATTATATGCATTTAACATGATACCTTTTAATTATGCCGGATTATTGTTGATCATCTTGGGTATTGCTTTTATGGTTGCTGAAGTATTTATCACTGGATTTGGTATTTTGGGACTGGGTGGAGTTGCTGCATTTGCCTTTGGTTCATTGCTTCTTTTTGATGCAGATACGTTAGGTAGTGGTGTGTCGATCCCTCTAGTTATTGCTTTTTCACTAGTGAGCTTAGGTTTTTTCATTTTTGTTATACAGTTTCTCATCAGGTCCAGATCTACAAAAGTAGTAACTGGGATAGATGAAATGATTGGTGCTAGTGCCGAAGTACTTGAATCAGATGAAAAAGGATATCGTGTTCGCTGTCATGGTGAAATATGGTATGCTGATTCTGATCATGTTTTAAAAATCGGTCAAAAAGTACGTGTAGAGAGTCTGACAGGATTGGTACTGCACGTCACCCCAATAAAGGAGTAAATTATGTTACCTATGTTACCTATGACTACCGTTTATATTGTATTGATACTGATTATTTTGTTGGCATCTGCGATTCGTATTTTGCGTGAATATGAACGTGGTGTTATCTTTACGCTTGGACGTTTTAGCGGCGTTAAAGGACCTGGATTGATCATATTGATACCGTTTATACAGAAAATGGTTCGTGTAGATTTACGTATTATTGTTTTGGATGTACCGGAACAAGATGTTATCTCACATGATAATGTCTCTGTAAATGTGAATGCTGTGGTTTACTTTCGTGTCGTTGATCCTGAAAAAGCCATCATACAGGTTGAGAATTTTTATGCTGCAACCAGTCAGCTTGCACAAACAACTCTACGTTCCGTTCTTGGTCGTCATGAACTTGATGAAATGCTTGCAGAACGAGAACAGTTGAACTATGATATTCAAGAGATACTTGATAAGCAGACAGATACCTGGGGAATAAAGATATCGAATGTCGAGATTAAACATGTTGACCTTAATGAAAGTATGATACGTGCAATTGCTAAACAAGCAGAGGCAGAGAGAGAACGACGTGCTAAAGTGATCAATGCAAAAGGAGAACTTGAAGCAAGTAAGAATATTCTTGAAGCAGCAAACATTCTAAGCGAAAATCCACAAGCGATACAATTGCGATATCTACAGACTTTAAGTGATATCTCTAATGATAAAACCAATACAGTGGTTTTCCCGTTTCCAACTGATCTAGAACAGTTTATGAAGGGTATAGGAAAAAAATGATAAATCATCTAGCAAACTAAATAGATTATCATTTTGAACTGATATGATTAAATTTGACTAATTGTTTTCCTTTGTAATATTCTATCTGGAAGGTAACTTATATAAATACTGTTTAATCGCTTCCATAAAAGCATTCAGGTCTGAAGGCTCACGGGAAGTGATCAGGTTTTGGTCTATGACTACTTCCTCGTCTTTATATGTTGCTCCTGCATCTTCCAGTTCTTTTGCAATACTTTTGTATCCTGTGGCAACTCTATCTTTCAATAAGCCTGCTGAAATCAGTATCTGAGGACCATGACATATTGCTGCAACCAATTTATTTTGATCGAAAAAGTATCGTACAATTTCTAGAGCTTTTTTTTCTTTACGTAGGATAGAAGGTCCTTTTCCTCCAGGAAGAATCAGCATGTCATACTGCTTGGGATCTACATGATCAAGTGTTATTGTGACATAGATATTAAATCCACTTTTTCCTGTGATGGTACCTTTTTTTATAGAAGCAATATCTATTTGAATACCCAGTTCTCGAAGAAATTGATAGGGTATTTTTAACTCACAGTCTTCAAAAAAATCTGCAGTGATGATCAAAGCTTTCATACATTTTCCTAATATTTATTATTTTAATTATAGCATATGCCAGGTATGTGAAGATAGAAAAATATATATTTTATACAGTCATTATGTTATAGTATAAATAAAAAGAGTCAGTAGGTGATATCATGTTGTTAAATATACCAAATAGTTTAAGTCTTTTTCGTATCATTGCTGCACCTTTTTTATTACTTTCTGGCTGGTTTAATTTGCCAACACTTTTTTTTATACTTTTTGGATCGATGCTTCTTTCTGATGCATTAGACGGGATTATCGCTCGAATGCTTGACCAAACGAGTGAACTGGGTGCCAGACTTGATAGTTATGGTGACATTTTAACATATTTAAGTACCCCTGTTGCAGTTTGGTGGCTCTGGCCAGATCTGGTGAAAGAAGAGTTATATTATATAATTGCTGCAATTATCATCTATATAATGCCGGCAGTTTTCGCTCTGATAAAATTTGGAAAACTGGCCTCTTATCATACATGGATTACAAAGTTTTCTGCTGTATTGATGTCTGCAGGTACAGTTATGCTACTTGGATTTGAACATAATCTTTTGTTTCATATTGCGATATATTTTTTAGTGATTGAAATGATTGAAAATATTGCTATCACTATAATACTCTCAGAGCAGAAAAATGATATACATTCTATTTGGCATGCTTGGAAAGAAAAAAACTGATATATTGTATATATAGGAGAATATGTTGCAACTTACATTTTTAGGAACGAGTGCGGGTAAGCCGACTAAAGAGCGAAATGTTTCTGCACTTGCATTGGAATTTGACCAAGATAACAAGTGGTATCTTTTTGATTGTGGTGAAGCGACACAGCATCAAATAATACACAGTAGGCTTACCGTAGGTAAATTAGACACTATTTTTATAACCCATTTGCATGGGGATCATTACTATGGACTTCCTGGATTATTGAGTACTAAAAAGCTAGATACCTCTTTTCGATCCCTGACGATATACGGTCCAAAAGGTATTAAAAAATTTCTTGAATGTGTTATGGATACCTCGATGGAAAATTTGAGATATATGCTGACGATCATAGAATATGAAGCGCAAGAATCTTATGTTTTTGATAAGTTCGAATTGAAGATATTAGCGCTTGAACATTCTACAGAAAGCTTTGCATTTTATATCAAAGAGCATGATATAGAGAACAAGATAAATGAAGAAAAACTGAGGGCTATAGGCTTAGAACCATCACCACTTTATGGAGAATTACAAAGAGGAAACAGTATTACTTTTCAGGGGAAGATACTTGATCCTAAAGAATATATGTTTGAGCCGATACATGGGAGAAGATTGATCATAGCTGGAGATAATAAGAGACCGGATATTTTAAAAAACTATCTTGAAGACCTTGATCTACTTGTACATGAGTGTACATATACACAAAGTGATTATGATAGTCTTCCTATAAAGGTGATGCATACCACTGCGGAAGACCTAGGTGTTGCAGTTCAGAAAAAACATGTAAAAAACCTGATCGCTTCACACATTAATCCAAGATATAATACGAAGAGTGGCACAGGTGTAAATTTGATCTATGAGGAGATAAAGTCTGCATATAAAGGCAGACTTTTTATTGCTAACGATTTTGATGTATATTATCTAAGTAGAGATGGTAATGTTGAAAAATTATAATCCATCCTAAGCATACTGGAATTTCTAAAACATACGTTGATATCGTATGTTTTATTATTTATTTGTTGCTGTATCCGTCTTAAGAATATAGGTAAATTCATCCTTATTGTTGTAACCTATGACATTTTTATAGCTTTTTTGCGTCTTATGGTCTATGAAATGTACAATTGGTGTGAACCCTGTATCAAGCTCTTTTGGAAAAGGGTCTTTTTCTCTGTTGAGTATAAGAGGAATATAGTTTTTTTGTATGATCGTATTTACTTCTTCTTTGAGTAAAACTCTTTGTTCAAATTTACGACACCAAGGGCAATAGTTTGATACCAATACAAGCATAATATTTTTTTGTTCTTTCTTTGATCTTTTCATTGCTTCATCAAAGCTTATCTCATATTTCATCTCTGATGCAAAATTCTCTTCATTGATCACTACTTTTTTGATCTTCTTGTTCTCTTCGAGGTATTGTTCTGAGAATTTTGCAAGCATGGTGTCGAGTGTATCTTCAAGTATATCTTCAAGTTCATCATCTTCATTTAATGTAAAGCTTCCCATACTTTGATAGGTTAATGCAAATGTTTTTTCATTGTCATCCAATCGTCTTACTTCTTCACCGATAATCAGTTGAATGTTGACCACGGTTGTCTCATTGAAGACTTTTTCATTGATCAAAATTGCCAATGATCTTGGATCATACCCTTTGGTATCGATCTTTAGATCATCTGTTGTTGATTTTAAACTCTCCAATATCGTACTTTTGTACGTTTGTGGAACAGTTTTGCCACCTATTTCTACAACCAAATAGAGTTTGTCGATACCTGATAAGGTATACATGGTCGAAGCATTTAGTATGATATTGGTAAAGAATACCAAGAGAAAAATTTTTTTTAATTTCATTATTTTTTGCTCACTTTATTTGCTCTGTAATGTGTTTTTTTAGTTTTTGGGTTTTCTGGACCTCTAAATGCAGCATCTTTTTCATCCCAGTCCAATTTCTTAGCTTGTTCTTCATAGGGTGCTCCAATGAGATAGAAAATAAAATCCCAAATTCCAATGAGAAATTTCTTTATAATCTCAAATAGTTTTTTCATGATTGTCCTAAACCAAAGACATTAGAGAGTGTATTGATATAATTAAAATATCCTGTAATAGCTACTGCCTCAACGATTTGAAGATCACTATAACCCAATTCTTTCAATGCATCTATCTCTTCTTTTAATATCTTATAGTTGTCTTTTTTTGATGCTTTGATACAAAAGTTCAACAGTGCCTTTTCATTTTCAGGTACATTCATTGCATTAACACCTTGAAGAACTTCTTCTATACGTTCTTCTGCCATGCCAAGCATTTTAGCTATACCTTTATGAACATCTACACACATTTTACAACCATTTTCCAGTGAAATGAGCAGGGCAATAGATTCTTTTATGTCGTAAGAGAGTGTCGTTTCATCAAGCAGGAATTTTTGTATCATACCATCTGTAGCAAAGTAGATCTTTTCATCTAGCGCCAAGAGTTTAAATATCTCACCGAGTTGACCTGTTTGTTCCAATATAGGCTTTGCTCTTTTCTGAACTTCTGGAGACATTTCTTCAAATTCAGGTAGTTGTATGTGTGCCATGTTTATCCTTCTCTGTACATGATTTAAAAAACGTAAAGTTAAACTTAACGTTTTAGAATTATATGCTACAATACTTAAATTAAAATTAATAATTAAGGTTAAAAGATGGAATATAAGATATCTGAATTGGTCGCCAAGACACATGTTCCCAAATCAACTATTTTGTATTATATTAGAGAAGGGTTGCTTCCTGAAGCTAAAAAGATAAAACCCAATGTACATAGATACAGTGATAAGCATCTTGAACTCATTCAGTATATTAAATATATGAAAGAAGAGATAGGAAGTACAAATGAACAGATAAAATTTGCTTTACAACATCAAGATCAGTCTTTTTCAAGTTCTGCAACTATGCTGCAGCCATTGATGAATACACTTAGTTCAATTCCTTCAGAAGCTGAGCATTTCACTAAGCAACAGTTTATAGAACATTTTGATGTAGATCCCGTTCTCTTGGAAGAATTATTAAACGATGGAATTCTTTTACCTGTAAATAGTGATGATTACACAGACAGAGAAGCAAGTATCATTAAGCTAGTGACACACTTTAAGGATGTTGGTATTGATCATAGTATTTTAAAAGCCTATGCACATCATGCAAAAGCATTGAGTGAACTTGAATATCAAATGCAGACTCAGCTTTGCGATGTTCGGAATGATGAAAATTTCTCAAAACTATGGAAAATTATGTTTGAGAGTCTGTTTAATGCAAAAACCTATCTTTTTAATCGCAATACTTATAAGGTTCTACTCAATGCAGCCAAAGATGAGATCAAACAATAAATATTATATCTATTGTATCCACTTAGGATACATAGATAAATTTGGCAAACAAAGGATGGTGATCAGACAACTTATGCGTTCTTTCTATGCTATACTCAGTAAGTTTGACCCCTCTGTAAAAAATAAAATCTAAATGATTACGCATAAATGATTTGACTCTGTCATTTTTTGAAAACGGAACAGCAGTAAAGTTTAAATTCTCCATTTTAGTGTGGAGAAAATTCATTCTTTTTTTATTCCAGGAATTAAAGTCTCCTGCGATGATCATTGCACCAGTATAATCATCTATTATATTAATAATCTTATCAATTTCTTTAAAATAGTGTCTATTTTCTCTAAAATTAATCGCATGAAGATTTAAAATTAAGAGAGTAGATCCATCTTCAAAAGTGTGTTTGGTTAAAAGCAGGCTTTTACGAGGGCCGAATATGAGTTCTTTACCATATGAAAGAAAAGGCTTACTGTGCACTGTTTTACATTTGGTTGCAGTTAAAACACCATAAAAAGCAGAACCTTTTTCTAAGTTTGCTGCTGCATTGAATGTGAGTCCAGGTAGGTTTAATTCTATGTCATGCTTAAAATCTGCTTCTTGGAATACAAAGAAGTCAACTGGCTTTTTTTCGGAAAAATGTTCAATATAATTTCTGAATGCAAAAGTATCATTATTTTTATGTACATTCCAGCAAAGAATACTAAATTCATTTGGTACTGTATCATCACATACAGAGTTCGAATAACTATGATGATGTATAGATGGTTTAATGATTAGAGATTTTAATTCGTCAAACATATTATAGTATAACATATCTGTAGCATATTTTCATACTTAACAAGGAAAAAATATGTAAGTTTATACTATAAATAAAAGGTAAACTTATGCTATTGACAGTCATTAGCATTTGGAGTAAAATAATTAAAAGGATAGGGCATGTCTCAGTATATTAAATGGTTTAATGAGCTTGGTATAGAAGATGTTGATCTGGTTGGCGGTAAAAATGCTTCCTTAGGTGAAATGTATCAAAACCTAACAGAGCAGGGCATTCGAATACCTAATGGTTTTGCTATCACTGCAGATGCATATCGTATGATCCTGGATAGTAACAATGCTTGGGAAAAATTACATGCCCAACTTGATGATCTTAACCCTGATAATGTTACACAGTTGCAAGAAAGAGGCAAAAAGTGTAGAGAGATCATTAATACCTGTACGTTACCGGACGAGATGATAAAAGGAATAGAACATGCTTACAATATGCTCAAAGAAGAGTATGGTAAGGATGTAAGTCTTGCCGTGAGAAGTTCAGCAACTGCTGAAGATTCACCTGAGGCTTCTTTTGCAGGTCAGAATGAGAGTTATCTAAATATCCAAGGTTTAGATGCATTATTGGATGCGTATAAGCGTTGTTTGGCATCGAATTTTACAGACCGTTCTATACATTACAAATTTGTTCATGGTTTTGATAGCCTAAAAGTATATTTGAGTGTAGTGATAATGAAAATGGTAAGAAGTGATATCGGTGAGAGCGGTGTCATGTTCTCTATTGATTCAGAGACAGGATTTAAAGATGTTGTCTTTATCAATGCAGCCTATGGCTTGGGAGAGAATATTGTTCAGGGAACTATTGCTCCAGACAGTTTTTACGTCCATAAACCTACATTTGTAAAAGGCTATCGTACAGTACTAAAAAGAAGACTTGGTGATAAAGCACTTAAAATGGTTTTTAGTGATAAGAACAATCAAAACAATGATGCAGAATCGTATATTAAGAACATCCAGACACCTAAGGAAGATCAAAACAGATATTGTATCAGTGATGAGGATGTCATACTTCTTGCAGAATATGCCATAAAGATAGAAGAGCATTACTCTAAACAGGCGGGATATGAGAAACCTATGGATATGGAGTGGGCTAAAGATGGTGTAGATGGACATATCTATATCGTTCAGGCACGTCCTGAAACTGTAGAGTCTAGAAAAGTAGATACACATTTAGAGATGTATCGTCTTAAGGAGCAAAGTTCAGTATTGATCACAGGTCAGGCAGTAGGGACAAGGATCGGTGCCGGAAAAGTCTGTAAGATCATTGATCCAAGTAAACTGGATACATTTAGAGAAGGTGATGTACTTGTTGCAGAAACAACCAGTCCTGATTGGGAACCGGTGATGAAGATCGCTTCTGCCATCGTAACGAACAGTGGTGGTAGAACTTGTCATGCAGCCATTGTCTCAAGGGAACTGGGTATACCTGCAATTGTAGGAGCTGAAAATGCTGTAAATATACTTGAAGATGGACAAGAGATCACTGTAAGTTGTGCCGAAGGTGAAACAGGTTTGGTGCATGAGGGCATCTTAGATTTTGAGATCATTAGGACAGATCTCAGAGCATTGCCAAAAACAAAAACCAATATCATGATGAACCTTGGTAATCCAGACATGGCTTTTTCATTGGCTTCACTGCCGGTCGATGGCATAGGCCTTGCAAGAATGGAGTTTATTATCAATACTGCGATTAAAGCCCATCCGATGGCGCTTATACATCCTGAAAAAGTCGATGATGAGACACGAGGGAAGATCATGCATCTTACTTCTGCCTATAAAACCCCTGAAGCCTTTTTTTTAAAAGTACTTTCTGAAGGTGTCGCAAGTATTGCATCAGCTGTTTATCCTAAACCTTGTGTAGTAAGAATGAGTGATTTCAAGACCAATGAATATGCATCTCTTCTTGGAGGAGAATTCTTTGAACTACATGAAGAAAATCCTATGATCGGTTTCAGGGGGGCATCGCGTTATACACATCCAAGTTATGAGGAAGGATTCGCTTTGGAGTGTGCAGCTATGAAGCATGTCAGAGAAGAGATGGGTTTCGATAATGTCATCTTGATGATACCTTTTTGCCGAAGAGTAGAAGAGGGACAAAGAGTACTTGATGCTATGGAAAAATATGGTCTTAAACGAGGGGAAAATGGTTTAAAAATTTATGTCATGTGTGAAATACCAAACAATGTCATACAAATAGATGAATTCTGTGAATTGTTCGATGGTATTAGCATAGGTTCTAATGACTTAACCCAATTAACATTAGGTGTAGACCGTGATTCCGAGATAGTGGCATTTGATTATGATGAACGTGATCCTGGGGTCATGAAAATGATAAAAATGGCAGTAGAAGGGGCAAAACGAAACGATAGATACAGCGGTATATGTGGACAAGGGCCATCAGATTATCCTGAAATGGCGGAAGCTCTTGTAAAAATGGGCATAGAATCTATAAGTTTGAATCCTGATACTGTTCTGAAAACGATACAGAATATCAGTGAACTTGAATTACAAAATATAATCAACAATTAAAGGAAACATTATGGCAACAGTAACTTCATATGGAGCAGCAGAAGTGGTAACCGGTTCGTGTCATTTGCTTGCGATAGAGCATGGACCACGTATACTCATAGACTGTGGGATGTTTCAGGGACCTGAAGAAGACCGTAACTATGCAGCATTTCCTTTTGATGTCTCTGATATAGATTATCTTCTTGTAACCCATGCACATCTTGACCATGTTGGACGAATACCAAAACTGGTTAAAGAAGGATTTACGGGTACCATTTATGCTACAGAAGCAACACGTGATATAGCTGAGATTATATTACTTGACAGTGCTAAGATCATGAAAGAGGATTTTGAAACTAATTTTAAAAAGGCGCAACGTCGAGGTAAGGAACAAGATGTAAGAGCACCTCTTTATGTTGAAGAGGATGTTGAAGCATCTTTTGATCTTGAATGGTACCATCCAGAATATGACAAGTCTTTTCTAATTCTCGATAACCTTAAAGTCACCTATCGTGATGCCGGCCATATATTGGGAGCTGCTTTTATTGAAATAACCTACAAAGAAGACGGTGTAGAACAAACTATTGTATTTTCTGGTGATATAGGTAATGACAACAATATGGTTATGGAGAATCTAGAGAAGTGTACTCATGCTAATTATTTGTATGTTGAATCAACATATGGTGACCGTAATCACAAAGATGTTGAAGCTAGCATTACAGAGTTTAAGCGAGTTATTATTGAGACATTACGTGATTGGGGTAATGTATTGATCCCTTCTTTTGCTGTGGAGCGTACACAGGAGATCTTATGCATCTTAAAAGAGATGCATGATAGAAAAGAACTTCCTCATTGTAAAATATTTTTAGACAGCCCTATGGCTACACGAGCTACCCAGGTTTACAACAATTACTCTGAACTATTGAGTCAGAAATGTCAGGATTATAAAAAAAGAGATGGAACTGTTTTTGATTTTGAGAACTTGATTTATACTCCGGATGTTGAAGGTTCTAGGGCAATTAATGAAGTGGACAGCCGGGCCATTATTATAGCAGGAAGTGGTATGTGTACTGGAGGAAGAATCATACATCATTTTAAGAATCGTTTATGGAATCCTAAAAATGCAGTTATATTTGTTGGATATCAGGCGTCTGGTACTTTGGGACGCCACATTGTTGACGGTGCACGCTGGGTAAAGATATTTCATGAAGATATTCTTATTAAAGCAAATATCCATACCATCAATGGTTTTTCTGCACATGCAGATCAGGATGCGATCATCAAGTGGATATCACAAATGGAAGATCTTTATCGTGTCTATCTTGTGCATGGGGAAGAAGATAAACAGGTTATTTTACGAAGTGTTATAGAGAATGCATTAGGAAAAAAAGCACATATTGTAGAGCCTGAAGAAGTAATTTATCTCGGATAATATGTACTTAATGATCTCATTTCATCACAATAGAATGAGATCGACTGTCACTATTTGTTTTTACTTTTTTTTTCAGCTTTTTCTTTTTTCTTATAATCTTTAATATGTTTCTTAATCTCTTGTTTTAATTCTTTTTTGAGCATACTGTCCATTTGTTTTTTGATATATTTTTTAACTTTCTTTTTTTCAATCATTTTTATTCCTTCAATTTAGATTAGACTATAAGTCTATATCTTATGATATGACAAAAAAGCTTTAGATTGTATAAAATTCTAATGCGCTTATGTCATTGACTTAGCGGTTGCCATACGCAAGATCAGATATCCTACGATAGCTGAAAGGAAAGAACCGAGGAGTATGGCTAATTTGTCTGCATAATGATAAATTTGCGTATCATTATATGCAAGAGTATCGACAAAGAGACTCATAGTAAATCCTATACCTGTTAACACACTGACACCATAAAGTAAAGTCCAGTTACTCTCTTTTGGTAAAGAGGCCCATCCCATTTTAATGGCTATCCATGAGAAACCGAATACACCTACTTGTTTACCGATAAAGAGTCCCAGCATGATCCCCAATGGCACGGGTCCAGCCATCTCTTCTATAGATATACCTTTTAGATCAACACCGGCATTCACAAATGCAAAAAGAGGTAGTATCATAAATGCAACCCAGTTGTGTAGGTCGTGTTCCATCTCTTTTGCCATAGAAAAGCTATTCCCATTTTTATCTTTGGAAGAAAGAGGGATCATAAAGGCAAGTGCAACACCTGCAAGTGTAGCATGAACACCAGATTTAAGTACAGAAACCCAAAGAATGATACCTACAACGATATAGGCTGATTTTATCGCTACATTCATACGATTCATGACCAGTAGTATAAAAAGTGCGATAGCAGCTATAACAATAGATACGGTAGAAAGTTCACTGGTATAAAAGAGTGCAATGATCACAATAGCACCTAAGTCATCTATGATAGCCAATGCCATTAAAAATATTTTTAATGATACAGGAACCCTATTACCGAGTAAAGAGAGTATTCCTAAAGCAAAGGCGATATCAGTAGCAGTTGGGATCGCCCATCCGTTCATAGAAAATTCTTCACCATTGTTAAAAGCAATAAAAATTAAAGCCGGTACAACCATACCGCCAATAGCAGCCATACCCGGAAGAGAAATTTGAGAGAGAAGAGAGATGCCCTTCTACAACTTCACGTTTCACCTC
Source organism: Sulfurovaceae bacterium (assembly GCA_963785375.1). Classification (GTDB taxonomy): domain Bacteria; phylum Campylobacterota; class Campylobacteria; order Campylobacterales; family Sulfurovaceae; genus Sulfurovum. Next base: position 20,681 of record CAWAVD010000006.1, read on the forward strand.
TAGACCGATGAGAAAAAAGAACACTGCCATAAGACCATCATTAACCCACAGTAAAAGAGGCTTTGCAATTTGAAGTTCACCAAAACGGATTTCAACAGGTGTATGTAAAAAACTTGTATAGAATACATGCATGAATGAGTTTTCTAGCATCAGTGCCAAGATTGTGGCAATAATGAGTAAAATTCCTGCTGATGACTCTTTTTTGATGAAGTCTTGTAAAAATTGTGAAAGCATAGATTTATCCTTAGTAATTAACTTATGGGGATTATCTCATAGCAATACTTAATTGATATTGACAATAACTTTAGATTGCATTAAAATTAGCCACAAGGAATTATTATGAAAAAAAGAATTGAAGAAGTTATAAATCACGTTCAGAAGTCAAGTAAAGTATCTGAAGAAAATAAACCATTGATCTTAGAAAAACTTGAAGAGTGGAAAGAAGAGGACGATGCTATTGCTGAAGTATCTGTAAGATTCGAAACTTGGTGGATGGAGATGGAACCAATCTTTGCTGAACTTGGTTGGGTCTGATAGGTGGAGCTTTACACTAAATATACCTATGAAAAAAAATGGCAACAAACAAGCCAAAAAGATGCACTTCGAATGATAGTAGAAGAGATGCCTGAGACAGATGCAGAAGGTACGCTGAAGTATATATTGTCTCAGATAGAAAAAGGAAAGACGATTACCCTTGGTGAATGTAGTTTTAAAGCCACAGCTACTTAAATTTTTTTACACATCTACTTTATAATATCTATGTATACTTAGATACAGAATTAATATTACTTTAGAGGAAGGAAATATATGCAAAATTTTTTAAGTGAGCTTGCTGTTCTCTTGTCTTATCCCAAGAACCTCATTTTTTTAATGCTTAGACTTTTGCTGGCGTATGGGTTTGCTACACCAGCATTGTTAAAGATCAATTATTTACAAGAAACCATACTTTGGTTTGAAAGTATGTCTATACCACTACCAACATTGGCAACATATTTGGTTTCGGGTATTGAGACTATAGGTATTGTACTATTAATTTTAGGACTTTTTACACGTTATGTCTCTATCTTACTTTCTTTTGTCATGATCGGGGCCATATTTTTTGTGCATATATCCAATGGTTTTTCTGTTGCGAACAATGGGATAGAAATCCCATTATATTATCTTTTATTTTTAATGTTTTTGACTAGTTATGGTGCAGGAAAATACAGTTTAGATAGAGTACTGTTTAAGGACGGTAAAGATGAATAATGAAAATTTACTTGCTTATTTTCCACTTTTTGATTCAGATTGGAGTGTGTTGATCAAACTCCTTCTTACAATACTTATTATCGTCATGGTCGCAGTTGCTATTTATGATAGATTTATACAAAGAAAAAATCAACTTCTAGTTAACTATCCACTTATTGGTCGTTTGCGATACTTTTTTTATCTGTTACGTAATCCAATGCGTCAATACTTTGGTGACGAGACATTTTATCACTCTTTTGAAAAAATTGAATGGATCAATAAAGTGGCAGAAAAGAAAAACCCTTATCTCTCTTTTTCCCCTACAAAACCTTATGGGAATCAAAAGACACTTTTTAAACATGCAAACTTTGTTAATGAAGTAGATGATGTTGACGAAGAATTATCGGTTGTTTTTGGAAAAGATAGAAGTGAACCGTATGTAAGTAAAAGCATTATTGGACGTTCTGCTATGAGTGATGGGGCGATTTCTCCAGAAGGAACACGTGCATTTTCCATAGGGGCTTTTAAAGGTAACTTTCCTATCAATACCGGAGAAGGAGGACTCACTTCAAACTTTTTGGCTCCCCTTAATATACCTGATTGTACCAGTCCCTGTCTTGAGGTCAAAAAAGGTACCTGGTTTGCTAAAATGGCTTATAGAATAATAAGATTAATTACAAATAAAGAGGTTTCTCAACGTGTATATAGGAAAATGATCGTACGTCAAAAAGACAGAGGTTCTTTTATTTTTGATAATAAAAAGTTGGTCTATTTTCGTGTTGACTGGAATAAAACACTTCTTTCCTTTCCTCCACGTGTACCTTCAGGTGTACCAGATATCATTTTTCAAATGGGAAGTGGGCTTTATGGTGTCAGAGATGAGGAAGGAAATTTTGATGAAGAACGCTATGAAAAAGTAATGCGTTTTTGCCGTATGACAGAAATAAAATTGGCTCAAGGTGCCAAGCAGACAGGAGGTAAGCTCTTGGCTGCAAAAGTGAGTGATGACATCGCTTACTACAGAGGTGTCCCTGCACATCAAGACCTCATAAGTCCGAACCGTTTTCCTTATGCTAATGATATGGACACTTTTTTTGAATTCATATCCAGACTGCAAGAAATTTCAGGAAAACCTGTTGGATTTAAAATAGTCATCTCTACAAAAGAAGACTTTGAAGAGTATGCTAAAGCCCTAAAAAGCAGAAAAGAAGAGGGAAAGAGTATTACGGATTTTCTTACTATAGATGGAGGAGACGGAGGTTCAGCTACTGCACCGCTTGAAATGATGAGCAAGATAGGATTACCTATACGTGAATCATTGAAGATCGTTACCGAAGTTTTAAATGATTATGGTTTACGGGAAGATATCAAGATCATTGCTGCAGAAAAAGTATTGACACCTGATGATGTGGTCGAACTTTTATGTCATGGTGCAGACTTTATCAACATTGCAAGAGGTTTTATGATCTCTGCAGGATGTATACGTGCGAGAGAGTGCTCAGGTGCTGGGGGAAGAAACTGTCCTGTAGGTTTGGCAACGATGGATGAAATAAAACGAAGTCGATATCTCGTTTTACAAAAAGCTAAGCATATTGCAAACTATCACAATGAACTTATTTATGGTGTACGTTCACTATTGGCTGTTATGGGTAAGACCAGTACGAGTGAACTAAGTAAAGAAGATCTTATCTATCACGAATAACAAAAGTGTGAAATATCACCTTCACACCCTTTTCATACTTCAACACTATGCTCTACTTGTAATTATAAAACATTCCAAAAGGACTACCAATGAATAATAATATAAATAGCCGTAGAAACTTTTTGTCTAAAATGCTAATTACAAGCCTAAGTGGAGTTACCTTACTTTCAAGTACTACTTATGCTAAAGGCAATATAAATAGTACACGTCAAATAACTGATGCACAAAAAGACACTCTTTTTTTTATTTATCAAGAAGAAAAAGTAGCTAGAGATTTTTATATCACATTAGGAAGACTCTATCCCAATGAAAATACTTTTTTGCATCTATCCAACTTTCAGAGCAGAGACATATTGATTCTGCAAGAGTATTATGTGAAAAATATGGTGTTAGCATTGATGGTGTAGATGAAGAGAGTGTAGGTACATACAATTTACACATTTCGACTTATATATAGATCCTCCTAATACTTTCTATTCAAATTAGTTCCATAGTTCGAATTAAATTCATTTTGAACTTTTATAAGTAAAAATTTTGATGTTTTTATTAATTAAAGTAGTAGTTTTATAGTGTATTAAATTTTTTTAGACCATATTAGTTTAAATTCACTTCCTTTGGAGGATTCAGAATCAAGCAATATTTTAATATGGTATTCTTTACAGATCTGACTAACAATGTCCAAGCCTACACCGAAGCCACCATCTAAACTATTACTTGATTTAAAACGTTTAAAAATATTTTTCTGATCTTCTTTTGAAATACCAAGACCATTGTCTTTTACACTTAAATACTCTTCTGTTAAATTAATCTTAATTTTACCATTTCTTTTACTGAACTTTATAGCATTGGAAATAAGATTATCAATAAGTAAAATCAGTTTTCTTTTATCAATATTAATGATTTTATTTTGAAGGTTGCATACTACCTTTAACTGTTTGAAGTGTATGAGCGTATCCATATATTTGATCCTTTCTAATACTACTTCTTTTACATCTATTGGTGTATCCTCATAGTGTACATAGTCATGAAAAGAAGCAAAAGAAAGGTCTCTATAAAGGCTTGAAAGTGTTTTTGTTGCTATATCTATACGATCAAGTGAACGAAGCTGTTTTGTATTGAGATTACTTTTATCCATATGTTCATAGCTCATAATTATAGTACTGATGGGAGTATTCATTTCATGAGTTACATCTTTCATAAAGTTTGTTAAAGAATATATTGACCTCTTAATAGGAAATAACATGACTTTAGATAACAAAAATGCGATAAAGATAATAAAAACAAAACTATATAGAATAACTAGAATAATTTGTTCAATGATACTTTTTAATTTATCGACATCAAGAGTTTTTTTAACTATAATATACTTGACATCAAGATACTCTTTATAAAGTGATTCTACTAGATAATAGTCATTATTATTATTTGTATAAAATAATTTAGAAAAATCTATAGTATTATCAACAAAAGTTGAAGCAATTAGTACTCTTTTATTATCATAAAGTGCAATGTCATAACCTTCTTCATAAAAAGTAAATTTTTCACTTTTATTTAGATGATAATATTCTAGTTTGGAATTGATACTTTTAACTTTGTATCGCATTTCCAGACGCATTTTATCAATAAGTGATTTTTTTTGGTCCATATAATAAAGATAACCTATCCAAGAAGCTAATATGCTCAGAGAACCTAGATACACGATCATAAAGATAAATACACTTTTGGTACTTGCTTTCATCAGGTTGAAGTTCTCATTAAAAACCTATATCCTTGACCTCTCAGGTTCTGAATTATATCTTTTGTAAGGTGTTTTCTAAGATTTTTTATATGGGATCTTAGAGATTCAGAAGAGACAGTCTCATCATAATCCCAAAGGACTCTGTATAAATCTTCAAATATAATAATTTCATTGGGATGTTGTAAAAAATGTTTCAGTAATTTAAGTTCTTTTTGCGGCAGAGAAATATTATCTTGTCCAATATGTAGGATTTCTGTATCTATATCAAAAGTAATATCTTTATCTATTTTTATAATGTTAGAACGCTGTTGGGTAAAAGAACGTTTTTGAATGTTTTTAATCCGCAAAAGAAGTTCGGTAAGATTAAAAGGTTTTTTAAGATAATCATCAGCTCCACTATCAAAACCTTTTGAAACATCTTCGATATCATTAAGAGATGTGACAAATATAGCAGGAGTTGTATTTCCTTCATCACGTAACATTTTTAATAAGTCAAAACCTTTAATTGCAGGTACATTTACATCTAAAATATATAAATCATACTTAGTTTCATATGCTTTGTCTAATGCCTCTTCACCATCATATACGAGGTCGACTTCAAAATTATTGTCCTGAAGATATTCAGACATGATATCACCCAAACCAATATCATCTTCCAATAATAAAATTTTCATATATACTCCTAATTATTATTATAACATAGAAGTTAAAAAAGTAATTCATACATTATTCATACTTTTTTACTATAATGTATTAAAGAATTTTTAGAAAGGTGTCTATGATGAAATATAAATATGTTATTTTTATACTTTACATACTTGGCACCTTATTAGTCTATTCAAAAGAAAGTGAATTGGGTAATATCCTTCAACAGGTAGGAAAGAAAAAAGCAATTATAAAAACTCAACCAATTCAGAAGAAAAAGATTCAAAAAAAATCACGCTTTGTTTTTAAAGATGAATATAAATCCTATGGTATGGGTTCAAAAGAAAAGTCAACAATAAAAAAGAAATCACAAAATTATGAATATGAGAATAAATCTAGATTTAAATTCAAATTTAATGATGGTTATGGACAGAGCAATCTAGTAGGTGAATATCAAAAGGGTGTAGGCATGAATCCATCTATAGATGGTTCTCATGGTAGTAGAAGAGGGGGGCGGAGATAGTCTCATTTTTCTTAAGTATTAAACTAAGAATTTTGATCTATTGCATTTTTTTATACTTATAAATATTCAATTAGTTTGTAATATAAAAAGCTAAATACACATTGTCTGTTTGATCTTCTCTTGATTTAGCTTTTTGATGAGTTTTGTTGAAAGTTCACCATAACGCTCTTCATCAAGGTTTAAATTAGCTTGTATCTCTTCTTGTGGTAATTCTTCAGCCCATGACTTTAACAGCTTTAACTCTTTCTTAGTAAGTTTTACTTTAAGTACTTCTAGTAGTTCTTCTGGATCTTTTAATGGATATACGAGTTTTTTAATATGTTTTTCTATTTCTTCGTTTAATGTTGACAATCTATTTTCCTGTTATTTTGTTATTTGCATGATTAAAAGGTATCCGAGTACCTGCTAGGAGTATGGTACCAAAAAGGTTAAGTGCCATGTTGGCAAAAGCATGTAGATAGTGTCCTGACTCGAGTAAAAAGAAGCTCTCTATGGCGAAAGTAGAGTAGGTAGTGAGTGCACCAAGTATCCCTGTAACTAAAAATGTTTTAACATGTGGTGAGAGGGATGTATTTAAATGGAAATATGCAAAAAGCATACCTATAAGCAAGACTACCTACTAAGATTTACTGCAAGTGTACCGAAGGGGAGAGCATGCACAAAATGTTTATTTGTTAATCCATTGATCATTAGTCTGAGTGTTGCACCTATCGCACCACCGCTAGCGACTGCAATGATTGTTGTTAAACTCATCATCTATTACCTTTTGCATATCTTTTCTAAGTGTTTCATACCAGTTCTCATCATCAGTCTTTCACAGTAATACTAGGTAAAAATGAATATTTCACCGTACCACTATGACCTGTTCTGATATGTTCATTTAAAACCCATTTACTACCAGTGATAACGATGGGTTGAACACGTAATTCTAGCTTTTCTGCTATGATCTTTGTGCCTTGTTTAAAAGGAAGTAATGGCTGTTTATCTGTTCTTGTCCCTTCTGGAAATATCGCAACCGGACGATGATAGATCTCTTTGGACTCTTTTACATCTTTGATGAGTTTTATCAGGCCAGCTTTGTTTTGACGATCTAGTGAGATCATTTCGCCATGACGTAAAAGATTACCAAACCATGGTGCTTCAAAAAGTTCTTTTTTTGCTACCCATCTTAGGTGATGGTTCTGTAATGCTTCAAGTCCTATGATATCAACAATACCCTGGTGATTCATTACATACATATCTGCAGTAGTATCCATTACACCTTCTTGCGCCAGTTTACCACCCATCATAAAAAGTGTTAAACGGTTTATATGATGCACGATAGTACTTTTATACTTACCAAATAACATTAAAGCAGGTATCATAAAGACAGCGGTGTTAAATGAGATGATAAATGCACCCCAGTAAAACCTAATTGTCGCAAAGATCTTCATTTTTGATCCATCCTATGATTCCCTCTTTGTATTCAACCTTTTTAAACCCTTTACGTTCACCTAATAGCATAGTGTCGAGTTTTTGATCTATTTTGGTACTGATAGTACTTGTTTGTGTCGGTAAAATATAGAGTGATGAACCTTGTTTTACACATATTTTCTTATGTGGTATGTAGAAAGTTAAAAGGGTGATGAGACGATACCACTCCAAATACAAGATAGAAGAAATCTCTTTTGAGCAAGGACATGATCAAAAAGAAACCAACCAAAAACATAAAGGTATATTTTTTTAGTTTTTCGAAACTGTCTTCTTTAGGATTTAGATCAGACTGTGTTGTGACTGAAGCATCGGCAACGACAACAGGAACTTCTAAAAAAACATATTGTTTTTTAATGGTATTAAAATAAGTGAATTTGAGTACTTTTTCTTCTACAGGAAGGACAACGTAAAATTCGGCTTCTACTTTTGCATTATCACGTTTTAAAGATTCAATACCTGATCTCTTGTACATTGTTCAACTTCATATCTTCAAGATTGGCTTCAAAAGCTTCTAGTGAGAGTGTGACTATATGACTTTTTTCGTCATAGTTTGAGACTTGAGAGTTTTTTATCTTCATATCAGCAGCAAGTACATCACAGAAGTCTTCTCTTTTTTGAGTGTTTTTATAAAGACAGTCCTAGCGTCAAGTGAGTACTCTCCATCTGCAGATGATATAAAAAGCTTTGGAATACGTATATCTACATCTGAAGCTTTAAAGTAGAAGGTATAGAAACTGTCAGGACCATTTTGTACAATAAGAGGTTTTTTAAAGAGAGGCTGTATCTCACTTGAAGTGTCAAAAGTAAATTGAGGTTTACTTTTACCTTCATTCTCCTACAGAAATGATAGTGACTGCAAAAAGTTGGTTCTCATATACTTTTTTAGGTATATAACTGTATTTAAATTCACTCTGTGCACTTAGTAGGGTAGTGAAAGTCAATAGCAATGCTACAAAGAGCCATACAGAGCGTAAATGTTGCATTAGGCTTCAAAACCTTTAAGCATACGTATACCATCTTCACTTCCGAGTATAGCTTCTAAAGCACGTTCAGGGTGAGGCATAAGACCAAATACATTTTTAGCTTCATTACAGACACCTGCGATAGAAGTAACAGAACCATTCACCACAACAGGTTCACCATTTTCATCCGAATATCGAAGAAGTATCTGACCATTGGCTTCAAGCTTTTTAAATCCTTCATCATCGATATAATAGTTTCCATCTGCATGGGCAATAGGTATATTGAGTACTTCACCATTTTCGCATTTGTTTAAAAATGCATTGTCATTGTTGATGACACAAAGGTTTTGGTGTTTAGAGATAAAGTGAAGATTATTGTTACGCTTTAATGCACCAGGAAGAAGTCCCGCTTCTGTAAGGATCTGGAAACCATTACAGATACCAAGTACTTTCCCTCCTGCATTTGCATAAGCTGAAACAGCTTTCATGACAGGAGAAAATCTGGCGATAGATCCTGAACGTAAATAATCTCCATAGGAGAATCCTCCAGGTACAACAACAAGATCGATATCTTGTAGGAAGCTCTCCATTTTCATGCCATACAAGCTCTGTTGTATGTCCTAACTTTTCAAAAGCATACTGTGTATCAAACTCACAGTTTGTTCCAGGGAATCTTAATACTGCTACTTTCATACTAGTTGATCTCTATTGTATAGTCTTCGATGACAGTATTGGCAAGAAGTGTCTCACACATCTCTTTTACTTCAGCTTCAGCCTGAGCTTTATCTGCAGTATCAAGCTTAATGATGATCTGTTTACCGATACGTACATCAGTCACTCCATTAAAACCTAAAGAATCAAGTGCATGGTGTGCTGCTTTACCTTGTGGGTCTAAAACACCTTCTTTTAAAAATACGTTTACTACTGCTGTCATTATTTGTCTCCTAGGATTCTATTTAATACTTCTTCATAAGCAACTTTCAGTCCGCCTAAACCTTGTCTAAATCTATCTTTATCCATCTTTTCACCACTTTCACTGTCCCACAGTCTAAAGTTATCCGGACTAAGCTCATCGATAAGGATGATATTTCCATCTACATCTCTACCAAATTCTAATTTAAAGTCAACAAGTGTTAGATTTTTTCTTGCATAGAAATCTTTAAGAAGTGTATTGATCTTTCTAGCCATATCACGGATATAGTCAAGTTCAGATGTATCTTTCACAAGATTTAAGATGAGACAGTGTTGGTCGTTAAGCTTAGGGTCACCAAGTGCATCGTTTTTATAGTCAAACTCTACAAGTGTAAATGGAAGTATCTGTCCATCTTCTATACCCAGGTTTCTGGTTAAACTGCCTGTTGCAATATTTCTAACGATCACTTCTATCAGAATCACATCAGCACGTTTATGAAGCATATGGTTCTCATCAAGCATTTCAACAAAATGTGTAGGAATGCCTTTTTCATTCAAATACTTAAAAAGCTCTGTAGAGATTTTGTTATTTAATGCACCTTTACCTGCTTCACTTGACTTTTTTTCACCATTGAAAGCAGTAAGGTCATCTTTAAATTCAGAGATATAGAGTTCTGGGTATTCTGTTGTCCAAATTTTTTTTGCTTTACCCTCATAGACTAATGATTGTTTTATAAGTGTGTCTGTTGCCATTATATTTTTCCTTTGTTTGTGATGATTAGCGCTTTCAAAATGTCTACAGCACTTTTAAGCTGTAGATCTTTGTAGATTTGCTCTTCTGTAATGATAGTATCATCTACATTTGTTTCATTGTTTTCTGTATTTGTTTTTATCTTTGATGATTTTGTGTACATTTCCATCTATTTTAGCAAGTTCACTCTCTAAGTGTTTTTTGAGATCACTTTCTTTAAGCATGATAGAATCTTCTACAAAGTCTATTTTCCCAAGAGGGACAATAATATCGGGTGTTACACCGACAGCTTGTATAGTACGTCCGCTTGGAAGGTAATAACGTGCTACAGTAAGCTTTAAAGCCTCATCTGCACCTATAGGCATAACAACTTGCACAGAACCCTTTCCAAAGGTTTTTTCACCTATGACAATAGAACGGTTAAAATCCTGAAGTGCACCAGATACGATCTCAGAAGCAGATGCTGATCCGCCATTTACAAGTACAACAATTGGTAGCTTTTTGAACTGTATCTTTTTTTGTTGCACGATATTCTAGGTTTTCACTTTCTAATTTACCTTTTTGACTTACGATAACGCCTTCATCAACAAAAAGATCTACTAGGTCCAACAGCCTGATCAAGAAGTCCGCCAGGATTGTTTCTTAGATCCAGTATCATTCCTTCAGTTTTATTATGTTCTTTGATGGCATCTTTTACATCCTGAACTACTTTTTGATCAAAAGAAGTGACATGGACATAAAGTAGTTTGTCTTCTATGGTTTTTGCATAGACAGACTGAATTTTGATAATGTCTCTGGCGATCTTCACTTCAAGGGGTTTTGCTTCGCCTTTGCGGATAATGGTTAAAACCAAAGAAGTTTTAGGTTTTCCTCTCATCAACTTTACAGAATCATCGATATTCATACCAATGGTAGCTGTATCATTGATTTTTAAAATGATATCACCGGCTTTGATACCAGCTTTATACGCAGGTGTATCTGTAATAGGAGCAATAACAGTAAGTGCACCGTCTTTCATACCTATAGAGATACCTAATCCACCAAATTCACCTTTTGTTTGAACAGAAAGATCTTTATAGGCTTTAGTATCCATAAAAGAAGAGTGGGAATCAAGGTTTGCCATAAGACCTTTAAGTGCTTTGTCCACAAGATCTGTAGTATTGATATCATCTACATATTGACTTTCAATCACGTTAAGAATTTGTGTGAATTTGATATAAGCTTCAAGTTTTTCTTTTGCTGTAGAAGGTGCATAGGTTTTTTCAGTTGTATCTTTGGCCTGAGCAAAAGATCCAAACATGTATGCTACAGTCAAAGTGCTTGCAAGTCCTGCAACTATAACTTTTTTGCTTTTTTTAATCATTTAGGTGGTGTCTCCATTGAGAATTGGTTTATAATTTTATTTAAAAACATCTAAGAGGTTGCTTTGAATGCTTTGTGTTACTATACAGAAGGAAGTTTAACCGTTTTTCTAAAATCTATGAAGATATACTCTTTTTTACCATTCGTTTTAAGTTGTTTCATAGCAGCTACAGAACTTCACCACCATAAGAGATCAGTTCATAATATCGATCAACCTCTTTTATAGAGACTATTTTCCGGATGATCTTTCATATATCGCAAAAAGTATTGATGAAGTGTTTCACCTTTTTCACGGGTATAGCCTTCTTTTTTCATGCTTTTTAAGAGTGGCTCCAAAATACACAATACTTTATGCGTACATAGTGGACGACGGAAGTATAAAGTAATGCTCATCGTAATCATTACCAAAAGAAGTAAAGAGAGTATAAAAATAAAGATGAATTTTGGGTTCTCTTTTGCATATTGTAATAAGTTGTAGTTGACGGATATTGCTGTAGTAGAGTATCCATGTTTCTACTTGATATTTTGCATACATGAGATAAAGGTTTACTTTCTTTGAAGTGATTGCTATTTTCGTTCATTGGCATTATCTGTATTCAATGCTTCGGCTGTTTGAGCGTCAATACCTTGATGCTGTACTGGTAGTTTCATATCTGACCCAGTGATCATTAATGTAGAGTTCAGCCCAGGCATGGGCATCACGTTCCTTTACTGCAAGATAGTTGTTCAGACTGTTTGCTTTGTCTGCTTTATAGCCTGTGACGACACGTGCAGGTATGCCTAGACATACGTGCCATAGTGACAAAAGAAGAGGCAAAGTGTACACAGTAGCCTTTACGCTTATCAAACAAAAAACTGTCTGTTGATGTTGTTGATGTCAAGTGGTTCGGGTTTTAAACTGTAGGTTAAAGACTGAGTTTTGAAAAAACTTTACAATTGCTTCTGCTTTTTTGCGTAGATGAATTAAATAACTCTTTGATCTTTTGTGCCTGCTCGTAGGTTTTAGGATTATATTTTGATCAAAATCTAATGAAGCATTAAACGTATATTCATCTAAAATATCATGAAAAGTAGAGCTTAATGCAGAACTAGCAGCATAATGTATCGGTTCTTTTACAGGTTTTTCAACTGTACTTACAAGGTCTCTGTCCAATATGGCATCTTTTACTGCACGTGAAGGCATATCCAACATATAGATCCAACGTTTTTTGTGTAGGGTATAAAGTCACTTTGTAGTCAACCGGTTCTCCTTTTGTAGGATAATACACTTTATTTTCTCTTTTTAAATACATGGGGAGTGGTTCCCAGTGGTCTTTTTGATCAAAATAAAGAATGCTCCCTCGAAAATAGAGTGCATTTGAAGATGGTACTTTTTTGTCAAATCCTACTTCCATCACAATACGATCAGAAGGGACAAGTAGTGCTTTTCGATCTAAATACATCGTGCCGTCATGTCCCATACGTTGTACTGTTTTCAGCTTTAAATCCATAATTTGCATGTTCAAATGAAATACGCGGGAAAAAGATAAAAAGTACAACCACCCAAGGCAGAGAATACATAAACATGACCATACTTGACCTGAAACTTTCTATCAAGTCTCCACCCATACGATGTGCCAATACCATCCAAAGTAGGAAAAAGATCTCAAATATGACATAAGTAAGCATCACAATACCATGGAAAAAGAATAAAGAGAGTGCCAAGAATAGCATAGGGGAGAGCAGTAGATAAAAGTTGATCTCCCTTGTAAGCCTTTGCATAGAAACAACGATGATCAAGACGTAAACAAGTAGCTCAAGAAAGAGTTTTAATCGTGAAAGACCTCTAAATGAAAATACACCATATAAAGAAAGAAACAGAGCAGCTAATCCCCATGAGAAAGACAAATATAATGAGATGTTATTGATGCGGGTGTTTGTTTAAAAAAAAGTATTCCCAGCACCATAAAAGTAAAAATCATCATAGGTACTTTAAGTACAAGCATTAAAGGCAAGAGTACAATGACGTAAGCCATGTCTAAAAGACGTAAAGGAGTGAGTTTAGTATCTTGCAAGAGTTTCAAGGATAACATCTATACTCTCCTTTGCTGAATTTAGTAGTTTGTTGGGCATTTGTATGATAAATGGCAGGTTTTTCTTTTCACATTCAAGTACCCATAAACAGAGTTGAGATAAGCGTGCTTCATCATTTGCAGCAGCATTATAAAAAGTAAAAAAGAGTCTTGGAGTCTGTGTTTCTTTACTAAATACTTTGACCGACATCTCACCCTTTGCAACGGATGCCCAATGGATATGAGAAAGACTTTGTGAACCGTCATACTCTCGTAAGCCATCAAACTCTTTCTCTTCTCCATAATGGGTCTCTTCTTCCTGTAAAAAAGATTCTAAGGGTAAACCTTTAGGCTGGGGATAGACGATACACTCGCAGGACTCTTGAATCTTCATCACCAATCTTACAGTAGAAAGAGGGTACTTGCTTTCCAAATAAGCGTTTTGATGAATAAATGAACCTCGCTTATTTGGTCTAATTGGAAGTTTGAGAATAGTGGTTATTTGTCCCTTGATCTGTTCAAGAAATACAGAATTGTTTTCATCACGAAGTGTTATAGACCATGATGTTGTAGTTGATGTATTGAATATTTCTATGGGGATATGGCCATCTTGAAAGGCAAAAAGTCGTCCTGGACGTAGATAATGTGCTTCTAGGTGTCCAAGGTTTAAAATACCGATCGGAGCAGCTGAAAAAGCCAGTGAAAAGATAAAGAACAGTGTAATATATACAAGATTGAAATCATGCATATAGGCCTCTAAAAACAGGCCAAAAAGCAATACTACTACTACTACACTATAAACCGTTGCATGTTGGTCTATACGTCTATATATCTGAACGAATGTGCGTAAAGATTTCATGATGTATTCGTTGTGCTGTGGTGATACCTTCTCTAAACTTCAAACGGTGGACACAAACAACAGAAGTTACTGCCTGTAAGTCATCAGCAGTTGCATAAGTACGGCCTTGTAACATGGCCCAGGATTTAACCATTGCAGTTAAAGAAAGTGCGCCCCGTGTTGAAAGTCCATACTCAAAGATGCCGCTTTCTCTGGTATAAGCGATAATGTCCTGAAGAAAGTCAAGTAAAGTATCACTTAACGTAACCATGGAAGCCTGTTTCATATATGCATCTATCTGTAGTGGACTAAGTAGGGTATGAGATGATATGTCACTATGTGCTGTATTACCTTTAAGTATTTCTCTTTCTGATGATCTATCTGGATAGCCGATTCCAAAGGAACACATAAAACGGTCTAATTGGGAGGTTGGCAAAGGAAATGTTCCTACCTCTTCATGTGGATTTTGTGTTCCAATAACAAAAAAAGGTTTTGGAAGTGTATAAGGCGTTGCATCTATAGTGATAGTCCCTTCTTCCATAGCTTGAAGTAGTGCTGACTGTGTTTTTGGCATAGAACGGTTGATTTCATCAGCTAAAAGAAATGAGGTAAAGATAGGACCTTTTTTAAAGATAAAAGAGCCTTCTTTCTGGTTATAGTAGTTTACCCCGAGTATATCAGAGGGTAGCATATCGGAGGTAAACTGTATCCGTCCAAAGTCAAGACCTAAGACTTGTGACAAATGTTTTGCCAATGTTGTTTTACCCACACCGGGGATATCTTCTAAAAGTAAATGTCCACCTGCAAAAAAAGTGGCTAAAGACAAAGCAATAGTTTCACGTTTCCCAATTAAATGGTTTTCTATAGCATCGATGAGTGGTAAAAATTCTGAGGCAATTGTATTATTCATCTAATTATCATAACGTAACTTGTTTAATTATTCTCTATTAATTATCAATTTACAAAGATATTTTGCCCCCTTATTTAAAATTACTAAATAAACTTGACAATAAGTGACTAAAGGTTGTATAATAATATATATTTAAACAATTTTAAGGAGTTACTCTATGAGTATATTAGAAAAATTAACTAATCAAATGCAAGGTACAATCGAGTCAGGTGTATCTTTAGCTTTACATAATAAAAACCAGGAAGTTGATCCTATTCACCTTATTTGGGCTTTACTTACAAATAGCGGATCCATATTACATCAAGCCCTTAATAAAATGAATGCTGACAAGGCTGCCATTGAATTGGAGGCAAAAAGCATTGCAAATAAATTACCAACAGTTTCCTCTGTAACGAAAGAGAACATTAAGTTGTCTCAGAACCTTGTGCGTTCATTGCAAAATGCAGAAGGAGTAATGGCTGCAAATGGTGATCAGTACTTAGCTGTTGATGCTTGGCTTATGGCAAATGTAAATGAAAGCTTTATGAAAGAGACACTTGGTAAATATATTGATATGAATGAATATCAAAAGACACTTGAGAGTATTCGTGGTGGTAAACAGATAGATAGCCAAAGTGGAGATGAGACACTTGAAGCACTGGCACAGTATGGTATTGACTTGAATCAGAAAGCACTTGATGGAGAACTTGATCCTGTCATTGGGAGAGATGAAGAAGTGCAGCGTATGATGCAGATCCTGATTCGTAAAACCAAGAACAACCCAATCCTTATAGGTGAACCTGGGACAGGTAAAACAGCTATAGTTGAAGGTCTTGCACAGCGTATCGTCAATAAAGAAGTTCCTCTTAGCCTTCAAAATATGCGTGTTATTTCACTAGATATGAGTAGACTTATAGCAGGTGCAAAGTATAGAGGTGAGTTTGAAGACAGATTAAAAGCTGTAGTGGATGAAGTTAAAGAAGCAGCAAATATTATTTTGTTCATTGATGAGATTCATACAATCGTGGGGGCAGGTGCAAGTGAAGGTAGCATGGATGCTGCAAACATTCTCAAACCAGCATTGGCACGTGGTGAACTTCATACGATAGGTGCAACAACACTGAAAGAATATAGAAAGTATTTTGAAAAAGATGCTGCGCTGCAAAGACGTTTCCAACCGGTAAAAGTGGATGAACCAAGTATCAATGAAGCATTACAGATCCTTAGAGGTATTAAAGACAAATTGGAATCTCACCATAATGTAAACATTACCGATTCTGCACTTGTTGCATCAGCAAAGCTTAGTGATAGATATATTACAGATAGATTCTTGCCAGATAAAGCGATCGACCTTATCGATGAAGCAGCAGCAGAACTTAAGATGCAAATAGAGTCTGAACCGACTGATCTAGCGAAGTCTAAACGTGAGATATCGACTCTTCAAGTTGAAAAAGAAGCATTAAAGATGGAAGAGAGTGATAAAAACACTTCTCGTCTTGAAGAGATAGAAAAAGAGTTAGCTGATCTTGAAGAGAAACGTGTATCACTACAGAACCAATTTGACAATGAAAAAAATGTCTTTAATGAGATCGCTGAGATTAAGTCAAATATCGATTCACTTAAAACACAGGCAGAACACGTCAAAAGAGAAGGTGATTATAACAAAGCAGCAGAAATAGAGTATGGTCAAATTCCTGCAGAACAGGAAAAGCTTAAATCGCTTGAAGAGAAATGGACACAGATGATGTCTGAAGGAACACTGCTTAAAAACTCAGTTGATGAAGAGATGATAGCAAGTATTGTAAGTCGTTGGACTGGTATATCTGTATCAAAGATGCTTCAAGGTGAAAAAGAGAAGATCCTTGCGATAGAAAGTATCTTAAAAGAAGAGGTTGTAGGGCAGGATGAGGCACTTAAAGCAGTTGCACGCGCCATTAAACGTAACAAAGCAGGATTGAGTGATATAAACCGTCCTATCGGTAGTTTTATGTTCCTAGGACCAACTGGGGTAGGTAAAACACAAGTAGCCAAAACGCTTGCAAAGTTCTTATTTGACTCTGAAAAGTCACTTATTCGTATAGATATGAGTGAATACATGGAGAAACATGCAGCATCTCGTTTGGTTGGTGCACCTCCTGGATATGTAGGATATGAAGAAGGTGGTCAATTGACTGAAGCGGTAAGAAGAAAACCTTACTCTGTAGTTTTATTTGATGAGATTGAAAAAGCACATCCAGATGTCTTCAATATCTTACTTACAAGTATTGGATGATGGTCGCTTGACAGATAATAAAGGTGTCACAATAGACTTTAAAAATACGATTATCATTATGACATCTAATATTGCATCTGACAAGATCATGACGATTACAGATAAAGAGGAGAGAAGAGAGGCTGTGAATGCTGAACTTAAGCGTAACTTTAAACCAGAGTTTCTCAATCGTCTGGATGATCAGGTTATCTTTAATCCATTGGATCTTAAAGCAATTACGAGTATTGTGGATATATTATTTAAAAGTATTCAATCGAAACTCGCAGAGCGTGACATTACTATCTCACTGACTGAAAATGCTAAAGGCTATATCGCAGAAGCTGGATTTGATCCAGTATATGGTGCTCGTCCACTTAAACGTGCACTCTATGAAGTAGTGGAAGACAGACTGGCAGAACTTATCCTTGAAGATAAAGTAGTAGAAGGTTCATCTGTGGCATTTGATGTTGTAGATGGAGAGATAGTGGTTCAGATAAATTAATATAGTCTTATGCAGAAATAAGTTTACCTAGTGGAAACTTATTTCTCTAGATATTTATAGAAATACAAACTTATAAATAGTGTATATGTGTAGTCACTATCAAATATAATACAAAGTTGGGAAAGGCTTATGATAGTAGTTAAGCGATGATCCTTGCATAGTTGTATTCATAGGTTTCTCAGTTTCAATTGTCTCTTTTTTATAATACATATTTTCTTCCTTATTGTGTATTTTTATTTATATCCAACTTAGGATATTTTTTCTTCAGACCATCTTTTGATGAGTTCCAATCCCATTTCAAAAGGCAGTTTACCTTCAACACTTAGTTTTTCAACTACTTCTTGTAATTTATGTGTGCTCATACAATCACTTGTATAACATAGGGATTCATAGGTTGTTGTAGTTTCCGTTTGATTTATGTTTTCTGTACTTGTTGCGTATGTCATAGTTGTAGCAATAAGAGTGATTCCAAACATTTTTTTTACAAAATTCACATTCATTTTAAATCCTTTATAATTTTCTTATACACAAGTATAATATCTAAATAATATATTTTATACACATAGTTGTATAAAATTTAATCAATTTGTTTTTTTATAAATAAATAATAGATTTTGATAGTCAATGTGTAACACATTGTAAAATTGATTTTGATTTATATTTCAGTTGTGATTGGATATTGAGTAAAGAAGTTATTAACTTCTTGCTGTTGCTCTTTTTTTTCTTATCGATGAGCTTTAAATGTTCGAATGTTTTCCAAATGTTCATCATAGTTTTTGGTGAAATTATGTGTACCTGTTTTGTTTAATATCAAAGAAAATATAGTTAGTAGATGCAGGTTTTATAGATGCTTCAAGTGCATGGAGCGTAACTGTACTTAGAGGATGTGGTGGTAAACTTCTGTGCTTGTATGTATTATATTGACTTTCATCACTTCTAATATGTTCAGGAGTTACAATAGTATGGGCATAGGGTCCATAGCTTAATGTACCATCCATTTGCACTTTCATGCCTTTTTGAAGTCTGTTATAGATCACTGAAGAGATAAGAGGCATTTCCTCTATAGAATTACTCTTTTTTTGTATAATAGAAGTAATAATATGAACAATTCTCATTTTCATAATCTCTGGTGTATATGTAAAATGATTTCTAACAAACTGCTTCAATTTATGCCTTGAATCTAAGAAAATATATTGCATGGTTGCATTTTCATCTGCACTGGGTACAATTGAATAGCGTTTTGCCAATATATCTGATTCTTCAAAGAATGCAAGCTTTTTGTATATATCTAAAAGTTTTTTTTGATCGAGCTTCATATCATTTGCAAGACGGGCAATGAGTTCATTTTTGGTTTCTCCAGCATAGACTACCACATTCATAAGTGCCTTCGTTCTTTGTTTATAGAGATGCTGACAAAATAAAAATCGTCCGTGCTGACTTGGCTCAACACTATATCAGCCTTCTTGAGGGGCTCTTCTTGGTCTTAACATGAATTGATCTATCCATGAGACTTCATAACCATTTGATTTGAGTGTTTAAACTACTTCATCAATATGTGATGAAGGAATATAAAATGTTTTGGTTTCTTCATTGATAGGGACAAGAGTATAGGTTAAGGGAATCAATAATAGTAGCATGAAGATTTCAAAGTAAAGAACAAAATGTCTGTATTTACTTGAAAGTATCTTATTCATGAATGCCTCTAAGCCTAAATGTATTTTATATTTAATTATATCTATAGTTGTAACAATTGGTATATTAATGTGTCAAATTGTCATACAAATGAAGTTTTATACTATAATAATATCAATAAAAAGGATATAACAAAGGATAATATAAATGATACCATTTAATCATTTGGGTTGGATTTTTAAATACATAGGACCAACTATATATCCAGATGAAGTACGTGAGTCGCTTTGTAGATTTTTAATGTCTCTATCTAAATCTTCATCGATACTTGATCTAGGATCAGGAACAGGAGTGATGAGTGAATTTGCGCATGCATGCAGAGAGGATCTCCTATTTACAGCTGTTGATCCTGCCGAAGGTATGCTGAAGTTTTCTGCCGAGTATATAAGAATACACAAAGGTCATGCAGAAATGCTTCCTTTTGAAGGAAATAGCTTTGATGCTATACTTATTGGAGAAGCCCTTCACCATTTTACTGATGTAGATAGATCGATAGAAGAGATTGTACGTGTACTAATGAATAATGGCAGGCTTTTTATCTATGATTTTGATACAGGAACCTTTATCGGAAAAATGCTTTGCCGAATAGAAAAAATATTAGGTGAACCTGGAAACTTCTTTACACCACATGATCTACAAGTTAAACTTGAGTCTTATGGTTTTTGTTGTAGCATCACCAAGCATGGTTGGCGATATACTGTAGATGCACTTTTAGAGAAGTAGATATGTTTATCATTAGCCAGTTTCAATAAATGTACTATTCAGCAAGTTAATTTATAGTCATTGACTATAATTGCAAAAAGTCTTATAATAGAGAAGTGGGATGTATATATCTTATACAGTGTAAGACAATAACACCTGAATATTGATATATAAAAGGATTATCATGGCAAAAAAATTAAAAGAAAAAGAAGAAAAGAAAAAAGCTAAAAAAGCACTTGCTAAAAGTAAAAAAAAGGCTGACAAAGAAAAAAGCAGATAAGAAAAAGAAGAAACAAGTAAAAAAGCCTGTCTCAAAGAAAAATAAAAAAGTAAAAGAAAAAAAGAAAAAAAAGAATAAGAAGAAATCCTCTAAAAAAAAGAGCAAAAAGTCATCTCTAAATATTCATCAAGCCTACCTTCAAAGAAGATAGCCAGTTGAGATACTGTCAAGACTCCAGTTCCTCATTGGCATTGTCCATTTCTTCTGAGCATTCTGAATTCCCATATAAAGCAGTTTTAAAAGGCTATTTTCATTAGGGAAAGCACCTTTGGTCTTAGTCAGTTTTCTGAACTGTCTATGCACCGATTCTATGATATTGGTCGTATAGATGATACGCCTGATATCCTCAGGATATTTGAAATAAGTGGAGAGGTTCTCCCATTTGTTTCTCCATGACTGTATGACGATAGGATATTTGGTACCCCATTTCTCTTCAAGCCTATCCAGTTCAAGTTCAGCAGCTTCTTTGGAGATCGCCTGATAGACAAGTTTTAGGTCTTTCATAAACTCTTTTTGATTTTTGGAAGCGACATACTTGAGTGAGTTTCTGATCTGATGTACGATACAGAGTTGTACTTCTGTATTAGGAAAGATAGCATTGATGGCTTCAGGAAACCCTTTAAGACCATCCACTGAAGCAATAAGAATATCTTCTACACCTCGGTTATTAAGATCAGTCAAGACTTGCAGCCAGAAGTTGGCTCCTTCATTCTCTGAGAGATAAAGTCCCAATATCTCTTTTCTTCCATCCAGCTTGACACCAAGAATCGTATAAACAGCTTTAGAAACATATTTTCCATTCTCTTTGATCTTATAGTGTATGGCATCGAGCCATACAAAGGGATAAATGCTCTCCAATGGTCTTTGTTGCCACTCTTTAAGTAGATGGGATGACTTTATCCGTTACGGCACTAATAGTGGCTTTAGAAAAGTATATACCATACAGTTCTTCAATGTGTTCGGATATTTGACTGTAACTATTGCCAAAGGCATATAAAGAGAGGATCTTCTGTTCAATATGATCTGACATATGTGTCTGATGTTTTTTGATCAATTGTGGCTCAAAAGAACCGTTACGATCTCTGGGTATATCCAGATCGAACTCTCCAACACTGCTTTTCATGGTCTTGGAGGATTTACCGTTCTTTCGGTTTCTTATTTCTGTAGATAAGTGGGATTCCAGCTCTGCTTCAAGAGCTGCTTCTGTAAGTTGTTTGATAAGAGGAGCCAACACTCCGTCTTTACCTTCTATTTTTGCACCTGCCTTGATCTGTTCAAGGGCTTCATTTAAATCGAACTGTCTGTTCATGTGTTAATCCTTTAGAATATTTTATTCTATCGGACTGACACAAAACTTCCTAAAAAATAGTTACTTACTAATAATGCTTTGCTAAAAAAGCATTAAGTTGGTTTGCAAAGGCATGGGCATCTTTTTGTCCAAACGCTTTTGGACCTCCTGTCATTTCTCCACTCTCTCTGATACTTTCCATGAGGTTTCTCATAGCAAGGTACTGTTTGATATTATCAACACTATAAAGTTCTCCTCTATGGTCTATAGCATGGGCATTTTTACTTATGATCCTATCTGCCAAGGGTATATCAGCAGTAATGACGAGATCATTTGCTTCACATAATTCAACGATATGATGATCTGCTTCATCAGCACCCTGATCTACAATAATATACTCAATATATTTTGATCTACCTATATATATTTTTTTATTGGCTATAACTTTTGTAGGTAAGGAAAGACGTTCTATACTTCTTAGAACGATGGGTTTAAGAAGATTGGGGAATGCATCACCATCTATATATAGTTTCATACTATCTCTTTAACTCGGCCTACTTCACCAGTATTAAGACGCACTTTTATACCATGAGGATGGCTAGGGGAGTTTGTGAGGATTTTCTGTACTTTCCCGTAAGTAAGTCTTCCTGTAGTTTGATCTTCTTTAAGAACAACACCCACATCCAAACCATACTTAATATTTGATCTTTTTTGTCCAGGATTCATCTGCTATGCCTTTGGTTCATAGTTGAGTACTTTTTTAACTGTCTCTACTGAACAAAAAAAGACTGCATCAAATACAGGATTTAATTTTACTGTGGTGTCATCTATGAGATCAAAAGGCTGAAAGAAAAAACCTGGTCCGTCTTCTTTCACAACTGGTTTGACATGAAAAACAATAGGTTTTAAGGTACGTACAACATTGAGTACCTTTTTATAGTTTTTCTCATCTGGATTTGGTAAAAAGTTGTCTTGATTGCTCTCATTAACACGTGTTTTAAGTAAGAGTTGGAGTTTATCATTAAAGATCACTTTGTTCCATTTTATGGTTCCGAGTTCGATCCTGAATTCACTATTGCCTGCGGTAAGTGGATGAGGCTTTGTCTCACGTATAGCTTCCAGGAGTTGAAGAAAAAAGTTTTTTCCTCCAAAGTTGTTTGCACACTCTAAAAGTGTTTGATGATGGAGCTTTTTCTCTTCATCAGTTAAAGTATTGAAGTCACACATAGTACTTCCTTAATATTTTTTTGCAATTATACCCAATTTAGAACATGTATGTATTTTAGTTTGTATGGTTATAATCTCTTTATGTTAAATGAAAAACGTATAGCCCGTATTGATGATCTATTGAGTAAAAAACAACCTGACCTACAAGTAATGCTGGACAATGTCCATAGTTCACAAAACCTTTCGGCTATTATACGTTCCGCTGATGCGGTGGGTGTACTTGACATTTATTACTGTACGAAAGAGAATGAGAGCCTTCGTATACATAAAACTATTACACAAGGTGCACACAGATGGACGCACCGTTACCGGATAAACTATGATCATAAAGTGGCATTTTTAAAAGAAAAAAAAGAGCAGGGTTTTCAAGTTGTAGTAACACATCTTGAAGAGAGGGCTGTCTCATTTAGAGACATTGATTATACCAAGCCTACACTACTTGTTATGGGAAATGAAAAAGACGGTGTTTCAGCTGATATAGTAGAAATGGCAGATGATGTTATCATCATACCAATGAAGGGAATGGTGCAAAGTCTTAATGTCTCTGCAGCAACAGCACTCATACTCTATGAAGCACAAAGACAGCTTGAAGATGCAGGTAGATATGATGTTCCTATATTTAACTAAAGAAAAAATGGAAGAGATAAAATCTTCATGGGTTCATAGAGATACAATTGCAAGAAAAAGTAAAGGACGGATTCCTTTAGAGTTTAAAGAAGAGATCATAGGTTTTTAATCTACACGATACCTACACTTTTATATTCTATGATACAAAAAATGAAAGGATGATTTATGTTAAATAAAACAAAATATTTTGGATTGATTGCAGCTACATCTTCGACATTATTTTTTACAGGATGTACTACCTATACTTCAGGTTACTATAATGATGGATATTATGATCCAGCTCCATATTCTAGTGTAAGAATGTCACTCTCAAGTTATAGTTATCCATATTATTATGGTGTACCATATTATTATTACAGTGGAATCTATTATTATGGTGGATATTACAAAAATGGATATTACCATTATGGAAATCGAAAATTCCGTCATGGACACTATTATCACAATAATTATCGTTACTATAATGGACGTCGTTATCGTGCGGTAGAGGGTAAATATGGATACTATAGAAGTAGAAGTACGTACCAACGATCAAGCCATTATAGAAACAGAAATCGTCATACTAATACCAATAGAACTTATACTAATACTAGAACTAACACAAGATCTAATCGTCGAGACTATGATCGTCATAATGTGAAAACTAAAACTAGAACCCAGAATGGTGACTATGTAAGAACTAAGACCAGAACTAAGAATGGTGAGAAAGTAAGAACAAAAACGAGAGTTAAAAATGGTGACTATGTAAGAACTGAGACCAGAACTAAGAATAATGAACGTGTAAGAACAAAAACTCGAACAAACAATGGGAATAATGGATGGGGAAATGATGATCGGTCTTCACCAGGAAGATCTGGTGGGAACAATAATGCTGAAAACAGAAATAGAGATAGAAGATATTAGTATCTCTTAGAATAAATTAAGTATAAATACTAAACTATTCCACCGCTACAAGAGGTGGAATAATTAGACTATTCTAACTTTCCGTTCCCGTAGTGTTCAAAAAGATACTCTGTTGTTACTTTAGCAGCTTCTTCATCCATAGGTGCTTTAAAGTGTACGATCATCTTATCTACTTTACCCCTCCAAAACTTTTTAGACTGTCTTCCTTGATTAGTGATGTATCCAAAAGAGTGACACATAAGGCAATGTGTTTGTATAGCATCAAAGCCTTTACCCATTTTGATAGGGAAAGCAACGTAAGGTACTTCAACCTTTTCTTTTACTTGTGCAAATAGTGGTGATGCAAGCAGTACTGCTATTAAAATTAACTTTTTCATTATATTACCTCCACAGTAACTTCATCGATACCATTATATTTGTATCCACCATGATTCCATTTGATATCTTTTGCAAATGGTTGTTCATCACCTATCTTATTGATAGCTTTAGCCATAATAGTTACTTTCCCAAATGTAGTTGGTTTATAGGCAAATCTAAAGGCTCTATATGCATAACGACCCAGTTTACCATCATCTAAGAGTGCCTTATCCCATGTTTTACCACCATCTGTCGAAATCATTACATCTTGTATACCATGTCCATCATCCCATGCCACACCACGGATCACCACATGAGATTTGTGAGATATGATAGAGTCTCTGGTTGGATAACCGATCACAGATTTAACGTTCATCTTTTTGATCGGTTTAGTTTTTGGAAATCTTTTTTCCGGTGTTTCTGATTCTGTTTCATTGTCAGGTACACGATACGCAACATCCATAAAGAAAAGTTTTTTATATTCATTGGTTACAGTGATATTTGAAAGCATTTTTACCCATGAGTCAGAGTAGTATCCTGGTAGAACTAATCTAAGAGGATAGCCATTAAGGTATGGTAGATCCTCACCATTCATTTCATAAGCTAATATCACGTGGTCATCAAGTTCACTTAGTTCAAGTTCACGTACAAACTCTGGTGTTTCATAGTAAGCCGCTTTTTCTGAACCGTTAAATCCTATCCACATTGCATCTTTATGTAGTCCTGCCTGATCAAGAATATCTTTTAAACGTACACCTTTCCAGGTAGCACAACCCATTGCACCTGACCCCCACTGAATACCACCAGCAATAGGTTTAAATGCAGAACGGCTATTACCACCACACTGAAGTACAGCAGTGACTTCTACTTGCTCAAACTTTGTTTTAAGATCATTAAGCGAAATATGTAGTTCTTTTTTTACAAGTCCATTCACATGAATCGTATACGTATCTGGATCGATATGAGTAGGAATGTCCGGCATATGCCAACGAACAAAAAATTGATCGTTTGGTGTAAGTACAGATGTAAATACATCTCTAGGAGTTTCTAGCAATGGCGGTCTGTCAGAATACATGATCAATGGTCTTTTTTCAGGAAAAGCGACCGGAGATATTTTTCTGTTGTCAATAGGTTGAACAGTTTCACCTGCTTCCAATGTAGTGCTTCCTACAGCAGCTGCACCAGCAGTAACTATAGCTTTTTTAAAGAAGTCTCTTCTTTCCATAATTTGCCTTTAGGTATGAGATAAATTTCATTTATAATTAGTACAAATGTTAATTATAATTGATGTTATTATAAAATATATCACTTAGCGGATACTGAAAAGTGTCTTTAAAGTATGTATTTAATAGATATTTGTATATTTTCTTGCACTTACCTATCTAACTATCAATCCTATTGACAGATGACTAAGGATATTTTGATAGATTAAATATTATCAAGATTTGATGGTATTGTAGGATCTGTCACCTGCATCGCCTAAGCCTGGTATAATAAACATATGTTCATTCAACTTTTCATCAATCTGTGCAATAAATAGTTCGATGTCAGGGTGTTTTTGTTCTATAATAGCCATACCTTCTGGAGATCCGATGATATTGAGAGAGATGATTTTTTGGGGTGATTTGTTCTTAATGACAGAAATAGCATCACATAATGATCCACCCGTTGCCACCATAGGATCCACAACAATGACTGTTTTATCTTTACATTCAGGTATCCGATCATAGTAAAGAATACTTTGATGAGTACTCTCATCACGTTTCATTGCTAAAAAACCTGAGGAAGCTTTAGGGAAAAGTGCGGTTACAGATTCAATCATAGGAAGTCCGGCACGTAAAATAGTCACAAAGATTATATCTTCTTCTTTGATAAATCCAAATGATTGCTCTCCTTGCCATGTTGTAATAGTTTGTTCATCAAGTTTATTGTTTTTGAGTGCCTCGTAAGCTAATAGTCGTGAAATTTCCTGAACTATATGTCTGAAACGTAATGCATCTGTTTGTGTCTCTCTCAAATGGTTCACTAATGTCTTGACAACAGGGTTAGATAGTTCATAGATCATAATATACCTTTCATTTAATGTTTTATTATACCAAAACAATAACCTATACTAGCGTTTTAAACTATGTTAAAAGCCAGATAGAATTTGAAATCCGAGTAGGGTGAGGTTAAAAGTTATCGCTATAATAGGGATAAACAAAGGATATGTTTTTATACCTTCGGGAGATGGATTTTTTAATTTTATGCGAATGAGTGAAATATTTATAAGTGTGAAGATAATAAAAATGAGAAAACTCGTTGACTGTGCCAGAGTGAGAATCGGAAATGATGTAGCTAAAAGAAAAACAATTATGCCTGCAAATATAGTTGCATTTATAGGTGTAGCAGTTTTTGGATGAACAATACTAAGAAAGTTTGGTAACCACCCTTGGTTACTCATACCGTAAAAGATCCTTGAAGCCATAATAATTTGAATCAGTACACCATTAATAACTGCAAATAAAGCAATAATACTTAATAGAGTTGCATCAGAGTGTGTTGCAGTTTCATAGACTTTAGCTAAGGGTGCAGTTGAGTGAGCAAGTTCATCAGCAGGTACAACAGATATTGATACAATTGCAATAGTAATATAGAAGAGCGTTGCAATCACAAGCGTAACGATGATGGCTCTAGGCATTGTTTTAGTTGGAGTTTTAACTTCTTCTGCGATATTGACCATGTCTTCAAATCCTAGGAATGCATAAAACGCTAAAAAAGCACCTAAAATAATAGCGTTAAATGATACGAACTCTGCTGGCGGTGTTAAGCTTTTAAAAGTTTGTATATCCCATGAGATATACTCAAATCCAACGTAAATGATAATAATAAGACCTAAAATCTCTATAAAAGTGAGCAGTGCTGTGATAATAATAGATTGAGATATACCCCATATGGCAATACTACTTATAAAGAAAATAACTATGAATGCTGTAAGAACTTCTGGGGTTTCAAAAAAAGTATTCAGATAGCCATGAAATCCATCTAAAATTGTTGCAGAAGAGAGCAAACCTGCAAATGCAATTGTAAGGCCAACAATAGTTGCAAAATTTGGACTGTTAAACCCCTCATTGACATAAACTGCTTCTCCCGCACTCACAGGATATCTTGCACTTAGTTCAGCATAACTTAATGCAGTGAAAGAGACAATGATACAAGCAAGTAAAAATGAAAGAGGTATATAAATTCCGGCTAAACCAGCCATCTCTCCTATAAGTACATATATGCCTGCACCAAAGATATTTCCCAATCCATAAAAAATGAGCATAGGCAACTTAATATTTCGTTTTAACTTATGCTTTACTTCATTGTCCATACTTATTTCTTTAGATGTATTTATAATCATAGTATATTACAATCTTAATCAATATACAAAATGGTAATATCCATTTCATCATTTTGCAGCTTCTGGAATAAGAGTTATGCTAAAATTAGTATAGGTATAGAATTGAGTAAGTCTATAAATCATAAAGGCAAATGATGGCAAAGAAAAAGACAAAAGATACACCGAAAATAAAGAAATCTAAAGTAAGTTTTGACGATGTTGTTGGACATAAGCAGATCAAAGAACGTTTAAAAGGAATTATTAAGATCATTAAAAATCCCGAAATGCTTGAACGGTTTGATACAGCGATTCCAAAAGGTTTACTTCTTTATGGGCCTGTAAGTGTTGGAAAGGGTATGTTGGCAAAGGCTTTTGTAAACGAAGCGGGACTTTCTTATTTGGAGATATCGGGATCTAAACTTTTTGAATTAGAGTATATTAAAGAAGTATATGATATTGCCTCAAAAAATATTCCTTGTGTCGTTATACTTGAAGATATCGATATCAAGGGTATTATGCAGGGTGCTATTACCAATGTATCATTTTCAGATATTGCAAAAGTACTGGAAGGCACAGAAGATAGAGTTTTTACTGTTGCTACAGCTGAGAGTCTCGATGAGATAGACCCGGTCTTAACATCAACACAGAAGCTTGATTTTTTATTGGAAGTTTCAGAGCTTGATAAAGATGCCAGAAGATTCTTTATCGAAAAAATTATGCAAAAACCACATGATGATAAAATTGATGTAGAGCGTATCGTACGTTATATTGCGGGTATGAGTGCTTTGGAGCTTGAAAGAGTTGGCCGTATGGCTGCACTTAGTGTCGTTGAGCAGGATAAAGAACTCATCACTGAAGAAATACTCATTGAACAGATCAATATCATCAAATATGGGCACAAAGTTGAAAAGAAGATGGTTGAGAACCTTGAAAAAGAACTCAAAATGACTGCGTATCATGAAGCAGCTCATGCTGTACTTTCTGTTTTACTTTTACCTCAGATTAAAATTGAACAAGTCACCATAACACCACGAAGTAGAATGCTTGGTTTTGTTTCCTATAATGAAGATGAACAGTTATCTAATATATCAAAAAAAGATCTATATCATGATGTTTGCGTACTTCTTGCAGGTCGTGTGGCTCAGGTAAAGAAAAGAGGAAGTGAACATATGGACAGTGGCGCACAGAATGATCTTTCTCAAGCCTCATTGCAAATCTATGCTGCTATTACCACTTTAGGAATGGATAAAGAGTTAGGATATATCAATCTTAATGCTATTGGCACTTTAGATAACTATTTTTTAGAACAACAAATTGAAAAAAGGTTTTTACATTGGATCCATGTTGCAAAACATGATACAGAAAAACTAGATAGATGAGCATTGGGAAAAGATAGAAACTTTGGCACTTAAATTGATAGAGAAAGAAATCGTAGAGAGCGATGAGCTTTTTAAAATTATAGGTGATATTGAAGTAGAACATAAAATTCCTGATAGTTTATAATCTATTCGCCTTCATCCTGCTTTAGATTGTTCATGATGTTGTCAGAAGTAAATACACAACATGAGTTTATAGGGTAACCTGAGGATTGGATTGCTTTAGCACTCCAGGTATTACAGTTATTGAATAGATGAAATGTATCTTTAGCACGATAGAATCTACTTGTTCCATAAAGACCATTTCCCAGTTTGACGACTTCTCTCTGTTCATTCAATGTAAAACTATTATCAATGTACTCTACCAATTTGATAAAACCTGTTTTGGAGAGTTTTAATTTAACAACTTTATTGTTGTTAAAATATTCTATAGGATCTGTTTGTAGTGCAGCCACATGAAGTACTGAATCTGTTGGCCAGAATAATGCCCTTATCCCCATCCAAATTGTATTTGGATCTCTTTTGATAATAGAGTCTCATCTCCGAAGCCAATCTCTAAATAACGTGCATTATTAAAATCATTATATGCATGCATATAAGGGTCGGCATCTTTTTTGGGTAATGCAATACCAGTATGTAATCCATGATTGACGACATATACTGTTTTATTGTCTTTTTGATCTGGATATGGCGGATAAAATGTACTTATTGATTTTGAGCAGCCGTTTAACATGGCAATATAAAATAGTATCAAGGTTGTTAAAATGACTTGTTGATAACTGTTATTTTTCATACAAAAACCCTTTGATAGATGTGTAGACTTTTTAAAATTCTATTATATCGTTTTCAATTATTGTATGTATTTCATCTTAATCCGCTCTTTCTGAGATAGTGGACTGTAAATTGGGATGAGTATTGTATTTTATAGTCCTATATACCGTTTTCGTATCGGATTTTATCAAACTTTCTGTACAATAGAATATGGATGTACATAATTTCTTTCTAATACTCTTTTTAATTTTAGTGACTGCCAGAATTTTAGGTGAAATGTTTGCACGATTTGGTATTCCATCTGTTTTGGGAGAATTGAGTGCAGGTATACTCCTTGGGGTCTCAGGACTTGGTCTCATTGAAGTCAATGATGTACTTAAGGTACTTGCAGAGATTGGTATTCTTCTTTTGCTCTTTGAGATAGGTTTAGATACCGATATAGAGCGTCTTAAAGAAGCAGGTGTGAAATCTGTCATTGTGGCATTATTTGGTGCTGTAGTCCCTTTTACTGTAGCTACTTTCGTCTCTTATTATGTATTCGATCTTTCACTTGTAGTTTCTCTCTTTATCGGTGGTACACTTACAGCAACGAGTATAGGTATCACTATGAGAGTGTTAAAAGATTTAAAAAAACAACATTCTGATATTGCTCAGATTGTTATTGGGGCTGCAGTAATAGATGATATTTTAGGTGTTATCATCCTAGTATTTATCTATGACTTTGCGACTACACAAAAGTTGAGTCTTACCAATACTTTGAATACGACAGTATTTATATTACTTTTTCTATTGATTGCACCTACTTTAGCTTATTTTATTTCGTCCTTTATGAAAAAATTTGAAGACTGTCAAAAAGTACCTGGTTTTATTCCGACTATTATCATATCTTTGATTGCACTATTTGCCTATTTATCGCATTTTTTTGGTGCACCAGAGATTTTAGGTTCTTTTGCAGCAGGTATTGCACTTTCAAGACGTTTTATCTTGCCTTTTGGTATGGGATTGAGAAATGATGAAGTATTTTTAGAAAAAGTAAGAATCTCTATCACTCCTATAGCTCAGATGTTCACACCTATCTTTTTTGTGATGGTGGGTTTATCAATGAATTTAAGGGTGATAGATTTTACGTCAACAACATTTTGGTCTTATTCATTTACGTTTTTATTTATCGCTATTATTGGAAAATATATGGGAGCTTTTTTACTTAGGAAAACAAGCGCATTAAAAAAAGCATTAATAGGTATTTCTATGATCCCACGTGGAGAAGTAGGGTTGATATTTGCAGAAATTGGACGTCTGAACGGCATACTCAATAATGAAATTTATGCCGTTTTGATCTTTGTCATCATTGTAACAACTGTAGCACCACCATTTTTACTTAAATGGCTTTTTAAATATGAGACATCATAATCTTTTGGAAGATATATTGAAATTATTTGACCGTTGATTTGAACCTTTTTTCCATAGATATGGCTTCATCACTTCCATATACCAAAATATCACAATCAACTTTGATTTTTTTATCATCTGATCTTATCTGGATAATCAATAAAATTTATGATATGTTTTATGCAATTAATTCTGGCTTTTTTCTTATTGTCACTTTTAATTACAGTCCAAGGAGCTGCTTTTGTATGGGTAGCACTGAGCATCATAAATTTAGCAAGAGAGTATTCATTCCACAATCTCTGAGACTCTTTATCTACAGGTGAAAGTTTATATTGTTTTAGTGGATCTGTTTCTCTAGCTTTAAATCGTCTTTCTTGTTCTTTTTTAGATACAGAAAAATAAAATTTAAACATTTGGATATCTTCATCTATGATCATTTGTTCGAACTCAGGTGCATCTTTCAAGAACTTATGATGTTGTCGTTCATTACAAAATCCCATAACAGGTTCAACCATTGCTCTATTATACCAACTCCTATCAAAAATAACTATCTCTCCAGCAATTGGAAGGTGTGTAGCATACCTTTGAAAATACCATTGTGTGCTTTCTTTGTCACTAGGTTTTTCAAGTGCGACAACTCTTGCACCTCTTGGATTAAGGTGTTCTGTAATTCTTTTGATCGTACCACCTTTTCCAGCAGCATCTCTACCCTCGAAGATCATAAGGATCTTAAGGCCTTTGTCTTTAACATGATTTTGAAACTTTAGAAGTTCAACCTGAAGCCTTTTCAATTTTTTTTCATACGCTAAGGTCTCTTTTTTGACCTAAATTTGAACTTTGTCTGTATTCTTGTTTGTCTTTTTATTATTGTCCATGCTTTTCCTTTCTAGAAATTTATCCTATGAATTTTCCACTACTTGTTCTTTGTGCATCCATAATCTCTATTTCTCTAGCGCCAGAAATTACTATTTTAGGATTCAAGGCATAGTCCATATTTTCATCTCTACCATCGTAATTAATTGAATTCAGAATGACTTTTAGTGCTTCAAGTCTTGCTTGTTGTTTGTCATTAGATCGGATCACAGTCCATGGTGCATTATGTGAATGTGTCTGTTTGATCATATTATATTTTGTCTCAGTAAAGTCATCCCATCTGTCTTGTGCCTGCACATCTATTTCACTTAATTTCCATTGTCTTAGTGGATCTGTTTTTCTTCTCTCAAACCTTCTTGCCTGTTCATCTTTTGTCACAGAGAAATAGAGTTTGATAAGTATAATCCCTTGACGTGTAAGATCTTTTTCAAAACCTTTTACCCCTTTCATAAAATCATCATATTCTTTTTGGGTACAAAAGCCAAATACATGTTCTACCATAGCTCTGTTGTACCAACTTCTATCAAATAGTACGATCTCACCACCTCTAGGAAAGTGTGAAATATATTTTTGATAGAACCATTGTGTACTTTGCTCTTCTGTAGGTTTCCCCAGTGCTACAACTCGATAATGTTTTTCATTCATATATCTCGTAACTCGTCTAATAGTTCCACCTTTACCCGCGGCATCACGCCCTTCAAAAAGTATGATCATTTTTTGATTTGTCTCTTCAAGATGTCTTTGAAGTTTGATAAGTTCAGCCTGATATGGCTTTAATGCTTGTTCATTTTTTCTTTTTATCTCTGCCTTACTTTCAGCACTTTTATTTGTTTTTGTTTCTTTATATACATTGATCAATTCCTCTAATGAAATTGCCTGACCATCTATTTCCACATTCTTATTTTCTATCATACTATGACTCCTTTTTATTTAGCTATTTTGAATTATCAGAATAAAGATCATATAGGATCTTTTTCCCTTTTTTAATTTGACAAGTAACTATATCAAGTTCCTCATTAAGCTCTTTTTTCTCTTTTTTATTAGCATTTTCTAATGACTTTTTAATGTTCTTTTTTCTTTCATTTAGTTTCTTTATAAGATCTTTAAGGGATCTTTTTTTACCTTCTATCTCATAATTTTTCAAACCTAATGTTGCTTTGACATTTTTGATAAATTTTTTAATACCCATTAATCATCCTTTTTTGCTACTTGTATCATCCCATTTATCCGTCCTTATTATATGTGTATTATTATAGTATACTCCTACTAATCTTAGTAGCTATAATGAAAATGTAAAATAATTATTTGTTTAAAAAAAAAGAACAATATTTAAGTTTATTTATATATAAAATAATATTTATGTTATACTAATATAACCTATATGGTTTTATATAATAAAAAGAAAGAGGTACTGTTGTGGACATTTTAAGTATAGTTGTTGGTGTTGTTATAGGGGTAGCCGTTGGACTTTTCCTTGATGTAGATATGTTTTCAAAGAAATATGCAGATGAAGAAGAAAAATTTGATTCTAAAGAAGAGCATAACGAGGGAAAATAAATAAATATATCTAAATCCTTCTCGGTTTAAAAAGTTTTGGACCGAGAATACTACTTTGAAATTGTATTAACTACTCTTTCACAAAAAACTTCAAAATCTGGTAGATTCAAATCACTTTCTCGTTGTTTTGTTCCCCACATAGGTTCAGGAAAGTAACTGTCTTCTTCAAAACGTGCCATGATATGCCAATGTACATGAGGCACATAGTTACCAAAGCTGGCAATGTTTATTTTTTTGGGATTGTAATGGGTGAGCATCTCTTTTTCAATGGTGTCTAAAAGATCATAAATTTCAAATTTAATTAATCCTGGTACTTCACTCATTTCTTTGTAAGGGTATTGTGTAAAGATCTTAAGCCAAGGTATTTCACTCTTTTCGATTTCTATCCGGATATTTTTATTTTCATAGATTATTGACATTAACGTATCCTTTTTAGCGAATAATTACCAAGCTTGTATATTTGTGAGGCTTGATTGTTTTTATTAAGTGGTTCTATAATGACATCTGCCATCTCTCTTGCAAAAGATTCATCATACGACTCATTACTTAAATTAGCTGAAGTGGTATATGCCCATTTAAGACGATCTAAAAGCAATAGGTGATGTTTATCTTGTATGACACGGTAAGAAAATCCATTTGGCATAATAAATGTTGTTTTTCTTGCTCTGCGAACTCTATTTTTATGTTTTTTCGGGACACGTGTAAATGCTTGGAGTGTGTATAATGAGTTAACTGCTTTGATGTAATGCTTATGCGGTGGACGTTGTTTGATCTTTGTGAGCTTATCTGAATTTTGTGAAACAAAACCGATAGTAGTATCGGTTTGTGTTAAAAAAACTTTATCTTTCATTTTAACTCAGATAATCTTGTAGTGCTTTAGGCTCAAGTTCTCCACTTGTAGACTTAAGTTCTTTTATAGCCGCTGCTGTTGCCTTTGCTGCTGCTAATGTAGTGAAGTACGCTACATGATTGGCAAGAACAGATTGTCTTATGGTTTTCGCATCATCTTTACTTGCTTTGTTATCTGAAGTGTTTATAGCCAATGCTATCTCTTCATTTTTGATCATGTCATCAATGTTTGGTCGACCTTCAGATATCTTAAGTACTTTAGTTGAAGGAACTCCAGCTTCTTGAAGTGCAGTATGTGTTCCTGATGTAGCAACAATTTCAAATCCAAGATCTGTAAACATTTTACCCACTTCACCAGCTTGTGCTTTATCATTCTCGGTAAGAGAAATGAAGAGTTTACCCTCAAGAGGTATATTATTTTTAGAGGCAAATTGACTTTTAGCAAAACTCATACCAAAGGTATCACTTATACCCATTACTTCACCTGTTGACTTCATTTCAGGTCCAAGGATCAAGTCAGATCCAGGAAGTTTGTTGAAA
Source organism: Sulfurovaceae bacterium (assembly GCA_963785375.1). GTDB lineage: Bacteria > Campylobacterota > Campylobacteria > Campylobacterales > Sulfurovaceae > Sulfurovum. The sequence goes on from CAWAVD010000006.1 coordinate 56,302, forward strand.
GGGAAAACAGCTTCTTTAACAGCTACATGACCTTTAAGTTTTGGTTCCATGATCTTTTTATCGAAGTTCACTACATTAAATGTATCATAGAACTTTAATGCTTCTTTAAGGTCACCCTGGATCATCACCCTAGTTGCTACTTTTGCTAGAGGTACACCGGTTGCTTTACTTACAAAAGGTACAGTTCTTGAAGCTCTAGGGTTTACTTCGATAAGATAAATTTGACCTTTATGAATAGCGTACTGGATATTCATAAGACCAACAACACCAAGACCAAGTGCAATCTTCGCTGTTTGCTCTTTAACTTCTTCCTGAAGATCTTCTGAGATAGAGACCGGTGGTAGTGAACATGCTGAGTCTCCAGAGTGGATACCTGCCTCTTCAATATGCTGCATTACTGAACCTATGTATACATCAGTTCCATCACATATAGCATCTACATCAAGTTCGATAGCATTGTCAAGGAATTTGTCTATAAGAACTGGTGCATCATTTGATACGCTTACAGCTTCATCCATGTATTCTCGAAGCTCTGCATCTGAGTAGACCGTACGCATACCACGTCCACCAAGAACAAAACTAGGACGTACAAGTACTGGATATCCAATACGATTTGCTATAGCCATTGCTTCATCTTTGGCAAATGCCGTACCATTATCAGGCTGCTTGAGTCCAAGTTCATTGATAAAAGTAGAAAACTGTTCTCTGTCTTCAGCAAGGTCAATCACTTTTGCTGTTGTTCCGGAAATTTTCGCACCAATAGCGGTAAGGTTCTTAGCCAATTTTAATGGTGTCTGTCCACCAAAGTGTACGATCACACCATCTGGTTTTTCAAGCTCTATCACATTTCTCACATGTTCAAAGTCGATCGGTTCAAAGTAAAGAACATCTGAAGTGTCATAGTCAGTAGAAACTGTCTCTGGATTACAATTATACATGATAGACTTCATACCCATATCTTCAATAGCAAATGATGCATGCACACAACAGTAGTCAAACTCTATACCTTGACCGATACGGTTAGGTCCACCACCAATTACCAGTACCTTCTTCTCATCACTTTCAGCTACTGGAGTTTGCGGAAGTTTTGTAATATTTGTTGAAGAGTAGAGGTAAGGGGTAAGTGCTTTAAACTCTGCAGCACAAGTATCTACTTCATTGTAATCAAGTGTGACACCTTGCTTTTCTCTGGCATTGTAGATATCGTTTTCTGTAAGATTAAGACCCTCTTTTTTATTGATCACTTCAGCGATCATAGCATCTGAGAAACCTTCACTTTTTACTTCTCTAAGACGTGTAGCGTCAGAAAGCAGGGTAATGTCCATCTCTTTTTCACGAAGTGCCAGTTCTTCAAGCTGGTAAAGGTACCATCTGTCAATTTTAGAAAGGTCAAAGATAGCATCAACACTCATACCACGTCTAAGCCCTTCAAAGACATAAAGCATTCGGTTTTCATTTGGGCGTCTAATCTCCCTGACAAGCTCTTCACCATCACATTTAATAGGGTTGAATCCAATCAGTCCAGTTTCAAGTGAACAAAGTGCTTTTTGGAAAGACTCCTTGAACGTACGACCTATACTCATCACTTCACCTACAGATTTCATTGAAGTTGTGAGTGTAGAGTCTGCAAGAGGGAATTTTTCAAATGTAAATCTTGGAAGTTTTGTCACAACATAATCGATAACCGGCTCAAAGCTTGCAGGTGTACCTGTAATGTCATTTGTAATCTCATCAAGTGTAAATCCAACTGCAAGGAGTGTAGCCACTTTAGCGATAGGGTATCCAGTTGCTTTTGATGCAAGAGCGGAAGAACGACTGACTCTAGGGTTCATTTCAATAACTATCATACGGCCAGTATCTGGGTTGATGGAGAACTGTACATTTGATCCACCTGTATCAACACCTACTTCACGTAAGATTTTGAAAGAAGCATCTCTCATATTTTGAAACTCTTTGTCTGTAAGTGTCAAAGCAGGGGCAATAGTGACAGAGTCTCCGGTATGTACACCCATAGGGTCAAAATTTTCAATAGAGCATACGATGATACAGTTATCTTTATTGTCCCTGATAACTTCCATTTCGTATTCTTTCCATCCAAGCATAGATTCCATAATCTCAATCTCATTGATTGGACTTGCATCAATACCTTCTTCAGCTAGTTTCTTAAACTCTTCCATATTGTATGCTACTCCTGAACCACCACCTGCAAGTGTAAAAGAAGCTCTACTAATGACAGGGAAACCAATCTCTTTTGCAACTTTCATCGCTTCATCAACACTGTATGCATTCGCACTTTTTGGAAGGTCCATACCAATTTTAATCATCGCTTCATTAAAGAGTTGTCTATCTTCACCTTTTTTAATAGCTTCAGGATTCGCTCCAAGAAACTTTACACCTTCAAGCATACCTGCATCGTTCATATCCATAGCAACATTGAGGGCAGTTTGCCCACCCATTGTAGGCAAGATGGCATCAACATTTTCTTTTTTGATAATTCTATCAATAACTTCAGGGGTAATAGGTTCAACGTATGTCCGGTCAGCAAACTCAGGGTCAGTCATGATTGTAGCAGGGTTAGAGTTTATAAGTACGACTCTATATCCCAATTCTTTAAGTGTTTTAGCTGCTTGAGTCCCAGAATAGTCAAATTCACAAGCTTGACCAATAACGATAGGTCCAGAACCGATAAGTAAAATTGTTTTGATGTCATTGCGTTTTGGCATAGAGAAATACCCTTAGTTTTTAGTTTGATATTATACATGACCTAGATAGAGAAAGCCCTTAAAAAAGGGCAAATATAAGCTATTAGAAGAGGTCTAAACTACTTGAATCAACTTTAGGTTTGGTTTTATTGACTTTTTTAGGCTTTTCAGGAATTTCAGAAGGTTCCGCTGGTTCAATAGTATTTTCTTGTGTCTGATCAATACGGCTAGGTATACTTGAAACAACCGGTGTACTCACATTTGCATCTTTAAGAGGTTCTTTTGAAAGATTCTGTTCTGTATCGGTATTGGGGATGCTATATCTTGTCGCTACATTTGTACTGTTAGAGTCAAAGTCCTCTGCAAGAGTTGCTTTGGCATCATTGATCAGAAAGAAAGTTTTTGGATGAAAAATATCACTATAGGTTTTAATGTGTGCAACAGTGTATGAACTTTGTACTTCAACTTTTGTCACAAGACCTACAGGTATATCTGCAAAAAATATACCATCCAAACCTGATGTAACAACGGTATCTCCTTCTTTAATTTTATGCCACTTAGGGATAAATTTAATGATCATCTCATTTTCTTTTAGTCCTAAAGCAATGCCAGGTGCTTTTGATTCTCCTATGAAAACTGAGAAGCGACATTTTTTATCTGAAGTAAGATAACCATAGAGTTGATTGTTATGCACTCTGGCAGTTCCCGCCACTACACTACCTTGTATAAGTCCATAGAGTTTATCTTCGACCAGTCCTTTAGGTTTAGTAAGCATAATTTGAGAAAAACTGTTTAGTTTTACATAAGAGATGGTATCAGTAATAGAGATGTTTTTTACAGGTACATGACTTAAGGTTGGAAGTACTTCATAGATGTCTTTCACCTGCTCTATATAGTGTATCTGTTCTAGAAGCCGTTGGCGTAAAATACGGTTTTCTTTTCGAAGTTTCTTGATAGTCTCTTTTTGAAAAATATAGTTTTGGCTTTTATCTTCTAGATTCTGTGTAATGTTTTTATATTTTTGTTTGATGGGGTTAATAATATGAAGAAACGTATCAGAGATACGTTCATCATTTCTTGAGAGCAGAACTGTCAATATGAGTAACAGTAAGGCTATGATGACGAGTCTAGTCTTCATATGCCATTTGTTGTAGGAGATCTAGTTCGTCAAGTGCAATACCTGTACCTTTGGCTACAGCAAGAAGGGGGTCTTCTGCAACATATACAGGAAGTTTTACAATATCAGAAAGATATTTATCCAACCCTCTGATCAGTGCACCTCCACCCGTAAGTACAATACCATTCTCTACAATATCACCGGCAAGTTCCGGTGGTGTTTGTTCAAGTACATCTTTAAGTGCTTCTGCGATCTCTTCAAGAGAATCTTTCATGGCGGCTCTGATATGCTCAGACGTGATCTCAATAGCAGTGAGTGTGCCTTCAACTTGATCTCTACCACGTACAGTAGTAGTCATCTCTTCTTTTAAAGGTATAGCAGTACCGATCTTAATCTTAAGTTCTTCTGCAACACGCTCACCGATGAGTAGGTTAAAGTTTTTTTTGATATAGTCGATAATGGCCTGGTCTAAATTATCACCTGCAACACGAATGGATTTAGAAATTACCAAACCGCCAAGTGAAGTAACACCAATTTCAGTTGTACCCCCACCAATATCAACTACAAGATTACCATTTGGATCTTTTACCGGGATACCTGCACCGATTGCTGCAGCCATAGGTTCTTCTATAAGATATACATATCTTGCACCTGCATTTTCAGCAGAGTCTTTTACTGCGCGTCTTTCAACCTGTGTCAGTCCATAAGGCACACAGATAATGATACGAGGAGAGAAGAAGCCTTTTCTTCTGTGCGCTTTTTCAATGAAGTAGCGGATCATCATCTCGGTCACTTCAAAATCAGCAATAACACCATCTTTCATTGGGCGAATAGCCTTGATATTACCTGGTGTTTTACCAACCATATCTTTAGCTTCCTGCCCAACAGCAAGAATACGCTCTCTACCATGTTTGTCATATTGGATAGCAACAACTGAAGGTTCGTTGATACTGATACCTTGTCCTTTTACAAGTACAAGTGTGTTTGCTGTTCCCAAGTCAATCGCCAAATCGTTTGAAAACATTCCTAATAATCTTTTAAACATTCATATATCCTTTTTATTGCTACTTTATGCTGTTTGTTTGTCTTTTATATATAAAGGTTTCGCACCTGATTCAACAACTTCATCAGTGATTACAACTTCATACCCACTAAGTTCAGGTAACTCATACATAATATCCAGAAGTATTTCTTCAAGTATTGTACGCAATCCTCTTGCACCTGTTTTTCTCTCTATTGCTTTTTTTGCAATAAGCGCAAGTGCTTCTTCTTCAAAAGAGAGTTTAACATCATCGATCTCAAAAAGTTTTTGATATTGTTTAATAAGTGAGTTTTTAGGTTCAATTAAAATACGTACCATGTCTTCTTGCGATATTTCTCCTAGAGTAGCAAGTACATGTAGACGACCAATGAGTTCAGGAATAAGACCGTAAGTGACAAGATCATCTGCTTCAACCATATGAAGTAGATTTTCCTCATCTTTCTTAGAACGTTTCTCTTGACCAAAACCTAGGGTATTTGCACCAAGTCTTCTTTTAAGAATATCATTAAGACCATCAAATGCTCCACCACAGATAAATAGAATATTTGATGTATCTATCTGTATAAAGTCCTGATTAGGATGTTTACGTCCACCTTTTGGCGGTATATTTACTACTGAACCTTCGATAAGTTTAAGTAAGGCTTGTTGTACACCTTCTCCTGAAACATCACGGGTAATAGATCGATTTTCACCCATCCTAGCAATCTTATCTACTTCATCTATAAATACAATTCCCTGTTCAGCACGCTTAGGATCACCATCAGCAGCCATCAGTAGTTTTGTTAGGATGTTTTCTACATCTTCACCCACATATCCTGCTTCTGTCAGGTTGGTGGCATCTGCTATAGCAATAGGAACATTTAAAAATCTGGCAATAGTTTGTGCCAATAGAGTTTTTCCTGATCCTGTAGGTCCTATAAGCAATACATTTGATTTAGAGATCTGTGTATCATCTTCAATATTGTCTCTAAAAATACGCTTATAGTGATTGTAGACAGCAACTGAAAGTGTTTTCTTCGCTTTTTCTTGACCAATCACATAGTCATCGAGTAAACTGTTTATCTCTTTAGGTGTATAAAGAGTTTGGGTTCCTAATTCTGCTTGTGCGTCTTCCTGTTCTTCTTCTCCAAAGAGAATCTTGTAAGCAGAAATTACACAGTTTGAGCAAATATAGGCACTTTCTCCAGCAATGAGTGGATTTTCTTCACTCTCTTGTGCTTCACAAAAGCTACATGCTTTTTTTGTCATTATATATCCTCTTTTGTTTTTGTACGTATAAATGGAATACCTCTTTTAGAGGTTTTAATAAATTCACAAAGTTGTTTTACTTTTTCAGAATTTGTACTCTCAAAAAGATTTTGTGCTATTTCTTGTAGCGGATTACCTTCTTCAAAAAGCTCCCTGTAGGCTGACTTTAGTGCATTAATCTCTTCTCTGTCCATGGCTCTACGTAAGCCTGTAAGATTGAGCCCTCTCAAGTTCGCACGATTACCCTCTGCAAGACAGAAAGGAGGAATGTCCTGTGACAAAGCACTGGCTCCACCTATCATTGCATAGTCACCAATATGTACAAACTGATGAATGGGGGTAAGTCCACCAATAACAACATGATTTCCCAATTCAACGTGACCAGCAAGTGTTGCACCATTTGCGAGTATGCAGTTATCACCAATGATCACATCATGTCCTAAGTGAACATAACCCATAAGAAGATTTCCGTTTCCTATTTTAGTCACAGTACCTCCACCTTTTGTACCAGGGTTGAGCAGGGTGAACTCTCTGATAGTATTATTATCTCCTATGATGAGTTCTACACGTTCACCGGCAAACTTTAAGTCTTGAGGTATGGTTCCGACAGCAGCGTGAGGAAAGATACGGTTATTTTGACCGATGGTAGTGTGGCCCTCGATAACAGCGTGAGAGGCAACGCTAGTATTATCACCTATCTTAACATTTGGACCAATATAAGCAAAAGGCCCCACAGATACATTATTGCCTAACATGGCACCTTTTTCTATTACTGCTGAGGCATGAATTAAAGACATCAATAAACCTATTTGTCTACAATCATAGCTTTAAGTTCAGCTTGCGCAACCACTTTGTCGTCTACATATGCTTTTGCATCAAGTTGCCATACAGCACCTTTGTTTTTGATCACATTTATTTTGTAGACAAGTTGGTCTCCTGGAGTAACTGGTGAACGAAACTTTGCATTATCAATACTCATAAAGTACACTACTTTATTTTCTATCTCTTCCTGGGAGCTTATATCCATGCTTTTAAAAGCCAATACACCACCAGCCTGAGCCATACCTTCAATGATCATTACACCAGGATAAATAGGGTGACCTGGAAAGTGTCCTTGAAACACAGGTTCAGAAATAGAAACATTTTTTAAGCCCTCTATATATTCACCTGGAGTAAGTTCTGTAATTCTGTCTACTAGTAAGAATGGATATCTGTGTGGTAATATATTTTGTATATCTACAACGTTATAAAGCATTAAAAACCCTTATTTGAAAATTCACTTATTTTATCCAAATATTGGTAAAAAGTGGTTTATGATTCGATCAATACTTCTTTGACATCGTTGTAGACTTTACTTTGACAAAGTATCTCTATCTTGTTTGTAGGTATCTCTTCTACAACAAGAACAATAGACAGATCATAAGGAGTGACTCCCAGTCTTTGACGTAACTCTACCTCTTGATTAAAGGAAGGTGGAGAGTAAATGAGTTGTGTAACAGACGAATATTCATTATTTGTGAGATCATTGTAATGTTTAAGTGTGATGAAACGTACTTCGTCACGATTCATATAATGCACTTCTCCGATATTGTATTCTATTTTTCCTCTTGTGTATTCACCTCTTAATGTAGAATAGGGTAAAAAATGTGCAGCAATAACTTCTTTGCGTACACGAAGGAGTCCCATAGATAAACGCCAGTTCAAAAAACGTTGTTTTATGATCTTGTGAGGGATATTTGCTTCTTCCATTTTCCAACGTTTTTCATACATCTCAATACGTTCTTCTATGGATTCTGGCTGTATTTGTTTTGAGAGTGGCACAAAAAGTTCATCTGCCAGTTTGTCTTGCTGATCACGTTGAATTGTTAAACCAAACATACATCCGCAATAGTCTTGACGGTAGAGTGCATCCTCTTTTGCTAAAATATTTTGTTCTTGTGTTCCTGAAGCTTTTCTGTAGTCAGGTGCAATGAAAGCTATACCCTCACGTTCTGCTAATGCATCACCCGCTGATTGAAGTTGCTTGAGAGATTTTTTAGGACTGGTAAGTAGTGTAGAGGTAAAACTTTTTTCACCTATTTCACTGGCTTTTTTCGCAGAAACTTCAAATCGTCTGTCAAAACAGACACTGCAACGTGATCCTTTTTCTGGTTCATGTTCCAAGCCACGAACAGCATCTAGCCAGTTATCGACATCATACTCTCCTTCTATAAGATCAATACCAAGCATTTTACAACTTCGCTTAACATCTAAAAGTCGTAAGTAGTATTCAGAGTAGGGATGGATATTTGGATCATAGAAGAAACCTGTAAGCTTTTCTTCGGGATATTCTGTTTGGAGTTTTTGCAAAAAATAGTGACTGTCGACGGAACAGCAGATATGTACCAGCATGTTTACTCCATTATAATTTTTGCAACATTCTCAGAACTTCCATGAGAAAGATACATTTTTAACTCTTCAGATTTTTGGGCGAAGATTTTACGGTCAGTATTGTAATACTCTTTTAGCAAGTTGTCAACCGTGACATCTTCCTGAAGTATTTCATTATGCAAGGTTGTGTTGTTGTAGTGAGAGAGTATAATGTTCGCCAGGCCAACTTGTTTGATGCCCAGTAGTTTTGTGCCTATGAAAAAGTCTACCTTTTTGGCAATGTATGCCAGTGTGAAAGGTGTGCCTATTAGTGCTGCTTCAAGTGTAGCAGTACCAGAGCATATAAATGCAAATTCTGATCGTCTAAGGGCTTCATGCGTGTTTCTCACTACTTCAAACTCCCTATTGCCTTTGTACAGTTTGGCAATTTTATTTCTTGAGAAGGATGGTGGAATGACGAGCAAAGGTCTTATGTCGGGAAATTTTCTACGTAACTCAAGGAAAATAGGCATAAGTCTAGTTATCTCGCTTTTACGGCTTCCAGGCATAAATGCTATACATCCTTTCGTCTCTTCTTCATTCCTCTGCACATCTATCTCATCCAAAAGTGGATGACCCACATATTGTGCTTTATTACTATGATAATAGTCTATTTCAAAAGGTAAAATACCAAGTAATCTGTCACAGTACTGTTCCAGTTTTTGCACACGTTTTGGACGACTTGCCCATACTTGTGGAAGAATATAATAAATGATCTCCTTTTCAGGATATTTACCTTTTATTTTTTTTGCCAAAGGAAGGTTAAACCCTGAAGAGTCCATAAGAAGAATCTTATCAGCATTTGCAGCAAGTTCAACCATTTCATCTGCTACCTTAAAGAACCAGCGTAATTTCTTTATGGCATCCACAACACCCATGATTGCCATTTCACTGATATCATAAATTGGTGTGCCCAGTTCAATTCTCTTGTCAAAGATACCTGTGAGTTCTAATGCTTCTGTATGTTTAAGTACCTCATTAAGATGAAGATTAGAAGAGGGCTCGAGGGCAGAGACAAGAAGTTTCATAGTGTGGATTCCTAGAATTTATTTAATGGTATTTTATCATATTTTTATCCGATATAACATTCCTAAAAGAGTGATGAAGTAGTACCTTTTAAAAAGAAGTGTATCAGGTTTTCTTGCGCTTTAGTTGTGGTGACTTTGATTCAATGACTTTAAAATTAGAGTTACTCGCAATCTGGTTTACATTCTTGTTTTCTATTCTTTTCCCTCTCCAGTAATAGCCACCCATTGCTCCTATTGTAGCGCTGATAGCTAAGAGGCCAGCTGTCAGCATTTGTGCAAAAATAAAGAGGGCTCCTACACCCAGCAGTCCTGCAAAGGCTGCACCTATTTTAAAATTTGCTTTGGCATGAGCCTTTGCCGTTTCTTTAGCAATATCTTTTTGTGCAGTTTTCATCACACGTTCTTTAGCTCGCTGTGCATTCACACGAAGCTTATCACGTTCATTGGCAAAATCATCTTTTACTTTTACGATGGCATCTTTACTATGATGTCCTGCAATAGAGTTAAACCAAAACGCAACAATGATGGCAATAAACAGCAGTGGAAGAGTTAAACGTAAAAAAGCTACAAAGTTTAACTCATCAGGGGTTAAAAGTATTAAAAAATAAGCTAAGACTTGAACTAATAAAATACCAAAGAAATATTTTAAAAGATTCATAATGTTATCCATCCCGCTACTAAAAATGCCACTGATGCAAGTATTCCGCCCAACATTGCATAAGGAAGTTGTGTTCTTACATGCTCAACATGATCACATCCGGCTGCCATAGAAGAGATGATAGTAGTATCTGAGATAGGTGAAGAGTGGTCTCCAAATATCCCACCAGAGATGACTGCTGCTATAACCAAAGGAATATGTAGATCCATAGATGCACCTAAAGCAAGTCCAATAGGCATCATGATCGAAAATGTCCCCCAACTTGTACCCGTAGAGAATGCAGTAATACCTGCAACCAAAAAGATCAGTAGGGGGATCAATATTGGAGAAATATTTCCGCTAAGAAGGTTGGCCAAATATTTAGCTGTACCAAGATCACCGATAACATTACCTATTAACAAAGCAAATACCATGATCATCCCAACAGGTATCATATCACCTATGCCTTCATAGAGTCCGATAAAGTAACTTTTGTGTGTGAGTGTTTTATTTAATACAAAATACAGGTACATAAAAAGCAGGGTAACAATCACTGCATAATACACTGATGTAGATCCGGACCCTTTAAACATATCACCTTCGCCTGTCAGGAAAAGTCCCACAGGTACCATAAAAACCATCACTAGAATAGGTAAAAGCATTTTGTATGGAGAAGCTTTTGTCTCCAACGCATTTTCTGTTGGAACGTAAGCTACAGGGGATGAATGCTTCATTGGCCCAATATTAATATTTAAAAATATAACACCAAGCACTATTACTAAAGTAAAAAGAGCATAAAAATTATAAGGGATAGAAGAAATAAGCAAAGAGACTCCATCTCCTGAGATCACGTGAGAATCAATTGCTGTAATAATGAGACCTAAAAGCAATGCACCCCAGGCATTGAGAGGAATGAGTGAGCAGATAGGTGCAGAGGTGGAATCACAAATATAGGCAAGCTTTTCTCTACTGATACCGTTTTTATCACATAACGGTTTTGCCACTGTTCCAGCAACAAGCGCTGTAATAGATGATTCTATAAAGATGATCACACCCACAACATAGGCTAATGTCATAGCACCAATAGGTGAGTCAATTTTTTTTGCTTTTTGGCTCAGATATACTACAAAACTATCCACTGCACCAGATAGCGTCAGTAATCTAATAATAGAACCTACTAATAGAATAAAGAAAAGTGTTTTAGCTATCCACGCTTCAGCAAACAGAGCTATAACACCATCAAAGAGTGCAATGAATGCATCAATTGGATTATACGAGTGCAAGACCAATAATCCAGTAAATATACCACCCATGAGTGAAACGATCACATCTTTAGTTATAATTGCTAAAATGATTGTCAGCAAGGGTATTGCTATTGATAATATTCCATATTCCATAATGAGGATTATAACATAATGAAATTATTACTCACACTCTGTTTTACACTCTTCTTCTTACACGCTTCTCAGATACCTGAAACACAACAACTCTTGGTTGTTACCACAGAAAACTGGGCTTCACCTAGAGGCATTTTGCAACGCTATGAGAAAGCTGACCATACATGGAAAAAAATAGGTAATGCCATAGATATAAAATTGGGTAGAAATGGTCTAGGGTGGGGGATAGGACTTCATCAAGTACCTCAAGATGCAAAGATCATTAAAAAGGAAGGAGATGGCAAAGCTCCTGCAGGTATCTTTAAACTTAATCAAGCTTTTGGATATGCACCGTTGAAGATCAACTATCCTTATGTCATATACAAGGAGACTGATCACTGTGTTGATGATGTTCACTCAAAGTATTATAATAAAATCGTTGATAGTACTAAGATACAAAGAGACTATAAAAGTCATGAACGTATGAAGTTTCCTAAAGATTATTACAAATATGGCATCGTAGTTGATCATAATGGTATTGCAGATAGTGAAAAGTCTAAAAGAGGTGCTGGCTCATGTATATTTATACATATCAAAGATATACCTACAGCAGGATGTACTGTCATGAATGAAAGTGAGATAAAAGAAGTATTACGATGGCTTAAACCTAATGCAAAACCTCTTTTACTACAGGGAACAGAAGAGATGATCGATGTATTCTGGAAAAATTTGAGATAGAAGGTTTTGTTTCTGCACTATTATAATTATTCATCCAACTTTAAAAACTCCAGAACCCTTTGTTTAGTGTATTCATGAAAAGGATTCCATCGTTGCCTTAATAGATAGTCCTGCAGATATTTCAAGCGTAGATGTTTCTCCATGGAGTGCCATATGTCCTAGCTGTATACCTGGGCTTTTTGGTGCATTTTTACTTCCATATAGAGGGTCATTAGGACTGAATGGCATAGCCAAATGTGAAAGCGAATAGAGACCTTTAGGCCACATATATGAAAGTTTTTTGATGCTTTCGCCATTTCTTATTTCCATGAGATATGGGTCTGTTGAATTAATATCACTTATAAGATCAAATGTATAGTAAGTTTTCTGGGAAGTCTTACGCAGTTTTGTTAATCCATTCAGAACATTTTTCTTAATAAGATTTTCATTGATGAAATCATGATTGATATCGAAAAGCACTAGAGTATGTTCACCTTTTGGAAGACGATCATAAAGGTTATCAACTGTATCTTGTACCTTAACTGTACTGTCCAACGTAGATGCAAAACTTAAAATAGGAGGAAAAGGTTTTAGGCTCTCAGTATTTGTTAGATATGAATCAAGCTGATTTTGTACTTCATTACAAACACGATAGACTTGATCACCTGCATTTACTGCAAAAGAAGCATATTTAAAAGGGTCAAACTCTGGAGTAATAGAATTCCATTCAAGCTTTGGTAAGCCCAAAAAACGTCCTATTCGACTCTGCCAGAGGGCTAGAGAAGCAGCTTTTGTAACACCTATAGCAGGAGAATAAAAGATAAGACTTGCAGGAAGTGTTAATGTAGAGTCGTTTAGTGCGAGTAGTGTATAGTTTAATGCTAAAGGAGCACCTGTCGAATAACCCATGATATGAATGGGGTTATCTCCTACTTTTTCATTTAAGCGCTTCATACCTATCTTTACTACAGAAGCCATATCTTCCCATTTAACCTCTCTTAATGCTGAAGGAATTGTACCATGACCCGGTAAACGAATAGCTACAACCCATACTCCACGTTTGTGTAGATATTCTGCCTGGGTGTGAAGACTATAGGGTGAATCAGACATCCCATGCACAAGAAGTATTCCAGCTTTAGGATTCTTGACAGGCAATTCAAAACTTCTATTCCATGCTTTATCCCAACGCCTTGGATCAGAAATACTGTTTTTTGTATAACGATGAATAGAATTTTTAACATTGGTTGATACTCTATTGTATATTTTTTCATCAAGTTCAATGAATAAACGTTCTTCTAACTTGAGGTAGGCATCAAAATTTTTGATATTAGCGTTATGGACGAATTCATTTTCAAGTGCTGTTGTGTGCCATATATTGAGAGAGGGTAGGGATCTCATATAAAGTATAAAAGCAGTGATACCTATGAGAAGAGAACCTAAAAATGAAATAAAAAGTATCCAGGTAGCTTTACGAATTGACCATAGTGGGACTTTTATGAATATATTCTTTAGATAGCCCATTAAAACTCCCATACTAAATCAATAAATACTATACTTTACATAAAATATGATTTTGGTTTTCTTATTTGGAAGTGGATATTGTTTATAGGCGGTTCGAATTACGTCTAAAGTATTTTGATCTAAAGCTTGATAGCCAATATGTTTTTTCAATTTTAGGTCCGAAATGTCACCATTGGGATGCAAATAAAAAGATACTATGTTTGTTCCCTGCTGCCTCGTTCGTACCGCAATCTCAGGATAACCATTTCGGGTAAGTGTATTTTGTGTAATACGGTGAATCGTACCTAGATTACTTTTAATGAATTTTTTCTGCGTTTCTGTATAGGTATTAAATTCTGGACCATAAAGTTGATTGATCATTCTTTCTCCATAGCTACCTGAAGATGATGGACGACTTGGTTCAGAAGTGTACATAGAAGTGCCTGAACCCATGAGCGCATTGGCGAGAGGATCACTGGATCGTTTAGGCTGTTTGTATGTTTTTGTTTTTTTCACCACTTCTTTTTTTTACTTTTTTCATTCTTTTCACTTCTTTTTTCACGACTTTTTTTACAGGTTTTGGTTCTACTCTTGGTTACATTGTTCTCATCAGTACTTTTTACGGCAAATACTTTTTTACTCTCATCTAATATTTTTCTTTTTACCTGTTCTACTTCGGGTTTTGGTTCTATCTTTTTTTCTACTACAGGCTTTGGAACAGGAGGTGTTACTCTTTGTTGGGGCAAAGGTTTAGGAGGAATTAGAGGTTGTGGTTGTGGTTTTGGTGCAGGAGGAGGCGTTATTATCTGCTGTAAATTGAGACTCATTTTCTTATCTTGGGTTGGAGGGGGCAAAAAAGTGATATTTTGCCAGTTTTTGGTGAAGAGTAGCAAAATAAGTAAATGTAACAATAAAGAGAGTAATAATCCTTTCAGCGTTCTGATGCTTCTCTCCTTGTATATAGACCTAAGTGCCGTTAGTGTATAATCTTTGCAATTATACATTATGAGGATTAATAACATGGCATATGATAAAAGTATAGCAGCATTTGAAGAAGCATATAAAGTGATACCTGGAGGGGTAGACTCACCTGTACGTGCATTTTCAGGAGTAGAGGGTACACCACCTTTTATAGAAAGAGGAGAGGGTGCATACCTTTATGACATAGATGGAAATAAATATATAGACTATGTCCAAAGTTGGGGACCACTGATTTTTGGGCACGCAGACTCTGAAATTGAGTCATCTGTTATTGATGCAGTTAAAAGAGGATTGAGTTTTGGTGCGCCTACAACAGTAGAAACAGAACTGGCAAGTGAGATCGTAACACTTTTTGATACTATCGATAAAGTTCGTTTTGTTAGTTCCGGTACGGAAGCTGTAATGTCTGCCATCCGTCTAGCTCGTGGAGTTACGGGTAGAGATAAAATAGTTAAATTTACAGGATGTTACCATGGACATTCTGACTCACTACTTGTTCAGGCAGGATCAGGTTTGGCTACTTTTGGTAGTCCATCAAGTCCTGGTGTACCTGCTGACCTTACAAAACACACTCTATTGGCTACCTATAATGACATTGAATCTGTACTCGCATGTTTTGAAGAATCACCAGATGGCATTGCATGTGTTATCATTGAACCTATCGCTGGCAATATGGGTCTAGTCCCTGCTGATGAAGCATTCCTGGAAGAACTGAGATGTCTTTGTACTAATCATGGTACCCTGCTTATATTTGATGAAGTCATGAGTGGATTTAGAGCTTCACTCAAGGGAGCCCAGGGTATATCAACTGTCAAGCCAGATATGGTGACACTAGGTAAAGTTATTGGTGCAGGTATGCCTGTAGGTGCATTTGGTGCATCTGCACAGATCATGGCCCACCTTTCTCCTGAAGGCCCAGTTTACCAAGCGGGAACACTTTCAGGTAACCCTGTTGCAATGACTGCTGGTCTTACGAGTCTTAGAAAACTTAAATCAAATCCTTCTTTGTATGTGTCTCTGGGCAATAAAGCGAAAAAGCTTATGGATGGTTTCAAAAAGGCAGCTGAAGCATCAAATATACCTTTGGTAACGGATGTAAGAGGAAGCATGTTTGGTTTCTTTTTCTCAGATAAACCGGTTAAAAATTTTGATGATGCACTTGAAAATGACACTGCTATGTTTGCTAAGTTTCATAAAGGTATGTTAGATAGAGGTATTTATCTGGCATGTTCTTCGTTTGAAGCAGGATTCATTTGTGCAGCAATCACAGATGAGATGATAGATGAGACTATCAAGGCTGCCTATGAAGTAATGGCTGAGATTACTACTTAGCTTCATGCTAAAGGTCGGATATTTTTTTATTAAATAAATTAAAGGTTATACATGATTTCGAAAAAAATGACACAACATTTGAACAAACAATTAAACAAAGAGTTCTATTCTGCATATCTCTATCTTTCGATGTCTGCATATTGTAATAGAAATGATTTTCCAGGTGCAGCAAATTGGTTTTTGTTACAGTACCAAGAAGAGCAAGACCATGCAACACGTATTTATAACTATCTAATCGGTCAAGATTCCAAAGTTGTGCTTCAAGAGATTGCAAAGCCTCCTAAAAAATTTGGTTCGTTGCTTGAAACCTATGAGGAGAGTTTAGCCCATGAACAACTCATGACAAAAAATCTTAATGAATTAAGTGACTTCGCGTTAAAAGAAAAAGATCATGCTACCTATAATCTTTTGCAGTGGTTTGTAAATGAGCAAGTTGAAGAGGAAGCAACAGTTAGTGAGATCATCTCAAAATTAAAAATGGTTGATGGAGATGGTTATGGACTTTTAATGATAGATAGTGAACTTGGTAAACGTTCTATCGCAGATAGTGATATATCACAATAATAATATTCTAAGAGAAATAATGGAAACAGAAGAACCAAAATTTAAAAAGCTTGTAAATGCAGCAGATGGCCTTAGCCTTGGAATATCTATGGTTGTTGCTGTACTTATGGGTGTGGGTATTGGAATAGGGCTACAAAAGCTTACAGGAGCCTGGTGGACACTTTGGATAGGCGTATTCATTGGTGTTGGTGCTGCTATTTCTAATATCTATAAAGCCTATATAAAACAGAAAAAGTCTCTGGATGAGTTAGCAAAAGACCCAAAATATACGTATAAAAGAGAACAACAAGACAAATATGATGCAGAAGATGACGATGAGTAGTATGAACCGTAAGATACTTACAGTACTCGTTCTGTCGATATTTTACTTCTAGTAATTGCTATAATATTTTTTGATATTAAAGTACTTTATAGCACACAGATCGGGTATATTACATCAACACTTGTCATGATAGCATCTATTTTCAGTTACAGACGTATGGTCAATGCTCGCGTTAAACATAACATTGTGACTATGGATGACAGTAAAGATACGATTGATAAACTTGAAGACCCTTATGATCTTTATAGTGAAGATGTAAGGAAGATAGAAGAGAAAAGTTTAGCTGAAGCAGTAAAAGAAGAGAAGAAAAAACTTAAAGAGAACAGACGTACAGTCTATCAAACTATCAAAGATACGAAAGCAGCACTCTCAATTTATAGACTAGGGGCATATGCATTGCTTATCATTAGGGTTTTTATATCTCAATAGACAAGGGTTGTTAGATATTCCAAGTTACATTATAGCTTTGGGGATTCCTTCTGTGATTCTCGTCTGGATCCTTATTAAAGAAAAAGAACATGAAAACCATAGCCAAGATTCGATAAAATAAGTCCAATTAGAACTCAGGATTTATTTATGACAAGAACTCTACTCCTATGTATCGCACTTCTTTCTTTCACTGCATGTGGGAAAGAAGAGGTAAAACCTTCAGTTTGCACTACAAAACCCATACAACCTCTTAAGATCATCGATAAACCCATAGATTTTGGCCCTGAACGCATCGCCATGACTAAAGAGTATATTAAATCACATTATGGAAAAGAGGTAGACAATATAGAGATCACACCTAAGATCATCTTACTTCATTGGACTGCTGAGATGGACTTTGACAGATCCTTTAAACGTTTAGAGCCTGAGAAACTTCTCTCAGATAGAAAAGACATCGTAAAAGCTTCAGCGTTAAATGTATCTTCTCAATTTATGGTAGCTCGTGACGGAACGATCTACCGTTTGATGCCAGAGAACTGGATGGCCCGTCATGTCATAGGACTTAATTACTCCAGTATCGGTATAGAGAATGTAGGTGGAAAGGATAACAAGATTGATGACCTTACACCAGCACAGAGACAGGCAAACATTGATCTGGTCTTCTATCTTAAAGCAAAATATCCTAGTATTGAATATCTTGTAGGGCATCATGAGTATAAACAGATGGAGAGTACTTCTTTATGGTTGGAAAAAGATAAAGGGTATAGAACAGTAAAATCTGATCCAGGTGAAAAATTTATGACAGACATAAGAAATGCCGTAGATTGCTTAAATTTAAAAGCACCGCCTAAAGGCCAATAATGAACTCTGCTTTTAGTACCCTTGACTGGGCAATCTTTTTTACATATTTTTTAGTATTAACTATTACATCAGTACTTTTAAGTAGGGTGAAGGTCAAGACTACACGCGATTATTTTGTAGGTGGAAACTCTGTTCCTATGTTCGCAGTTGCTATGTCTGTATTGGCAACTTCTCAATCTGCAGCTACTTTTCTTGGTGGTCCTGAATACTCGTATGGGAAAGATCTTACATTTCTAGGTTTTTACATTTCTGCGTTTTTGGCGGTCATCTTTGTAGCCAAGGTCCTTATCCCCCGATTTTATGCTATTAAAGCAGTCACTGTATATGAACTTCTAGAAAAGCGTTACGGTGAGAACGCAAAGAGACAAGCAGGTGTTATGTTTCTCATTGGTCGTCTTTTTGCTTCAGGTGCAAGACTCTACATAGGTGCATTAGCCATCTCCATGATACTCTTTTTAGATATTACACCAACACATGTAGCCATCTCTATTGCTATTTTAATGTTTGGTGCATTGGCCTATGCGTACTTTGGTGGAGTGAAGTCGATCATTTTCTCTGACATCATTCAAGCTATTACATACATTGGGGCAGGGATTGCGATTCTTATCTACCTTTATATAGCATTAAACACAGACTTTTCTACCATCTTCTCTACTCTTGAAATACATGATAAACTTAAACTGGTAGACTGGTCGCTGTCTGGTGGTTTTTCCGTTTGGGCATTACTAGGCGGATGGTTGCTGCTTAATATTGCAGCCTATGGCCTTGATCAGGACATGACACAACGTGCTTTAACATGTAAAAGTATAAAAGAGGCACAGAATTCGTTGATGATGAGTATATACTTGACTATTCCCGTAGCGATTCTCTTTTTAATGATAGGTTTACTTCTTTACCTTTTTTATCAACATCCTGAACTTTCCGGTTTAAGTACAGAAGTAGTGCAGAAGTTTGAAGGGGAGAAGATCACGATCTTTATGTATTATATACTGCATGAGATGCCTGAAGGAATGAGAGGACTTGTGACGGTAGGTGCTGTAGCAGCCGCTTTGTCTAGTTCTAATTCTGTTCTTGGGGCAATGTCATCTGTAGCCGTAGAAGACCTCTATAAACCTTGGAAGTTAAAAAGAACTAATGTTGAGGAAATGCATTTTGTTAAAGCAGGGCGAAATGCAGTACTCTTTTTTGCTGTAGCACTTTCACTTATGGCTATGCTCTCATTTTACTGGCAACGGTATACAGAACTTCCACTGCTTAGTTTTGCCCTTGGAGTGATGGCTTTTGCCTATACAGGTTTACTAGGTGTTTTTGGTGCTGCAATATTTACAAAACGTGGAAATGCGGTGACTGTCCCATTGGCATTAATTGGAGGATTCATTACCGTATTCTTGCTTCAACCCTATGTACTTGGTGAAAATATAGGAACATTATTAGATTTAAAAATAGGATTTGCTTGGCAAATAGTTGCTGGAACTGTAATCGCATTTGTGATAATGATGATGGGGAAAGAAAATAGGTATTAAATTTATTATCCTATAATAAATAAACTAGTTTCAATAAAGGATATTTGTGCAGAATAAATCTGATGTAGAGTATAAAGCGATTATTTATCAAGAGAGTATGTTAGGTTCACTTTTTCTGGCTGGTGCTAAGGTAGACCCTGTCAGGTTTAGTGAATTTCTTAATATAAATGCTCAAAATGGTTGGCGTGTGGTAACAATGGAAAAAGATATTCGAAGAATGCTTCTCTTTTTTAGGCGTGAAGCATATGTAGTGTTAATGGAAAGGGGAAAATAATGAAAATAGCAACGATAATATCTACGATACTGTTAGTTATATGGGTTATACTCACCATGATAGTGATGTGGACAGATGAGCTTGATGGCACACTGTATGTAAAACTTTCTGTCACGATAGGTATCGTAGTCGTAGCCACTATACTTATCGCACTTGCACTTAGCGAGTATGGTACTGAGAAGAAGCTCAAAGATCATAATTACTTAGACTAAAAGTAATATCCATACCCCTCATACTTATTGGAGATTTCTTAATCTCTCTATGGCTTCATCCAATTCATCCTCTTTCTTTGAGAAACAAAATCTAGCTAGATTGATTCCTTCACTATCCTGATAGAATGCTCTAGCGGGTACAGCGGCAATACCAGTCTTATCCAAGAGGCTTACGACCTTTTCTTTGTCATCAGCTCCTTCGAGTTTGGAGATGTCCGCAAGTACATAGTAAGCTCCTTTGACATAATCAGCACTAAGACCCGCATCATTAAGAGCTTTGATGAATTTGTCTCTTTTTCTCTGATGCTCTATAGCTACATTTTGATAGTAAGACTTCGGTAGTTCGTTCAGTCCCTTGAGTATACCATTTTGTAGTGGTGCAGGAGGGCAGACGTATATCAGATCATTGAAAGCAGAAGCTGCATCGATGATCTCTTTTTGTGTGATCGCATATCCTAGTCTCCAACCGGTGATCGAATAGATCTTTGAAAAACCAGATATTACAACCGTTCTATTTTTTAAATTCTCGATACTAAGCGCAGAAACAAACTCAAGTCCATCATAGATGAAATGCTCATACATCTCATCACTAAAGAGAAATAGGTCATTTTGGTTAATAATATCAGAAAGACTTTCCAGCTCATCTCTTGTATAGACTTTTCCACTAGGGTTTGAAGGGTTACAGATGAGTATGGCTTTGGTATCTTCAGATATTTGACTTTTAAGATGTTCAAAGTCTATTTCGTAAGAGGGAGGTGTTGTTCGGATGTATTTTATCTTACATCCTATCGATTCGAGGGTTGCTACATGGTAACCATAGTAAGGTTCAAAAAGTATGACTTCATCTCCTTCATTAAGCAGAGACATAGCCGTTGCATAAAATGCTCCGGTGGCACCTAAGCTTACAAGTACATTATCCACTTCAACACCCTGATCATAGAAATCATTCTGTTTTTGAGCGATAGCTGCCCTTAACTTGTAATTACCGTATGCAGATGTATAGGTATTCTTACCACTTTCTATCCCTTCTTTTGCTCCTTCTACAACAGGTAATGGTACTTCAAGGTCACAAAGCCCTTGTGCCATATTGAGTCCATTTTTCTCATTACAGAGGATAGACATTGCTCTGATCTCAGATTGTGCTATATTTTTTGCGCGATTACTTAGTTTCATAGTTACCTAACTTGTTTTATTTGTTGAAGTATAGTTGAACTTCACTTATACAAACAACAAACATGTAAGGGATATTGATCTGTCATCTATTATCTGTAACAACCAGTGCTTTGTTAAGTGCATCTTTAAAATGGTCAAAATTTTCAATCTGAGGCAGATGTCCTAAGTCTTTTAATTCATACAGTTGTGCATCAGGGATAAGTTTAGCCGCAGATTTTCCTAATCGGTCATAACGTCCTAGTTCATAAGTAACACCAGGTTTTTTCCATTTTCGACCTGGACCAGTACGGTCACGAGTACCTATGATCAGTTTGACAGGAACAGAAAGATCTTTAAATTCTGTAATAACAGGTTGTGTAAAGATCATATCATATGTTTGTGCATTGACCCAGGCTATCTGTTTTTTATCCGGACCCTGTATCTGTCCTATCATAAAGTGTGTCAGTGCTTCATACTTCTCATTCCATTGTCCATCATAATAATTTTTTTGTTGATAATTCTTGATTTTTTCTGCTGTTTTGCCCAGTTCAAATTTATAAAAGAAGTCAGTATCCTTATATTCTACATACTTCAAGTAGTTTTCTAGTCCGATCGGATTTAGTAAAATCAGCTTTTTTACGGTTTGTGGATACATGAGTGTAAAACGACTGGCTAGCATGCCTCCCATTGAATGACCTATGACAATACTTTTTTCTATTTTAAGAGCATTCATTAATGCACGGGTATGATGTGCCAAGACTGCAAAAGAATATTGATAATGGGGAGGCTTGGATGACTTGCCAAAACCTATTTGATCAGGTATCAACACTCCATACCCTTGTTCCTGTAAATAAAGTGCTGTAGTGGTCCAATAATCCGCATTAAAGTTCTTCCCATGAAGTAAAGTGATTATCGGTTTATTTTTCTTGCCTGGAAGATAGATATAGGCCATTTTCAATGCTTGACCTTGAGAATCAAAGTGAAAATAGTTCACCTCAAAATCATATTTATACTCACTTAGTTGTGCATCGTATAGTAGGGTGGAAGTATTTTCACTCTTCTGAGCAAGTACAGACGAAGACAATACAAAGAATAGAATCAGACTCATTAAATTAAATGTAAACATATATTCTCCTATAACTATTTTTATATAGTATACAAAAAATAACAGACTGGTTACTTGTTACTTTTACTGTTTGTATATCTTATATAATTTATTCTTCTTATGTAATGTTTATCACTGTAGACCTCTTTCATATTTCAAATTATTATCTGATATAATATATAGATTTATAAACCATAGCAATCACTTAGTAATAGTGCGTTATATTATTTGTATCAATCAATGGAAGTAGAAAAATTAATGATAAATAAAGAACGTTATATAGGTATTATGTCTGGGACATCACTTGATGGAGTAGATGTAGTATTGTGTGAAATAGATAATTCAGACTGTACACTTGTCAGCTCTTTGGAATATCCCATTCCTTTGGAACTCAAGTCAGACATATTAATGATGATCGAAAGTAGAAGTACTTTGGAAGCGCAGGGGGAGATAGACCATCGTTTGGGGCTACTCTTTACTCAGGCTGTAGGTGCTTTGCTTATCCGTGAGAATATAGATATAGGAAGTGTTAAAGCTATTGGATTACATGGACAGACACTCTGGCATGCGCCAAATGGAGCTTATCCTTTAACTATGCAGTTAGGAGATCCTAATATAATAACTGCAATGACTGGTATTCCTGTAGTAGCTGATTTTAGACGTAAAGATGTAGCATTAGGAGGTCAGGGAGCACCTTTTACACCTGTTTTTCATGAATTTATATTTAATAATATAAATACGTCTTTATCGGTCGTAAACATTGGTGGCATGGCAAATATCACAGTATTAGGTGAAAAGCTTATAGGATATGATACAGGTTGCGGAAATGTTCTTCTTGATATGTGGGTAGCAGAACATCAGGGAGTTCTCTTTGATAAAAATGGAGAGTGGGCCAGATCGGGTTCTGTAGATTATGGTCTCTTGGATCGTATGATATCAGATGAATATTTTCAAGAGTCATATCCTAAAAGTACAGGTAGAGAAAAATTTAACAAGGCTTGGTTGCAAGAATATCTTTCTGGTCATACACATAACCCAGAAGATGTACAAAGAACGTTGCTTGAATTAACAGCCTTAAGTATAAGTAACGAAGTTCTACGTTTTAATAGGGATATGGTCTTGCTATGTGGTGGCGGTGCTAAAAATAACTTCTTAGTAGAACGTATAAAAGCACTTATACCAAATATAGAAGTAAGTATAGCCAGCAATGCCGATGAAATAGAGGCTATGACATTTGCATGGCTTGCATACAAACGTATGCATAATGAAAAAGTAAATTTAAAAGACGTCACAGGCGCAAAAGAAAATGCAGTTTTAGGAGGCATATATGCATAAAGAGTTAAAAGGATGGATAGAATGGCTTGGCATGGAAGAGCCATCACTTCAGTCACTGCATGGAGATGCAAGCACTAGAAGCTACTACCGTCTTGAAAACCATAACGGAGGCATTGTAATGGATGCTTCTGAAGCCAAAGATAGTGTACCTATATTTATAGGTGTGAGCATGAGACTCATGGATGCAAAAGTACGTATACCCAAAATCAAGTCCTTTGAACTGCATAAAGGTTTCATTTTTTTAGAGGATGTAGGCTCTACACATTTACTAGATAAGTGTGTTGAAGGTATGGATGCAAGGCCTTATTATGATAAAGCCATAGAAACATTGGTTCAATTACAGAGTACACCTTCCAAGGGTTTAGAGACTTATGATAAGAATTTTTTACTTGAAGAGATGAATCTCATGTCTGAATGGTACCTTAAAGAATATTTAGGCACTACACTTGAATGTGTTGATGGACGTATGCTCTTGGAGAGTTTTTCTTTGATAGCCAAAGAGGTATTAAATCAGCCGCAAAATATTTTTGTGCATCGAGACTACCACTCACGAAACTTGATGATAGACAGTAATGATGAGATAGTAGTTATAGATTTCCAAGATGCAAGAGAAGGAGCTTTGACTTATGACTTAGTTTCATTGCTTCGTGATGCATATGTGAAACTTGATCCAAGAGAACTACGAAGACTTATCTTGCTTTTTAGGGATTTAAAAGGTCTTGATGTCGATGATGAAACATTTATGCGCTGGTTTGATTTTACAGGCTTACAGCGTCACATTAAGATACTGGGTATCTTTGCCAGACTTGCTTTGAGAGATGGTAAAAAAGAATACTTGAAAAATATTCCTATGACATTAAAGTATATCTTGGAGGTGGGCCATAATTATCCAGAATTGGATGGGTTGATAGCACTATTGAAATCTCAGTATGGTGAGTTCAAGGATGCACCTGTAACAATGAGGATGTTTTAATAGCCTCATTGTTTAGCACTCATTGAGTGCTCTTATACTATAAAAAAGGATACTACACCATATGAAATGTATGATATTAGCAGCAGGTTTGGGAACAAGAATGAAACCGCTCACAGATACAACACCTAAACCATTACTTAAAGTAGGTGGTATGCCTCTTATTGTTTGGCATATTGAACGTCTTGCACATGATGGTTTTACTGATATAGTCATAAATATTGCACATCTAGGTTATCAAATTCCTGATGCGCTTGGTGATGGTTCAGAGTGGGGAGTAAACATTATATACTCTGATGAACAGGAAGAGGGTGGACTTGAGAGTGCAGGCGGTATAGTTAAGGCTTTGCCATTACTGGGGGATGAAACGTTTTTAGTCGTCAATGGTGACATATGGTCAGATTATGATTTTCAAGACCATAGAAAACTACCAGAAGATATTCTAGCTCATTTAATCCTTGTGCCGAACCCAGAACATAATCCTGAAGGAGATTTCGCTTTGGTAGATAATAAAGTAGTAGATGCAAAAGCCTATACATTCTCAGGTATTGGCTATTATTCACCTAAACTTTTTGATGGTGTACCATATGGTAAATCTGCATTAGCTCCTTTACTTAGAGAAGCAATGAAAGAGGGGAAAGTAACAGGAGAACTCTATGAAGGTGAATGGCTTGATATAGGGACACCAGAACGACTTAGCCTGTTAAATACTCAGTTAATTAATAGCTATTAAATAGATGCTAATTTTGAAATAGATATGATATATAAAGTCAAAATCAAGGAAGAAAAAATGGAATTATTAAAGTTTACATTGTCTAGTGTAATTACAGTGTTTATAGTGTCTGGATGCAGCAACAAGCAACCTGCCTTTGATCCAAATTATACAGAGGTACAAATCGTTGATGGAAAATCCTACAATATACCTTCAGGTGCCAGCCCTTCTCCTTATGTCGATAGTAAAGTCATAAAGTTTTATCAGGAATTGGGTTTGACAAATTGTAAAGAGGATGATATAACTTGGGAAGAAGAAAATGCTAAAGATGAGATGAATGCAGCGATAGGTAAGGGAGATAAAAACATCTATTACAGACTTGTTAAAGAAGGAAGAATAGGATGTGCCAGTCCTATTGAATCAAAATAGCTTAAACTAATGAAAATATATACCATAGCTTACAGCACTGGAAAATGAAGCTATAAATCTTTTAAATACCTCGCCACTGCATCCTCATCATTAGAGTGAGGAAGTACGAGGTCTGCAACAGCTTTAACTTCGTCCAATGCATTTGAAACGGCTACTGAGGTTCCTGCAAATTTAAACATACCCAGGTCATTCACAGAATCACCAAATACGGTTAGCTCTTCGTGACCACGTCCCATGTACTCCATCACCTTTTGCATAGCATGTGCTTTATCTCCTTCAGGATGAAGCAGTGTAAGGAAATAACCTCCACCGTATTTTTCAGGAGAAAATTTAGCTTCTATATTTGTTCCGAACACTTTATGTATCTCTTCATAAAGAGGACGCAGTTGTGCTTCATATCCAAAATAGACTATCTTTAGGTTTTGCTCCATGGATTGGTTGTTAGGATTAAACTGCATTCTCGGATCATCTTTATAACCTTTGAGGACATCACGTTGGTAGCTATTGAGTTTTCTAGGGTATAAAAATGCTTCATTAAGTGCTTTGTCTTTTACCCCTATGATAAAGGGATCAATATCAAATCTTGAACCCACATCTATAATAGCATCTCCAATCTCTTTGTTGATGGTCTTAAGGTCAATCAGTTTACGCTCTGGAGTGATGACGAGTGTGCCATCAAGGAGTATCATGGGTGCATTGATATGAATCTTTTTGAGTAACTCTTGTGATTTCTGAAAACTTCTTGCTGTTGCTATGGTCATGATAGATGATTCTGCTTTTTTGTTCCAGATTTCAGAACTAAAATCACTGATACTCAGATCAGAACGCAAAAAAGTATGGTCTAGATCTGTGATGTAGATAGGTTTAATAGCCATTAACTTGAAAATCCACTACTAAAGTTAGTTTTGGCTTGAACAATAGCTTTTTGTTTCTCTTTTTTATGTGTATCTTTTTCAACAAAGATCTTTTTACGTGTGACAGGATCCATCTCTGTGTAGTACATTACAGCAGAGTAGGTACCAGGTGTTGGGGTAAAGACTTGAGCTTGTTCCGGGTTCATCTTGAGCTCATGTGTGGTAAAACGTTTAAGTTCATGCATGTCTTTCTCTTCACAGCCAGGGTGTGCAGCTATGAGATAGTAGGTAAGGAACTGCTTTTTCCCCATGTCACGGTTGAGCTTGTCATAGAGTTTTTTAAAATCTATAAGAGTTTGCTTACCCGGTTTTCCCATAAGATCAAGTACATGTTGCTGGGTATGTTCAGGAGCTACTTTCATCTGTCCTGAGATATGATGTTTAACCAACTCTTTGAGATAAGAATACCCTTTACGTTTATCTTCTGTAATAAGGTCGTAACGTATACCAGAAGCGACGAATGCTTTTTTGATACCGTCTATATTTCTTACTTGCTTCATCATCCCTATTACACGAGTATGATCAGGTTTCATGGAAGAGCACAAATGGCGTGAATCTACACAACGCTGGTGGTCACAAGTACCAAGTTTGAGCTTTTTATTGCATTCATATCCATACATATTTGCTGTAGGTCCACCAAGATCTGAAATGATGCCTTTAAAGTCTTTGTACTCTTTAAACTGGATGGCTTCCTTCACAATAGACTGTTCGGAACGTGTACGAATTGTACGTCCCTGGTGCACTCCAATAGCACAGAAGTTACACTCTCCCCAACATCCCTGGTGTGTCATGATAGAGAATTTAATCGTCTCCAGACACTTTACGTTACCTTCCGGACGGTGAAAAGGATGAAGCTCTCTAGTAAACGGCATCGCTGAAACTTCATCCATCTCCGGTTCACTTAGATAATCACATGGTGGGTTTTGTATAGAATAGCGCGTGTCTACTTTTTGACATAGCCCTTTGGCTGCAATAGGGTCATTGTTATCATAAAAGAGATCAAAAAGATCTATGTACTTCTCTTTATCATCCAGACATTCCTTATGAGAGGGAAGCTGATGGTACTCCTTAACGGGCTCTTTGTCAATATAACATACCCCACGTACATTTTTCCAGTCAACACCTTTATCAAGTGCATCTGTAAGATCACGTATAGCCTGTTCACCCATACCGTAGATAAGTATATCTGCCTTAGAGTCAAAGAGAATGGGTTTTCTTAGCTTGTTGGTCCAGTAGTCGTAGTGTGTGACACGTCTGAGACTTGCTTCAATACCACCGAGTACTATTGGAACAGTATTTTTAAAGTTCTTTCTTATAAGATTAGTGTAGACCAATACAGCTCTGTCAGGGCGCTTCGTATTTTTCCCACCGGGTGTATAGTCATCTGAATTTCTGAATTTCTTTGTAGCTGTATAGTTGGCTACCATCGAGTCTATGCTTCCACCGCTTACACCCCAGTAAAGCCTTGGTTCACCTAAACGTTTGATGTCTTTATCACTATTCACATCAGGTTGTCCTATGATACCCACTTTGTAACCAAGTTTTTCAAGTATACGACCTACCACTGCTACACCAATAAATGGTGAATCTATGTAGGCATCTCCAGAGACCAGTATAACATCACATTGTTTCCATCCTAAAGCATCCATCTCTTGTCTTGTGGTAGGTAAAAATCGTTTTGCTTCTCTAAGGTCTAGTTTGCTCATAGGATTCCTTCTTACTACATTGTTTCTTATATACAATAAAAAACTAACATTAAGTACTTTCTTACATAGTGATTATTTTCGTATTATAGCCAATAAGTGTGAATTCTGCTTATGACACTTATGATCATTATAATATGACTTTCTATATTTTGGTACAATAGTATCATTCTAGACAATTTCCTAAAGGAAGTACAAATGAAAAAAGAGCCGATAGAGAGTCCTAAATTAAATCCTTTTTCCAATATATGGGTGATGCTTATAGTAATGTTACTTGGATTTCAATTTGTTAATTACATCTTATCGCAAGAACAAAGTCAAACCCTCTCTTATAATCAATTTAAAAGTAAGATAGAACAAAATATCATTAAAGATGTTAGAATCAATGGGGATCAGGTTATAGCTACTTTAAAGTCTGATGTTGGAATGAAACCACAATTCCTAAAAACTACTCTTCCACCATTTGAAGATAAAACATTTCTTGAACTACTTGAAAAAAATCAAGTTGAAATCAATGTGAAATCTCAAAAAGAGTCAAACTTCTGGCTTACTTTTTTTATGTTATTACCGCTTTTTGTCTTTTTAGGTTTTATATTTTATAGTTCAAGACGTATGAAAGAACAAATAGGTGGTCTAGGTGGAGGTATATTTGACTTTATGCAATCATCTGCAAAAAAATATGAGAAACAAGAGGTTTCTATAACTTTTGATGATGTAGCTGGTGTGGAAAATGCCAAAATAGAACTCTATGAAGTCGTTGATTTTTTGAAAAACCCTGGTAAATATGAAAAGATTGGTGCCAAGATACCCAGAGGAATTTTATTGATGGGGTCACCTGGTACAGGAAAAACACTTTTAGCAAAAGCAGTAGCCGGAGAAGCAGAAGTACCTTTCTTCTCTATAAGCGGTTCTGAGTTTGTAGAGATGTTTGTTGGTGTAGGTGCATCCAGAGTACGTGATCTTTTTAAGAAAGCAAAGAAAGAAGCTCCTGCTATCATCTTTATAGATGAGATAGACTCTGTAGGACGCGCTAGAGGTGCTGGAGTAGGTGGAGGTCATGATGAAAAAGAGCAGACACTTAATCAGATTTTAGCAGAAATGGATGGGTTTGAATCAGAAGAACAGGTCGTAGTTATTGCTGCGACCAATCGACCTGATGTTTTAGACTTTGCACTTTTGCGTCCAGGTAGATTTGACCGTAAAATAACACTGACTTTACCTGATGTACATGCAAGAGAAAAAATATTAAATATACATATACGTAAAGTACAGATAGATGATACTGTTGACTTGTCAAAGATAGCTAAAATATCGATAGGTTTCTCTGGTGCTGACTTAGCAAACCTTGTGAATGAAGCAGCAATGCATGCTGCCAGAGAAGATCAAGAGTATGTTACACAAAATGACTTTATGCATGCACGTGATCGTATACTAATGGGTGTAGAACAAGAATTTGTTTTGGACGAAAAAGATAAAAAAAGAGTGGCTATCCACGAGAGTGGGCATGTATTGGCTGCACTTTTACTTGAACATGCGGATCCTATAGAAAAGGTAAGTATCATTCCTCGGGGACAGGCACTTGGTATGACAGAACAATTGCCTTTAAAGGATATCAAAAATTTTCCTGAAGCTTATTTACTTGATAAAATTGGTGTAATGCTTGGAGGAAGAGCTGCTGAGCGTACACTTCTTGGAGATCTATCTTCTGGTGCTGCTAATGACCTTAAAGAAGCAACTTCATTGGCTACTCATATGGTGAGTCAATGGGGTATGAGTGAATTACTGGGGCCAGTTTATTATCAAAAAGGTGAAGAGCATGTTTTCCTTGGACGTGAGATGGCAATGCCAAAAGATTTTAGTGAATCGACTGCAAAATTGATAGATGATGAAGTCAGAAAAATTATCACAGAAAAAGAAGAAGAGGTCATGGAACTGTTTAAAGCACATAAGAAAGATATCATTGCACTTTCAGATAAATTAGTAGAAAAAGAGTTGATCTATGCAGAAGAGATAAAATCCTTAGTGCACCTTTAAGGATTGTTTTTATTCTACAAAAGCAGTGTGAGATGATTATTACTACATAGATAATGACAGGTCAAAAACTAGGCTAGATTAAACAACCGCGTTTTTTACATGTATTTATCATTTTTGGTAGTATAACAAACCATTGCAGATATCCAACAACAGAAAAAAGAATCCAATTAAATAAAATATATAAAAAGAATGCTTCATGACTTATAAAGTAATGATGAGCCTCAAAGATATCATTAAAATAAAATGTCAAGAGTCCTAAAGGAGAGACAAGAATACTTTCAATTCCCATAAATAGAACTTCTACATTTTCATGATTACAGGTAAAAATATAATATGCTGATAGTAATAAGATGATTAATTGAATAGTGAACCATAATTCAATTGTAAATGTTTTTTTTAAATTCATTATTCTTTCTCCATATGTTATAATTATAATATCTATTTCTTATAATTAAATAAGTATAGGACAAAAGTGTGAAGTATTTGTGAAGATTATTGGTTTTAGATAGGGAAAATAGGATAGATCTTCGTTACATCTAGTAAAGATGTAACGAAAAAATCACTACTTTGGATTAATTTTCTTAAATTTTGTACCTTCCATTGTAAAACTACCCATTAATCCATTAGAATCAAAGATAAAAGCAACCATATCATCTTCAAATTCAACATCATCAAGTTCTTCTTTTGAGTTCCATTCTGCAACAGCTATCTTCCCATCTACATCTGTTTCCCATTCATCATCATCCTTGAGAAATTTTTCGAGGGCTGCATCAGTCGTGAAAGCAATAATCATAGAGTATTCTTGTACACCCATTTGGAATCCGACAGATGCTGTCATGATTTCGTAGTAACCTAATGTTTTACGTTTATGTCTTAAAACACCTTCACCATATTTACCACCTACAAAGAATCCACCTTCTTTAATATCTGGAAAGACAAGAAATGCTTTTGCATTAACTAAGAATGGATCACCACCTGGAGTTTCGTCAATAAATTTATTGATAGCCATATTTGCATCATGATCCAGATCTTTAGCTGATGATTTAGCCATAGTAAATGTAGAAAATCCTACAAGCAGTGCAAGCAATAATGCTTTGTATTTGAATATGTACATTGTAATCCTTATTTTAAATATAATTTGATTTAATTATACCATAGCTGAGATAGTGTTAAATTGAATGCTTTGGTTTTAAGAGTTTATTATGAAATTCATTATTAAAACTGTAGCACTTGTAGTTGCAGAAGAATTGAACTAAAACTTCAAAAAGAGTAAGAAAGGTTTATACATATTAATCATTATGAGTAATTAAGACAATATGTTGGAATATTTAAGATGAGGCATAAAAAAAGTAAAAACATAAAAAACGATCAATTTATGTTAAAATTCCGCCTTGTTAAAATAGGATAAATAAATGGGAATTTTTGCTTTACAATCACTTGCAGGAGGTTTTTTAGATGAAGATCTAAAGCATTTCAATAAGGTTTTTGATGATTGGTGTGTGCAGTTTGAGAGCTTTGAAGATGCAGAGCTTATTGTAGATTCACTTGAAGAAGGCGATAAGGTCAAGATTGTAGAGATCACGCCTCTGAGCTATCCAAAATACTTTTTCCCCAGCCTGCAGGGTATCATCCATGCCACACGAGAGTATGAAGGGAAGATCATCTGTATTGTTGAACCACAAATGGGTATGAGCTTTCGCATAGCTGTATGTGATATGAAGACCAAAAAGGTAAGAATGCTTCAGACTCGCTATAAAACGGCACAAAGTGTCGAAGGGGCATTTTCAAATCTATCTTTTGAATTATGATATTTTTCTTTATTCATTCCGTTTTCATCTTCCCGATGGGAACGCATATTTATATTTCGTAATCGAATTCATCTTAGAATCTATCACCATCCAATGCAATAATAGTTTGTTGATAAAGACCACTCTTTTTGATTGAACATGTACCATACTGCACTATCACTTTATTGATACCATAAGAGTTAAGTTCCGTAACCACTGATGATGCATGGTAACAAAAAATTACGATTTTTCTTACTTTATTCTAGCATCTTTCCCATGATACTAAGAGATCTGTTCTACTAAATCATTATCTGTAGGATAGCCTGGAACTTCAAAACCATCTTCATCAAAAAAATGTTTTTTACCTGTATCCATGCTGATACATACCAGAGCGTACTCTTCGTCCTCGCGAACCTCTTTGATAATAAATCTCTTACCCATCCGGGTCATCCATCTCTGACCTGCTTTGAATTCTATAGACTCATATTCCATTGTTTACTTACCTTACTCAGTTGGCTTGCCACGTTTGAGAAAGTATCACTTCTTCATCGCTATAAAGTTCGATCTGAAAAGTATCTCCTCTTTTATAATTGGACACCCCTTTAGGTGTACCCGACATAATAACATCCCCATCCTCTAAGTTCATAAAAGTTTGGATCTCTTCAAGCATCTCTAAAGGTTTATACATCATCAGTGCATAAGTTGCATGTTGTTGGAGTCTGTCATTGACGAAGAGTTTCATCGATAAACTCTCTAAAGGTGTATCTAGAGCAATGAAGTCACTCAATACGGCTGAACCGTCAAATGCCTTAGCACGTTCCCACGGCAAGCCTTTCTCTTTCATCTTATTTTGAATCGTTGCCTTTGTTAGATCAAGTCCAATGCCAACACCCGACAGCTTATTTTGTTCAACTAAAAAACAGATCTCTGCTTCAAAACGCGTCGTCTCATCTATAAAGTATAAGGTGTTCGTGATAGCTGAATTAGGTTTGTTAAACACCACCATATTTTCTGGTATTTCATTCCCCAACTCTTTGATATGTTCTACATAGTTTCGTCCTATACAGACCACTTTAGAAGGAGTGATGGTTTGTTGTTTAAATTGTAAAGTTTTCATGAAGTTATTCTATCTAAATTAAATAATGTATAAAAAGAGAAGCTGATACAGGAGTGGAACAATATTTACGAGATAAGAAGAAGAGAGGGAGAGGGTAGTTTACCCTCTGTTGCTTCCACGTCCGCCGTTACGACTGTCACGACTACCGCTTGAACGTCCGTTACGACCATGTCTACTGCGACTACCGCTTCTGTTTCCACGGTAACCTCCACGACTACGGCCACCACTGCCACCGCCTCTATTTTGCATTGCTCTTTCAATAAGAAGTTCTATCTCTTCAAGACCAAGACCGATATTGTCTTTACCTTTAACAAAAGTTTCTTCCTGTACTAAAGATGCAAGAAGGTGTGCAATAGTCACTATATCTAGGTCATGCTGAAGTGTTTTGACAAGATTGATCGCATTTTCAGTTACTTTAGTCTCAGAGATCTTAGCAATAAGTGCATCTGCGCGATTATTTTGTACTTCCATACGTGTAGGAATCACTTGTGTTGTCATTTTTGTACCAACATCTTTTTCTATACGTTTGATAGTTCTAAGTTCATTAGGGCTTACTAAAGTGATAGCCTCACCTGTTTTACCACCACGGCCTGTACGACCAATACGGTGAACATAAGATTCAGAGTCAAAAGGAATATGGTAGTTAAATACATGTGTTACATCATTGACATCAAGACCACGCGCTGCAACATCAGTTGCAATAAAGATGTCGATACCACCTTGTTTAAAGGCACGGATCGTTACTTCTCTTTGTTTTTGTTCCATGTCACCATGAAGACCAGACACTTTGAATCCTTGCGCTGTCATGTGTGCTACAAGTCTATCTACCTCTTTTTTCATACGACAGAAAATGATACATTTCCCAGGGTTTTTGTAGTCAATAAGTCTTACAAGAGCATCATCTCTTTCTTTATCCTGTACAACGTAGTAGAGTTGCGTGATAGAAGTATTCGTACTTTCTGATTTTGTAATAGAAACTGTCTTTGGTGACTTTAATATCTGCTCTGCAAGTTTTCTAATTGCGTTTGGCATAGTTGCAGAGAACATGAGTGTTTGGCGCTCTTTAGGTAAAAATGTAAAGATATTTTTGATTTCGTCAAGGAAACCCATATCAAGCATTTCATCTGCTTCATCGAGTACTACAAACTGAGGATTGATCTTGATCTTTCCACTCATAAGAAGGTCTTGGAGTCTTCCTGGTGTTGCTACTACAATAGAAGCTTGTTTTATACGGTCAATTTGTTTACCATACGGTGTACCACCATAAACCGTTGCTGTTTTAAGACCGCTTTTTTGACCAAAACGGTAAAGCTCATCACTTACCTGCATTGCTAGTTCACGTGTTGGAACAATAACAAGTCCTTCCACAGAACCGTCTGCTTTCATCATACTCATGATAGGAAGACCAAATGCAGCAGTTTTCCCTGTACCTGTTTGTGCCTGTGCAACGATATCGTGACCTTCTAAAACTAAAGGTATAGCGTCTTTTTGAACTGGTGATGGTTCTGTAAATCCTGCGTCTGTTATAGCCGCTTGGATAGTGTCTTTTAAATTAAAATCAGTAAATTTCATATATTGTTTTCTTTATGTTGTTATTAGAGTGGGGTGCTAAGGTCTTGGCGATAGAACGGTTCTAAAGTTACAAGCATGTTATCTGGCACTATATGCCGATATACCCTATCGCTTAGGCGAAAGTAGGGTGCACCCTGTTTTATGCAACTTGATACCAAACTATCAGATGTCCACGATAATGTGTGGAAAATAGGTGATACATCTCATGATGTATCTAAATAAGGAGTTTGATACTCTCTTGCAGAAAAGTTCGAAATTATAACCAAATAAATTAGAAAAAGCTAGGGTTATTTCTATTTCTTATGTATTTTTAAACAATTTGTTATAGTATTGTTACTTATAAATGTATTCAATAATGATAATCTATTTACATCGTTTCAAATTCTTTACTCTCTTTTACGATAGCATTGATCTGTCTTTGCAGGTAATCAGGAAGAGAGGGGATTTTTAGATCCAAAAAGCCCTCGATTATCAGTGATTTTGCCTTCTCTTCTTCTATACCTGATGCCATAAGGTAGGCCAGTTCATCTTTAGAGATCATACCTACACTCGCTTCATGAGAGAGTTCAAGGTGAGGATCCTCTCCTAGTAGTTCAGGAATAGCATGAATGTAACCTTTTTCACTCAATAGTAATCCGTTGCATGCCATTGCGCCTCTGCCATTTGGGTGTTTCCCGATAATCATACCACGTGTTATTACTTTACCACCATTGGAAACGACGCGGCTGACAATCTCTGATGAAGCACCATCACCATTAAGTACAACTGTAGAACCTATGTCAAACTGAGAATCATCAGATGCATATATGACCGAGTAAAACTCACCGAGCCCAGATTCTTCAATCACTGCAAGTGGATCCATTTGAAGTTTTTTGACACTGCCCATTGCTATATAGTTTGAAACAAATTTTGCATTTTTACCTACGTGGGCAGCGCTTCGCGGAAAAACTTCCACTTCTTTACCCCAGCTGTGTATCATAGTACTGGTAACTGTGGCACCATCCTTGATAAAATATTCTGTCACACCGAGATGACGTCCTGATAAAATGTGTGCATTGGATGTACATCCATTGATAAGGTGAATCTCAGAATTCTCTTCAGCTATTATAATGTTATGAGTACATTGCGTGAATTTATCACTATTGATCATATAGCATGTATAGACAGGAAGCGTAACTTTCATTCCAGCTTTAATACGTATAAAATAGCCTAGCAGAATATCACTTGAAGCTACTTCTTTCACGTATGTATCTTTATCTTTTTCTACTAGCGTGAAGAAGATATCTTTGAGCCAAGCGTATTTTTGCAGTGCAGTTTCAATAGGAAGTATCTCCAAACCATTTACTGCAGAATAAGTTTCAAGAATATTCGAGTCTGTTGCAAGGAAACTTGCAGAACGTTCCTGATTTTCATCATATGCTACTTTTTTCAGGTTTTGCTTTGTGGCTTTATCGAGGAGATTCATTTGGTATCCTTTTTTTCCTTGATATTTGTTACACATCCTGTAAAACCTAACTTCTTGATATCCTCCATAATAGATTTAGGGTTACCGGTGCAAACAATCTTTCCATCCATAAAGACATGTCCGATATCTGCATCGATATAATTAAGTATATTCCCAGTATGTGTAATGATCAGTGCTGAACGTTCACGCTTTTTTATCGGTGCATTGTCTTGAAGGATCTTATTGATAGCTTTGGAGATCACCGCAATATTTTCAATGTCAACCCCAGATTCCGGTTCATCTATCAGAAGCAGATCAGGGCTTTGCGCATAGAGTTTAAGTACTTCAGCTCTTTTGAGTTCACCACCTGAAAAACCTACATTTAGTTCTCTATCCAGAAAGTTCTCCATACTAAGTGCTTTGATCTCATCATCAAGATCTTCTGAACGATTGATAGCATGAAGAAAGTTTCGGAGAGTTACACCTTTGATCTTTGGTGGATGCTGAAAAGACATACCGATACCCAAATTGGCTATTTCGTCTGTTGTCATATTTAATGTGTTTCTTGATTTTACTATGATTTCTCCACTATCAATACTATATCCAGGCAGTTTTAAAATAGCATTGAGAAGGGTAGATTTTCCAGAACCATTTGGCCCAAAAATAATATGAACTTCACCTTTGCCTACACTAAGGTTCATTCCTTTAATAATCTTTTTCTTTTCTACAGAGACATGAAGATTTGTAATTTTTAATACCGGTACATCCATTTAAACTCTTTTACGTGACATGTGCTTTTCGTCATTTTAGATACGTAACTTCATACGGCAGTTGTATTCAACTAAGATAAAATATTTGATGTTCAATTGTATCATAAATATTGAACTCTTCATTCTTATTCAAATCAGTTTACTATTGTCATTTTAGTCTTAAAAAAGATTTTTTTATGGATACTAATGAAAAGTTAGTTTATATCAAAAATAGGTCTAACCTATTGAAGAAAACTTTTATAAATTATAAAATCACTAAAATGTACAAGGTATTGAATCTAGCTCTTTTATAAAAAATTAGAATTTCACTATGAATCTCTACTTAGGCCGAACATCTATGTCTGAAAGTGTTACAATCTATTCGGGTCTGTATACTCTTACATTTTTAACATCTTCTGCATCTCGAAGATATTGGGCATGCAGTTGACTCATGACACCTTTATCACAATATAGAAGGTACTCTTTATCTTTTGGTAGTTTTTTGAACTCTGTTTTTAACTTATGAAAAGGGATCTTAATGCTTTTGCATGGTGTTTCTATGCACTCATCTTCTGTACGGATGTCAATAACCACATATTTATCATCATTTAGCTCATGTATGACCTCTATAGGTGCTGCATTGGCTACATCATCTACTATCTCATCTACATAGATCTTTTGTGCCTCTTCAACGGCTTTATCGAGTATGGAGTAATTAAAACGTTTTGCTTCTTTTTCCATACGCTTGTATGAACCGTGTGTAATAGGATTCTTGGATATGACACCACAGTACTCTGGCATATTTTCAGCAAAACGACGTGTTCCTATTTCACTAGCTATATTAATGATCTCCGGCTTGTTCATCGTGGCTAGTGGACGTAATATCAGTTTATTTGTTACTTGGTCGATAAGTGCAAGGTTACGTAGTGTTTGGCTAGAAACTTGTGCCACACTTTCACCAGTAAGCAGTGCATCGATTCCCATCTCATCCGCTACTTTCTGTGAAGCCATCAGCATAAGACGTTTTAATGTGACTCCCATATAGGATTCATGGGTAGAGCGAAATATCTCTTCTATAACTGCATCAAAAGGTACTGAAGTAAAAGTCACACGATGTGAAGCACCAAATTTAGACCAAAGATAAAGTGCAACTTGTTTTACACCTATTTCATGTGCTATACCGCCAAGATTAAAAAAGATAAAATGTGTTTTGATTCCTCTTTTCATCGTTAAATAACTGGCGATAGTAGAGTCAAAACCACCTGACATCAGGGAAAGTATGTCACCTTGTGTTCCCAAAGGAAATCCACTAAGTCCTTCATGTTTTATGGTTATGATATTCAGTTGGTTGTTAATAAGCTCTAAACGTATGGTCACTTCTGGATGATGCAAGTCTACACCTTTGCTAGCATTATGTGCAAGCATATAGCCGCCAACCGTTTGTTCAATATCAAGTGATCTAAAAGGGTGTTTTCCTGAACGTTTCACACGTACCACAAAGGTCTTATCTATGATCTCTTTTGCCATAGTTTCATTGACTTTAACCTTGATCTGATCAAGTGTCTCCATACCATCAAATTGTAGAGCTTCCAGTACCTGTTCAATACCAGGAGTGTCAAGTAGTGTTTGCCGAACCTCTGGGAGTACATCTAGGGGTGTAACAACCTCCAGTTTATCAGAAAACTTTTTTACTGTGATTTCAGAACTATATCTTCCTAAAAGTTTCAGAAGGTTGTTATAAAGTTGGCCCACCATCTGTCTTTTGGCAGAAGAACCTTTGACCATGATCTCAGGAAAGAGTTTTAAAATGAACTTTTGTGTTTTTACTGATGGAGTTTCCACTATAATAGACCCTTATTTTTTTATGGGAAGCATTATAGCACAAGAGGACTAAATGGGTATTTTATCTAATCTTCAAGCGGGAAGTGGAGTGACACAGACTTGGATGCTTCAAAAAGTGCCTGAGATGCAATCGACACACTTCTATTTGCATTGAGTAAGGAAACAACTTTTTTCTCATTAATACCTTTCTGACTGATGGAAAGGGATGCTTCTTTCATAATACGTTTGTTTTCTACTTCTGAATTCGAAAACCTTTCTACACATTTTTCCATTGTCCACTCTTCTTCCATGTAATTCAAGTAAATTTGTATTGTATACAGAAGGTTTTTTCGAATGGCGTCATAAATATTGTGAATGGTTTCACTGCTACTCTCAGAAAATTCATTCATATCATTCTTGATATCTTTAAGAATCTTCGCCGCATAGACACTTTCGCGTACTGAAGATAAAAGGCTTTCCAAACTTTCTCTATCATCTTGTCTGAGATCTTGTTGATTTAACACTGATACAAATTCCATGATCTTTATTTCTATCTCTTTAATACTAGTATATGCAATCTTGTGATCAAACTCTATTTGCTCTTGGTTAAGTTCTACCGTTTCTTTCAAACCCAGTTTTTTGATCAATACATCATTAGGTTTGATATTGGCGACCAAAAGTGCATACTTCATGGTTTTGACAAACAAATTATTCACCTCATCTCTTAATGCAACAAGTGCTGTTTCAGAAAATTCAGGGTCAACTAAATGTATATATCGTGTAGGTGCTGGTACCACATATACAAAGAGTTTTTCTAAAAACTTAGTCAACAATGATATAAAAGGAAGTAACAGAACAACACCTAGTACATTAAATATAGTATGAAAAAGAGCCAATGCAGTGATAGGGTCTTTTTGCAACACCTTAAAATCCATTAAAAATTGTGTTAATGGAATCAGTATCAAGAATGCTGCTGCTGCAGTGACAAAGTTAAAGATAAAATGAGCCAATGCAACACGTTTTTTATCAGGAATACCACCTATAGCACCAAGAAGTGCTGTAACTGTTGTACCTATGTTTGTACCAATAACCATCGCAGCAGATTGTTCAAAACTTAATATATTAACATACAATGCACTAAGTACAATTGCTGTTGCTGCTGAACTTGACTGAATGATTGCCGTGAGTATAAAGCCGATTCCTATAAAAGCTATCAGAGGAAAATTTGAAAATTTTGCAAGGTCAATCGTCGTTGTTAAAGATTCTATAGAAGTTTTCATATACTCTAGACCAAGAAACATTAGGCCAAAACCCACAAGTACTTTAGCAACACTGGTAATCTTTTTATTGGATGAATCATAAATTAGAAGTAATCCTCCTCCTCCTATCATTGGAAGAGCAAAAGATTCAATACTTACCTTAAAACCAAGTGTTGCCACAATCCATGATGTCACTGTTGTTCCAACATTCGCACCAAAAATGACAGCGATCCCAGAATTTAGTGTGATCATTGATGCACTAACAAAAGATAGTGTCATAAGTGTTACGACTGAAGAGCTTTGAAGTATTGTCGTTGCAATAGTTCCGGTCATGAGAGATTTAGCTGTGGATGATGTAGAGTTCTTTACCCAGCTTTTAAAGCGAAGGCCTGCTGACTCTTTGAGCGCAAGTTCCATATATAACATACCGAATAAGAACATTCCTAAACCCGAAAGTGCTTGAACGAGTTGTAATGTCATATACCATTCTCTCTTTTTAAAATACATTATATCACTATCTATACCATGAATCAAGATAAGAAAAAATATCTTAACTAGGATATTTTTTCTATCAAAAATTAATGTATATACATTATTATTTGACTCATTTTTATATAGATTTTTCAGTATTTCTAAACTCTATTTATCCTATACTCAATATATACAAATCAAAGGATTTATCATATGAAAAATAATAAGATTGAACATAGCAAGCCGCTAATAGACATTTTACATGGAGAAGCAGTAAAGTGAGGGGTATAAGTAGAAGAACTGCACTAAAAATGTTGGGTGTTGGTGGAGCAGCTACTGTTATGGGATTGTCTCCTTCATTGGAAGCTGCAGAAGCAGAAGCCGCAGGTACTAAAAGTGAAAAAAAGCAAAGATACTTGTAGTTGGTGGAGCGGAGCTGGTGGTATTATGGCGCTTTCAAGACTTACGACGTGCTTTACCAAATGCAAGATATTACGATCATCGCTCCTAATGAAACACATCTATATCAGCCAGGACAAGTTTTTATGGCTGCAGGACTTTATACTATAGATGATATTGTTAAAGAGAATAAAGACTTTATTCCTGATGATGTAAATTGGATCAAAGATGAAGTAGCTTCATTTGATCCAGATAACAATAAGGTAACAACACGTGCAGGTGAAGAAGTAGCCTATGATTATATGGTTGTTGCTACAGGAATGGTATACCATTATAACTGGATCAAAGGACTTACAGAAGATGACATCGGTAAAAATGGTATCTCTAGTGTATATTTGAGTGATTTGGAGAAAGGAACAGCCAAAGGTGGTGAAGTAACATGGGAATGGTTTGAAGCACTTAAAGAGGCTGCAGCAGCAGGGAAAAAACCAACAGCAATATACACAAATCCAGCGTGCAATAAATGTGGAGGAGCGCCGCAAAAAATTCTTTATCTTAGTGCAGATCATTTGAAAAAAGATGATTTAGGAGCTGATTTTATCTATGCAACCAAAGTTCAAAACTATTTAAGCATCCTGAGATTGAAGAATCCTTACATAATGTACAAAAGAAATATGACACTATCACCAACAAGTTCTGACATAATCTTGTAGCTATTGATGTAAACAATAAAGTTGCAACGTTTGAAGAAACATATGAAGTTAAAGGTGAATACGATGAGGATCTGGAAGAGTATGATATCACTGAAGAAAAAAGAATGGTTGATATGAATTATGACTTTATCCATATAGTACCGCCTATGGGACCACCACAGGCTTTATTGATTCTCCTTTGGGTTGGCAAAAAGGTACAGCAAAAGGTTATTTGGAAGTAGACCAATACACACTTCAACACAGAAGATATAACAATGTATTTGGTATCGGTGATGTGTGTGGTATTCCTAAAGGTAGAACAGGTGGATCAGCAAGACATCATGGTCCAATCACTGTAGGAAACCTTGGTTTCAGCATTAGAAGGTAAACCACTTGTAGAAAAATTTGATGGATATACAGTGTGTCCTCTCAAAACTGAGTATGGTCAGATCATCATGGCAGAATTTAACTATGAGGGTCTGGCACCGACTATACCTTTCTTGAATCCTGCAGAACCAAGATACTTCTGGTGGGCATTTGATCTGTATCAGTTAAAACCAATGTATTGGTATTTAATGTTAAGAGGATGGTTTTAGGAATAATAATATCATTATAATTATATATTATTTAGTAATATTGATAGAAATCAATATTTTCGAATTGTAGTATGATATACTTATCCATATATATATAAAAATAAAAGGGGTTGAATATGAATGGTTTTGATGCACTTTATGCGAAAGCAAAAGATCGTATACAGGCGTTGTCTGAGTTGCCTTCTATTAAAGAAGAGTCCATTGAAGAAATGCTTGAAGGGCGTGGTATAGAACGACGTGACTTCATGAAGTGGGCAGCTGGTATTACAGCAATGCTTGCTCTACCATCTCAATTCACACCTTTATTTGCAGAAGCTGCAAAAATGGCAGACCGTGTACCTTTGGTTTGGCTGCATATGGCAGAGTGTACAGGATGCAGTGAATCACTTATTCGTTCTGATGCACCTACCATTGATTCTCTTATTTTCGATTATATCTCTCTTGAATATCATGAAACACTCATGGCTGCAGCAGGATGGCAGGCAGAAGAGAATCTAAATAATGCTTTGAAAAAGTATGAAGGTCGTTACGTTTTACTTGTTGAAGGTGGGGTTCCAACGGCTATGAATGGTCAATACTTACATTGGGTGCTCATGGTAGAACAGGTCTTGATGTTGTGACTGCAGCTGCGAAAGATGCTGCAGCGATCTTTTCTATAGGTACATGTTCTAGTTTTGGTGGTATTCAGGCTGCTGCACCAAATCCTACAGGGGCTAAAGGTGTAGATAAGGTTGTTTCCCAACCAGTTATTAATGTACCTGGTTGTCCTCCAAGTGCTGCGAATATCGTAGGAACGCTCATGCACTATCTTACTCTTTGGTACTTTACCGGCACTAGATCGTTATCATCGTCCAAAATGGGCTTATGGTAACCGTATTCATGATCTTTGTGAACGTCGTGGACATTTTGATGCCGGAGAGTTTGTAGAGAGTTTTGGTGATGATGGAGCAAAAGATGGATGGTGTCTCTATAAACAAGGTTGTAAAGGACCTTATACTTTCAATAACTGTTCAACAGAACGATTTAATCAGCATGTGAATTGGCCTATTGGTGCAGGGCATGGATGTATGGGATGTTCTGAACCGGATTTCTGGGATACTATGGGACCGTTGGAGAAACCAATTCAGTCACATCTTGTTATGGGACTTAACTCTACAGTCGATAAGGTCGGTACAACACTTCTTACTGCTACTGTTGTTGGTATTGGTGCACATGCCGTTGCAAGTATCTTTATGAATAAAAAAGATGAGAAGGAAGGATAAATTATGGGTAACAGACGTGTAGTTATTGATCCGATAACAAGAATTGAAGGACATCTGCGTATAGAAGTAGAGGTAGATGAAAACAATGTAGTACAAAAAGCCTACTCATCATCCACTTTATGGAGAGGGATTGAACTTATTCTTAAAAGGACGTGATCCTCGTGATGCAGGTCTAATGTCACAGCGTATTTGTGGTGTTTGTACCTATTCACACTATAAAGCAGGTGTGGAAGCTGTAGAGAATGCATTAGGTGTAGAAGCACCTTATAATGCAAAATTGGTACGTTCACTCCTTAATGCTTCTCTTGTATATGCATGACCATGTAGTACATTTCTACCATTTACATGGACTAGACTGGGTTGATGTCGTTTCTGCACTTAGTGCAGACCCTAAAAAAGCATCCGAACTTGGCATTCAAATACTGCTGATCTTGCCTATCGCAACAGGAACTGATGAACTTACAGCTGTACAGCAGCGTGTAAAAAGTTTTGTGGATAAAGGACAACTTGGGCCATTTGCCAATGCCTATTGGGGAAATGGAACTTATAAATTCTCTCCAGAACAGAACCTTATTGCACTTTCACACTACCTTAAAGCACTTGAAGTACAGCGTGTAGCAGCACAAATGTTTGCTATTTTTGGTGCAAAACAGCCACATCCGCAAAGTCTTGTAGTTGGTGGAGTTACCTGTGTACGTGATATTTTAAGTCCTACACGTTTAGTCGCAATGGAGAGAAAAATATAAAATTGTTAAAGATTTTATTGATCGTGCATATCAGGCAGATATCGTGATGGCGGCAGAAGCATATGGTACTGAAGAGACTGTACTGGGTGGTGTAGGAGTGAAAAACTTTCTTGCTGCTGAAGCATTTATGCTGAACCGTACAGAA
The DNA here is from genome assembly GCA_963785375.1 of Sulfurovaceae bacterium. GTDB lineage: Bacteria > Campylobacterota > Campylobacteria > Campylobacterales > Sulfurovaceae > Sulfurovum. The sequence goes on from CAWAVD010000006.1 coordinate 100,990, forward strand.
CATCTTTTCCAAAGTGGATATATTAAAAATGGTGATCTTAGTCAAGCTATTTGATATTGATGATATGAAGATTGAAGAAGATGTTACACATGCATGGTATAAAGGTACTAATCCTCTTCAACCTTACGATGGTGTGACTGAGCCTGACTATACTGGTTTTGTCGATGGTGATACAGTCAATGGTGAAGCTAAGATCATTGATGAAAATGCAAAATACTCTTGGGTAAAAGCTCCTCGGTATGATGGTGAAGCAATGGAAGTAGGTCCTTTGTCATGTTTACTTGTAAATTATGCTAAGAGGGAATAAGAAAGTACAAGCTGAAGTCGGTGCATTCCTGAAAAGAACAGGGTCTACCTGTTGGTGCACTATTTACTACATTGGGACGTACAGCAGCACGTATGCTTCAAACTAAACTTATCTCTGACAATGCGATTACTATCTTTAATTCATTGGTAGAAAATATCAAAACGGATGACAGTACATATACTAAATTTGAAATAGATCCTTCAAAAGAGTATACAGGTCGTTTCATTGGTGAAGTACCACGTGGTACACTAAGCCACTGGGTACGTATTAAAGATGGTTTGATTGAAAATTATCAAGCAGTTGTACCTACAACATGGAATGCAGGACCAATGGATGGCAATGGTATAATTGGTCCATATGAAGCATCATTAGTGGGATTAAAACTTGAAGATCCTACTAAACCACTTGAAGTACTTAGGGTGATCCATTCTTTTGACCCATGTATGTCATGTTCTGTACATGTAATGGATATGAAGGGTGTAGAACTTAGTGAATTTAAAGTAAATCCTATGAGTAGTGGAGCAAGTTGTTAGTAGATTAAAATAGTTTTTTAACAAAAATGAATGAGAAGGAGTAAATATGGGACAAGAAGAAAAATATACCTCAGATCATCCCGATTTTGTCTATAGTAGTGGCAATAGAATTTTACACTGGATACGGGCTCTGGTCATCACAGGCTTAATAATCACAGGTTTTTACATCGCTGATCCATTCCTAACACCTGAAGGCTCAACAGATAAACTTCTTTATGCAGCATGGACGAAGTGGCATTTGATCTTAGGATTTATTCTTATTGCTTCTGGAATACTACGAATCTATCTTTTCTTCTTTGGAAAAGACAGTGAAGGAGAATTACGTTCACTAAAAGATGTATTTAGTATAAAATCATGGATGACTCAGTTAAAATCATATTTTTTTATTGGTGAATTACGTAAAAAAGGTTTCTATGGTCCGTTACAGTTCTTAACCTATACCGCTATTATGGTATTACTTATTGTAGCTTCTATTACTGGGTTGGTACTTTATGTACATGTATATCATCAAGGACTTGGTGGTTGGCTATATGATCCGATGCGTGCTGTTGAAGCATGGATGGGTGGACTTGCTACTGTACGTTATATTCATCATATTACAGTGTGGGGTTCTTAATTTTTATTCCTATTCATATTTATCTGGTCATTTGGTCTGCTATTAGATTTAAACATGGTGCACTTGATGTAATGTTTACAGGTTATGACTATCATTTAAAAAAAGAAAAGAAAGGAAAGAAGATAAGAAGTGAAAATATTAGTATTAGGTATTGGAAACCTGCTCTTTGGTGATGAGGGGATAGGTGTCCATTTTATAAAATATATGGGTGAAAAATACCAATTTGATGGAGAACATCAGATTGATATAGTTGATGGTGGTACACTTGCACAAAGACTTATACCAATCATTGTAGAGTATGACCAAGTAGTTATTATTGATACGATCAATGCTCCTGGTGTGAAAGCCGGAGAAGTGTATTTCTTTGATTTTGATGCAGTACCTGAGGCTGTAGACTGGCAGGGTAGTGCACATGAAGTTGAGATGTTGCAGACACTCAATATGATGGACCTTGCAGGTGATCGTCCTCCAACTATGATCATGGGTGTGGTACCTACAGTCATAGAAGCTACAGAATTTTCTCTCTCAGAAGGTGTTGCGGCTGCTGTACCAATAATGGAAAAAACACTTTTGGATTATTTAATAAAAATTGGTGTCAGTGCAGTAAAAAAAGCATGAAGTAGACATACAGGCCATACTTCCAAATTCATTTAGGGCTCTTGATGCATATAGCGTTTAAATTTCATTATATCCATGATAATGGATTATTTACCCGATTATTAAATCGTATACAGGAACTTTCAGATATTCCTCTTTCTCTTTATGAAGAGGATAGAAATTACACGATTGAAGCTGAAGGTGATCAGGATGCCCTTGAAATATTGGCTGAACAGATATCTACCCTTGTTCCACAATCTCTTTTCTTGCAAGACTATAAAATAGAAGCGATACTAAAGAAGAGAGCAATGAGTATAGTATATCCACTTTAGCAGGAAACACTACATCTTTCAAAGTTCCATACTGCCCTGAATGTCAAGAAAATGTTCTTAAGACATTTGACCCATTTATCCCATGTTCTGTATGTGGTTTTAGTGACACAACACTCTGCATGGAAGATCTGACCACATTTACAGGCATTACAGCAACTACCGAAGAAGCATTTTTTCTTCAATTAGCAAATACGTTAAGTGAAAAAGGAGAAATCACTGTACCTACCTATAATGGAATTCGCCGTTTTTCTCTGTTGAGTACAAAGGATAAAAATAGAGGTATATTATTTTGTGATCCTAGCAGATATTTCAGATAAATTTCTTATCACACAAGGTGAACTGGACTCACTTATGATGGTAGAGAAACCAACGGTACGCTTAAAAGCGAAATTGAAATTTCGTGTAGAAAATGAGTTGAATGATCCATTTTATCCGATTTTCTTTGCTGATGACAAAATAACATTGGCACTCTCAAGTGCTTTGAAAAGTCAAAATATAGATGCTGTTTTTTGTGATCAATATCTACACTTCGTGTTGCAACAGCATTAGAAGAGCATGTGATCATCAAAAACTGGACGTGATATGCTTCCGTGGAACATAGATCCTTTGAACTTAGAACATGCTTCATTTTGTGAGTATGGAGGTTTTCAAGCGTATGGTGACGGCAATGGATTACAGGTTGGTAATGTATGAACGTAAATAAAAAACCTTATATCTCATATGTTGCAAATGATGAAACGCCTAAAGTTAGAAATGCCATACGTTTTGAACCTGCACATGCTGCAATGCGTTCCATTGTCTTAGAGCACAAACTTAAAGAACAGGCTTTATGCGGTATACATTTAAGTCGTGAACACCGTTCCCACATCTTTTCTTTTTCAAATAAAATAGGTTACACACCAATGGTGTTGTTTAGGGATGAAGATATAACACAACCTAAGGATATGATAGAAGCGATCGCAAGTATGGATGAGAGAGGAACGAGACTTGTTGAAAACTTCAAAGACAAGTTTCCTGAACATTATAAGAAGATAGAAGAAACAATGTTCACTATCAATACAGATATATCAGATATTACTAAAATATGGTCTATGGCTGCTGTCTTTATAGGCCTATATGACGGTGATGATGCATTAAGATCATGTGAGACTCTTGAAGCAACGGCTATAGAGTTTAATGGTAAATCAGGACCACGTATTGACTATAAAGTAATAAGTACAGCAGAGGGCTATCAACTGGATCTTAGGCTTGCAATACGTTCGGTCATGAGCTTCAAACTTGCTGGTCTTGATGATTATCTTCTTAGTTTTGGGTTTATTGATTCATTGGCAGACTTCATAGCACAACAGGCAGAAGATGCTGATGCAAATATAGGGATTAACGGAGTGACTCTTAGCGGTAGTTTATTTGAAAATCGTCAATTGTTGATGCGAGGCTATAATGCGTCTCAGTGTTAATTATCCGATTTACAGAAATGAGCGTTTAAGTATGGATAATGCCAATGTCGCACTTGGAGCGATAACCCTTGGAAGTGAATAAAAAGCTTACTATTACAGGAGTGGTCCAAGGCGTTGGTTTTCGTCCTTTTGTCTATCAACTAGCACAACGTTATCATTTAAATGGATTTATATTAAATAACACTGTGGGTGTAAGTATAGAGATTGAAGGTGAAGAAAATGCCATCAAGCATTTATAGAAGCTTTGGAAAGTGAATTACCTCCTCTTGCGCGTATCGATCACTTAAAAAGTATTCAGGTCAATATGTTGGTTATACAAATTTTCAAATTCTAAAAAGTGAAACACAGAATGATAAATCTGCATTGGTCTCACCGGACATAGCGATCTGTAAAAAATGTCTACAGGAGATGAATGATCCAAACAATAGACGTTATGCTTATCCTTTTATAAACTGTACAGATTGCGGACCACGTTACAGCATTATGGAAACACTTCCTTATGATAGACCTCATACATCGATGCATACTTTTACCATGTGTGAAGCCTGCCATCATGAATACACTGATCCACTAAATCGACGTTTCCATGCACAACCCATCAGTTGTCCAGAATGTGGACCAACGCTTAAATTAATAGATACAGATGGTAAAGATGATATCAGATAGTAATGATGCTATAAAATTAACTGCTAGATGCTATCAGAGAAGGTGCTATAGTAGCAGTGAAAGGACTTAGGAGGTTTTCATCTGATTTGTGATGCCACTAACACCAAAGCTCTTGAAGAGCTAAGAAAACGTAAACAAAGACCAACCAAACCTTTTGCTGTCATGTTTCCAGATATAACATGATTGAATCGTCTGCAGAGATATCTCTAGAAGAAGCCAAGTTGATCACATCTAAAGAGAAACCCATTGTCATTGTTCCTAAAAAAACTCGATAGTATGATCAGTGATCTTGTTGCGCCTGGCATTGACCGTATAGGTGTTTTTCTTCCCTATACACCTTTACATCATCTTTTACTAAAAGAGGTCAATATTCCTCTGGTGGCTACAAGTGCCAATCGTAGTGATGAACCGATCATACGAAACAGCACTGAACTACTTGAGAAACTGGGTTCTGTAGTTGATATGGTACTTGACCATGATCGTGACATCTTCAATGCAAATGATGATAGTGTACTTCAAATGGCTGGTGATGAGAAGATCACACTTCGTATCTCTAGAGGGTATGCGCCAAAAAGTATGAAGTTGCCGTTTAAAAGTGAAAAAAAGATACTTGCTGTTGGAGCAAATCAAAAGAACAGTATTGCTATGGTCTTTGATGATACACTTATTATGAGTCCTTATATAGGTGATTTGAACTCATTGGAAGTCATTTGAATATTTTGAACGTACATTACAATCGTTTAAACGTTTTTATGATTTTGAACCAGATGTGATTGTTTATGATAAACATCCTGAATATATGACAACAAAATGGGCAAAACAATTGAAAATTGATCATCCAGAATTGCAGAGTATTGAACTTCAGCATCACTATGCGCATTTACTTTCAAGTATGGCAGAGTTTCAGTTAAAGGTAAAGTGTTAGGTTTTGCATTTGATGGCACAGGTTATGGTGATGATGGAACAATATGGGGTGGTGAAGTCATGATAGCAGATAATCAACATTATGAACGTATTGTTACATTTTGCACCTTTCGTCTTTTAGGTGGGGAAAAAGCGATTAAAGAACCTCGTAGATCTGCTCTTGCTCTCTTGTTTGAAACTTATACACTTGATGAAATAGATACACTGAAATCATCTACTTTAGAACAGTTCTCTAAGAAAGAGATCAAGATCTTGCATCATGCTTGGGAGCAGGGAATTAATGCACCTATTGTGCAGTTCAATGGGAAGACTTTTTGATGCAGTTGCAAGTTTTGCAGACATTGTACATGTCTCAAGTTTTGAAGGAGAAAGTGGTTTATTAATGGAACAGTATGTCGATGAAAAAATCACAGAAAGTTTTCCCTTTTGAGATCAATAATGGTATTATCAATCTACAGCCAATGATAAAATCAATGATAGAAATGAAAGATAAAAAAGAGATCATTTCAACTTTTTTCAATACTCTCATAGAGATAATTTTTCACATAGCATCAAAAGCATCCTGAATTACCACTTATATTTTCAGGTGGTGTTTTCCAAAACAAGGTATTGGTAGAAGAAAATAAGTAAACGCTGTGCAAAGCAGAAAATCGTACCTATTATTTCCAAAATGAAACAGCCATCAATGATGGAGGAATTGCCCTTGGACAGGCTTGGTATGCCCTACATCATCTCTCTAAACAAGAACGTACAATAAGAGAAGAATATATTTAAACACAATTTTATGAAAAGACTCTATAATTAAGCATATAAGGAAGGTAAGATGGAAGCTAGGTCTTAGTACTCATTTTCTGGTATGGTATATTACATGCATTTGGTCCAGATCATCTTACTGCTATTGCTGATTTTTCCATAGGAAAGAATAAACGAAAGACCTTGTTGATCACTTCATTGTTTGCCTTAGGACATGGACTTAGTCTTTTTATCTTTGCAAAAATACTGCAACATACAGAATATCTCCGAAGATATTTTAGCCTATGGTGATATGATCTCTGCAATAGTCATTATAGGTATGGGTGTTTATCTGCTTTTTATGGTCTTCACAGATCGTATACAGCTGCGTAAACATATACATGAAGATAAAGAACATATACATATTTGGTTTGGGAAATCGCATGAACATAATAGTGTAGAAAACAGTTCTTCTTTTCCATTGGGACTTTTGATGGGAGCAGGAGGAGTAAGAGGTATGCTGATCACTCTTGGTGCAGTGCAAGGCGGTGTTGTAGATTTAACTATGGTTAGCTATGTTTACATTAGGAGTTATGCTCGTATTTATAGCATTTGGTATGTTAATATTATACGTCAATCAAAACTTTTTAGGTAATCTACAAAATGTAAGAAGAGCATTTGCAACTGCAGGTTTGGTTTCGGTGATTAGTTGGAACCAATATATTATTAGGATAAAGGAAAAGTATGTGTACAGATTGCGGGTGTAGTATAACAGATAATGCGATGAAGCATAGTCATGGAGACGAAGAGCATAGTCATTCACATGACCATCAAAAAGCACATGAGCATTTACATCATAATCCACAACTTAATGATGCAAAAACGATCTCTGTTATTCAAAAGATCTTAGATAAAAATGATCATGAAGCTGAACACAACAGACAACATTTTAACAATAAAGGCATTTTGGGTATTAACCTTATGAGCAGTCCTGGAAGTGGAAAAACAACACTATTGGAACATATGGCTAGATGTGGCAGATTTTAAATTTGGTGTAGTTGAGGGTGATCTGGAGACCAGTAAGGATGCTGACAGACTAAAAGCAAAAGGTATACCTGCTATGCAGATACAAACAGGTTCAGCATGTCACTTGGATGCTTTCATGGTACACAAGGGTTTGCATGATTTGCCATTGGATGACTTAGACGTATGTTTTGTTGAAAATGTAGGAAACCTTGTTTGCCCAGCTTCCTATGATGTAGGTACACACTTGAATATTGTGCTAGTTTCAGTACCTGAGGGTGAAGACAAAATTGCAAAATACCCTGTAATGTTCCGTCAAGCAGATCTTAGTCCTTATCACAAAAACAGATCTTTTACCATACTTCAAATATGATATTGAAAATGAGAAAACAGAAGCCAGACGTATTAAGCCAAATGTGGATATCTTGGAAGTCAATACTAATGATAAAAGCTCTATACAATCTGTAGTAGATTGGATCAATTTTAAACGAAAGATGAGAAGTTAGTATGTGTCTGTCTATACCATCCAAGGTTGTTGAAATCGATGAGAATAATATGGCTACTGTGGATACAATGGGTATCAAGCGTCATGTAAGTCTTGATCTTATATCTGAAAAGATAAACTTAGGAGACTATATACTTATTCATGTTGGTTTTGCTATGAATAAAATTGATGAAGAAGAAGCCTTGCAGAGCCTGGAAGTTTATAGAGAAATGCTAGAAGCAATGGAAGAAGAAGAGAGGCGACAAGTCATCGAATCAGATGATAATTGTGACAATCGAGATAAAGCATGAGTGAACTTCAGCTTAAAGACCTCTATGATGGGTTTCGAGACCCTGATGTCATCAGAGCATTAGCTCATAAAATTACAGATGAGGCACAATATTTACCAGAACCATTAAATATCATGGAAGTATGTGGCGGCCATACTCATACTATTATGAAATACGGATTAAAACAACTACTTCCAAAAAATATAGATTTTATACATGGTCCTGGTTGTCCTGTATGTATCATGCCTAAAGAACGCATTGATCATGCTATCGCTTTAGCACAGATGGAAAATACTATTCTTTTGAGTTTGGGCGATATGATCCGTGTACCCGGATCAAAAAGCTCTTTAGCAGTAGAGCGGGCGAATGGATATGATATTCGGGCACTCTATTCACCTTTAGATGCTATCGATATCGCACATGATAATCCAAATAAAAAAGTCATTTTTTTTGCGATCGGTTTTGAGACGACGACGCCTATGACAGCTGCTTTACTCGAACAGGTTGAAAAACAGGATATCACTAATCTTTATTTTCATATCAACCATGTTCTTGTTCCACCAGCAGTTAATGCGATTATGGCAGATGGTCAAGCAAAGATCAATGCATTTATAGGTCCCGCACACGTTAGTGTGATCAGTGGAGCAAAGATCTATGAGCCCTTACCTAAGATGTATAATGCACCAGTTGTTGTAAGTGGCTTTGAGCCTATAGATGTATTACAGAGTATTTTAATGATCGTGAGACAAAAAAATGAAGATCGTTGTGAAATGGAGATCCAGTACAGTAGGTCTGTCACTCTAGAAGGAAATACCAAAGCACAAGAAATGATAGTAAAGTTCATGGAGCCTCGTGAACATTTTCGTTGGCGTGGCATTGGGGATATTCCGCTTAGTGCACTTGCTTTAAAAGAGCAGTATGCTGTTTATGATGCAGAAAAGATATTTGCCGATATCCTGCCAACTGAACCTATCGATGATCACAAGCTTTGTATCTGTGGTACGATTCTTAAAGGACTTGCTAAACCAAACGACTGTAAGGTCTTTGGAACCGCTTGCACTCCAAATACTCCTATGGGCAGCTGTATGGTCAGCACAGAAGGTGCATGTAATGCCTACTATCGATATGGAGAAGTGTAGATGAAGCATATACAATTGAGCCATGGTGGCGGTGGTCAAGAGACTAACAGTCTGATACACGATCTGTTCTATCATCACTTTTCCAATGATATACTGATAGCAGCAGAAGATGCTGCTGTTTTAGAAGTAAAAAATCAGATCGCTTTTACCACAGACAGTTTTACAGTAAGTCCTATTTTTTTCAATGGGGGAAATATCGGTAAGCTTGCTATTGCCGGTACAGTAAATGATCTTGCTATGATGGGAGCAAAACCCCTTTATTTGAGTGCCTCATTTATGATTGAAGAAGGGTTTTCATTTGAAGATCTAGAGACTATAGTCAAATCAATGGCAGAAGAGCTTAATTATTCTGGAGCAAAGATAGTTTGTGGGGATACTAAAGTGGTTCCTAAGGGTGCTGTGGACAAGATCTTCATTAATACTTCAGGCATAGGAGAGATTGAAATAGAAGGAATTTCAGCAAGCCATCTTCAAGAAGGAGATACTATCATTTTATCAGGTGATGTTGGACGGCATGGTGCTGCGATATTAATGGAACGTGAAGGACTAGGTATCTCTGGAGATCTTGAGAGTGATTGTGCAACATTATGGCCTGCAGTAAAAACTTTGATAGATGCCCAAGTGAATATTACAGCTATGCGTGATGCAACTCGTGGCGGTCTTTCTGCTGTTTTAAACGAGTGGGCTGAACAAAGTAAAGTTTGCTTGGAAATAGAAGAAGCTAGTATACCTATTGATCAAGCAGTGCAGGGTATTTGTGAGTTGTTTGGCTTTGAAGCATTTGATTTTGCGAATGAAGGCACATGTATACTTGCTGTACCAGAAAAAGATGCAAAATTGGCCATAGAAGCACTCCAAAAAGTAGAGGTAACAAAGAATGCTGTCATTATCGGTCATGTTAGTATGAAAAGAGAAGGAAAAGTAATCCTTCATTCTGCTTATGGCAGCAGTCGTTATCTTGACCTTCCAAAAGGTGAACTTTTGCCTAGGATATGTTAAATTATGCATGAATATTCGATAGTCCAAGCTCTTTTAGATCAATGTGAAGACCATGCCAAGGCTAACAATTCTGTCAAGGTGACGAAGGTGGTTACCAAGATAGGTAAATTAAGTGGTGTGGAACCACATCTACTAAAAACAGCTTTTGAAACTTTCAAAGAAAATACCGTTTGTAATGATGCAGAGTTCGTCATGAACCTACAAGATCTTAAACTCTACTGTAATATATGTCAAAAAGAGAGTGAGCAAAGTGAAGTGCGTTATCAATGTATACATTGTCAGAGTACAAATGTATCTGTACTTGAGGGTGAAGATATGTATCTTATGACACTAGAGATGGAATAACTACAGTAAATGTATCCAAAACGAATGGGCTACCGTAACTATCAGTAAAATACCCAATAAATTAAATATAAGTCCATAAGTAGCCATTTTTTTTATCGTAACTACACCTGAACTCATGGCTATAGCATTGGGTGGTGTGGCAATTGGAAGCATAAAAGCATAAGAAGCACAGATCGTTGCAACCATCATGATCAATGTTGCATTGATACCTGTCTGTTCTGCAACCTGATAGAGCACAGGAAGCATGATAGAGATTAGGGCGGTATTACTCGTGATCTCTGTAGTAAATGTTACCATTGCTGCAAGAATAAGTAAAAATAGTAGTATCGGCATATTGGAAAATGAGATAAGATAAGATGCAACCTCACTAGCCATTCCAGTTTTAGTAAATGCCGCAGCAATAGCAAAACCTGCACCAAAAAGAAACATGATCCTAAAAGGAATATGTTCTTTATCCTTCATCCAATCCAAGATTGAAAATGGAGGGATAAAAAGAAGGAGGCCAGCTGCAAGTAGTATACCAGGTTCACTCAAACCTAATCCATTATAATAAGGTTTGATAGGTGCATTTACTATAAGTATAGCGATCAAACCAAGTAGAACATAAAGTACTTTCTTTTGGTCAGTATTAAGAGGCTTATGAGTTAAATCAGCATCAATATGTAAATTTTTGACACCTAGGCTCAGTATAAATCCCACTGCAATGAACATTACAAAAACCAAAGGTGCAACCATATACATCCATTTCATAAAAGGTATAGCCTCCATACCCATCTCTTCCATGATACCTAAAAGTACAAGATTTGGCGGCGTACCTATAGGTGTCAAAATACCACCGATACTTGCCCCATAAGCGATGCCTAATGCCAAACGCATTTTCAGGCTTGTATTATCTGTTAAAAATAGTGCGATAGGAAGTAAGAGTAGTGTGGTAGTAGTATTTGAAAGTACTGAACTCAGCATTCCCGATGTGATGATCAGGGCAAAGATAATACCTCTGACAGAGTTTGGAAAAAGGTTTAACATTCTGCTGGCTATAAGTTTGTGCAAGCCTGTTTTCTCTACAGCAATAGCGATCAAAAATCCACCTAAAAAGAGATAGATTATAGGATTGGCATAATTGACAGCTGTATCTTTTGTATTGAGAATACCACTAGCAGGAAATAATATAATAGGAAGAAGAGAAACTGCTGCTAGAGGCAATCCTTCATTAGTCCACAGTGTCACCATCAATACTATAGTTGAAACCATCAATGACTGTATAAGCGTAAAAAAGATTATCATTATTCCAAATGCGATCATACTCAATAAAAGTGCAATTAATATCTTTTTTGTTTGTTCAGCCATAGGGATACAATATTCCTTAATTTATCATTTGTCATTTTTATTGTGCCTCAAAAAACTTAAGAACAGTGTACTGTCAAATTTGGAATGAAGCATCATTACTCGAAATAGTTACACAGTAATTGCACACTTCAACTTTATACTTTAAAATAAAAAACCTAATAAAGGATAAATCATGGACTATGTAGGTTATGGTTGGGGTGTAGGCTTTTGTGTATGGTGTAGTATAATCGCACTAGGTTTTATTCTTATTTATTTTTTAAGGGGTTCCTCACACAATTCAGAGGGACATTCTTCTGCACAAGACATACTTGACAAACGTTTTGCAAATGGTGAAATCAATAGACAAGCCTATGAAGAAAGCTCTAATACACTAAATAAAATCGCATAATTAAGATTATCAATTCTATATAGTATTTGATAATATTACACATACAATATATAAAATCTATTTCTTTGTAAATATATGACATTTTTCTGACATTTTAAATGTATACTTTCTACATCAAATTATAAAATAGGGATAATAATGAAAAAAATATTACTTGCAGGAATACTTTTATTGGGAATGAGTGCCTTTGCATATGCTGAGTCTGATGATGAATTTGATGATGAGTTCAGTGATGAGTCTAATCCGATGGAAATCATCCAAGATTTTATGGATGACTGTAATAATCACGGAGACTATTTTGGGTGTTTTTCCGTAGCATTGAAATATGAAAAAGGCGAAGTACTGGAGAAAGATATATCAAAAGCGATCGAGTACTATGGCAAGGCATGTAAACATGGTTCTGAAGAGGGATGCAAAATGGCTGAAAAGCTTAAGGCAAACTAGAACAAGACCATTAAATGAAAACTAGAGTCTATAAGAAGAGGAAGAATTACATCCACTTCTGTAGACCAGACCCTTTTTCCACATAATCATCTCTTTGACAGACTGCTTTTATGCTGATAAAATGCACTCTGTATATCAAAATTGACTATCTACTTTTAAAAAGTTACACTAAATCAATATAATTAATCATTTTATACATTTATAGTGATAGATTAATAATCTATCATGTATACTAAATAACGTTTATTTTTTAAAGGCTACACCTGCCGTAAGACAGGGTCAGAAAGCCATGGATCTTTTATACCATTACATTATAGTAGAGGAAAAGACAGCCAGGTTACAAAATCAATATAACAATAGCGATATCTAATAAGAGCTTTTCATATGGCACGATAGTTGATGAGTATTCCTTGATTAAAACACTTGTACCTTGTCCAAACTATAAGTACCAACTATCGTGCCTTGTGAGTAGCTTATAACTTTAGATAGTTCCATTAGAGTTCCAATACTTCATTGAAAGCATTAATCAACCACGTTTATTCTCTATATCATTAAGACAAGAGTGAAGTACCAATTGTTTGCTTACTTGTTCTTTGAGCTGTTCCTGTATTCTCTTCTTTTCTTCTAAATAATAATATGACAGTTCACCAAATATATTAGTCTTCTTTTTAAAATTTTAATTTATTTGTAATGTAATTGTATGGTACTTCCAGAGTGTAAGTTGATTATAACAATGCTTACTAATTTCTTTGAGTACTTTTTTTAAATATAGGTTTCATATTAGTAAATTTACAGAAAAATTTTATAAGGTATAAGTATGGCAATTTGTATTAGAAATTCGATTTGTGCATACAATTTTGTTCAGATAAAAGATTTTTTAAAGTTATCTAAAGAAATTGCAAGTAGATTTTATGATATGAGAGTGTGGATCTGTACCCATCCCCAATACAATCAACCTTATTCACATAAGTAAGATGAATATATATCTTTAGATTATAAGTGTGAGTAAAATCTTTGTTTGAAGTGATAAAATGTAACATATTAAATAAAAAAAATGAACTAAAATTTATGACTTGACATGTTTTATCGAGTTTGGTAGTATGTCAAAGCATGAAATTACACAGGTATTATATATTATCAATCATCATTGTTATGTTTACGGCAATCTCCTTTGAAATGACCACCCCTATGTTCATGGACAATACTTTGGAAACAAATGTTGAAGTTTCTTTAGAAGAAAAAGGATCGGAAACAAAATTGGACGAAAAATTGATTCCAAGTAATTTCGTATTCTCTTTAAAAGATACAAAAGTATTTAAGGGTTTTGATTTCTTGGTTTCTCCTTTAAATCAACTTTATCTCAACAACATCTTTAAACCTCCCAAATTATCTTAAATAACAATCATACTACACGTTTTTATTAGTGTTTCATCGTGAGATTGTTTATATATACAAATTTAACTAAGACAACAATAACAAAAAATATACACATAATTAGGAGAATATTTTAATGAAAAAATTTACAGTGTACACAATAATTCTAAGCTTTTTTATAGGTTCTTGCGCATATGCTTCGTCACATGTGGCAGGAAATGAAGTTTCCATAGTCAATACAATTCAAAAGGCTGCCATGAAAGATAAGTGGACAGCATACACTCCATCAATGCAAGGTGCTGGAGAAGCACTCTATTTTAAAAAAAGAATCAGAAATAAAGACTACTACACATACAGATACCAAAACAGGCATCAAAATAAACATATGACTGTATATGTAAAGGTAGACTATACAAACAATGATGTTAATGTAGAGTTTGTAGATAAGGTTCGTATGAATCCTGGAAGTCTAGGCATTGACAATAAAGTAGATAAAGTTTTATATGAACTCAAAGATGCCATTCATTCTGAATTATCTGCTGAAGCATAATCGCTAAACAGTCGTTTTTTACATCACATAATACTACTTAAGTAATTATGTGATGTATCTGTTTTTTATAGAGATTTCTAGAGCTTCCACACCTATCAAGTCCCATCAATTGGTAGTACCATATCACAAGTTTATATAAATAATTCAAAGTCGATATTTTATCATTGTTAAAGCAAATAAAAGTAGCTATAATAATTTATGATTAAGTTTATTTTTTTATTATTATCAATATCTTATCTATACAGTGCCAATTGGTTGATGATACAAGGTACACAAAAGGCAACCAGCAAAGATCATAATTTATGGGGATTTGGTCAATTAAGATATATTCATAACAAAGGGGAGATATATGAGGTTAATGGAATAAATAAAACGCCTTTTTCACTAACTAAGCCTGAGCTGGAAAAGCAAGAATCAATCCTTCTGTCACGTCTAAGAGTAGGATTGAGAGGAAGACTTGATGATAAAAATAAAATCAACTACTTTATACTTACAGAGTTTGGTGAAAATGGAATAACAAATCCTGCGGGTTATAGACAACATAATTATTTAACGGATGTGTCCATCACATTGAGATATCTGCCAATCAATATTAGAATTGGACAATATAAATATCCAGGTAGCGAGGAGGGATTGATGGCAAGATTTGTCTCTCCTTTTATAGAATTTTCAACCGTCAGTGATCAACTCATGCTTGAAAGATATATATCTCCTCAATCTGTTGACCTTACCACATATCTTGGAACACCATCACACTCTGTGGGAGCATATAGAGATAGTGGCATACAACTTTTTCAAGAAATATATCTTAGTAAAACAAGCTCAATATCCTATGCATATATGTATGGTCTTGGTTCAGGTATACAGATGAATAATGTTAATGATTCTCATCCTACACATTACTACTATATGGCATATGAAAATATACTTGGAGATATTAAAGGTTATAACACTGAGTCTTTAAAACTTTATGGTTGGTATCAAAAAGGCAAAAGAAAGCTCTTGGATGAATTGTATGATAGAACTAGATATGGAGTAGGGTTAACCTATTATGATGGATTGTTAAGAGTTGAAAGTGAATATATGAGAGGGCAGGGTATGATTTATACTGGTGCTAAAGATGTAAGCTCTACGGCTTCAAATAATACCTGGCAATTTGAGATAGAGGCTGATAAAAATAATAAAGCAGATGGTTATTATATTGCAACAACATATAAATTAAAACCTAATATAGAAGCCATTGCTAGATATGATGAATACCATAGAATGAAAAATGTGAGTGTAAAAGAAAGAAAATTTAAAAATACTACTATTGGATTCTCATATAAATTTAAAAATGTGAACAGGATTGATTTAAACTATACTTTTGCAAATGCTTATGCACCATATAACAGTACGGCACAATCTATACTCGATAAAGCAGGTGATATAGCAAGAATTCAATTGACATGGGTATACAGATGATTTTTAAGAAAATAAGTATAAAACAGACCATATTAGGTGCTTTACTTCTTATCAACGTTGTTTTTCTCAGTCATATGTTGCTAAATATTCGTACTGAAGGACTAATTAAAGAGAAATATAATCAAACTGCCAATGAGATACAATTCACAACTAGGTCTTATATTGATGCAAAAAAAGAGTCCATCTTATTTATAGCACTATCCTTAGCTCAAGATTCAAGATATGTTGATACTATTACTTCATCTAGTAAAATCAATTTTAAACTGGATAGATTTACAGAAAATTTACGTCGTAATACAATGTATAAAAATGTATGGATCCAGGTTTCAGATAGCAAGGGTATTAGTCTGTATAGAAGCTGGACAGAGAAACATGGTGATGATCTAACTAAAGTTCGTGATGAGATTGTTCAAATGATTCGTGATCCAAAAATAAGGTCGACCATTAGTACTGGTCTTTTTGATATGACTTTCAAAGCCATGGTCCCGATATTTAGAGATAACAAATTTATAGGTACGATCGAAGTAATCTCAAAATTCAATTCAATTTCTATGCAATTATTAAATAATGGATATGAACTTGTATTACTTGTAGACAAATCTTATAAGAATCAGATAAAAAAACCTTTTACAAAAATGTTTTTAGATGATTATTATATTGCAAATTTAAATGCTTCAAAATCTAATCAAAATTATATTAAAAATTTTGGAGTCGAAAAACTACTTCAAACTAAAGATAAATATATCATAGATTCAGAAAATAATAAATTCATCACCAAATATATACAACGAGATATAAACGGAAATAATATGGGATATTTTATTTTATTTTATCCTTTAGATAGGATTGATTTAAGTCATATATACTTCTTTCATAATGCGATTTTATTTTTCATATCCTTTCTCATAATATCTATATATTTAGTGTTGCAATTAATTAGTTCAAAATATAAGAAAGAAAAAGCTGATTTGAAAAATCAACTTTTGGCTAAAGAGGTGGACAAAAAAAATATAGAATTAGAAGAACAACATAATTTTTTACAAAATGTGATCAATGGTATAGATCAATCTGTAATGGTAATTGATAAAGAATATAATGTTTTATTGGCAAATGATGCTGCTAAACAGTTTAGAGATAAAAATATGGTACAAGATTTATCCCAGTCCAAATGCTATGAATTGTTACATCAGAAGGAAGATCCATGCGGCAGTAATGAGAATCCATGTCCTCTTATAGATACTTTTGAAAAACAAAAAAGTGTTCAAAGAGTTCACAAGTATATGACATCTTCAGGAGAAGAAAAATTTATTGAATTAACGACTACGCCACTGTACAATAAAAACCATGAAATGTATGCAGTTGTAGAGTTGGGTCACAATATTACAGAGCATTTAAAAACACAAAAAGTGCTTGAAGAACAAAAAGATGAACTTGATTACCGAGCACATTATGATGCTTTGACCTCACTGCCAAATAGAGTATTGTTTTTAGATAGACTAAAACATTCGATGGAGATTGCCAAACGTGATAACAATAAAGTTGCTTTAGTTTTTATTGATTTGGATCATTTTAAAGAGATCAATGACTCTATAGGCCATCATGCAGGTGATTATATTTTACAGAAGTGTGCAAAAAGATTACAAAGTATACTTAGGAAGATTGATACAGTATCAAGATTCGGTGGTGATGAGTTTACAGTTATTCTAGAAAAAATGGACAATGAAAACGAGATTGTGGATATAGTTCTACATATCATCAACAAACTGAAGGAACCTTACTTATATGAACATAGAAAACTGTATTGTGGTGCCAGTGTAGGTATAAGTATTTATCCAGAAAATGGTAACACGCATCAAGAGTTACTCAAGCATGCAGATGCAGCTATGTATAAAGCAAAAGAAAATGGTAGGAATACATACAGTTTTTATACAAAAGCTATGACACAAAAAGCACATGAAAGAGTCATGCAGGAAACTAAACTCAGAGAATCCATAAAAAATGATTCATTTGTTGTGCATTATCAGCCACTCATCAATATTAGCACGCATGAAGTTATCGGATATGAAGCATTATTACGATGTATAGAGTTAGATGGAACAATTATATATCCAGTCAATTTTATATCTATTATTGAACAAACGGGTCTTATCATTGATATTGGAAAAATGATATTGGAAAAAGTATTTCTACAGGCTGTCTCATGGAAAAAAATGAATATAGATTATGAGAAGATATCTATTAATATTTCTGCAAAACAGTTAAAAGACCCAGAGTTTTTACCTTTTATTGAAGAACTATTGCATAATACAAAATGTAATCCTGATTGGATTGAGTTTGAGATCATTGAAAGTTTTATTATCGACGATATTATTGAAGCTATAAATGTACTAGACAAAATCAATAAAATAGGTATCAATATTAGTCTGGATGATTTTGGTACGGGCTATTCATCATTATCATATCTTAAAAGACTTCCAATAAACAAATTGAAAATTGATAAATCTTTTATAGATGATATACCTTTTGATGAAAATGATAAAATCATTACAAAAACTATCATCAATCTTGCACAAGATATGAATTTAGAAGTACTCGCCGAGGGTGTAGAAACAATAGAACAAGAGAATTTTTTGAAAAAAAATGGTTGTACTCTAGCACAAGGATATCTGTACTCCAAACCATTATCTGTTGATGACATAAATAAGAAAAGTAAACATAATATTATTTAACACCTTCTGAATAGTGATCTCTTGTTGCCTCCAAATGTGTATATGGAACACATACTATGGAATGTTAGATTATGTGTTTTTTTAGCTTTTTAGGTGTGTAGAGTTGCTCTATACACCTAAAATTACCACCTGTTATGATGCAAAACAGATTCAAGGACTATTAAAAAGTATTCTCGATATTATATTTAATGGTGGTCTAAATGCTGACGACGGGAAAGAAAGCGTTGCAATACATTCTTATCTGTCTTAAGGGATTACTGTCTCAGATACCATTGGGACAGTAATAACTTCTAAAGCTTGTTTATCTTGTAATAAATAATACCTTCAGCAGAAACGCTTTCATGGCACCCCTGAAGACTTCGTTGTAAGGTCCACTGTTTCGAAATTTTGCCTCAGGATCAGATATCATTATAGCATAGGAGAAAAGAGTTTTATAATAATTTTTACATCTCATTTATAGCTAATATCATACAGTTAGAAAACCTCATAAAGTTATATACTTAATAAGATTTAAAAATAGAATGATATAATAGATAATTACTTTTCATTAAGTAAAACTGTTGACAATAAAGAGTTAATAGTGTGTGCCAAACCTGTTGCGAAGCAGGGACGGAAAGCCACGGGTCTCTAGTTAGATAGCCGGGTTGCCAAATAATTATAGTTAGTTGTTTGTTCTTCTTAATTTGGTTTATACACTCTATTTTATTACAATTTTCTATTTCACTTCATATACTTTAGTCTGCTTGTGTTATTAGAAAAATTACGACATATCTTATGGATTATGATTCAAATTGTATGTCAAAAAAATCAAAATTAAAAGGACAGAACATGAAAACAAATTCATGGAAACTCTCTGCTTTAGCATCTGCATTTATTTTATCAGGATGTGGTGGATCATCTACTACAGATACAGCTATTACTACAAGCGATTCCCTATCAAAAATCACTGGTACAGTTCCAGGAACACTTATTGAAGCATTTTGTGTGGACGGTAGTTACTATTTTGTAAAATCTACTGATAACAATACTGCTGAACATCCATTTGAGATCGAGATACCCAGTACTGTGAGTTGCTCCTTGGTCATGACAACTAATGAAGATGATCCTGAAAATAAAGTGGTGACCCAAATCGGTGTAATTACATCTGATGGAAATGGTACACTCTTTACCGCAGCAACAGATATAGATCTTGGCTATATCCCTCTTGCAATGGATCCTTCTGATATAAATGATAGTAATGGTGATCATGTTTCAGATGACATACTGAACATTCATGTTGATGGTACATCCATTGTGGTTGAACTCGAGAACCCTCTGGATGATGATAACGATGGGTTAATAAATATTTATGAAGATGATGACGATGACGGTATCAGTAACCATGATGATAATGACGATGATGATGATGATATTGATGATATTGATGATACAGACAATGATGGTGACTATATAGAAGGTAACGATAATGATCATGACGATGATGGTATTGACAATGATAGTGATGTCGATGATGATAACGATGGTCTTAATGATGAGTTAGATTCAGATGACGACAATGATGGTACTGATGATTATTTAGACTCAGATGATGATAATGATGGTATTGATGATGATACGGATTCAGATGACAATAATGATCGTATTGATGATAGTGTAGCTTCATCTCCATTACCTGGTGATGGTATTGACAATGATAGTGATGTTGATGATGATGATGATAAAGATGACGAGAATAAATAAAGATGACGAGAATGATGATGATGATAAAGATGACGAGAATGATGAGGATTCAGATGTCAATAATGATAATCTTACCTCAGATATACTTTTACCCACAACGTACAAAGCTGATGCAGGAAGACTTTTAGGTTCGCAATGTGCGCAGTGTCATGGAACAAATGGTATCTCATCAAATGAGTGGGACAGTATTGCAGGTGAAGATGATCTTGCAAATGAGATTTTTGAAGATGATGAACCAATTATGAGTGCCCAGGCTCATGGATATACCAATGAAGAGATCATACTGATCGGCAACTGGCTAAAAACACTTAAAAACTAACGATTAAAAAAGGATAGTAAATGAAAACAACCCATTCAAATTCAAGACGAAACTTTATGAAGTTTGTAGGCGCAAGCTCACTCTTTGCAGTTACTCCCAGTATGGCAGCAGATACAACCACTCCACATATTGTGGTAGTTGGTGGTGGATTTTCAGGGGCAACCTGTGCAAAGTATTTAAAGATGTGGGGTGGAAGCAGTGTAAATGTAACCATCATAGAAGCAAACCCAACCTATGTATCACCAATATTGAGTAATTTGGTGCTTAATGGACAGAAAACAACCTCTGACCTATCATTTACGTATGGAGACCTGAACAGTAAATATGATATCAATATGATTCACAGTACTGTAAGCAGTGTCGATAAAACCAATCAAACCCTTACTTTGGCAAATGGAAGCAGCGTAAAGTATGATAAATTGGTCTTAGCCGCAGGTATTGACTTCATACAAGTAAATGACTACGATATCACCAAAGTACCCCACGCCTGGAAAGCAGGAGAGCAGACGAATCTGCTAAAAGCACAAATTGATGCCATGGTTGATGGTGATACCTTTACCATGACCATTCCGGCTGCACCTTACCGTTGTCCTCCTGGTCCTTATGAAAGAGCTTGTGTCGTGGCGGACTATCTCAAAAATACCAAAGGGTTTACCAACTGTAAGGTAAATGTGTTAGATGCTAATGCAAATATTACGGTAGAAGCAGATACTTTTGGTGCAAAATTTGCAGAGTATGGTGTAGAGTACAAACCAAGTACAACAGTCACAGCTGTTGATGACAATACTAACACCTTAACCTATACCGAAGGTGGTGAATCAAAAACTTTAAGTTCAACGGTTTTAAATGTGATACCAAAACAAAAAGCAGCTCCTATTGTCTTTACAGCAGGAGTCAACTCTGGAAACTGGGCACCTATTAATCCGTTGAGCTATGAATCAGTACTGACAAGTGGTATTTATATCATCGGTGATTCACAAGGAACAGGACAACCTAAAGCTGGACACATTGGGAACTCTGAAGCCAAAGTATGTGCAGATGCTATTTTAAGAACACTTAACGGTGTTGCCTTATATGCTTCACCTAAGACCAACTCAGCTTGTTACAGCCCAACATCGGCTACAGAAGCCTCTTGGCTATCAGGTGTATTTAAATATGACAGCAGTACGTCAAACTATGGTTGCTATGCCAATATCGCAGCTGGAGAGTCTGCAACTGAAAATTACAGTAAAATGTTTTTATGGTCAGGGAATCTATTTTCTGATACTTTTGCCTAATATGCATTGCTAAAGTTTGCAGGAAGTAGAAAATTCATCCTGCAAAATCATCAAAACCTTATAAAATTATATATTTTATAAGGTTTTGAAAAGAAGACAATTTAGGGGTCAATCTTATTATTATCACCTGAGCGGTCTAATTTATGCTATTATTGTCATACCTTTAACCAGTCACCAAGTAACACATTAACTACAGTTTCAGTTCTTAATATCCTTTGTCCTAAACTAACTGATGTGCAACCTTGTTGGCAAAGTAAATCAACTTCATAGTCTATCCAACCGCCTTCAGCCCCAATACATAGTACCTTTGGCATATAATCTTTATTGCTAGTCTTACACTTTATAACATCAAGATATGATTTCCAAGATTGTGAAGCATAAGGATGAGCGATCACTGCATTACCTTGCTCTTTATGCCCCTTTTTATCTAGTAATAAAGCAGGAAATTCATCTTCAACAAATGGCTTAAAACGTTTTTTAAACTCAATAACTGGTGGCACTGTATCTATCGCTTGTTGTAACCCTTCAAAAACAAACTCATCTATACGGTTTAGTAATGGGCTTTGCCAATAACTTTTTTGAGTACGGTAACTATTTACAATAATAAGTTTATTAACACCAAGAGATGTCATATCCATAATCAATCTACGTAGCACTTTTGGACGTGGCAAAGCAAGAATAACTGTTAAACCAAGTTTAGCTGGTGGTTTTTTATCCAGTGTAACATCAGAAAGAAGTACTTCATTGTTATTGATTTTAGCAATACTAGCCTTACCTATGTTACCACCAATCTCAGCAATGGTTAAACTATCCCCTACACTAGATTTCAGTACCTCTTTAATATGAGTAACTTGCTTTGGATCACTAATGCTTTTGGCATTTTTGGGTAATAAAATACAGTTCAAATTATGAAAATAGGGGTCAGTTGATAACGATAACTCATTGCCTATTCCTCTTAATAACCCTATAAATAGTCAGGTTGTGATATATCTAATACTTTAACAATCATATGCTGAGAATATCCTTCTTTATCGGCTTTACGTATCTATTTATTACGTATTTTCATTTTTTTGTATGGGTTCTCTCGTTACACTTTTTTTAAGGTGAAATGCCTACTTCTGTTAAATGGTCATTTCATTTTGTCTCTACTTAGCGGTGTAAATGGTTCTTTCTTATGTAGCTATTCATAGAAGGTTTAGCATAGTAATACAAAATGGAGCTTTAAAAAGAATCTATCTTGATTCGGATATGTATTTTGTGAGAAATGTGTTAAAAACTACCGCTAATATGTGTTTTTAGAATATGAGCAAAATATGTGTTTTAGGTTATTTGGCTTCAAAGCCCTTGTTTTACGGGGTTTTAATTGGTTGCGGGAGGCGGATTTGAACCACCGACCTTCGGGTTATGAGCCCGACGAGCTACCAAACTGCTCTATCCCGCGACAGGTATTAAATCAAAGATTTAATTGGTGTGAGATTGTACCTTGATTTAATTAAACCAAGATGAAATCTTATGGATGGGGTAGAGGGATTCGAACCCCCGAATGCCAGTACCAAAAACTAGTGCCTTACCGCTTGGCGATACCCCAATCTTCACAAGCTTAATGCTTATGTGGACGGCATTATAGCACCAAATAGGTCTCATGTCAAGAGCTTTTAAAAAAAAGACAGAAAAAGTTTCTTAGGTGAAGTACGAATAGGTATAATACGTTTAAACTAAATTATATTGAGTATAAATATTTGGGAGAACTTCATGTCTAGAGATGCGATAAAAAGAGTAGAAAAAGCGATAGAAGAGATAAAAAGAGGAAAGATGGTCATCATGATGGATGATGAAGATCGTGAAAATGAAGGTGACCTTGTTTATGCTGCAACTTTCTCTACACCTGACCTTGTAAATTTTATGGCAAAAGAAGCAAGAGGACTTATCTGTACACCTATTACAAAAGAAATAGCATCTAAACTTGATCTTATACCAATGGTTAGTAATAATGATTCAAATCATGAAACTGCGTTTACCGTATCCATAGATTCTACAAATGCTGAAACTGGTATATCTGCTGCTGAGAGGGATGATTGTATTTCTAAGCTTGCAAACCCTCAAACAGTTAGTGAAGACTTTGTACGTCCTGGTCATATCTTTCCACTTATCGCGAAAGATGGTGGAGTATTGGTGAGAACAGGACATACAGAAGGTTCTGTAGATCTATGTAAGTTGGCTGGACTTGCACCTGCCGCAGTTATATGTGAGATCATCAAAGATGATGGGAAAATGGCACGTATGGATGATTTGGAAATCTTTTCAAAAGAACATGATATGGCAATCGTCTACATTTCAGATATCGTTGAATATCGCTTGGCAAATGAAAAACTCATAAAACGTGTAAAAGAAGAAGAGTGTAAACTTAGAGATATCAAAGTAGAAAAGATCACATACACAGACCATCTCGATAGAACACATACAGTGATACAGTTTTATAAAGCACACGAAACTGCAAATGTGAAGTTTCATAATATAGGATCAGACATAGGACTTCTACTTGATGATAAACGTTTCAATGCCCTGAATAACTCTATTGATTATTTAAAGACAAATGGCGGAACACTTATCTTCTTAGATACAAAGGTAATATCTCATGAGCAAGCTAAAGAGTTTGGTGTCGGTGCACAGATACTAAAAGACCTTGGCATTAGAAACATCAATCTTTTAACAACCAATAAAGATACAGAATTTGTTGGACTTGCTGGTTTTGGTCTTGATGTGGTCGAAAAAATAGAGATTGTTTAAACCAAATCATTACTACTTGTAACAAATAGGAGTAAATACTCCTATTTAATTCTTCTGTCTTTTTCTATTTTCATTTACCTCTAATTTATGATAGAATAATTCTACACATAAAATAGAAAGGAAACTCAATGTTAAAAGAAATTTTTGATCCAAATCCAGAATTTGCGGCTAATGCTGCTATTAGGAGTATGGACGAATATTGGGCGTTACAGAACAAGGCTACAGAAGACTATGAAGGTTTTTGGAAAGAATATGCTGACGAAAAAATAGATTGGTTAGCTCCTTATGATAAAGTGCTTGACGACAGTAACCCTCCTTTTTATAAATGGTTCACGAATGGTAAGCTCAATGTTTCAAATCAATGTATCGATAGACACCTAGCCGACAAAGCAGATAAAACGGCAATTTTATTTGAAGGTGATAGAGGAGATGTAGAACATATTAGCTATGCTCAGCTATCACTACATGTCAATAAAATGGCCAATCTACTTAGACATGAATTTGGTATAAACAAAGGTGATAGAGTTGTACTTTATATGCCAATGATCCCGGAAGCAGCTTATGCAATGTTGGCATGTGCGCGTATCGGCGCCATACACTCCATTGTGTTTGGTGGATTCTCTTCGGAAGCATTGAAAGACCGTATCGAAGATGCAGAAGCAAAGATCGTTATTACCGCAGATGGTGCCTATAGAAAAGGTAAACCGTATATGCTAAAGCAAGTGGTTGATGATGCACTTTTTCAAGGTGGAGAGAGTGTTGAAGCAGTACTTGTTGTAAAAAGAAATAATGAAGAGATAAAATGGGTTGAAGGTAGAGACCACAATTACAATGAACTGATCACTGCTCAACATGCAGAGTGTCCTTATGAACTTATGGATAGTGAAGATCCACTCTTTTTACTTTATACATCAGGAAGTACTGGTAAACCAAAAGGTGTACAACATGCAAGTGCAGGGTATATCCTTTGGGCACAAATGACCATGGAATGGGTATTTGATGTAAAAGGAAATGATGTGTACTGGTGTACAGCAGATATAGGTTGGATCACAGGACATACTTATATTATCTATGGACCATTGGCTGCTGGTACAACAACTCTAATGTTTGAAGGCGTACCAACATATCCAGATGCAGGTCGTGCATGGAAGATGGTACAGGATCATAAGATCACGCAGTTTTATACGGCACCTACAGCTATACGTGTGCTTCATAAGATGGGTGAACATGAGCCTGAAAAATACGACCTTTCGAGCTTGAAAGTTCTTGGAACCGTTGGAGAGCCTATTGATCCACCTGCATGGAAATGGTACTATGAAGTGGTGGGCAATTCTAAATCTGCAATCGTTGATACATGGTGGCAAACAGAAACAGGTGGTCATATGATCTCTCCTCTTCCTGGTGCAACACCTATCAAACCAGCTTGTGCAACATTTGCTTTGCCAGGTATTATTGCTGAGATTATTGACCCTGATGGAACGACAAAAGAAGTAGGGGAGACTGGTCTTCTTTGTATCACAAAACCTTGGCCAAGTATGATCAGAAATATTTGGGGTGATCCCGACCGTTATAAAAAAGCATACTTTGGAGATGCAGTGAAAGATGGTAAACCTGTCTATTTCTCTGGTGATGGTGCTGTTCTTGATGAAGATGGATATATCACGATTACAGGTCGTGTTGATGATGTGATCAATGTATCTGGACACCGTATGGGTACAGCAGAGATCGAAGCAGCAGTAAAAAGAGATGACTCAGTTGCTGAAGTTGCTGTAGTAGGTCGTCCGCATGATATTAAAGGTGAATCAATTTTTATCTATATAGTACTTAAAGAGGGACATATCAACAAAGATATTAAGAAGCACATCAATGATCTACTTGCAGCAGAAATAGGAAACATAGCTAAAGCGGATCATATTATTGAAGTTCCTGGATTACCTAAAACACGATCAGGTAAAATAATGAGAAGAATTTTACGTTCAATCGCAAAACACGAGGAAATTACTCAGGATATCTCTACACTTGAAGATCCATCTATCGTTAAACAAATTGAAACAACTGCTCGTGAAGCATAATTATTCTCCTATCTCATTTCCCGAAGTTTATCGGGAAATGAAACTATTATTTTCCCATTAACTCTTTGACTTTTAAGAGATCATTAAACACTTCTTTTTTTGCACTTGGATTTCTAAGTAAATAACTTGGATGATATGTAGGTATGATCGTATAATCATTTTGTTGATGTACAGTACCTCTTACGTTACTTATATCTGCATCATCACCAGTTAGATAATGGTAAGCAGTTGCACCAAGCGTTACAATGAGCTTTGGTTTTATTAGTTCAATCTGTTTCATTAAATAGGATTGACAGGTATGTGCCTGTATAGGAGTAGGTGTTGCATTATTTGGAGGACGACACTTAACAATATTGGTAATATAGACATCACTTCGAGAAATATGTAAAACATTTTCAATCATTTTTGTGAGAAGTTCACCAGATCTACCAACAAAAGGCTGGCCTGAGCTGTCTTCAGTTGAACCAGGTCCTTCACCGATAAACAGTATGTCTGCATGTGGATTACCTTCTCCAAATACTACTTTATGTCGACTTTTACTTAGATCGCATAGGTGACAATCCATAGCTTGCTTTTTTAAAGATTCAAGAGTATTAGGAAGTTTAAGATCCTGTTCATCTTCTTTATATGGTGTCACTGATGTATATTTATATCCTAGCTGCTTGAGTTGATAAAGTTGTTTCAGTAAAAGTGCATTTCGGAGGTTTTTCATGGAAGTATTATACTCCCAAACGTCTTAATGTGTACTCTTTAATAAACCTCCTATGTGATATCTAAAAACAATTTTGCTATAGTAGTCTTATGAAAAAGCCATTACTATTTTTTATCATTTTTGTTATATTGTTTGTCATTGTTAAGATAGCCTATAATAAATATTGTGAATCCAAGCCAGAAGGATGTAAAAAGCAAAAGGCTGATGATAGAGAAGAATACCCTGTTAAGGGTATTGATTGGTAAAAGAGGCCAAATGAGTAACTCTGATTACCCCTAAAAAGACTACTTCACTATTTAAGTATTATCAATCTTCTTTGAAAACTTCAAGTAAAGGATAGGAAGAATAATTAGTGTCAATAGTGTAGAACTAATAAGTCCATTGATAACAACAATTGCCAAGGGTCTTTGTATCTCTGAGCCAGGTCCTGTTGCGAAGAGCAAAGGAAGAAGACCAAATGCTGCGATCGTAGCAGTCATAAGTACAGGTCTAAGTCTTTTAATTGAGCCATTTATTACAGCATCTTTAAGTGTACTACCATTTTGAATCAGATAATTAAAATAGTTTACCAATACGACACCATTTAGTACCGCAATTCCAAGTAGAGCAATAAAGCCAACGGATGCTGGAACTGACATATATTCTCCACTGATATACAATCCTATAAATCCACCTATCAAAGCCAATGGTACATTGATGAGTACCATCGTTGCTTGTATTAGAGATCCAAACGAAACAAAAAGAAGTATAAAGACCAGAAACAGAGCTAAAGGCACAATAATAGCCAATCTTGCTGCAGCTCTTTGTTGATTTTCAAACTCTCCACCAAAAGCAAGATAATAACCTGCAGGAAGTTTTACTTCTTTTTCAATCTTAGCTTTAGCTTCTTCGACAAAACTGACAAGATCTCGTCCCTCTACATTCGTCTGAACAATTGTTTTTCTATATCCATGTTCATGTTCTATTTGTACCGGACCAGCATTCGATATAAATTTTACAAAATTTCCCAGAGGTACAGACTTACCGTTTTCTAGAGGATAGTAAAGCTTTTCTATTTTGTCTAAAGAGTTCTGAAGTGTTTCATCACCTTTAACCATCAAATCGATACGACGCATACCTTCTTGGATGATTCCTGCTTGTACACCGGTCACCATTACTTTAAGAAAATCATTTAGTTCTTTTTGAGTGATACCATGATATGCCATTGCTTTTTTATCAAACTTAAGCTCAAAATACTCCACACCTTCATTGGCTTTCTTATAGACATCACTACTACCTTTGATGACTTCAAGTATATTTTTGATCTCTAAAGCAATACGTTCTAATTGTTCATTGTCACTTCCGAAAATATCGATAGCAAGATCACCTCTAACCCCTGTAAGCATTTCTGAGACCCTCATCTCAATAGGTTGAGTAAAACCAAATTCGATCCCGACAAACTCATCCAGTACTTTTCTGATCTCCTCAATAACAAAATCTTTTGATGGTTCTCTCCAAGTCTCTTTCTCATGTAATACCAAAAAAGTGTCTGTATCGTTAAGACTCATTGGATCAAGACCAAGTTCATCACTACCTGTTCTTGCAATGATGTCTTTGATCTCTGGTACGGAAGCCAAAAGTTTTTTCTGAAGTTTTAGGTTGAGTGCTAAGCTTTCTTCCAGCGAGATAGAAGGTAGCATTTCTACACCGATAATGACACTTCCTTCATCCATAGTAGGCATAAATGTCTTTCCTGTTTCTGATGCTAAGTAAAGAGATCCTACAAAGAGTAGAATCACAGCAATGACCGTACCCTTAATATGATTTAAAGAAAAAAGAAGTACAGGCTTATACCATTTTGTCAATAATTTGATAAGAGCTGATTCTTTATCGGGTCTTTTGCTCAAAATAAATGAGCTTAAAACAGGTATGAGTGTCAATGCCAAAATGAGTGAAGAGAAAAGGGCAAAAATGATACTCAATGCAACTGGTCTAAATAGTTTACCCTCAAGTCCTTCAAGTGTAAGAAGTGGCATAAATACGATAATAATAATAAGTACACCTGTAATGATAGATGGTGCCATGTCAATCGTTGCTTCATAGATAATATGCAGTTTATTTTGTCGTCTATGTTTAGGGTTTCCCAACTCTGCAGTTATATGTTCAACTACGACAACAGCAGAATCCACCAAAATACCAATAGCAATGGCAAGTCCCCCTAAGCTCATAAGATTAGCTGTTAATCCAAAGTATTGCATTGCGATAAAACTCATGAGAAGGGCAAAAGGAAGTATCAATGCAACACTAAGTGCAGAGGCAAGGTTACCTAACATAAGAAGCAATATAACCATAATGAGTATGACAGCTTCATAAAGTGCATTTTTTACAGTGTCTGTGGCAAGATTAACAAGGTCTGAACGATCATAAAATATATCTATTTTCGTATCACCTGGTAACATGCTCCCAAGTTTTTTAAGTTCTTCTTTTACTTCATCAAGAACTACTGCCGTGTTTGTACCTTTAAGTCCAAGAACCAAGCCTTGAACAGCCTCTCCTTTACCATTCTTACTTACAAACCCCGCACGGGTAATATACCCATACTTAACATTAGCTATATCACCAATTGTTATGACTTTATCTGCTCTTTTCCCTAGAGGTAATGTTGCTATTTCTCCCAAGCTCTTTAGTCGTCCAACGCTACGTACCAATATACTTTCTACACCTTGTGACACACGTCCTGCACCATCATTTTGGTTGTTTGCCTCAAGTGTGTCAAATATCTGTGACAGTGTAATTCCCATTGCTCTCATTTTATTTAAATCAGGTACTACTTCATACGTTTTTACCTTACCCCCAAGAGGGTTGACTTCTGCTACACCACTTACTGCTCTTATTTTAGGTGAGATAATCCAATCTAAAAGAGTTCTTTTCTCTTCAAGTGAAAGTGTGGATGATTCAATAGTGAACATCAAAATATCACTTAAAGGTGTAGAGATAGGAGCAAGACCACCCTCCATATTGGATGGTAATTGATCTTTGATATCCAAAAGCCTTTCACTTACTTGTTGTCTAGCCCAGTAGATATCAGTACCATCCTCAAAATCTATAGTTATATCACAAAGCCCATACTTTGAAGTGGAACGTAACATGGTTTCATAAGGAATACCAACCATCTTCATTTCTATAGGTACTGTTATTCGCGATTCGATCTCAGCAGGAGTCATACCGCTTGATTTGATAATGATTTTTACCTGAGTAGGAGAAATATCAGGAAATGCATCAATAGGCAATTCATTATACGCTTTAATACCAAAACCTAAAATCACCATAGCTAGCAAAGAGAAAAAAAGCCTTTGTGCAAGTGCAAAACCTATAAGCTTATTCATCTTCACTTCCTAGCATGTTTTTGAGTACTGCCAAAGAACTTACTGCTATTTTATTTTTTAAGATAGAAGATGGTTTGAGAAAATAATAGGTATCATCTTCTGCAAGTATTTTTACTGTAACTGGAGTATATCCTTCTTTGTTTTTTACGAATACTATTTGTTTATCACCTGATTTTATCACAGCATTTTTTCTTATCTTTAGGCTATTATTGAAAATAGTGACCTTTGCATTGGTACGTAAGCCTGAGAAAATATCTTTATTTTCAGGTACTAAAAAGCGTATCTCTCTGGTTTGATTTTCAGAATTTATCACTGGTGATAATTGTAATATATTAGTCTCAAAACTATAAGTATCAAGTGTTATTTCTACTTTGTCTCCCTCTTTAAGACCTTTGGTTCTTTCAACCCCTATAGAACTTTCAAGCCATAGTGGACCATTCTCTTTAATGATAAAGAGTGCATCTACAGAGCTTGTACTTTTTCCTGGACTTGCATGAAGTTCTACAATACGACCTTCTACAGTGCTTTTTAGCTGTATCGTCTGTGACAATGTTAAATCTTTATATAGATTTGAGATCATTTCATCACTTGCCCCATAGCTTTTAAGCAATGTTTTTGAAGCAGAAACCTTTATCTTATCTGCTTCGAGTTCAGCATTGGCTGCAACACACTCTTTTTGTGGAATAATTTCCTCTTTACAGAGCATATTCTTACGTTCTGCCAAATGTTCATGATGCTTAAATTCTATCGCATCAGAGATGGCTTTTTGTTGTGTTTCAATCCATTCTGTTCCAGTAACATCTGCAAGTACCTCGCCTTTTCTGACATGTTGAAAATTTGCCACATACAATTTTTTTACATTGGCTTCAAATGGAAGAGATATTGTGTGTAGCAATGTAGGTGGCGTTACCACTTCCATAACAAATTCACCTAAAGGTAGTCTTTTTGAACTTTGTGGTGTTTCAACTTCGATCTGCCAGTTTGATTCCTGTTCTGCTGTAAGTATAATATTCTCAGCATTGAGTACAAGGGTAGATAGTGTTAAGAGTATAAGTTTTTTCGTCATTAATTGTCCTTTATTTCGCTGAGTGTATAGAGAGTGAAAAGTGTATGATAATAAGCTTTTTCAGTAGCAAATAGTTCTTGCTTGAGGGTATGATAGTTCTTCCTACTTAGTAAATACTCAATCACTGAACTCTCACCCAAAGCATAACTCTTTTTGATCAGAGGCAAGAGGTTTTTTTTGTAGTCATGTAGATTTTTTTTAATTGACTCTATCATCAGTGCATTACTTTTTAATCTAGACCTTAACTCTAGCAACATACTCTTTTTCTCAATCATTGTCTGTTCATATTGAAAACCAAGTGTTGAGTTTTTATGTAATGCTGCTGCACGTTCCTTCTCAGACTTTCTACTAGTAAACGCTAGAGGTATGGAAACTCCTACACTATATCTATCGATATCTATCTCTTTATCATATTGAACAGAAAGATTTATAGCATCTATGGCTCTTGAATGTCTTTCTAGGGCAACCTGAGTACTTTGTATACGTTTTTGGTGTGCTTCTTTAGAAAGCTTCAATATATCTTCTTTAAGCTGAAGATTTTTATGGATGGGATACATATCATTACAATATAAAACAGCTTTTTCTGTTTCATGTATGCGTCCCAGTATAAAAAGTTTGTTTTTTGATATGTTTTGTATCATTTTCATCTCTTGCAAAACGGCATAAAGGTTGTTTTGTTCAATTTCAAGATGCATAAGTTCTGTTCTAGATATCTCTTGATACTTGTATGCTTTCTGTTTCTTTTTATAGAGTGTATAAAAATCATTATAGTTTTGTTTAAAACTTTGATAATTCTTATAATCTATACAGTGTTGATGATATAAATTCTTCAATCCATTCTCATAATTCAGAACCTTTTTATCTTCCTCTAACAAATAGGCTTCATTATTAAGACGTGTGATTGATTGATCTTCTTTTTGGGTATTTCCCCATGATAATTGTTTAGAAATTCCAATAGAATATTCATAATCTTTTGTTCCAAGTTCTGGATAAGCTTTACTTCCAGATCCATAAAGTTCCATTGGATCAGTTGCAGTGTCAGCCAGATTTCTGGCTTCAAGGAAAAGTCTTTCCTGTTCTACAGCCTTTGTCAGTGTATTATTGTTATTTGCTAATGTCAATACTTTCTTTAAATTTAGTGTTGAAGCTTCAGCTAACGCCATAAATAATAAAAATAATGTAATCTGTCTCATAAATTTGTTTCTCTTTCTATAAATATAGTACTAATAATGTGAATCACGATCTAAATCTTAATTGAATATGAGATCATAAAAGTGTAATGTTAAATATAATGTAGATGTAAAAAGTTTTAAACTATTGGGGGTTTGTAGGTACTGTTATCAAAAAAGGAGGAATATTGTATGAAAGGATGTGGGATACTCTTTATTTTGTCAAGTTGTATATGAATTTCTGTATAGGATGAAACAATCGCAATAAAATGAAACATACTATGTATTTCATTTAACTCTGCACAGACAGGAGAGGGTCCTTCGTCATTTATATAATGTGCGATATTTGTATGTTCATGTTTTTCAATAATATTAGAGATAAATGAATCATGAAAAATTGTAAAAGAAAGCATAAATAATACAACAAATATGACTTTTGACTTCATTATATTATACTTCCTTTCATTTTTTTATTCGATAATCTCTATATTAAAAGTGAATCAGGTACAAAAAATTAATTTTTAAAATATTACAAAAATTACCATTATACTTAGATAATAAAAATTGTCATTTTTATTTTAAAATAAAATTAACCAATATTAGATCATAGGTTAAAAATCGTCACTGAGTAATCTATAGTTTTTGCATCCTAAAATTTCTCCAAGATTACATGCTTCACGGAAAAGTGATTTAACTACTGAATGTTCATCATCTTTACTTTGTTCTTTATAATACATAACCCCAAGATCATAACAACCTAAGCCACTGCCACCATAACAACTTTTCGTATAAAATTCTTCAGCTTTCATACGATCTTTTTTTATACCTTTACCATGCTCATACATAGTCCCAAGGTAAGCACAACCGATAGCACTACCTGCAGTACATGACTTTTCAAAAAGTTCTATCGCCTTAGAATAATCTTTTTTTAATCCATTTGCAAGTTCATACATACTTCCAAGATAAGCACAACCCAATGCACTTCCTGTATCACACGCTTTTACATAAAGCTTGATAGATCTAGTATACTGCTCTTGACTACCACCTTTGGGTTCGTACTTTTTTCCAAGATTTGCACACCCATCAGCGTTACCACCATCACATGCTTTCTTAAAATACATTGTTGCTTGTGTATAATCATATCCTGCATCATACATAGTCCCGAGAATATTACAAGCTTTTGCATCCCCACTATTACAGGCTTTCTCATTTTTTTTGTACTCATCTGCACACAAACTTATCCCTGAAAACAGTATTAATCCCAATAATATTTTTTTCATCTCTTCTTCCTTATATGTATTAAATTATACTTTTGATGTATATGGTCTATCTTAAGCATATTAGTATAATAAATTTTTATTTTTTGAGCAAATGATCTTAAAATTCATTTAGAATTGGTATCTTTAAAGTATATTATACCTTTAATTAGAGACGTAAGCTCAATCATTCATTTTTTATCTTCATTCATTATCTTAAGTTCTTTGCAAGCATCATTATTACCATCAAAGCAAGCTCTATCATAGTATCTTTTAGCCTTAGTAAGATTCTGATCAACACCTAATCCTGCACGGGTTAAATCACCCATGATCTTACAGCTTTTTGCGTAACCAGCTTCACAAGATTTTCTAGTGTCTTCTATAGCGTTAGCATTGGCACTTATAGTAAAAAGGATTGGTATTAATAGTAACTTTTTCATCTGTTTTCCTAATTCATTGTAATTATTTTTAAAATTGATAGTGTTCAATTCTAATCTAGTATAGATAAAAGAATAGTTCATATGTGAGATATTATATAAAAGTTAAAATTGTCTCGCGAATGGTAAGATTGTCATTTACTTAACTATCGCATTTCATTTCTATATTTATCAGTTTGAATAATGTATAAAATTAGATACTTTCAGGACACTTATTACACTCATTGAAAATCTCTTCCATACCTTCTACAGATGTTATTTCCGCGGCATATTTTTCCATCGATTTAATGAAACTCTCTGTCACTTTACCATCTGCATCACAATAAATTGTGAGCATACGGCAATATTGGGCTATAGTTTGTGGAGAGACTTTTGGATTGTCTCCCATTTTATCTTGAAACTTTTTGACACATTTATCTGCTATATCTTGGATATTCATTTTTAATCCTCATTCTTTATGAACGTAGTGTAGCAGAAGATAGATAAAGGTGTAAAATAAATGTTTCATAGTAAGTAGAAAAGATAGAAACTAGTTTTTGAAAAAATGAAAGTAGATAAAATAGGGCTATAAGCCCTATAATGAAGAAGAAAAAGTGGGCTTACGCTTCTTTTACCTCAACTACTTTTTCAGTACCTTCCCAGATACCGTGTTTAGTACAGTAACCATGTGCAACAAGTTTAAGTTTTTTACCAGTTGGGATGATTGTAAATGTAGTTGTGTTGTGTGCTTTAGTGTTACCAAGAGTTCCTGGAACATAAGAAGCTTTTGCTAATTGAGTCTCACCATTAAAAAGTGTTACTGATTCAATATAGTGATCAAAATCATCTGGATGAGTATATTCGTTACCCATTTTTACAGTTACTTCAAATGGCTCACCAGCTGTTGCTGTGTCTGCACAGTGGATAAATGGAGAGTGTCTGTCTATAAGATCTTTTTTTGCTTCTCTATCGATTTCTGAGATGTCTACGTATTTGTTAATTTTTGGCATTTTTATTTCCTTTTTTATGTTTTGTAATGATTATTATAGCACAAATAAAATTAAATAGGATAAAAATTGTCTTATTTATTTAATTAAATATGTTTCCAAAATAAACGTCAAAAAAGACTAGAAGTGCATAGTTTGGTTCATAATCATACTGTTTGTGAAAGTTACAGATGGTCGTACTTCATAGTAAAACCATTTACGCCATATATTTTCTCTCCAAGTAAAAGAGGTGACATAATTATGGATACCACCATATTTTTTTGTTTTGGGATGAGGGACACCATTATTCTATCGTATACTCATATTCCGTATTTCCAAAAAATGTTTGTTGCAAATCCAAAACCAGCATCTTTCTTTGTGCTCTAAATACTGGGCAGATAAAGCATAATCCATACCATCAGTTTCTTGATGCGTACTTCTATGAAGTTGTATCCTAACAAGTGACTTTTCACCCCATGATCTATCAAAATAGATATTTGTTTCTTCTTCAAATTTATCATCAGTCGAATATTGAAATAACTGAACTGTGTCAATCAGCCATTCATCTACAATTATTGGAAAAT
Organism: Sulfurovaceae bacterium; assembly: GCA_963785375.1. Lineage (GTDB taxonomy): Bacteria > Campylobacterota > Campylobacteria > Campylobacterales > Sulfurovaceae > Sulfurovum. The sequence goes on from CAWAVD010000006.1 coordinate 137,479, forward strand.
TGTATCTTGCCCTGACAAAAGGATCTATCCCACTTAATCCAATCGAGTATCTGGATATTATCTTGCGTATTGATGCAAAATAATGGATACCTATGTCAGGTGTTGATTATCATTTTTTGAAGTATCTCTTAATACGTTATCAGCATTATCCATAGTAAGATCATCAACAAAGATCTTTATATTTTTTCTACTTTTACTAAAGGGTATCTGCGCTCTTAGTTTCAAGTCAAAATCATTAGAGTCTTTTGTTTGAAAAAAACTTTGTAATCTAACTCGTATATAGGTATTCTCTGTCTCATTCAAATATTTTTCATTCTGAAAAAATTTATCTACGGCATATGATTTCTCTTCTAATTTACTTATTTTTTTATTTTTATCATAAACAACTGTAACACTTTTAACAACTGCTGTATCATTTGATTCGGTTGTTTTATATGTATTAAGAGATGTAACAGTTGTCTTCTTTTTAGGAGCAGTTATATTGCTTTCAAAAAATTGAATAGAAGTTGAATTTGTTTCAATGGTTGTGTTTGATTCAATTGTACTATTGTTATCAGTACTATTTGTTTCTAACCAAGCACTTACTTTTGTATCTAAGATATCTGCCCAATCTAAAACAGTTTCGGATATATTTTTATGTATATCATCTATATAACTGACGTTATTATCAATAGATTGATTATTTTCAGCATTACATAGCGAAAATACTATTGATAGAATAATGATTTTGTTTAAAACATTCATTCTTTGTAAATCCTTAGACCAATTTCATGAGGGCATCATGCATATCAAAATAGGCGATAAAAAATTCAAACATCACTCTCCAGAGTATCTCCATAAAGAAGAAAGATGTAAAAAAGAGACTATATATAATAGTTCTTTGTTTAAATACAGAGTGAGTTCCTAACTCTTTTTTATAGATAGTTTTGATCCAATGAATAAAATACCAGCTAAATAGAGGAATGAGTATGGCACCTATATAGTATATAAAGATAAGTAGGGAAGGGGTAATGAATGTTTGAAATGTAAAGAAACCTTTCATTATCATCCTTCAACAAAGTATCTTATAAGTATACACTAGAAAAATAAAGTTTATTTACTTATGTATAAAAATAATTAAATATTTGAGTAAATCAAAAGTTTCATTACCTACTCCAATGCCTTAAAAGGTTCTAGATCACTATCGTTTAAATCTTTAACTTCTTCACAACAGTTGAGTACAGATTTTTCTGGGTTTTTTATAAAGTCATATCCTCTATATATAGTATAAAGACCAAATAGAATAACGATGATAGACGCCAAGTTCATCATCATTTTCCTCAATGAACTTTTACTTAGAAGTTGTGTAAAGAATCCTAGACCAAAAAGTGCTGGTATTGTACTAAGACCAAAGATAAACATCACAACTGCTCCCCACAAAGGACTACCTGTACTTGCAGCTGTAACAGCAAAGAAATATACTAGACCACAAGGAAGTAGCCCATTGAGAAGACCTAATATATAAAAACTGTAGAGTGACTTTGATCTTAGAACTTGGCGGAATATATCTTGATACCATTTGGTATTAGATAAAGAGTGTTCAAGTTTTGTCAAAAACTCTAACTTTCCCAAAAGAGATAACCCTGCTAATATCATAAATATACCCGCGATGATAGTAAGTGCCGCTGTCGTAAAACCATTAAACTGAGCAACACCACCAAGAGCACCGAAGATAACACCCTAACATGACATAAGTAGTAATCCGACCAAAAGAATAGACAAGGTGAGCAAATCCTTGCATAAAATTAGACCATTTGTCATCTACTTTTCTACTGCTGTAGGCAATGACTATACCTCCACACATACCAATACAGTGTCCAAAAGAGCCTAAAAAGGCAATAGTGGCAATTGATATAAGATCAATACTTTCCATCTATTTTCCCAATAACATTTTTCTTATTTTTGGATTACCTAAATGTTCTCCTCTATAGACATATAATTCCATGGTAGAAAAATCTATTGTATTATTTGTTTTATGTTCTCTTGCACCAAAACCATAATGCATGGCTGTTTCATCAGCCCGTCCATACCATGCCTTTCTTCCATCTATCCATTTTTGGTATCTATAGCTATAGATCCAAATTTTTGCAGTATCTTTAAATGCTTTATCCTGTAGCCATAAGACCATACAAGCAGGATCATCAAAAAACCACGTTCTACCATCTGGAGAAACTACTTGAGATGATTTCTTTTTGTTGTAATAAGCATTTTACAATAGGGATCATTGGTGAAATTTGTTTTTAAAGGCAAAGGCTTCCATGTTTGTATTACCCTTTACAATCGTAATGGGTTGATCATTTTTTGCCATAGAGATAAACACTACAGCGATAATACCCATAATCAGAAAGATAATAAGTAAAGGTATAAGTTTCTTCATAAAGACTCCATTTTATAATAATACACCATTTCTCAGGTAATAGACTGCTACATAGGCTGTACATAGTAATACAAATAGACTAAGTAAAGCAATAAGCATCTTTTTTGACTTCTGGTCTGTTTTTCCTAACCAGAGTGTAGAAACAGCATCACTTAATCCTATGTAAGTTCCCATAAACAAAGATCCCCACAATAGATATCCTACATAGTAGTATTCAGATTGCAACATACAGAATGGGCATTTATGTGTAGGGAAGCTGATAGATATATGTTCCAAAGAAATAGACAACTGCATAGTACGCAATGAAGACAAAAAGTATATTTGTAAGTATGTAAAGTATCGTATATCCACTTTTAATGGTTAATATAAGCAAAATATAAAGCAGATAAAAAAGAACTAACAATGAAGTGCACACTTAATCCAAAGGGAAGGGGATTGGCACCTTCAAGTTGACCAAACAGTGCAGAACAGCAACTTACAGGCATGTGTGTATCAATGTTTGAGAAATAGCTAAAATCCAAACCAATTTCAATAATTATCAATACAAAGATAAGACTAAAAAGCCATGACTTTTGTCTGAACCATTGATGATTTTTTGTACGCATATCATAAGTATGTACATAGATCCAAAGCGTCAATAAAAAGAGTATGAGTAGTTTTAATATTAAAAGATATGAACCGTATTCATTGGCTTTTATAACACCTGCACCACACATGGCACCCGGTAATAAAAGAGATAAAGTATCAATACTAAAAATAAAATAAACAACCAAAAGAAACTTCATAAGAAAAACAAAAAGGATGATGGTAGTCACCAAATAAGCTTGTCTTTCCAAAGCAAACTGAAATGGAGTAAAACTTTCAAAATCCCATTTAAGTAAGACTTTTAATGAGACTATAAATGCTACAGTCAATAAAATGAAGAGTGTGGCTTCACTTAGAAGATAAGACAATGACTTGATTTGAGAGGAGTGACTTCATTCATGATCTTACTTTATACTATCTTTCCATCGACCATAGGTACAATGGTACTCTTAAATGATAAACTATCAAACAAAGGATCATGTGTAGCAATTACGATGGTTTTACCCATACTATGTAACTTTCTAAGTATATCTATGAACAAGAGAGAATTGTCTCTGTCGAGATTGGCTGTAGGTTCATCACAAAGTATAATGTTTGGATTGGCTACCAAAGCTCTAGCAATGGCTGTACGCTGTTTTTCTCCACCAGAGAGTCTGCTTGCAAGTAGTCTCTTGTTTATGGATGAATATTGGCAACTTTCAATGCTTCATCAACCTTATCATGAATCTCTTTCATTTTTAATCCAGAAGGGATAAGAGGAATAGTGACATTCTCTTTGACAGACAAATGTTCAAAAAGATTAAAATGCTGAAAGATCATTCCTATTTTTTTGGCACGAAGTTCAGAAGCAAAAAGGTCAGGAAGTTTACTATATAGGCTCACCTTCTATAAGGACTTTACCTGAACTGGGTTTATCAAGTCCTGCGATAAGTGAGAGGAGGGTTGTTTTACCACTACCACTTACACCTTTGAGTACCACACATTCGCCCTGATGTATGTTTAGGTTTATATCTTTAAGCACAGGGACTTCATTGCTTCCATGGTGAAAGGTTCTATAGAGGTTTTCTATTTGTATCATTATCTTATCATCATAGCATAGCTTCTTTAGGATCTGTCACAGAGACTCTCCATACAGGTATCAAAACTGCTGCAATGAAAGGCAGAGCATAGAGAAGAAAGATAGAAGTTAAAACAGAAAAATCAAGTACAGGAACAAAATTAACTGTGTTATCTAAGTTTTGACCACCTAAAAAAACTTCTTTAAGTAAAGGTGCACCTAATACAAATACATAGATATAGGCTAATAAATACGCCAATAATATAAGAGATGATCACAACTAACAGTGTTTCCATAAACTTGAGTTTCAAGACATCATTAATACTCCAACCCAAAGCACGAAGTAAGCCTATATGTCGTCTCTCTGTTGAGTATACCATGCTGTAACGCTGATAAAGTATTAGAGTAAAGGTAAGCAGTAACCACTAAAAAAAGAATGAGGAACAGGCCTCCTTTATAGTTATATAGATTTTCATAAGATTTTTGTACATCATTTTTATTGACCACTCGTAGATCATAATGTAAAGCAGAAACCTTGTCTGTCATCATGTACCATTCATCTGGGTTTGGTACATTAAATGTAATATCTGAGACTTCATCATCTGCATACCCCAATATCTTACGAGCCAGGTCAATAGGCATAACCATCATATCATTGGCTATAAGATTAGTTTGCGTAGGGAAGTACTTTAAATATATTTACTTTTTCAAATACTCCTTTAGGTGTTAAAAAATTATAGGCATCTTTATAAAAGTGCGCATCCAAGTACGCTCTTACACCTTCACCTACCAACATTTGTTTACCATCAAAAAAGGCTTTTATATCGGTAGTATCTATGAGTTTTTGAAGATTTTTATGACTTTGTTCTTCCAGAAAATCTACACCAACTATAAGAAAAGAGATCTCTTTGGGCTGCAAAAAAATAACGTCCATAGACTCTGGGTGTCACTTTAGTCACACCATAGATATCTAACAGTTCATCTCCCCAGCTCGTCTGGAGTAGGAATTTGAGTTCCACCCTGTATACGACTAACAATAAAATCAGGTTGTATTTTTAATGTTTCTTCTAAAGAAAAACGTAGAGAAGAAGAGATGAAAAGTACAGAGGAGAGTAGAAAAAGTATCATCACAGAAATACCTATGATACTTAAATGTTTACTACGTTCTTTAAAGAGTTGTAACGTAAGAAAGTGCCAAAAAGCATTAGCGTTCATAGATAAAATCCATTCTGCCTAATCCCTGCATTTCAGGATAGGTGCTATTATATATTGACTCATCATAAGCTACACTCAAAGAGAGTGGTGCCATATGTGTAAGTCAGTCATCTGCTTGTCATCTTTATAGCTTTATCGGAAGGAAAAAGTATATAATGTGAACCCATGATAAAGACCATAAGTATCAATAAGAATGCAAAGGTTACAAAAGGTTTTATCAAACGTATTTCCTATGCATTATTCGGTATATTCTAAACCATCAAGTCCCATAACGAGCTTAGGTGTAATCTCATCAAAACGGATGATCTTTTCACCTCTATGGTCACTCATAAAGTTTTGTGCTGCTTTTTTCGTTAGGAAAGGAATAAGCTCATTTCCCATAGGACCATAAACATCTGAGCCTATAACATAAAAAGCCTGCTTAGCATCTATAGCTTGAAGTGTATAAAAGTCTGTGACTTCTATCTGAGTAATTTTACTTCTATCATAAGGAAAATCTACATCAAAAATATAAAACTTCATCATATCTTTCACACCATCAAAGTAGTGCTTCTTACCTTCTACATCTATCAGTGCAGCCCATTTAGGATACTTGGCAACAAACATACCACATACAGGACATTTGACTTCTTTAGGTACTTCCATTTGACCTTTAACAGCTATAAGACTCTCAGAATGACCTGCCATAAGAAAGTAAGCTAAAGCTTCTTTATTACGTGTATTAAGTGCTATACAAGGTTGAATGTTATCTATCTGTTGAAGGGTCTCATGGAGGTTTTTACTTTTAATTTTGGAGAGTTTGTTTTCATCACAGAGTTTTAAGGCTATCTTCTCACCTTTTTGAACAAGCTTAGCATACTTGGAAGGTGAGATACCTTCTGCATATACTAATCCTAACAGTAAAAAAATAGCTAAAAAAATCTGTCTCACTAGGAACCTTACTTGTTACGTAAGTTTAAGTAAAGACCAATAGCTTGTAGTTGTGCACCCTTGATCTCACCACAAGGTTTTTGCGTAGTTAAGTATGTTTTAGCTTCAGCTGTACTGGTAAAATTCGCATCAAAAGGCGTACACATTTCGTTATACATCATTTCACCTTTTTTAGCCATCATCGCTTGTTTTTTCTGTACCATAGCACTCTCTTGAGCAATGTACTTTTTACAGAATCCAAAAGAGCATAAAAAGTCATTACTTTCCCACCATGTTCTTTAGCAAACTTTTGTGCATCATCTTTCTTACCAAAAGCATATTTACTTGTCATAGTCATGGTACCTGGTTTTGAACTACCAACAACATACCATGACTTAATAACATCAATAAATTCTAAAGTTGTATTATCAACTACTTTAATACCAGTTACTTTTCCACCATCAGCATAGCTTCTGCTAAACAGTGGATAGAACAATACTGTTTACTTTCACCATCAACATGTGCAGCATGATTTGTTTTATAGAACATTGGAAGTGTCATCCCACATTTAGGACAATACATTTTATTTTCACCTTCTTGAAGGATCACTGCTTTATCTGGAGAGACAGCTTGAAAACGTGTTGGCATTTTTTTACCAGAGTTTGCTTTCATCTCGTGCTTCATTTCCTCAGCAAAACCATTAGAACTTACCATTACCAATGCTGCAAGCAGCAATAGTAGTTTTTTTCATAATACTATCCTATTCAATTGTATTTCTTTATATTATAACTATAGTGTTAAATTTGTGTTAAGCACAAAGATATACATTGAATTATAACACGTTTTATATAACTTCTAATAGTAATTTTTTGATAGAGTTTACTAGATACTGGAATGAGGTATATACTGTTCCAAACTATATCGTTTGGAATGTATCATAATAGTTGTAATTATGCAGTATAAAGATGTTTGGCTTTTTGAACGTGGAAGTTAAGACCTATCTCTTTTTCTGTACATCCAAGAGCAAGAGCAACCATTTGTGGCATGTGTAAAACAGGTAGTTCTACATCACGACCCATGACTTTACCTATGCTGTCTTGATACGTATCCATTTTCAAGTGACAAAGTGGACATGGTGTTACCATGAGATCTGCATTGTTATCAACTAGCATCCAGTAGAGCATTACCTGCTAATACTTCTGAAGTATGGTTTGCTTGTAGTTCTACGTGGAAACCACAACATTTATTTTTACTCTCATAATTTACAGGATTACCCTCAAGTGCGTCTATGAGACTGTCAAGTGAAGTAGGTTTATATGGATTTTCATGTCCATTTGCCTCTTCATGTAATTCAGAAGGACGAATGTTATGACAACCATAGAATGGTGCGATATTTAAATGGCTAAGTGGTACCTGTACTTTATCTTTGACATTCTCTAAACCATACTCATCAATAAGTGTATAAAGGAAGTGTTTGATCTCAGATGTACCTTTATACTCCAGTCCTACTTCTGCAAGTTTTTCATTCACTCTTGCTTTGAGTTCAGGATCAGTATCAAGAGCATGTTTTGTCATAGCAGAGTTAAGCTGACAAGTATTACAGATAGTGATCATCGTAAGACCCAGCTTTTCTGCATAACAGATATTTCTAGCATTCAGTACGTGTGCTAAAAACTCATCAAAGTCTTGCAGGTGACTCGCACCACAACAAGAAGCTTCTTCAAGTATAGTAATTTTAATACCTAATTTATCAGCTACTGCAAGTGTAGATGAAAGTAACTCAGGTGTAGACTGCTTAGCAGTACATCCTGTAAATAATGCGTAATGTAATTGGCTCATCTTTTCTCCTTACAGCTTATTTGTTTGTGAAATTTCAATGAGTTTTTGAACCTCATCTAAGTTTTTGATTTTTGGAATACTGTCTATAAACGGTATACCTGAATGCCAGTGGATTTTACCAGACTTCATCATTTTAATAGCAGTACCTAAATGTTTGTACATACCAAGATACCCTTCAGAGTAAGTAACGATATCTGCTTCATCAAGTAACCTGTTTTCTTCATACCTCTTAAGAAACCTTCTGCATGACGTGTTGCAACATTGCTTTCAGCCACACCACGTTCAAATTGCAAGTTATGTAGTTTTCCGATCTTCTCGATAGGATTAATTTCTTTTGGACATGCTTCTGCACATTCAAAACATTTCACACAGTCCCAAACACCTGAACCCATCTCTGCTGTAACTAGCAAGACGTTCTTCACCTGCTTCATCTCTCGTATCTACAGTAAATCTATAGGCAGCAGCAAGTGCAGCAGGCCCAAGGAAGGCATCATTTACTTCAAGTGCAGGACAAGAGTAGTGACAGGCACCACACTGGATACAAAGATCTGAGTCTAAGAAGTTGTTAAACTCTGCAATAGATTGTTTTGTCTCATGTTCTGGATGTGCCTCCACATCTGCAACAACATAGGGTTTAACAGCAGCATGTTTTTCCCAGAAGTCAGACTTGTCAATGATCATATCTTTGATTGCACGTTTTTTCGAACTTGGTTCAAGTGTAATATCATTATCAAAAAGATCTAAGAGTTCAATGGCATTTTGTTTACATGCAAGAACTGCTTTACCATTTACTTTAATGGCACATGCCCCACAGATACCATGTCTACAAGAACGACGGTAAGAAAAAGATCCATCATGCTCCCATTTAATTCTGTTCATAAGGTCAAGGATCAATTCATCTTTGCCTACTTCCATTTCATACTGTTTAATGTATGGAAGATAGTCTGTTTCAGCATTAAATCTAAATGCTTTGATCGTTACTTTACGTGTTTCACTTATTTTACTTCACTCATCATGACCTCCTTAATATGTTCTTTCTTTAGGTTCAAACTTACCTAAGCACGACATCACCCCATTCAGTGAGTAATATTAAAATCTTTATCCATATATGCATAAGTATGTTTCAGAAACTTTTCATCATTTCTAGTAGGGAAGTCTTCACGGTAATGACCACCACGACTCTCTTCACGTTAAGTGCACCTACAACAATGAACTTAGAGAACTCTAACATATGACCAAGTTCTATAGCTTCTTGAAGGTCTGTATTGAATGTATTTGACTTATCATCTATACGGATATTGTTAAATCTCACGAGTAAGTCATCAATGATTTCAAGTTGTCTTTCTAAAGATTCTTTAGTTCTAAATACACCAGCATTTGCAGTCATACCAATTTGAAGTTCATACTCTAAGTCCCGGTACCGTTTCGTTACCATTAGAAGTTTTAATCGTATTCATTTCTGTAACAAATCTATCTGCATCTGATACAGTTGCTTTACGAAGTGTCTATACCTTCATCAATTGCTTTTATCATATTCTCACCAGCATGTCGACCAAAAAGCAGGGCTTCAAGTACTGAGTTCGCACCTAGACGGTTTGCACCATGCACAGAAACACAAGAACACTCACCCGCTGCATAGAAACCTTCTACCAATTCTCTGTGGGTTCTTACGCACTTGACAGTTAATATTCGTCGGAATACCACCCATAGAGTAGTGTGCTGTTGCAGAGATATGGATAGGCTCTTTAAGCATGTCTTGTCCCTGGAATGCAATAGCAAGTTCACGAAGCTCTGGAAGACGTGTTAAAATGATCTCCGGGTCCAAGTGAGTCAGGTCAATATTCACAGACTGACCATCTTTACCTACACCTCTACCTTGACGTACTTCTTCCATAATGGCTCTAGATACAACATCACGAGAAGCAAGTTCCATGGCATTTGGTGCATACTTGCTCATAAATCTTTCACCCTCAGAGTTAAAAAGACGACCACCTTCACCACGTGCAGCTTCAGAGATAAGTACTCCTGAACCACCAAGTCCACTTGGGTGGAACTGTACAAACTCCATATCTTCAAGAGGAAGACCATGACGTGCTACGATAGAAAGTGAATCACCCGTATTTGCATGTGCATTTGAGTTAAATCTAAAGCTCTACCATGACCACCTGTAGCAAACATCGTTACTTTTGCATTAAATATAGCAGGTTCAGAGTTACGGATATCATACGCAGCAACACCAGATACTTTACCATCTTCATAGATCAGATCAGCTGCATACCACTCATCAAATACTTCGATACCTGCACGAAACTGCTTGTTCATAGATAGTTTGAAGTAGTGTTAGACCTGTTCTGTCTTTTGCATAACATGCACGTGGCTGAGACTGCCCACCAAAAGGTCGTATAGCAATGTTTCCTTCTTCATTTCTGGAAAAATACAGCTCCCATTCTCTCTGCCCATCTAATAGTTTCAGGTGCTTTTGAACACATAAGCTCAACACAATCCTGATCAGCAAGATAATCAGAACCTTTAACAGTATCAAACTCATGAAGTTCTGTAGAATCATCTTCACCAAGAGCAGCATTGATTCCACCTTGTGCTGCACCAGAGTGAGATCTTAGAGGGTGAAGTTTAGTAATGACCGCTGTTTTTTTCCCTGCTTCTGTTAACTCTTTGGCTGCAGCCAAACCAGCTAAACCAGAACCAACGATTACCGCGTCATATTCGTAGATTTTAATATCTGAGTTTTTGCTCATAGTATCTATATCCTTTTGTTTACAATTTGCTTTCATTATATCTTTTTAGCATTAATTTTTGTTATAAATTGGGAGGATAATGGGATGAAAAGTGGATGAGTGTACAGTTTTGTAGCGTGGCATTTCTGCCAACGCTAATTCTTTATTATACTGCTATTGAGGAAGCCTGCTTGAGAATGAAAGTCTTCAGCAGAAAGAAGTTCTAATCCTATAATCTTTCTGCCTATGGTTTTTTCTATAGCAGAAAAATTCTTCTTGAACATATCCAAGACATCAACATCTTCAACCAGAAGTACTTCTGCTCCAGAATCATAATGCATCTAAAAGTGTTGTACCTGCCTTTTTTAAGGCAAGCTGTTTATTATCTTCCAAGAATACTGAGTCCTGAAAGTTTATGCATTCTTGAAAAAGAAACCTTTCATTAGCACCATATAGAGGTGATCATCTGCTGTATCTCTTTTGTTTTCTCTGAGAACAATACCAGGATAATAAGCAATTTGTTTCTTTCTAAATTATCAATAGTCTTACTGATTTTTTAGAGCAGGGGTACTTAATTTCTTCTTCCTTTTATTAGAAAAACGTGCTATCAAGTTTTGTCACATAAAAGAAGGTGCTTCTTCTGGTTTAGCCATAGACTTTAAGTTCATCTATAGCAGTAGTATGATCTTGTGCCTTAAAAAGGTTGTTTTCATATTCACAGTCAAGTAGTCCTGAATTGACTGAAGTAATAGCATCAAGTATAGCTTCTGTATGCTCTGACCCTTCAGTAATCATTTTATGTGCTAAAATAAGTACTGCATCACCAATGTACTCACGGTTAAATTTTTCTGTTTCTGATGCATAATGAAGTGCATACATTGTTTTGTAGTATTTTAGATCAGACTCTGAAGCATATGGTGCTAAAAGCTCAAAACTTTGCATAAAGTCATTATCATTTATTTTAAGTCCATCATTTGAACGATATGCATTTACAGGATCTATCTGGAGAGATGTTCCAAGTCTTTCCATCAATTCAGATACAGGTTGTTTTGCTTCTACAACCAATCCATTGACCTTCATTACAAGCTTTTGCTTTGGATAACTAAAGTTCTCATTTGCCTCTTGTATCTGTGCAAGTAGGTCTTTTGCTGTAGCATCAGCGTCAACATTTATGTTGAAATTTTTATAGTAAGGCAGGTAGTCTGTTTTTGCATTAAAAAAGAATGCTCTTATTTCAAGTTTGTGTGACATGCATCGCTCCATATAAAATTATATCAGATTGAGTATATCTTATAGAACTATGAAATAGACTCATTATAGTTTGACTAAAGGAAAAACGATTTAAGTATGTTACAATTTTACCAATGAAAAAACTAGATAAAGAACAATACCTTATAAATAAACTAAGTTCCAAGCATATTGGTGATGATGCTGCAGTGATAGGGGACACGCTGTACAGCATGGATGCTTTCTTTGAAGATACGCATTTCAAACGTGAGTGGATGAGCATAGCACAGATAGGACGAAAAGCAATGCTTATCAATCTCTCTGATGCCATTGCGATGAATGCACAACCACAATATGCACTTGTCACCGTATCGATACCTAAAGATATGACAGAAGACAGCAGATAGACGAACTACCCATAGTATGGAAAATACAGCAAAAGAGTATGGATGTGAGATCATCGGTGGTGACACAATAGGTGGAGATAAGATTGCACCTTTCCATCACTATCGTTTCCAAAGTGATACTCCGCTTTTACGTACAGGATTAAAAGAGGGTGATCTATTAGCCTATACAGGAGTACTTGGTGGGAGTAAACGAGACTTGGATGCACCTTTACAGAGGTGAAAAGATAGCTGATAATTCACGTTTTTTGAACCCTACATTAAGGGCAGATTTTATAGCTAAAGCAAGACCGTTTTTACGTACAGGTATGGACATTTCAGATGGACTCTTTTGTGATACGAACAAGATGTTAGATATTAATAAATATGGATTTGATGAATTTGAAAAAATCGATCGATGAAGTAGGCCTTAGCGGAGAAGAGTTTGAAATGCTGGTAAGCTTTGCACCGGAACATTACAGTGAAGTCATGCAGATAGCTGAAGAGACCAACACTCCTTTAACTGTCTATGCAAAAGTAGCTAAAAATAAATGCGTTATCCGTGTAAAAGTCATCATTTCAAGTAGCTCTGAAGCAGTCAGTTATTTTGCCATTTAGCCTTCATTTTTCGTCTAAATGCTTCATGCACTTCTTTTAAAAGCGTCTTTGCTTCATCTCCATAAACAAAGACGCCTTTATACTCTTTTTCTACCGATTTCACATAGCTTTGAAGTGCTTCTTTTTCGCTGTTATTTTTAGGCGGTGTGAAAAGATACTGCATTCCACTCTCTGTGTCATAACTTTTTCTAGCAGTCTCTATATACACTTTACTTGATTTTAATACAACAGTATGATTCGGGAGCATTTCATAGAACTGTATCCTTGCCCCATAAGGGCTATCATACACTTTTCCTTTCCTGTCCCAAAAACTATAAAGAGTGATTGTTGTACCATTGATTTCATAGGCTCCCGTCTTGCATACTTTTATCAGCACAGCTACCGGTTTTATCTTTTAAGATCAAACTCAAAACAAAGGTAAGGTCATTATTACGTTCTTCTTTATAAAACTTCATCACTTCACCTTTAGAGTCATAGATGTCATAGGACTCCGTGACAATAGAAAAATCTTGATTGCCTATCGTGACATGTTCAAGTTGCTGCAGTGGCAAAGAGAATACTTAAAGTAAAAAATAGTAGAGAAAAGATTTTCATTAGACCTGCTTTGAAATATTTCTGTTGGCTAAATCACGTGGGTAATCACGTCTTATGTGCTATAGATTCTGCTCTTTTTCTTAGTGAAATTTCATCTAAGCTTTATAGTATGTGGAAAGTCACGTTTACCTAGTACTATTGGCTTCCACATATCCTAACTCAATGAATTGTTTAGTAATAGCATCTATCATATCTAAAACTGAGGAGACTTTGACTATTTCACATCTGGCATAACGTTCTCTAGGAAAAGAGACTTCCGCTACACGTAAAGTCGGATCATCTCCAGGAATTTGCTGTGCACCAAAAAGTGGTTTACTTCCTACGGTGGCATTATTGAAAAGAAGGGATGTACTGAGAAAGATGTTCAATAGCAGCTTTTGTACGTTTTTCTGTCTCTTCTTCTGTCCAGGATTTTTCTATCTTATCTATAAAATCTTGACCTAATCTAGGTTGGCAACTTACAAGAGAATTTGCAACCAATCCGTCTTCATAGAGTGTGATATCTTTGGTCATACCATGCAGTTGAAAATATCCGCCAGGGTAGGGAGTAAATTGGCCCATACCTTGTGGTGTACCACGTTCCCCATGAAAAATAACTTCAGGAAATTGTGTACCGTCACATCCATCCCAATGGCTTACATAAGCGGCTTTGAATTCCACCATGGATTTGCAAGGTGCCCCCAAAAGATCATCTATCTTGCCTGTTCTAAATCCTGCAGCGTTAATAAGATAGTCAAAAGAATCTGTATGGCTGATATCTTCCTTGACATAACTTATATTCCAGCCTTCAGTTTCAACATTCTGCTGTACATTATAGACGATACTATTTGTATTTAGAGTGACAGAGTCTAAGTCTCTCAAGAGTCATTTCAGCACCAGCTGCAAGCCTAAAGAGATTAAGTCCATACTCTTGAACCATAATAAGAGGAAATTGTACTTTATCCAAATCGATGTTTTTAGCTACTGGTATCATCCACTCATCAGATGTTTTCGGTGTTTTAACCAGTTTTTTTTCTCTCAGCCGTGTTATGTCTTCTTTGGTATAAATTTGATAATAGTTCTCTGGTTTTCCCAGTACTTCATTCTTAGAGTCTTTAGCAATATGCGCTTTATATTCATCTGTAAGTAACTTTAGACGTGGTAGTAGTGCTTCTGGTGTAGAACTGTCAGTCATGGGTAACACTATGACAGTCGGCCTATAGTCAACTACAAAAGGATAGAAGCGTAAAAAGTCTATGGATTGTTTAAGTAAAGTAACACACTGTGCATCAGAAATTTCACGATAGAGATTTCCTCCTGCATGTAAATGACACCATGGTGGTCCACTCACTAAGCTTTCATCCTTTTCAAACAGTGTCACATGTAGCCCAAGCTGACCAAAATAAAGTGCAGCACTTGAACCTGCAACACCTCCTCCTATGATGGCAATTTTAGATCGTCTTCCCATTTTATTCATAGTTAATTTACTTTATCTCCAGATCATTGAAAGCAATTGATATATCCGCAAAATCATCAACTATAAGATCTGGGTTCATAGATGCTTATGTTCTCACCATAATTATAGCCATAGGTCACACCAATACTCTGTATACTAGCTGATCTTGCAGCCAAGAGATCATTCTTAGAATCACCTACCATCACACATTGTTCTACACTGACTTGCATTTTTTCACAGGCATGTAGTAAAGGGAGAGGGTCTGGTTTCTTTTTCTCTAAACTATCTCCACCTAACCAAAAATCAAATAACCCATCCAGTTCTAAACCTTCTAAAATCGGTTCAACAAAATCAAACGGTTTATTGGTGACTATAACCAATTTGTATCCTTTTGCCTTTAATAGGTGTAGCGTACTGGAAACATTCGGATAAGCCACCGTATCTATACATAGATTTTTCCCATAAAAATCTAAGAAGATAGTTAAAGCTTTTTCAAATAAAACCGGATCCAGATTTTCATCTATAATGGTTTGTCCAGATAATGCACGTTTGACCAAAATCTGTGCCCCATTACCTACCCAATAACGAATGGTATCTTCACTAAATATTTCACGGTTTAACTCAGTTAACATATGATTAACTGCTGATGCCAAATCTGGTACACTATCAATGAGTGTCCCATCTAGATCAAATAAAATAACTTTTTTATGATTGAATTTCAAATTTAAAACCTTATTGTAACTTTTAATGCATAACTTATTTATATCATTCAGCTTGATTATACATTTTTTATCTAAAAATGCTTAATGTAGAGAAAAGATGTCACGTAATGCTATAGTAATGTTACTGATTTGAGTTTTTAGAATTCAGTAAATCATATCCAAAAATAAGCTTAACTCCTTTCTATAGCATTATATATCACTCTCTTAATTAGGATCATTTTTCAAAAAGTATTTTGAAGTCTTTCCATATAAAAAACATACCTATAAAATAAAGTTGCATTAGCAATGCAATATTCCACTCCACAATATTTTCGCTCTCATTTGTCTTTGTATAGGTGACATCCAATATCCCACTTATAATGCCAATGGCCAACATCAATATTATAATAAAGAGCTGATACTTTAAAGTACTGGAACTTATAGTATCTTTTTGTAGAGATGGTAAAATATTATAATGTTGTCTAAGGAGTAATATTTGTGCAATTGGTGTACATATAAAATACATCAAAATACCATATCGACGCATAAAACGATTGACTTCTCCTGTTGTACCTAAAAAATCAATATATACAATTAAAAAAAGTGCGCCAACTACACCCAACCATACGATCATTCTTGCAATTTTGGTAGTATGACCATAAAGTTGTTTTAACCATTGTCCTACATATAACCAGAACCAAATTAGTAATATACTATATGCTATCATAGTTGCACGAAATATAAATAGTGAATTGCCGTTACGAGCAGCTTTACTGATACTGGTACAACCATCTAAATACGGTATACACCAAGGTAAGAAGCCCTCATGAAAACTTAATAAGTAAACTATGTTGGAAATAAGTATAGGCAATATTGCTATAATTAGTGCGAGTGTTCTAGGCTGCATTCATTTCACCAAGTTAATTTATATTTAGTATACATAAAAGCTCTTAGCATTACAAGAAATAATGTTCTGTAAAACAAGTAAAGACAATATTATCTCATTCTATATATAAACTAAAATATATATTTTAAACGTCTAACTTAATAACCTTTCAGATAAAATATAAGTATATAAAACAGAAAGAATCTCATGAACCTAATCTATCCACTTAACATCAAAAATGAATTTGTATTTAACTCTTCTCCTAGGGATTTTACTGTAGAAGAGATACCCTATATGAGTTTACGGGGCAGGGTGAACACCTGGTACTTAAAGTACGTAAGAAAGAGTTAACAACCTGGGAGATGCTTGATGCCATTTCCAATCATGTAGGTATACGCCGTCGTGATATGGGATATGCAGGATTAAAAGATAAACATGCCATGACTATACAGTACATCTCTTGACCTGGCAAAATTGAGGAGAAACTTGAAGCATTTACCCATGATAAGATTAAAATACTTGAAAGTACTAAACACAACAATAAAATACGTGTTGGGCATCTAAAAGGCAATCGTTTCAATATACGTTTGAAAAAGGTTCTTGGTGTACAGAAAGACAAGTTGGACTCGGTACTAAAATGGATAAAATCGAATGGTGTACCAAATTATTTTGGAAACCAACGTTTTGGAACTGATGGCAATAACTGGGAAGATGGAAAAAAACTCATAGAAGGTACACTTAAGATACGTGACAGAAAAACTAAAGAGTTTTTGATGGGTGCATACCAAAGTTATCTCTTTAATAACTGGCTTTCCAAACGTATGGAACTTAATCACTTACTTGAAAAGTTTAGTGAAGCTGAGACAGAACAGATATTAAACTTACCCGAAGGTTCACTCAAAGGCACAAAATCACAACCACATTTTTTTAAACTTCTAGAAGGTGATGTCATGATGCATTATCCTTATGGACGTTTATTCAATGTGGAGAATCTAGAGGAGGAAGCAAATCGCTTTAATGCAAAAGATATAGCACCTGCAGGACTACTCCCTGGAAAAAAGACAAATAAAGCTGAGGGAGTTGCAGGTTTAATAGAGGCTCCGTTTGCTGAAGACATTAATTTAAATGGTGCAAGACGTTATGCATGGATCCAAGTCACCGACATCCATAAGAACTATATAGAAGAAAAAGCACATTATGAACTCAGTTTTGTCTTGCCTAAGGGATGTTATGCAACAAATGTCTTAGATGTATTAAGAGGTAGTAGAAAAGATTAAGAACTTATCATAGAGTTAAAAGTAGAATATTTTATCTTAGATACAGCAGAATTGGGGTGTTTCGTTGGTAGCCGAGACAATAATGTTTTTTTTTAAAAGGAGGAAGAATAAAAAAACTGCCATACCTAAGATATGATTGAATTTTAACTAAATAAGATAAAATTTGTCTTAATTATGAACTTATAACTAAAATTTGTTCAAATTATTTTTATTTTATAAAGAAATGCATTATATCTTCAGTAATGAACACAATTCTTAAAAATGTAAAAACTGATAGAAAAAGTATGGAATGAATTTAAAATGTTATTTTTTCAGTAGAAACAAAAGATGAAATATTATTCATATATTAACAGTGCTAGAGTATAATAGATAAATTTGTAAAAATCACAAGAAACATAAGTATTTTATCTTTTTGTCATTCTCAATCTGAAATATATGATAGTATTTTTTATTATGTGGCATTTATCTTACGTTTTAATGTTGTACCATCATCATAATAGTAGATCACCTCTATAAGAGACTCCTCGTTTATTAAGTACTTCTTCTGTATACATTAGTGTTCTTCTCATTGTTTAATCCATAATTTAAACTTAATTAACTAGCATAATATCAATTTGTATGTAATATTTATGTCATATTTATTTATAAAGTTTCATATGTTCTATATATATTAGCACACAAGCCAATTCTCCATCTTAAAAATATCCTCTGTAGATGGCATACCTTTCCATCCATTAGATTCCAAATACATCATTTTATTTCCAAAGTAGCCTACAATGTATTTTTCTTTATAGATCGGAAATGTACCTGAATGGAACATGGCAAAAATATCTTCATAGCTTTTTGCTGTTTCATAATAGGAAAAATCAAAACTATGAATAGCTATCATCGCAGTATGAAGCATCTCATTTTTATGCATGGACATACTTAATACATAATATGATGGATAGGGAACTGCCGGGTTCTCTAGTAAATCACTAATATAAAATCTTTCTTTCTTTTTTTATTATACATATTGACATTCTAGTGTTAGAAAGAAAATGGATAATAATATGTCAAATTGACATATTTTTTATGAAAAATAGTCGAAACATTGATAAAGAATATAATTAATACTGACTTAACATAAGATCACTATAATTGACAAATAAATATAATGTTTTATTGATATATTATATAATTTATAATATATGGTGAATAATGATGTCATGTGATAAAGAAATAAGTGAATGTATAGATAAGATGAAGAAGGGTATTCCAATTTTTTCTTTACATTCTATTCAAGAATATATCGAATGTGCGAAGAAGAACAATTTAGATGCACGTTATTTTCCTATTGTGGATTGTGGATTTATTGTCTATAAAGATACGACTATTTTTCTCACATCAGAAAACAGATGGAACTATATTGTCTCTAAATCCAATGACAGCATAGATAGAATATAATTCTAATATTATCTATTTAAATACGTTACCAAGAGCCACCACCGCCTCCGCCTCCTCCGCCTCCGGAGAATCCACCACCCCCAGAAAATCCGCCATCTCCGCTGACTTTAGAAGGTGGTGTGGAAGTAGATTGACTGAAGAGGAGAAGCGACCCATAGGTCGAAATATTTCCATGATACCAAACGGGTGTTTGAACATTTAAAATATCATAGAAAGAGAGCCAGTGATCTGTTTCATTGAAAAGCACTGCATATGGCAGCATCTTTTCGAGATAAAGTGGGTCCATCGCTAAACGTCTTTTTATCTCATCTTGTTTGACCGTTTTATAAACTCTTTCAATCCAAGAGATGTTTAGATGCATAAGCACCTTTTTGTGTAAACCTTCCTATTTTTTTATAAGTAAAGACCATTGCCGCGACTAATACTATGAGAACACCCACAGGCCCAATAAGCAATTCATTTAGATTTATACCTTCTTTCTGTATGGCAAGAAATGGCATCATACCTACGCATCCAAAAAGAAAACCTGTTATTTTAGAGAACGCCGTTTTATTTTACATCATGATATTAAGACCTACACCACCAAAGATAAGAGGAAAGACAAGAAGAAAAATAGCTTCTTCACCAAACTTTAAATACAAGTTATAAAGAACCAATCCCATAACAGGCAATAAAAGTAAAATGCTTTTGGTTAAAAAGTTTTTACGTACTCTTTGAGGATTTTCAACCATATATCCATCTGCTACAGACCAAGTATAGAGATTGTCATTAATATATTTAAATCCTTGTTGTAATGCAGAAGCTTTTGATTCGGAACCAGAGGAGAAAACGAAACTGTTTTTATCCTTTAAAAAGTACTTGCTCAAGCAGATACTTTTGATCCATGGTTAAATTAGCTGTATTACTATCCTTACGTATAAAAATAGGGTCAAGTTTTTTCTCTTTATGGTCTATCTCCAGATGCCCTAAATGTGCCAGCTCAAGAACAGCTGCTGCAAAGTCTTCATTATCAGTAAACTTGTCTAAAATGAGCCCAGATTCCAATACACTTAAACCTTTTGGAGGTTGGTACTGCACTGCTATAGATCGTTTGTCTATAAATCCTGTGTTTTTATTATAGACTTCATGAAAATAGAGTAAAAAACCAACCAAAGCAGCCCAGTGAAAATGGGCTAAAAACCACTCTATAAAAGTTGCTTTCACATTTTCAAGTCCATTTTGATCTAAAATATCAGCTGGATATGCCAACTCAACCGTAGCACTTTCATAAGGATTGAGTCTTGCTACTTTCACTTGCAATTGTCTTGAAATGAGCCATATGATCCGTTGCAGTAGAACTTTTACTGCACCATAACGACCGGTATAAGTTGAAAGGGCTATATCATGTTGAGTAAGAGAAGGGGGCAAGTAAAAATTTGCTTCTATATTCGTAATGGGAACCTGCCATCCTGAACCAATGATATTCCAACGTATAGCATCATTCTTCTTCATTTTTGGTAGCAGGAAAAACACCTTTTTTTACACGGTATGACTATTTTATATAGATGTTTACCTGTTATATATGTATTGGCTGAACCTATTTTCAAGCGCAACACATCTCCGGCCTGTATTAGAACCAATATGTAGATTGTTGCCACTCTACAATATCCACCATCAAGCTGCACAGAGAATTCATACAAACCTAGATCTTTTATGATCTTTTCTTTTATTGAATCAAGGAATATCACTAAATATCCCATGTTTGCTCTGCTGTTCAAAGTCATACTCAATGGACTCGACAATGAAGAGTTCACCGCTCTGTTCACTGTAACATCTATTTTATAGTTAGAGATCTTTTCAGCATGAGCAAGCTGAACCAATCCTAAAAAGAGGAAGGCAATTATAAGAGTCTGATCATAAATTTAAAGTTCTATTTTAGGCATCTTTTTAACAGCACTAGCTTCACTTTCATCAAGCTCAAAATAATCACGTGCAGTAAAATTATATTTTTGTGCGATAAATAAATCAGGAAAAGACTCTGTTTTGGCATTGTAATCCCTTACGATAGCGTTATAATACCGTCTTGCATTTTGAATGGCATCTTCAAGATTAGAGAGTTGATTTTGAAGATCAAGAAAGTTAGTGTTGGCTTTGAGGTCAGGGTACGCTTCTGCCAAAGCAAACAATTTACCTAATGCTCCATAAGCATATTGGCCGCAGCTGCTTTTTCATCTACTGATCCTGCACTAAGTCCTTGTTGACGTGCCTGTATAACCTTTTCAAGCGTTTCTGCTTCATACTCTTTATATCCTCGACTGTATCCACAAATGCAGGGATAAGATCATAACGACGTTTCAGCTGTACATCAATATCTGACCAAGAGGCATCTATACCTGCTCGCAATGAGACAAATTTATTATAAATGATGATTAAATAAGCAACAACAGCAACAATGATCAATCAAACTATATTTCCAAAACTCATTCTTATTCCTTTAAATTATTGTAATAGATTATTATCAACCAAAATTTTATTCATCATTAATTTCATCTTTATCATGTTTAAGCACATAGATATAGGTATCAATCTCAAGCTCATCATACCGTTCTACCGTCACTTCTGTACGGACAAACTCTTCACCTTCAAATGCATCTAAAATACTCCCAATGATCCTCAAGATTACGTGAATAAAATAGATACCCATGTACAGTATCACCATCAGAATCAAATTTTATACCTGGATATCCCATAGATGCAGACCAACCTGCACCTATAAGGCTACCTGTTACTGTTGCAGGAACAAACTTACCTACTATATTTTCTAATACATGTCCATTTGGACAGTTTGGCATCAGTGTACCGTATACAAAAAGTGTTTCCATTTGATAACCTCTATTTAGTAATGCGGAATGAATCAGCAGATTTATTTGTTATTCTTCAATACGCCATCTCATAAAGTAAAATTGACTAAAATACGATAAACATAAAAGGAAAACAATGGCATATGACCTTAAAGATAAACTTGTGATAGCAATTTCTTCACGTGCACTCTTTAACTTAGAAGAAGAAAATGCTATTTTTGACGAAGAAGGTCTAGAGAGCTACTATAAACACCAACTTGAGAATTTAGATAATCCTTTAGCAAAAGGTTCCGGTTTCAGGTTTGTTCAAAATCTGCTTTCAATCAATAAAAAATTTGACAACAAACTTATAGAGGTCATCATCCTTTCCCGTAATAATGCTGCAACAGGATTACGCATAGGTCGTTCCATAGAACATTACAACTTAGATATCGAACGTACTGGATGGACAGCAGGAACTCCTGTAAGCAGATACCTTGATGCTTTTAAAGTAGATCTATTTCTTTCCGCACATTCGCCGGATGTTGAAGAAGCAGTAAATTCAGGTGTTGCTGCTGCGACCATACTTCCACATACACCCATTACGTCAGAAGAGAGTGATATTGTAAAGATCGCCTTTGATGGTGATGCTGTCATATTTGGAGATGAGAGTGAAAAAGTCTACCAAGAAAAAGGGTTGGAGGCATTCATTGATCACGAACGAAAAAATGCACAAAACCCGCTAAGTAAAGGACCATTTTTCAAATTTCTCAAAACCATCTCAGAGATACAGGACAAATTCCCTATGGAAAGTTCACCCATCCGTACAGCACTCGTTACAGCCAGAAATTTCTCTACACATGAAAGAGTGTTGGGTACATTGGAAGGGTGGGGAGTACGTGTTGATGAAGCCTTTTTCCAAGGCGGTGTACAGAAGTATGAAGTGATCAAAGCATTTGGTGCAGACATATTCTTCGATGATCAGGATACCCATTTAGAACATACTTCCAAAGAAACACCTTCTGCAAAAGTACCATATAAATAATAGATTTATTTAATACTTTGACATATTATTCATGTAATTCATTCGATAAATTACTAATAGTTATTTTATTATTTTAACTTTTATAAAAATATTAAATTTTATATTGAAATACTTATTGAAAGAAAAGGTAAGATTTATGTCAAAAGTAGAATATGTTGGACCAAGAGTAGAGATATCAAATCATGGTATCGTTACTACAGAAATGCAAAAGAGGATAAATATATTTATCTATACAGCTTTAGAAATTCTTAAGGATATTGACAATGATTATGATAAAAAACCATTTTATATCCATCAGTGTGAAAATAAACCGCTAAAAAATGAAGAAGTTAATACGATTTTAAAATATTATGAAAAGATATTGAAGAGTGTATTTCAGAAGAGTGTGAAAAGTATAAACAGAAAATTCTACATGAGATAGAATATATCCAGCATATACCACAACTAACAAAAATTGATAAGGAAGTATGGATAAAAAATATTGAAGTAATGAAAGATTATAGAGTCCAGAGAGCGATTAATAAAATGTATTATATGCATACTATTCATGACATAGTAGCAGTGATCAACATAAAAAAATCAAAGAGATCACTGACCCCTTTTAATAAAAATTTTTTTCATGTATTAAACACATTAAAGGTGCTCTCATCACAGGTAAACCTTCATTAGATGCAAGAGTTAAAGAAGAAAATAATAAGAAGAATGAATATGGTTTTGAGATTGTCAATAAAAAGATAATACAATCATTCTTACAAATTGTAATTTTGAATTTTCTTTCGCTTCTCATAAAATTCAGTTTTAAATGCCTCAAATCGTTCTTTATAATAGCTTCTCTCATTTGATTCATCAGATTCAAGATAGTAATAGAGATTATGAATAGTGCCTAGTCTAAAATAGGTAATTTCTCTCGCACGAAAGAGATGACGTAAATACGATCGTGAATAGGTTTGACAAACCATACAGCCACATTCAGGATCAATAGGTCCTTCATCAGTCGTATACTCAGCTTTTTTAATATTTACTTTTCCAAAACTTGTAAAAAGCGTACCATTACGTGCATTTCTTGTAGGCATTACACAATCAAACATATCTACACCTCGTGCAACATTTTCTACTAGATCTTCCGGTGTTCCTACTCCCATAAGATAACGAGGCTTTTCTTCTGGCATAAACTGCGTGGTCCATTCTACCGTATCATACATATCTTGATTTGCTTCTCCAACGCTAAGTCCACCTATAGCAAAACCATCATAATCCATAGCACAGAGTTCTTTGGCAGACTTCTCTCGAAAAGCATTATCTGTACCACCCTGGATAATAGCAAATATATTTTGATCCACACCTATACCTTTTTTTTGCTTAGCTCTGAGATAGTCTATGGATTCTTCGCCCAACGTGTAGTACGTTCGATACTCGCTTTAATACGTTCTTGTGTTGCGGGTAGGGCGACAAGATCATCAAGTATCATCATAATGTCTGAACCTAAGTTATGTTGTATATCTATCACTTTTTTAGGCGTAAAATAGTGCTTGCTTCCATCAATGTGGCTTCTAAAAGTGATACCTCCTTCATCAATCTTAACATTGTCTGAGAGTGAAAAAGCCTGAAATCCACCACTGTCAGTCAGAAAACTTTTAGGATACTTTGTAAAACCATGTAATTTTCCCATAGTCTTAATGGTTTCATCACCTGGACGAAGATATAAATGATAGGTATTTCCCAAAATGATCTCTGGTTTAAGGAATGTAGCAAGGTCCGTTGCATCAAGTGATTTGATAGCTCCTACAGTACCTACAGGCATAAATACCGGTGTTTGTATCGTTGAATGGGCTGTTTTTATAGTACAAGCTCTCGCTTTTCCATCTGTTTTATCTATCTGAAATTCCATTGTGTTATAATATCCCTCAAAAATAATTACGAAAGTATATCTATATTTTACAAAATAAGACAAAAGCAATTGTTCATCTGACCCCTTACTTATGAAGAGTTTAAGGTGTACATAGTCAGAACAGGTTTTCTTAATTTAGCAGTACAATGTAAAGGATTTTCATCAAAAACATACTTATCTTAGCTAGTGGTAGCATCGCTAAACATTTTATAGAATGGGTCAGTCAAAATAGAGTTGCTGAAAATCAATACTATGTGACATGCTATAAAGCAGATACGACACCCAATAAAATGGGTAAGAACATCACAGTCATTGATGCAGACCCTACAAGTTTCTCAAAACTTAAAAATATTATGGATGCCACTAAATTCTCTAATATTTTTATCGTCATGGAGGATATAGAAGATGCCCGATATGTACTAAAGAATATTGCTCTTATTAACACTAAAATGCGTATAGTACTTGTAAATCAATGGGATAATGATGAGATAGGAAAAGACCAGGAAAACATCACGACAGTACACAGTGATAAACTTATAGCTGCCCATCTTTATGACCATCTTCCCAATGTACCTCTCGTTGCTCAGAATGTTGGACTTGGGCCAAGGTGAGATCATGGAGGTACATGTACCTTTCGGCAGTTCTTATGCCTATAGACACATAGGCTCAATACTTCAAAATCAATGGAAGATCGCTGCACTTTACAGAGATGAAAAACTGATCCTTCCAACAAATGCACGATGATACGTCCTAATGACACCTTACTCATTCTGGGAAAACCTATAGTTCTTAATGGTGTATACAAGACGATCAACAAAAGAATAGGTCTTTTTCCTGAACCGTTTGGTAAAAATATTTATCTTATTTTGGATCTTAGACATGATCAAAAAGATGCACTGCTTTATCTTAAACAGAGTATTTATATGGTTGAAAAATTAGAAGATAAAGATCTCTATGTCCGTATTTTATATCCAAATAATTTTGAACTGATAGAGGAACTAAAAACATTAGAGTCAGAACATGTCACGCTTTCTATCTCTTATGATAACGAGAATGTCAAATCTTTAGTGAAAAATGATATACATGAATTTAATGTGGGATTTGGTAATGAACAGTATTCCGACATTTGAGGCTGATGAGACTTAAAGAGACACTCTATGAGCTAAAAAAGTTGGTTTTCCTTTTTGGTGACAAACTGCTCTATAACATCAAAAAGGTCTGTAGTACTGATGAGTGAAAATGAAAAAATGGAATCCATTTCATCCACAGCCTTTGATACTTCTGAGACACTGGGTTTAGGGCCTTACACTTGGTGACTTTGACCCAGAAGGGGACTTTAAGAGTAAAAAAATGATTATAGAACATTATGAGACACTCACACATATCTTTAACATGGAGATGAAGATCGAACAGAAAGTTGCCAATCCTATACGAGAACTTTCAAATATGGAAGATATACTCCAAATTGCGCCTTTTGAGAAACGACTCA
The DNA here is from genome assembly GCA_963785375.1 of Sulfurovaceae bacterium. Taxonomy (GTDB): domain Bacteria; phylum Campylobacterota; class Campylobacteria; order Campylobacterales; family Sulfurovaceae; genus Sulfurovum. The sequence goes on from CAWAVD010000006.1 coordinate 164,043, forward strand.
ATACAGAGAGTCTCAGAAAACTCATCTCTAACAAAATTCAAGACTTTATTCTTACCACAAACAGACACCCAAAACTGCTTGTTCCTTTTGCACTCACTGAGTCTTAATAAAGGCGCGAATAAGGACCCTTAAAACGATACTTAATCACAAATAAGATAAAATAAAGCCAATTAATAACGTAACACGCAAGGTTTTACTAGATGATCGTTCCTATCGAATTAGCACATACACAGAACATTACTTATGACATCACGATTGATGCATTACCACAACTTACTTTTGATACCAATGTCGTTGTAGTTACAAACCCGACAGTTGCTGGATATCATCTTGAAACGCTTCTTTCCCACCTCAATGCCACAAAACTTCATGTTGTAACCGTTCCTGATGGTGAAGGGTACAAAACCTTGGAGACAGTAGAAAATATACTCAATGAATGTTTTGAATATAAACTTGATAGAAAATCTCTACTCATCGCTTTTGGTGGTGGTGTTATAGGTGATATGACAGGATTTACGGCAAGCTTGTATCAAAGGGGGATAGACTTTATACAGATACCTACAACACTGCTTAGCCAAGTTGATGCAAGTGTAGGTGGGAAAACAGGTGTCAATAACAAATATGGTAAAAATCTTATAGGTGCATTCTATCAACCTAAAGCTGTTTACATAGATCCGGCATTTTTGAAAACACTCCCTCCAAGAGAGTTTGCCGCAGGTATCGCAGAGATAGTCAAAATGGCTGTGATGTTCGACAAGTCATACTTTGAATTCTTACAGAAGGCTGATTTTAATGATAGTGAGACACTTAAAGAAGTCATTAAAAAGAGTGTAGAGCTAAAGGCTTGGGTTGTAAATCAAGATGAAAAAGAAGCGGGCATACGTGCTGTACTTAATTATGGACATACCTTTGGGCACGTGGTTGAAAATGAAACCAACTACACAACCTACTTGCATGGTGAAGCCGTAGCTATAGGAATGGTAATGGCCAATGCTCTTGCTGTAGAGCTAGGGTTGTTTACTCAAGAGGAGGCAGAAGCCGTTAAAACACTTTTAGAAAAGTCTTCTTTACCTACTGAATATGTGATTAAAGATGTAGATGATTTTTATGAACACTTCTTTTTAGACAAAAAAAGTGCCAGAGGGAGTATCAAGTTTATCTTGCCTCAAGGTATGGGTAACTATAAAATGGCATCTGACATTGATGAAAGTATAGTGAAAAAAGTACTTCGCAGTTTTGGAGAAGAAAAAATGAAGTTAAAAAATATACTTATAGCCTTTTCTCTTCTATCTTTTACAGCCACTTTTGCTGAGACCAACTTATGCTGAAGAAACCTATGAAGAAACACTAGCAGGGAAACAGTGGAAGAACAAACTCCTCTTGACATGAAAAAAATAAATCAGCTTCTTATTCAAAAGGAAGCTCTCGAAAAAGAACTCGCTGATAATAATATATGGTCAAAGATTTACAGTAACTATCATACATACAAAGAACTCGAAGAACAACAGATAACATTGGATGCAGAAATTGAGCGTTTGGAAAAAATAAAGAAAAGAACCAAATGAAGAAAATGAAGAGTTGCAAAATGCACAAGAGAATATGATCACACTTCTTGGTAAACTTCAACTGTTAAAAGAGTATGAAAAAGACCCTTTTAAAAAGTTTCTTACACCTCCTGCTTTAGATGATGTACCTAAAGTAGAAAGCCCTTTGCAGTAATTGGTGCACTCTCCTATAGAGAAAAACTCCAATCTGATATAGAAGGGTACAATAACCGATATGAATCGCTACAATATATTGTAGAAAAGTTTAAGGCGAAAACAGCTTATTCTCAAAAAACTTTTAACATTAGACCCATTGAATTTGACTACATCAATGAACAAAAAGATACTGTAGATCAAATTAAAACATTTATTCCTGTCCTAGAGATATTCAAAACAACAAAAAATGTGCATAGTAAAAAAATTGATGAGATCGAGCTCAATCTCAAAAATGATATTCAAAGAGAGATAGAAAGAACTGTGACGATCGGAGCGATCATCCTTTTCTTTATTTTCCTTTTATTTTTTATTAAATATTTTGTTAAGAAATATATGTCAGACAATGAAAATTTTTATGCTATCAACAAAGCACTCAATATCTCTTTTGTAAGTATTTTAATTTTAACCTTACTCCTTGCCTATATAGAAAATGTAAGTTATCTTGTTACAATTCTTGGTTTTGCCTCAGCCGGTATTGCCATTGCTATGAAAGACTGGTTCATGTCTCTTATGGGTTGGGCAACAATTGTACTTGGAGGTTCTATCCATGTAGGTGACAGGGTTCGATTTGTACGTGAAGGAGTGGAGTATGTAGGGGATATCGTAGATATCTCAATGCTTCGTATGACAATGCATGAAGATATCAATCTAACATCGTTTATGACCAACCGAAGGGCAGGGCGTATGATCTTCATCCCGAACAACTTCATATTTACTGATATGATCGCCAACTATTCTCATTCTGGACTAAAAACAGTATGGGATGGTATAGACTTTGTCATTACTTTTGATTCAGATGCACATAAGGCTACACAAATTGCTAAAGAGATCACAAAAAAATACTCAAAAGGGTATACAGAGATCACAAGAAAACAGCTCAACAAATTGAGAAGCAAGTATGGTATGAGAAATACAAATGTTGAGCCTCGTATCTTTACACACATTGAGCCTTATGGTTTAAAAATATCTGCATGGTATCTTACTAACTCTTATGCAACTATGACACTTAGAAGTACTATTTCCATTGAGATAATTTCACGTATTCAAGAAGAAGAAAAGATACAACTTGCTTTTCCTACACAATCTATATACGTGGATAAAAATGTACCTAGACCTGAACTTCCATGGATGAGATAGATCCAAATAAGGAGCTTTAAGTATGCAAAAAGTTTATTTTAAAACCTTTGGATGTCGTACAAATCAGTTTGATACCCAGGTAATGATGTCAAAACTTAAAGACTATGAGCTTACAGACAATGAACTACACTCTGATTACATCGTTGTAAACTCCTGTACTGTTACTAATGGTGCAGATTCTTCAGTACGTAATTACATTGCTTCTATGAAACGAAAGAATCCTAATGCCAAAGTAGTATTTGCAGGCTGTGGTTCCCATTCAAAAGGTGAGTCTCTTTTTGAGGACAAAAAAGTATTTGGTGTTATGGGCCATTCTGAAAAAGAAAACATCAATGCAGTACTAAAAAATGAGACTCCTTTTTATCAGATAGGGGACCTTGAACATATAGACTCAACTATTGTTGAAGAGTTCGTAGGAAAGAGTAGAGCCTTTATTAAGATCCAAGAGGGTTGTGACTTTAGATGTTCGTACTGTATCATCCCACCAGTACGTGGTGATGCACGTTCTCATAAAGAAGAGACTATCCTGGAGCAGATATACAAACTTGCATGCAATGGTTTTGGAGAGTTCATACTGACGGGAACAAATGTAGGAAGTTACGGACATGACCACAACACATCTATGGCAAAACTGTTGAAAAAAATGAGCATGATACGTGGTGTAAGGCGTATACGTATAGGTAGTCTTGAACCCATACAGATAGATGATGAGTTTATGGAACTACTCCAAGAACCATGGATGGCAAGACATCTACACATTGCCCTGCAGCATACCAGTGACAAAATGCTTAAACTAATGAACAGACGAAATGAATATAAAACAGATCTAGAACTTTTTAGAAAAATTGCTGATCAAGGTTATGCTTTGGGAACGGATTATATTGTAGGTCATCCAGGAGAAGATGATAAGGAGTGGGCTGAAGCGATCTCTAGAGTCAAAGAGCTGCCACTGACCCATGTTCATGCTTTTTCATACTCTAAGAGAGACAACACCGCTTCTGCAACAATGAAACCTGAAATAAGGGGCAACATAGCAAAAGAGCGTCATCGTGAACTTACAGATATTATCAAGGCTAAGAACTTTGCTTTTAGACGTGAGCATACTCAGAACCTTGAAGTCTTACTGGAAAGTGGTAAAGATGGTGTCTATCATGGATTTGATCAATACTTCAATAAAGTATCTGTTACAAGTGATGAAGACCTAAGCTGCAAACTGGGTCTTTCTAAATAACATGGAGGTAACCAATGAAGGCAACAAAGCCAAAATTTAATCCATTAGCACTTAACTCTTCAAACATTAAAATCATTGCAGGACTGCTTGTAGTATTACTTATACTGCTTTCATTTGCAACCTTTAGAGATACTGATAAACTCATTACACATGATCAGGCAAATACGCTTTATACTGAAGGCAAAATACAAAAAGTTATCATAGATGGTGACTTTATACGCCTAAAAACAGATACAGAACAATACAAGATATATAAAGATGCTGTTAACAAAACCGCATTTTTTACCAAATACCCTGTAGAGGTACGTCAGGATAACAGCTATCTTTATGATCTTTTTTCACTTCTTATCATCATAGCTGCATTTGGCTTTTTATATAGACTTATGAAACAAAATAGACTACAACAACTCAAACATATCAGAGCGGCCTCGAAAGCAGATGATACACTTGCAAATGAACCTGTACAGGCACTTACCTCACATGTCACTTTTTCTGATGTAGCGGGAATAAAAGATGTAAAAGAGGAGCTTGAAGAGATCATCGATTTTCTTAAAGAACCACAGAAATATCGTGATCTGGACATTCGTTTACCTAAAGGTGTACTACTGGTAGGACCTCCAGGTGTAGGGAAAACACTTATTTCAAAAGCGGTTGCCGGCGAGGCAAATGTACCTTTCTTTTACCAAAGTGGTGCATCTTTTGTACACATATATGTAGGAATGGGCGCAAAAAGAGTCTCTGAGCTTTTTAAAAAAGCAAAACAGATGGCGCCAAGTATTGTTTTTATAGACGAGATAGACGCGGTAGGCAAAAGTCGTGGTGAGTTTAGAAATGATGAAAGAGAAGCAACACTTAATCAGCTTTTACTGAAATGGATGGATTTGAAGACAGTTCTGGTGTTATAGTCATTGGTGCTACCAATAAAATAGAGATGCTCGATGAAGCACTGCTTCGAGCAGGACGTTTCGATAGACGTATACATATTTCACTACCTGACCTGGAAGATAGAGCTAAAACACTTGAACTTTATCTTGCACAAAAGCCCAATAATGTAGATATAGAAGAGGTTGCGCGGATGACCGTAGGATTTAACTCTGCTGCACTCGATACACTCACCAATGAAGCTGCAATTTATGCCATGAGACAAGGGCGTAGTGTGGTTGAAACCTCTGATTTTGAGGCAGTAAAAGAGAAGGTATTACTGGGAAAACGCAGAATACTTTCATTTACAGAAGAAGAGAGAGAAATTCAAGCCATTTATCAAGCGGCAAAGGCTGTTATTGCCACATGGCTGGATGTTGAATTTGAGAAAATAGGTATTGTAAATACCAGACTGCTAAGTCAGGAACATGAGATACTATCCAAAAGTCAACTTCTCTCACGCATTAAAGTCTATCTTGCAGGCAGTATCGCTACCAAGATACACTATAATGAACAATTTACCAATGCAAGTACAGATATCGCCCAGGCAAAAGAGATAGTCAGAAAAGTTGTCTACGAGTATGTCATGAGCGAAAACTTCATCGTCACCACACAACAGGAAGAAGAACTTTTGCGTGAATCTGTTTCAGAGGTCACTACACTTTTAAAAACATTGGAGAAAGCACTAAGTGAAGTCTCTGTTTATCTCTTAGCACATGAGAATATTACAGCTGAAGAGTGTAGAGTGATCTTACGTAAGATCTTTTAACATCTAATGAAATACTTTAATGGCTTTTCACTTCAGAATGAAAAGGAACTCTTTGCTCCATATCTTGTGGAAAGTGACTATTGTGTTGCTGGTTTTTCTTATGGTGCACAGCAGGCATTTGAATATGTGTATCATGCAAAGAGCGTATAGACAGACTTATACTTCTCTCTCCTGCTTTTTTCCAAACACAAAAACCTAGCTTCATCCGTACCCAGTTACGCTACTTTGAAGCAGGGAAAGAGGATTATGTCAAACAATTTCTAGCAAATGTGACTTACCCCTCAAATCTAGACCTTTCAGACTATCTAAAAGTAGGGACAAAAGAAGAACTTGAAGCACTGCTTACTTACAGTATGGGATACAAAAAAGATACAAGAAATACTCGATAGAGGCACAACTATAGAAGTTTTCTTTGGACAATGAGGACAAGATCATAGATGCACAAAAAGCGTTTGACTTTTTTGCACCTTTGACTGCGACTTACTTCATGAAGAATGTAGGGCATGTATTGAAGAGCTAAACTCTATAGGTTAGAAGTCGGACGTAATGTTCTCCTCATAAGATATTTATATCATAGTTTTTAAACTTTTTACTGTAGCTCTTTTGCCTATCTCTATCATCTCATAGGCTTTGCTGAACTCATAGGATTCACAAGCATCTCTAGGGATCTCTATGATCAGATCGGGTTGATGCTCTTTGATGGTATTTTCTACTATAAGACTTTGAGTGGCATCTAAACTTTTATTCAGTATATAAAAAATATCTAGCTTCGTCTCTTCTTTAGATGTTTCAGTACCTATCACTTTCTTGGCTTCATCTAGTAGCTGTATCGTCTTTTTATACAATGTATTTCCTGCTTTCTCGTCTTTTTCAAGAGTCTCTATTTTATAGGTATTTTCTATGTTCGCATTTAGGTTCACAGCTATAGTAAGATCTGTTTCATCTGATGAAACAGATCCAATTGGTAGGGGATCTAACACACCACCATCAACAAGGATCATATCCTTTTTTACGACTGGCACAAAGACCGTAGGTATAGCGATGGAGGCCCTTATAGCATCGATAAGCTTTCCTTTTTTGAACCATATTTTTTTCTGATTTTTAATATCTGATGCTACAGCCATATACGTTATAGGTAGATCTTCTATCTTAATGTCACCTATCATTTGTTCGATTTTTTTATACACAGTGTCGATATTCACTATGCCTCCATCTGATAGTGAAATATCAAGTAGCTTGAGTGTATCTATAAAATCCAAAGAGAGAACCCACTCTTTATAGGTTTCCATTTTTCTTGCAGCATATAGTCCTCCTATCAATGCCCCCATGGAGGATCCAGAAATAGATTTGATCTCATATCCTTGTTCTTCAAGGATTTCAATGACACCAATGTGGGCATATCCTCTTGCACCGCCGCTGCCAAGGACTAAGGAGACAGTCTTTTTATCTTTTTGCATATTATTATCCTTTTTGATATTTTCGTTATCGGCAAAGAGTAAAATGGGTAACAGGGCAACGAGTAAAAGTTGCTTATTAAATAGCTTGCTTATCATTTCATAGCCTATAAAGTATTTTTTTCATCCATCCATATTATTTAGTAGGCAACAGATGCTGAAACGTCTTTTTATAAATGTTTAAGATCGTATCTAAAAGAGCCGCTATCACTGGACCTATAATGATACCTACAGGACCAAAAGTGATAATTCCCCCAATAATCGATATGAGTATAACCAGATCCGGCAACTTAGCGTCATTTCCAACAATCCAGGGACGAATAAGATAATCAACAATTCCTACTACTAGTACTCCCCAAACTACAAGACCAATGCCCCATCCCGTACTGCCTATAAATAGTAAATATATAGAAGCAGGTAACCAAATCAACGATGCTCCTAATCCGGGAATAGCAGCAAGAAGGAAAACAACACTTCCCCAAAATGCTGAACCATCTATTCCAGCCATCCACAATGCCAATCCGACCAATAGCCCTTCGATGACCCCTACAACAATGATACCTTTCAGTGATGCCCTGGTAACCATCAACCCACGGCTCATCACTTCAGTTCGATCCTCTTCCGATAGAGGCAGTAGAGAAGTAAGCGTCTGTAATAGTTGTGGGCCATGTATCAAAAAATGAAACATAGCATAAAACATAATAAAAAGACCAATGAAAAAACCTACGGTTCCTTTGGTAGCACTTGATAAACTTGAAACGAGCCAGCTTCCCATAGCATTAGTTGCCTCAGAAGCTTTCTTGACAATGGTCCCATGAAAAGGTTCAAGCTTCTCTTTAAAAGGTAGCCATTCAGGTAGTTGTTCATTAAAAGAGAGATTATTGTTCAGAACTTCTTTGACTATAGGACGTGCCTTTTTAGTGATCTGTATGGCTTCACTTGTTACCATACCTGTAAAGCCGGCCAAAGGAAAACCAAAAGCAAATGCAGTGATGATCAGTGTAGTACCCGCCGCTAAAGCAGATCTTTTTTTTAAATAGTAAAAGAGTTTACGGTAAAAAGGATAAAGCAACCCCGAAAAGATCGCAGCAAGAACAAGTGAGATTAAAAATTCATGAATCATACCGATGAATCCCATTAGAGTTATAAAGAGCAGTAGCAGTACAAAGGCTTGCTGAAATGTATTGGGTATCTCTTTTTTCATTGTTTTTCCTTACTTTCGTATATCAAACTTGTTATTTACCATCTGTATCTAGTAAGTATAACGGAATAACTTTACTGTTATAAGCTTTTTTATAGGCTTCTAGATCGAATTCCTTTCATAAAGTCATAGTCTTAATTTTTTCATAAGTATTTAGCAAGGAAGAGAGTTTTGAAAATGTTACATGCTCAGTAAAAGGTTGACACACGACGATCGTCTAGTATGAGGACTGTTAGTCAATAGACTTCCTATACCTGATAGTTCTATATTTCGGTCTGTATAAGCAAAAAGGTTCGTCTAATATAACTATCAACACCTTGCATGCTAGCAGTACAGATGTTTTCCCAATTCATCTACCTTGCTTTATAAAAGATCAATAAATTATATCATAAGTTAATGTCCCCATCAAACCTGTTCTCAAAGAAGAAAACCAACAGTAAAAAGTGGGTCAATGTTTGATTTCATTTTTATTATCACAGCTAGAAGAGTAAAAATATAGATACTTTTGGTTAAAATTATCTTATACATTCTCACATAGCACATAGCAACAAGTAGAGCATAATAAAGTTTTTACCTATTATACAGGCACGATACAAAGGAGAGCCCTATGGCTTTCATGCCGAAGACACCCTATCTGACTACTGATGGCATTATAGAGTTGTATGAGGGAGGTACATTTATGGGTATCATACTTATCGAGCGTAAAAATGATCCAAAAGGCTTAGCACTTCCTGGTGGTTTTGTAGATGTAGGTGAGCGTGTAGAGGATGCTTTAAGACGGGAGATGCAGGAAGAGACGCACTTGGATGTACAGATAAGTAAACTTCTTGGTATCTATTCTGATCCTAAGCGTGACCCAGGATTTCATACTGCAAGTGTTGTCTTCATAGCACAAGCACATGGACAACCCAAAGGTGGAGATGATGCAAAAGAAGCAAAGGTTTACGCACTAGAAGAGATACCGATGGATCAATTGGTTTTTGACCATAGCGAGATATTGAAAGATTATCTATTGCAACATCATACAAATAACAAGTAAAGGTGTCTTTTGCAAAGTAGTTACGATCTTCTTCGTGCCCTTAAAAACATGGGATATCTCAAAACCACTAGAGATACACTATGGTGGCCGCGAAGCGGTACTTTTGAAGTCATCATCGGTGCGATCCTGACCCAGCAGACAAAATGGGAAAGAGTAGAGGAGTCACTGAAAAATTTAAAAGAGGGTGGCCTACTATCGTTGGAGGCTTTAAGCAGGGTAGAAGTCAGTCAGATCGCTACACTCATCAAACCCAGTGGTTTTTACAATACCAAGGCTGTAAGGCTTCAAATACTTTGTCAAAATATTCTCGATGCGTTTCATACATTTGAAATATTTCAAAATGAAGTAACTCGAGACTGGTTGCTCGAACAAAAAGGAATAGGGATGGAGAGTGCAGACTCTATCCTTTGTTATGGTTGTGGACGCGAGATCTTTGTTGTCGATAGCTATACACACAGACTTCTTGAGGCTTTTGACTACAGTTTTGAGAGCTATATGCAGATACAGGCATGGATGCAAGAGGGGATCGAAGCAAACTTGGATAAAATAACCAAAATGTATGATAGTGAGATAACGTTGCATACTATTTATGCTCGCTTTCACGGCATGATCGTAGAGTTTTCTAAGGAGCATATACGAGGTAAACATGTCCATACTGAAACACTCAAAAAGTATATAGAAGGATAAAATTATGACCAACATTGTCATAACAGGCTGTTCCACCGGCATAGGATTGGAAACTGCAAAGTATCTCAAAGAGAATTTTATCAAAGTCTATCCTACAGCAAGAGATGAAAAAGATGTATAGATGTTAAAAGAGCTAGGTTTTGAACATGCTATGCAGCTTGATGTCAGAAATCCAGATGAGATCAGAGCAGTTATCAACAAAGTACTTGAAATTGACAGTAAGATAGATGTCTGGTTTAATAATGCAGGATATGGTCAACCTGGAGCTGTGGAAGATATTAGCACTGATGTACTCAAAGAACAGTTTGAAACCAATGTCTTTGGTCTGCATGAATGTACCCGACAGATAATTCCAGTGATGAGAGAACAGGGCTATGGAAAGATCATCCAGCACAGCTCCGTACTGGGCATCATTTCACTCTTTGGCAGAGGTGCATACAATGCAAGTAAATATGCTGCAGAAGGACTCACAGACACACTAAGACTTGGAACTCCAAGATACCCATATCTACCCTGTACTTCTCAATACAGGACCCATCACAAGTAATTTTCGAAAAAATGCTGTACAAAAGTTAAAAGAAAATGTGGATATTGATCACTCTTTATTTAAAGAGAAATACCTAAAAAGTATAGAGGGAAGTACCAAAAAAGTACCTTTTAAGGAAGAGGCAACTTCGGTAGCCTCTGTAGTACATAAAATCATACTGGCCGATAAACCAAAACCCCGTTACTATATCACTAAAGCGACTTACTTACTGGGATATTGTAAAAGAATTTTAAGTACCTCATTGCTTGATAAAATCTTGATAAAAATATGTTAAATAGTATCACTCTCATTATTATAGAATTAATTGTAATATAGTATTATTTTATTTAAAAAAATTATATTACAATATATAATCAAATATGAAAGTATATTCAATGACTAAGTACATACATTATATATTGCCGCTACTTAGTATTGCAGATATTGCAAGCAATACAGATAGATGAAAAACGTCAGCATAGTTTTCTTATTTATATGGGTTTACTGATGAGTACAGGTGGTTTGTTATGGGGGACTACTTTGTCTCTATCATGATATCTATATAGCAGCGATGGTACCCTATGCTTACATCATGGTCACAATACTAAATTTTACTTATTTATATTTTACGAAAAATTTTGAAGTTTCTCAAAATATTCAGATTATTATTTCATTCTTCACTTCCTTTTTTCTTTCAATTTTTTCTTGGGGGCTTTGTTGCCAGTGGAGGGAATGTACTTTGGTCAGTGATAGCTGTATTTGGAAGCTTCACAATAGGAGATAAAAAAAAATCATTAGTATGGCTTTTCTTATTTTTTTTATTAATGATTTTTAGTGGCTTGGTTGACGCCTATGCAAAACCATATGATATAGGTTTATCACAGGGTTATATTATTGGCTTTTTTGTCATTAATTTTATTTTCGTTATTGGTATTATTTTTAGTCTTTATTACTACTTATGTGAACAGTGAAGAGAAAGTCCGACATAAGCTTCAAGAGAGTTTGGATAAAACTTGAAGAAACACAAAAGATACTCATAGAATCAGAAAAAATGGCATCTTTGGGATCTTTGGTATCTGGTATAGCACATGAGCTCAATACACCATTGGGAGTAGGGCTTACAGGTATTTCACAAATTGACCATGAACTTAAAAAACTAGAATCAAATTACAAAGAAGGATATCCTAACTGAAGAAGCACTCACATCGTATATTAGTATTACGAATAAATTGGTTCAAACAATTCGTGATAGATTAAATAATGCTGTAACCCTAGTAAAATCATTTAAAAATATCTCTATTGACCAACACTCTGAAGAGCAACGTGAATTTAATTTAAAACAATATGTTGATAGTATTATTTTTAGTTTTAAAGCGCAGATAAAATAATAAGGAGGTACAAGTGAACAATACTATAGATGATAGTATTGTACTTGATAGTTATCCAGGGATTTTTTCACAGATCTTTTCAAATCTAATTATGAACTCTATTAAACATGCTTTTAATGAAGGTGAAGATAATATCATTAATATATCTATGGAATTAACAGATCAACTTCATTATAAACTACCAGGATAATGGAAAAGGTATCAGTAGGGAGCATGAGAAAAAGATCTTTGACCCTTTCTTTACCACAAAACGAGGACAGGGTGGAAGTGGACTTGGCTTGCATATTATTTACAACCTCATTACACAACAGCTTAATGGTACATTAAAAACCATGAAAGTATCACCTCATGGTTTAGGTTTCAGAATCACACTAGATAGATCAATTATAAAGGGAAAACATGGCTAATTTAACTTTTGCGAAAGAGCAAAAATCTCATACGCAGAGTAAAAAAAATATACATAAGATTTTAATTGTAGATGATGACCAAGCCGTTCATGATATAACAAACATTGCATTAGAATCAATGAATTTTTCTGATTTTGAACTTGAGGTTTTAACATGCATACAGTTCTTCTGAAGCAAAAATATTACTCAAAGAACATGATGATATTGCACTTGCTCTCATTGATGTCGTGATGGAAACTCCAGAGGCAGGGTTAGAACTTGTAGAGTATATTAGAAACGAACTAGAAAATGATTTTATTAGGTTGATCATCAGAACAGGACAGGCCAATGATTTTCCTCCAATGCATGTCATTCAGCACTATGATATTAATGATTTTAAAGAAAAAACAGAGCTTACACGAGAACGACTTTATACAACCATTCGAACCTCCATTAAACAGTATGGACAGTTGGTTGAGCTTAAGCACAAGTATGAAGAGACGTACCGCCAAATGACAACTGATTCATTGACTTTGTTACCAAATCGTATTAAATTGATTGAAGATTTTTCAAAACAATCACATCAAACCCTTATCCTTATTGATATTATTGGTTTTAGCCATATTAATGAAACCAATGGATATGATGTAGGAGATTATGTTCTCAAAGAGCTAGGTGCTTTTCTTTTTTCCAAGTATAGTGAAACCTATAAAGTTTATCATTTGAACAATGATGTATTTGCCCTTGTCACAACCAAAGAACATTTAGAGAGTCTTCAGAATAATGTTGAAAAGATCAAAGATGATATTTCTAAATTCTCTATAGTGACCGAAAATTTCAATATACATATAGAAACGACAATAGGTGTTGCTTATCAAACTGAAGATGATGTGCTGAAAAAAGCAGAATTAGCATTAAAAGAGGCACGTAATCTAGGTAGGAATCAAATTAAATTCTATTCAAATGATTTAAAAGTCATCCAACAGATCAATGATACAAATCATTGGTCACCTATTATAAAATATGCACTTGAACATGATAATATTATGGCATATGCGCAACCTATTTTTAACTTAAATGATCACAGTATTGATAAGTATGAGCTCTTAGTCCGTATTAAATACAAAGAAGACAATTTTCACTCCAAGTAAGTTCATCAAAGCTGCAAGACACAGTGGACAACTCTATAATATCTTTAAATTTATGTTTGATCAGGGATGTAAATACGCTGCTAAAACAGGGAAAAACTTCAGTATCAATATCAGTGATTGTGAATTTCATCATGAAGGACTTGTTGAATATATTCAAAAGACAATTAATTACTATTCTGTTAGACCCCAAACTACTTTCATTAGAGGTATTGGAATCTCAGGCTATCACACAATCTAATGAGATACAGGAACTAATTTCAACAATACATAAACTAGGTATTGAATTTATAGTTGATGACTTTGGTGTACAATGTTCTAACTTTGCTCAAACAGAATTTTTACCGATCACTACTTTGAAGATAGATGGTTCTTTTATTGAAAATATTCATGAGTCTACAAATAGCCAAATTATTGTTAAAACAATTCAAACTTTTGCGAGAGAAAAAAGCTTAAAATTGATTGCTGAGTTTGTATGTGATCAAGAGAGTTATGATGAAATTAAAAAACTCGGCATTGAATATGCACAAGGATCACTATCTTTCAAGACCTCTGCCTTTAGATGATCTTAACGTTTAAGACCTAAAACTATTACGTTATAATGCTTGAAATTTTTATATATAAACAAGGAAAATTATAATGGATAAAATTAAAATTGGTGTTATCACTACAAGTGACAGAGCTTCACAAGGAATCTATGAAGATATTTCAGGTGTAGCCATTATGGATACAATGAAAGAGTATTTGCTTAATGAATGTGAATATGAATATAGATGCATACCAGATGAGCAAAGTCTGATAGAAACAACCTTGTCAATCTTTCACGTGATGAGAATTGTGACCTTATAGTCACCACTGGGGGAACAGGTCCTGCGCCAAGAGACGTAACAACTGAAGCCACTGAAAATGTATGTCAAAAACTTCTTCCAGGTTTTGGAGAACAGATGAGAGCAGTAAGCTTACAATATGTACCAACAGCTATACTCTCACGCCAAACAGCAGGTATTTGTAATGGTTCACTTATCATCAATCTTCCTGGAAAACCAAAATCTATCCGTGAATGTTTGGATGCAGTTTTTCCTGCTGTTCCATACTGTATAGACCTTATAGGTGGTGCATTACATGGAAGCTAATGAAGATGTAATTAAAATATTTAGACCACAAAGCAAAACAGGGACATACTAATTAATATGAATATAGACTTTATAGAAGATAAAATGAATGAGATCATCAAAGAACTTGAAATGGAAGTCATGACAGTTCTTATGGATGAAAGTCTTGATAAAAAACAAACCAATCTACATATGAAGCCCCTGACATCTACAAAAAAGATACTCAACAATGCGCTTGAGAGTATCAAAATGGTTGAAAAATTAGGAAAGGATGAGTTAAATAAGTGACAAAAGTATTTCTTACTTTTATGTTTATTACACTTTCACTTTGTGCAACTGAAAATCCAATGATCCTGTTGCCTTGGGCGATTGGATTCATAGTTGCTATTGGAATCTTCTTTTGGGGTGTCTTTAAAGCCATTAAAACACAAAAAAGCATCTATATGCTGACATTACTTCCATTCATATTTCTCATGATAGGAATGTTTTTTATTTAGAATATATACAATAGTACTGCTACATTTAAACAGTATTATTGATTCAATATATTCCTTATGAAAAAGATATTCTATTAATATTTATCCCTATTTTGACCCATTTACACTTCTTTTTAATTTAATTCGTTTTATACTAAGTTATTAATATGAAAAGGATTGCTTATGCAAAAAATCACATCCATACTTTTAGCATCTACTATGATGTTATTGGCAAATAATGCAGAACCTAAAAATGAAGATATACATTGGGGTTATACAGGTCACACTTCACCTGATAAATGGGGAAGTCTTTCTGAAAAATATAGAGAGTGTGCTACAGGACTTAATCAGTCACCTATAAACATTACCCATTCAATTCATAGCTTTCTCCCACCACTTTCTCCTTCTTATACAAGTGACTCTAATTATATTGTTGATAATGGGCATACTGTTCAGGTCAATATGGCTAAAGGAAGTACAGTAGTCATTGATGATATTACATTTGAACTTAAACAATTTCACTTCCATGCACCTAGTGAAAACCATATAGAAGGAAAAGAATTCCCTCTAGAAGGACATTTTGTTAATTTAGACAAAGATGGAAATATCGCTGTACTTGCCGTCATGTTCGAAGAAGGTGAAGAAAATAAGGAATTAGCAAAGTTTTGGGATACAATGCCAACAAAAGCCGGAGAGATACAGAAATTGAAACTTTCTAAAATAGCCAATGCTCTGTTACCAATAGACAAACATTATTATCGTTTTAATGGTTCACTCACCACACCTCCATGTACAGAGGGAGTTAGATGGTTTGTATTTAAAGATACACTCACTATCTCTAAAGAACAAGTAGCTAAATTCCAGAAAATAATGCATGGTGTCAACAATAGACCTATTCAGCCCCTAGATGCTAGAATCATTGTTGACTAAACTTATGGTCAAGTAGATGTCATCCTCAGACCAAGCCAATCATCCATCCGCCTCTATACCATTTTATCTTTTCTGGCGGGTACCCCATAGTAAGTAATGCATTAACCATCTTTGGGGATTGACTACACCAGGCACCATTACAAAAAAGTAAAATTGTTTTTGCTTGAGAAAAGTCAAAAACATTATTTTTTCGAACAATACCCAGTTTTATTAAAGAAGCTTTATATTCTTCTTCAAAAACCTTAGGCATAGTGATATATACGTAGTGCATGTTGTCTGCACCGGGTATAGTACGATATCCGTACCACTCTTCATCACGGGTATCGATAAAAAGCATGGATCTATTATACTGCATATCTTTGATAAATGCCATCACTTCCAGTTCCCCGTAAGTTTCGACATCTTTATGTAGTTTTATTGGAAATATTACTTTACCTGCACTAGTAATAAAAGTAGATTTACATGCTTTTGAGACCTTATGACTGGCATACTTATCTTTCCAAAACATATCATTACTAATGTGTATCTTTTTGCATTCTGGATCGATGTCACGTTTTACAGTAATACGTTTTTGTTCTCCTCTTGTATTGATATAATCTGTTTCAATACCTGTCAAAAGAATATCATTAGAAAAACTAAAAACGCTGAACATAATAAGTAGAAATATAATTTTATACATTACTAACTCCTTTTATCTAATATATCTAGTAGAGTGTAATGTTATACCTAATTTTTACAACTTATTTTCGTGTAGATGTCATACCTGCAGCCAACCATGTCTGCATACCCCCACGATACCACTTTATATTTTCAGGTGGATATCCTATCTCCAGAAGGCTGCTATCATGGCTACTGACTGACTACACCATGGTCCATTGCAAAAGATGGCTATGGTCTTAACATGACTGAAATCTAGTGATTCATCTTCATTGAGCTTAACTCCAAATATTCTTAATGCATGTTCAAACTCAAATTCAAAACTTTTTCGTTCCTTAAAGTGATGAAAAGGCATATTGATCGCACCTGGTATTGTACGATAATCATACCACTCCTGCTTACGTCCATCTATCAGTAACATTGAGTCATCTTTTTGCATATGCTTAATAAAAGCCAATACTTCAAGTTCTCCATAGGTATCGATATCTTCATGTAATTGCATAGGTAAGAGATTTCCTGTAGTGTGTACATAGGTAGACTTACATGCTTCAGGCACTTTAGCATTGGCATAGTTGCCTGTCCAAACCATCGTATTGTTTATAGGTACTTTTTTGCACTCATCAGGAATATCACGTTTTACAACAATGTATTTTATTTTACCACCTGCATCTATCATCTGTACAGACACTCCTTCATATTGAAAAGTTGATTGTTTTGCAAATATGAAAGAAGATAAAAGTAATGAAATTATTATCGTTTTATAAAACATAATACATCCTTTATAGCTAATAGTAGCATTCAGTCTGTAGAATATATGTGTAGTGGAGAGAATACGCTAGATAATTCTAACGTATTGAGTAAAAAATTATACGTTAGATGCAACTTTATAGGTAGGATCATCTTCCTCATACGTACAAAAAGGGCCCGCTGATTTAAGTAAACGTTTACAATCTTTTGAAAGATGTCTAAGAGTGAGTTTTTTATTTGCTTGTTTATATTTTTCAGTAATTGCATCAATCGCTTCTGCACCTGAACTATCCATTACTCTTGCTTTTTTAAAATCTATAACCACTTCTGAAGGATCATTATCTACATCAAACTTCTCATTAAATGATGTAACAGATGCAAAGAAAAGGGGACCATCAAGTTCATAGATCTTTTTACCGTTTTCTTCCTTAGCTACGTGCAAAGATCTTAGCATGATTCCAGGCAAATACAAGTGCAGAGATAATAATCCCCGCGATAACCGCAACAGCTAGGTCTTCAAGTACCGTAATGATCGTCACAACAACCAAGTACAAATGCATCTGAACGAGGCATGTACTTAATACGGTTAATGAAGAGAATTCAAATGTCCCGATACTAACCATGAACATGATACCTACAAGTACTGCTACTGGAATAGCGGCAATGACACCTGAAAAACTTACTACAAGAATGATAAGTAATACAGCTGCTGTAAAAGAAGATAGTCGGCCAAGACCACCAGAAGTAAAGTTAATCACCGATTGTCCGATCATCGCACATCCTGCCATACCTCCAAAGAGGCCAGATGTACTATTACCCACACCAAGTGCGATACACTCTTTATTTCCTGAACCACGTTTACCACCCATCTCATCCAGCACAGAAAGTGTTAGTAAAGACTCTATCAGCCCAACTAAGGCAACAATCACAGCTACTGGTAAAATGATCACCATAGATCCCATGAAAAAAGATCACTAAAAGGCATAACAAAAGAGGGCAAAGAAACATTTGAAAGGTCTGCCAAGTCACCAACTGTTTTTGTCTCAATACCACCAAAATAAACAACCATTGTTACAAGTACAATGGCTACAAGTCCTGCTGGTACAGCTTTAGAGAACTTTGGTAAGAACTGCATTGTTGCCATTGTGAAAGACGATGATGATATACATAACGTAGTTTTCGGAAAAACTTGCGGCAATGATATCCATCCATGAATTATACTGTTCTATATTCACCGGTGAAAGAAATGTAAGCTGTGCCATTGCAATGACAATAGCCAAACCATTTACAAATCCAAAAAGTGCTGGCTGCGGTACTAGACGAATAAATTTACCCATCTTCAAAGCACCAATAGTTATTTGTATGAATCCAGCAATAATAGAAGTAAGAAGAATATAGTGAAGTACCATCATGGAGAGCGCTTCAGTACCTAAATCTGGATACATGTTCTTCACAGAAAGACCAAGTCCTACAAATACCACAGCTACAGAACCCGTAGCGCCAGAGATCATTCCAGGTTTACCACCAAGCAGGGAAGTGATCAGACCAATGATAAATGCACCGTAGAGACCAACTACAGGAGAAACCCCTGCAATAAATGAAAATGCTATCGCTTCAGGAACAAGTGCAACCGCTACAAGTGCTCCCGAGAGAATGTCATTTTTGATATTTTGTTTCGAATAGTTTTGAATGTTAAACACATCAATTCCTTACTTTGTTTATGGGCGGAATTTTACCATAATTGTTTTACAAGCTACTTCTGCTCACTATTACGGTTTAGCACCATGACTGAAGCTGTCATACCAAAACGAAGTTTTACATTTTCAGGTAATTCATCTAATTTGATACGAACAGGAATTCTCTGTGCAAGACGTATCCACTGAAATACTGGCTTTACACTTGGCAGAAGATTATTTCCAGGATTACCATCTGAATGGGCGATCCCCCATGCTATAGATTCAACTTTACCACTTAATGGAGTATTAGGATAGGCCAATAGTGTTACTATAGCCTTATCTCCGACTGCAACTTCAGGGATAGCATCTTCACGGAAAAAACCGAATACCCAATATGCATTTTCATCTACCAATGCCAAAATAGGTTTATTCGCTGATGCCTGTGAACCTATCTGAAAGTTAATGTTAGAAACATACCCATCTACTTCTGCATAAACTTTAGTATAGGAAAGATTAAGTTTGGCGGTATTAACAGCTTCTTCAGAAGACTCAATATCAGCCAGTGATTTGTAGTAATTAGTTTCATTCCTAACCATATCTTTTTGTGATACAGCTCCTCTATCTTTTTCATAGATATTTTTTACACGTTCAAACTCTATCTTTTTACCTTTGGCAGCTTCATGTGTACGTTGAAGTCTAGCTTTTGCCTGATTATATTTGACTTGATATTGAGATGGATCAATTTCAAAAAGTAAATCACCTCTTTTCACTCTTTGATTATCAACAACATGTATTTTTGTGACCATTCCATTAACTCGTGGTGTGACTTGTATCACTTGAGTACGTACTTGACCATCTCTTGTCCATGGGTTATCTATATAGTCTCTATATTTATTGTATGTAAAATATCCTGCCGTGCCCAAAATTGTAAGTGTAAGTAAAATTTTTATTATTTTTTTCATAATCAACCTTTAAAATCTAATCCAAAATGTGTCTATCAATACCATATAAAGTGCCATAATCGCTATAAAAACATAAGATGGCGCTACGATGAATCGTGATAATTTCAACTTGTTTAACACTATCACTGTAATACCTGCTGCCAAAAAAGATAAAATGATAACCAATAACATAGGTGAAAAATATACATCACCTAATGTGAGTTCATGAGGGTAGGGATTAGTCATACTTCATTCCTTCAGGAAGACGTGTCATATTTGTATCAAGATATGTATCCCAATCTACACGTTTTTTCATCCTGGCAGCAGTTTTTTCAGACAAATAAGAGTTACCCTTACTGATCTGCCATCCTCCACCAAGTGCTTTGTATAGTAAAATAGCATTGATAGCCAGACTTCCTTGAATCGAAGCATACCTGTCTTGGGTAGTGGTCAATTTTTCAACAGTCGTAAGAAGACGTTGATAACTGACCAAACCGTCATTATATTGAATAACCGAAATATTAAATGCTCGTACTGTTGCATCTACCGCTTTTCTGTTTTCTATTTGTTGTTTTTTAGTTAAAATATAACTATTCAGTGCATCAGAAACTTCAGAAACAGCTGATAGTACTTTTTTGTTATAGTTAACTAAACTCTCTTCGAAAACGGCATCTTGTAATCGTATTTGATTCTTGATACGCCCATATTGAAAGATATTCCATGAAAATGCCGGTCCTATGGCAACACCTAAAGCATCACTACCAGATACCCATGAGCCAATTGCATTATTTGTACTGTATCCGATATTTCCGAACAAAGAGAAACTAGGATAGAGTTCTGCCATTTTTGCACCTATGAGTGCGCTATTAGACTGTACTTGATATTCAGCTATTTTAATATCTGGTCGCCTTTTGATAAGATCCGCATCAATTTTATTGTACGGATTTAAACGGGCTCGTGGGATCATATTGACATTTAAGAGATCATTATTGGTCTGCTTGAGCTGCAATGTTCCACTTTTTTTCAATCCAATATATTTGCTAGTTGAATCTGCATATTTATGACGTCCTGCTGAGAGCAAACTAGTGACATCGTTACTTTCCATTGCCAATAAAAGGGATATAGCATTACGCGCTTTGACTTTTGAGATCTCCAAAGATGGAATTGCCGAACGTGTATTATACAGTTGTGATCTTGCCTGTTGCATATCAAGTTCTGAAACGTTTCCTGAATTGAATTGCACTTCTGTCATCTCTGTAACTCGTTCTTGAATCTTAACATTTCTTTCAGCATAAGCCAAACGTTCTTCTGCAGTTCGGTAGTTAATATAATTACGTGCAACTTCAGCAATAACAGAGACCATAATATCATTATATGAAGATACAGTTGCATATAGATTTGCTTCTGAAGATTCTATACCTCTTGCATATTTACCCCAGATATCCATCTCCCATCCTAGATCAAAGTTTAGGTTCGCCACTTCAAAGTTATTAGAATTATTTCGTGTTGTTGCGGCATTCCCTGAAAGTGTTTGGATTTGAGGAAAACTAAGTCCTTCACTTATACCCAAGACTGCACGTGCTTGTAAAATACGCAAACCGGCACTTTTGAGATCAAGGTTTTGTGCATACGCCTTTTGTACCAAAGTATTCAGGGTAGGATCATTAAAAGTTTTCCACCATTGCACTATAGAATCACTTTTTGCTTTTTTGTCTTCTGTTATATTTTTAGGAAGAGGGGGGGTCTCTATACCTGAAAAGTCAGGACCAAGTTTTACACAACCACTAAGTAGTATTATTGCAATAGCAGAAAGCCCAATGCTCGGTAGTTTACGTATCATATTTACTCTTCATATTATTTTTTATGTATATCATTAAAATCTACTTTCTTTAAGTATAGTGAAGTCAAGCTCTTCCATCATCTTCTGACACGTAAAAAAGGATAACCATACATTCCTACGTAACGCAATATTTTCATATAACTCTGAAATATCTTTTTTCGAATATGACTCAAAATCAATCTCAGCCAACAGTGTAGATAAACTCTCTTCAACCGTATCAACTATCTGCTGTTTATCTTTCCAAAATGTATCGATATCTTCTACTGTTTTACCTTTAGCATACTCACTTAAAAGATCAGATAAATAGGGTAAATCATGTTTGTTACTCAATATCTGCATCAAAGGATTGTTTTTTATCATTGAATTTCTATGATACAATAGCTCAACCAAATAAGCAAATTTTTCAGACTCTTTGGTGAAAGTAAGTAGCTTTTCTTTGTCAATTGAATCAAAATATTTGACATCGATACCATTAGCCCAGAGTTGCATCTTTTTGACTGTACTTATGAGATGTGTCTCAGCATACTTAGCTGCTAGTACAACATACCATGACTCTCTATTTTCTAGTTGATTTCGTCCTCTTTCAAGCATCTTCTGAGTAAACCAGAAAAAACGTTTTTTCATCTCTATAAATAGATGTTCAGGTCTCGTTGAAAAAGGTATATAGTAAAAAATATGAAGAAGTATAAGAAACAGATAAAACATCAATAATATTAAAAGAAATATACCAAAATCATAATACATCGTATTGGCAATACCAAAAGTAAATAAACCTAATAAAAAGAAAATGGTCATCTTGGGATTGATAATATGAAAAGAGATAAAACTGTATACAAATATGAAAAGTCCCAGCTCCCATCCATACCGTAAGTTAGGTAACACAGCTACATACATAAAAGTGGCAAATATAAACGATAAAGTTAACACCACAATAAGCATTGAGGGTTTTATAGGTGTAAAAGTGGTAAGAACACTAAGACCGGTAGCCAAAGCTACTATCATAAATCCTCCCGCAGGATTCAAGTGTATCCAAAAGAAAGTAGCCGTCCAAAAGATAATGAACGTAATTAAAACACCTTTAAAATGCTCTATATCACCCCAAAGAAAACGTTTGTTTTCAGGTATCTCTTCACTTTTAAAGAAAGTAGGTAAGTGGCTATGTATACTATTTAGCTTAGTAGCGAGTGTTCGAAGTTCTTGATACAATTTTTGCATATCTTGAATCGTTGTAATAAGTGATGCTCTTTCGAGATGAGATAAGTTTTTTATCATGCCTGATTGATACTCTGCAGATATTTCTTCTGGGATACTAATCTTTTCTTGATTTACCCATGAGCGTGAGATTGCCTTAAAAAGTAATGTGATATGACTCTCATAAAGATCGTAATTCGAGATATAAAGGTTTAAATTGTCTGTATACTTTTCCTTATCATGCATAGAAAGTAAGGTAAGATATCCATTAATATTTTTGTAATTATATATAATACTCTGCCACTGTCGTATATCTATCGAGGCAGTACCTGTATCCATCGTAGAATTTTCCAATAACGATTCATTGTCTAAAAGTATAGTTAAGGAACTTTCTCTCTCTTCTTTAGAGGCATTTCTATTTAAAAAGAGTTGAAGCTGAGTTTCAGTAAGTTTCTGTGCATTTTGGGTGGTTGTATCTTCAATTTCGACAGGCCAAAGAAATACTCCAACTATCGTATAGACCGCGATACCAAAAATCGTCATATAGGTCTTATCTAATCCATAAATAAAAACATCATCGACCTCACCACTTTTAAAAACCATCATCATGGTCATGGCAGTCAACATAAAAATACTTGGATCTCCTTTATAGGCACGTACTAAATAGAGTGGAATAGCAACAATGACAGATAAAGATAATAAGATATAGGATCCTGTCCTGCGGGAAAGATAGCTATAAGTGTCATACCTATAATAGCGCCGATAACAGTACCGGCTACACGCATTGCACCTTTAAGAACAGATTCACTAACAGAGCCCATGGCTGCAATGAGCATTATAGTTATAGCTGCAGTTGAAGCTTGTGACCAACCTTGAGAAAGAGGGATCAAGTATGCTAAAGCCATGCTCAAAGAGGCTTTTATAGAAAACTTAAGTTTATCAGAAAATGAGATTGCTTGTAGAGCATTCAAAATATTCACTAAGGAACTTTTCTCTACTTTATCAGCACTTTCCAATTATTTATCCTTTCTTTCTCTTTCTAATGCAGCTAATCGTAAAGAGATCAGACTGGAAACAATGATAGCCATATAAAAGACACCGATAATTGCCTCTAAATAAACAAAAAATTCTGCAATATGATTGGTAGGTAAGATATCTCCATATCCGAGTGTTGTCAATGTTACAAAGCTGTAGTAAGTAACACGAGAAAAACTCTGCTGCCAATTTGTTGTTTCAATTCCGGAAAATGCTGTAGGATCCATCACTAGGATCAACAAATATATAATTGTCCAGATCAATCCCAGAAGAATATAAAGACTTAATGAACCTATGATTTTATTACCATCAATATCCCCAACGAAAAGTACTTGTTTTACTGCTGTTGAAAATGAGCCCATAAAAAACATCAGTAAAATGATCAAAGTTAAATAAACGTTCAATTGATGATCAAATATATTTCCCAATATAGCTAATATCACAAAGAAAACAGCCAAAGCATAAACTGTCCATATCCAAGTTCTATCCGTTTTTAAACTTTTGATACTGAGCATAAGCATAAGGATCGTTACAACAGAAAAAATATTTTGACCGATGGTGTCTGGAAACTCTGACATGATAGCTGCAGAGAACAAAAAGATCAAAAGTGCAAAAAAAAGATACACAAAATTATTTTTCTCAGTAATTTGTTTCATATATTTTCCATTATAAAAGTGGTTAGAAACAGTATATGATTACTGTAGCTGTGCTTCTTCAGCATCATCAACTTCATTGATCCAAAGCTCAAAAAGCTTATATGCTAAAGCAAAAATTACAGCTCCTATAAAGAGTCCTATCATACCCATCAATATCATACCACCAATAGCACCTATAAGAATCACAAGCATTGGTATATCAACACCTCTTCCCATCAGCAATGGCTTTAAAACACCGTCACTTGCTCCCACAATAAGCATATAGACTGTAAAAATGATTTCTGGAGTCCCAGATCCTTGAGAAAACACATAAGCTATAATAGGACCAATTATCAGTAGTGCAGGTACTTGAATGATCGTCAAAAACATTATTCCTATGGCCCAAATAACAGCAAATGGGATACCCATTAACAACAATCCGATCAAAGCAAAAAAAGCTTGTATAATGGCTACGCCAAGTACACCTGTCACAACACTACGCACGGTAAGTGTAGATAGATTTGCCCATTCCGTACCTCTATTAGTACCAAATATACGACAGTAAAGACTATCTGAAAACTTTATAGCTTTTTTATTTCCTATGAGGAAGGCCGCTGCAATGATCATAGAACCAACGAACATTAAAACGGTACTAAGTCCAGCACCTAATCCGGAAAGAACACTTTTGGCCAATTTCTTTATTTGTGTATCGAATGGGGCCAATGTCTCCTTAATATTTTTTGATGCTGAATCCCAAAAAGCATATGCTTTTTCACCTATAAGAGGCCATTCTTTAACGTTTTCAGTTGGAGGCGGAACTGTTACATTACCTGATTCCAATGTCTGTGCAATTGTTTGAGAAGATTCGATCACTCTTTCTGAAAGCATATACGTTGGTATTAACAATGCTGCAATAATCACTACCGTAAATCCAATAATGATTTTTTTACGATGATTAAAGCGTTTTTCTAAACTGTCGATCACTGGAGAAAGTGCTATAGCTATAATAATACCCCAAAGAATTATCGGTAAAAACGGTTTTGCTATCGCATAAGAAAAATAAATAAGTAAAGCCAAAAAACCTAATTTTATAGCAACCTCAACTGCAATCTTTACTTTTTCTTCTCGTTGTATAATGTCCATAATATATCATTCCCTCTACATAATTTTATAATGAAATTATTATAACTAAAGAACCTAGAAAATAAGTATATTTTATAGTTTAAAGCCAAAAAACAGTATCATTTAATTATCTAGAACAAAATAAAAATTAACTTTCAAAAGGATTTATATGACCAAAATGACTATTGTATACACTGATGGACATCAGGAAAAGTATAATATCATAGAACCCGATAATGGACTTAACAGTATGACGGGATTAAAACGATATAAAGATGTCATAGAAGATGACATGCTGAAATTAGTTGTAGAAGGTATGCAAATCGTACTTATACCCATCTCTAATATACGAAAAATCATTGCACAACCGTCAAATATATCTGATTTAAAGGTACAAGACTATCCCGGTTTCATGAATGCTAAAATAGTGGAATAATATGTTATTTGATTCTTTTCAGTGATTAAAACAGTTAATATAACATCTATATTTAATCTAACGATACTATACTATATTGATATATTTTATATCTTATAATTATTCTTAGATGGATCTCTTTAAGAGATAAAATAAAATATACTTGTAAATTAATAGGAGTTCAAAATGAAAAAAAGTAGTTCCAAGTTACTATTGGCTTTAAGTTTGGGTTTTGCATCAGTAGTGATCCCTACTCAGCTTATGGCTAAGAAGCCAAACATTTTAGTAATGTGGGGTGATGATGTAGGGTATTATAACTCTAGTGCCTATAACCAAGGTATGATGGGATATAAAACACCAAATATTGATTCTATTGCGAAAGATGGTGCATTGTTTACAGATATGTACGCACAACAGTCTTGTACTGCAGGTCGTGCGTCATTCGTTTTGGGACAGCAACCTTTTAGAACAGGTCTCCTTACAATTGGTATGCCAGGAAGTGACCATGGTATTCCTGACTGGACACCAACGGTCGGTGATCTTCTTAAAGAGCAAGGGTATATGACGGGACAGTTTGGTAAGAACCACTTAGGGGATCAAGATAAACATTTGCCAACAAATCACGGATTTGATGAGTTTTTTGGAAACCTTTATCACCTCAATGCTGAGGAAGAACCAGAGACATATTACTATCCAAAAGATCCAGAGTTTCATAAGAAGTTTGGACCACGTGGTGTGATCCATTCAAAAGCAGATGGTAAGATAGAAGACACAGGACCATTAACCAGAAAACGTATGGAAACAGTGGACTATGAATTTGGTGCAGCAGCAAAAGACTTCATGGAACGTTCTGTAAAAGCAAACAAACCTTTCTTTGTTTGGATGAACTTTACACGTATGCATGTTTGGACTCGTTTACAGAAAAAATATCAAGGTATAACAGGCATATCCCTCTATGCAGATGGTATGAGAGAACTAGATGATATGGTAGGTAGCTTTCTGGATCATTTAGATAAATTAGGTGTTGCAGACAATACCATCGTTGTATTTTCAACAGACAATGGTGCAGAAAAGTTTACTTGGCCTGATGGTGGTGCTACACCATTCCATGGAGAGAAAGGTACGACTTGGGAAGGTGGTATGAGAGTACCTCAAATGGTGAAATGGCCAGGGGCTATCAAGCCAGGTACTGTGTATAATGACATTATGTCTCAAGAAGACTGGATGCCTACACTCCTTGGTGCGGCAGGCGTATCTGATGTAAAAGAGAAACTTGCTTCAAAAGATGGTTACAAGGCTAATGGTAAGAATTGGCGTGTACATTTAGATGGTTATAACTTTGCTCCATACTTTAAGGGTGAAGTGGAAAAAGGACCACGTAGAGAGATCTATTACTTTGCGGCAAGTGGTATGCTTAATGCCATTCGTGTAGATGACTGGAAAATTGCATTTGCATTTGAAGAGGGTGCGATCAATGAAGCCTATCGTAAAGTTCCTGCATGGCCTTTGATTACAAATCTTAGAGGTGATCCATTTGAGAGTGCGAGTAGAGAGTCAGCACTATACACAAGATGGTATGGGGATAATATGTGGATGATGGTGCCAGCACAAGGATTTGTTCAAAAATTCTTTGAAACGATTGCTGATTACCCATTCCAGGCTGGTAGCTCTTTGAGTGCTGGAAACATCGGTTATCATACACTTGAAAAGCAAAAAGCCTTAGGTGGTCTCCAAAGACTGCTTGATCAAGCAGTTCAAAATTAAGTTTTAATGTATATTTTCCAAAGGCTTTTGCCTTTGGAAGATTGTGTCAAGTCCATACGGGTGGATTTTATACAATCTATTTAAACTTAAGGAATAGCAATGAAAAAAACACTCTTCATACTCTTCACACTTCTTAGCGTAAATTTATATGCGACAGAGACTTTACCATCATGGAACAGCACTGCTTCAAAAGAAGCTATTATTAAGTATGTTCAGGGTGTGACCAAAGAGGGTTCAAATGACTTCATTCCTGTAAAAGACCGTATCGCAGTGTTTGACAATGATGGTACGCTCTGGTCTGAAAGACCCGTTTATTTCCAACTTTACTTTGCTATGGATAGGGTTAAGTCACTTGCACCTTCTCATCCTGAGTGGAATAACAAAGAACCTTTTAAATCTGTTTTGGCAAATGATATAACAGGTGTGATGAAAAGTGGAGAACATGGATTGCTGGAAATTGTCAATGCGACACACTCAGGGATGGATACAGGAACTTTTCAGTCGATCGTAGAAAAGTGGCTTCAGACAGCTAAACATCCAACGATAAATCGTCCTTACACTGACCTGATATATCAGCCTATGATGGAGCTTATCAGGTATCTTGAAGCCAATAACTTTAAAGTCTACATCGTTTCAGGTGGCGGGATCGACTTTATGCGTTCTTTTGTACCGAAGATGTATGGTATACCTGAAGAGCACATTATAGGCTCTAACGGTAAAGTGCATTATGAAAATGGAAACATCATCAAAGATGATGAGATCAATTTCATAGATGATAAAGAGACAAAACCGGTTGCGATCTATTATACGATAGGAAAGCGTCCTGTAGCTGCTTTTGGGAATTCTGATGGTGATTTTGCGATGATGCAATACACAGAGGCCAATAAGAACCATAAAACGCTTCAGCTTTATGTACATCATACTGATGAAAAAAGAGAGTTTGCCTATGATAGAAAATCCCACATAGGAAGGCTTGATAAAGGCTTGGATTATGCACTTAAAAATAATTGGACTGTCGTTGATATGAAGAATGACTGGAAGGTCATCTACCCATTTGAAGTAAAATAATAGAAGGAAATAGATGCATAGAAAAATCTTTATCCAATCCATACTCGTAGGATTGGCATTATTATCGTTTACAGGATGTACAAATATGATTGAACTTCCAGAGAGGAGTGAACCATCAGCTCTACCATCGATCACAGAAGCAAAAACAGGTCAATGGCATGAAGGTAAATTTGTTTGGCATGATTTGTTGACAGATGACCTAGAAGCAGGATGGAAATTTTATGGAGATGTATTCGGATGGACATTTAAAACGAAGAAAACCTACACACAGATATTTAATAAAAAAGAACTTATTGGAGGTATGATGCAGGTGACACCTGCTAAGGATCAAAAAGCCAAAGCAGTGTGGTTGCCTTCAATGTCAGTAGCAAATGTCGATAAGTCTGTAAGGGACCTTACTGCCAGAAAAGGTAAAGTACTTAAAGGACCTTTAGACATGGAAGATCGAGGTAGAGGTGCTTTAGTAAGTGATCCTCATGGAGCACATGTTGTTCTTTTACATACCAAAAGTGGGGATCCAAAAGATAAGCAACCACAAATTGGTGACTGGCTTTGGAATGAACTTTGGACGAATAAACCAAAAGAGAGTTATGCATTTTATCGTAATATAGGCGGATATAATGACTACGAGATGAGAGATGAGTACCTTATATTGAAAAAAAACAATAAATGGCGCGCGGGTATAAGAGAAATTGCCAAAGAAGAGTTCAAAGCACGATGGGTTCCTACGATAAGGGTTGCTGATCTTCAAGAAAGTATGTCCAAAGTCAAATCTGCAGGTGGTGAAGTATTGGTTTCACCTCATGATGAGTTAGTAGATGGAAATGTCGCCCTTATATCCGATAATAGAGGTGCAGTAGTGATTATTCAGTACTGGAATGAAGGAGGAGAGTAGTCATGAAGAATATTTTAATATACAAAAAAACTATTTTTATTGCTTTTTCAGCACTCTTTTTAACAGGTTGCGAAGGAACTACTACTTCTGTATCAGTTGGATATGGAGTCTATGGAGGATATGGATACGGTTATGGGGTAGGGTATTATCCTCCATACTACAGACCACCTTATCGACCGGACAGACCAGATAGACCAAAACCTGAACACCCCATAGAAAGACCAGACAGACCAACAACAAAACCAACTAGACCAACAACTAGGCCATCTAGATCTTCTTCAATGGGTAGACCTTCAACGATGTCTACAAGATCTATGAGTAGACCTTCTGGAATGTCGATGAGACGTCGATAGAAATAAACTGTTTTAACTAAAATTGACGTAAATATTAAAGGAACGGCTATGTCCCCTCATGAATCCATAAAAATACTCCAAAAAAGAATGAATGCCTCAATCATAGGGCAAGAGAATATTGTTGAACGACTTATTATAGGATTACTTGCTAATGGTAATCTACTTGTAGAAGGACTTCCTGGGCTTGCAAAGACGAGAGCAGTAAGAGCAATGGCTAATTCTATCGATTCAAAATTCTCACGTATTCAGTTCACGCCGGACTTACTTCCTTCAGATGTCACTGGTTCTGAAAATATGTATGAAGAAGGGGGTGAGTATAAATTCCGTTTTGAAAAAGGTCCCATATTTGGAAATATCATATTGGCAGATGAGATAAACCGTGCACCTGCAAAAGTACAGGCAGCCATGCTTGAAGCAATGGAAGAGCGCCAAGTTACTGTTGCAGGAAAGACACATAAACTACCTAAACTTTTCATCGTAATGGCAACACAAAACCCAGTAGAGCAAGAAGGAACTTATCCACTCCCAGAAGCACAAAAAGACCGTTTTTTAATGCATGTAAACATTACTTATCCTGATGCCAAATCAGAGATCGATGTTATAAGGCTGGTACGAGATGAAAAAAGTAGAAAAACAGAAAAGAATGTCGAAGTTGAAATTTCTCAAGAGATGATCTTTGCAGCCCGCGATGAAATAGCCAATGTAAAAAGTACTGCAATCGTAGAACAATATATTGTAGACTTGGTTTTTGCTACACGTTACCCTGAAAAATATGATGAAAAACTCGCTTCATACATTGACATAGGTGTGAGTCCTAGAGCCTCTTTAGGTTTAGACCAGTGCTCCAGAGTCTATGCATGGTTACAAGGTAGGGACTATACGACTCCAGAAGATGTTAGATCTGTACTGCATGATGTGTTTAGACACCGTATAACTCCTAGCTACGAAGCTCAGTCCGAACGTATTACTAACGATGACATTATTGACAAAGTTCTTGGGTTGGTTGCACTTCCGGCGTAAATGATGAATGTACATGATAAAGGTGTCTATGTTACTTTAAGTGAATTGCTTAAATTTGGATATATGCCAAAAAAATTTAATATCAGACCTAATAGCGCAGTACTAAGTAAACTGAGTGGACGACATCAGTCAAGTATGCGTGGTAGAGGTATGGACTTTGCAGAAATGAAGCAATATGTTCAAG
This sequence comes from Sulfurovaceae bacterium, assembly GCA_963785375.1. Classification (GTDB taxonomy): domain Bacteria; phylum Campylobacterota; class Campylobacteria; order Campylobacterales; family Sulfurovaceae; genus Sulfurovum. The sequence continues at coordinate 195,751 of CAWAVD010000006.1, forward strand.
GTGATGACACACGAAATATGGACTGGAAAGCAACAAGAAGAACAGGAAAGCCTTATATACGTGTATATAATGAAGAACGTGATCGTAATGTATGGCTGGTTATCTCTCAAATGAACTCAATGTTCTTTGGCTCCAAAGTACAGATGAAATCAGTTTCTGCTGCACATACAGCTTCACTTATGGCATTTAAAGCACTGGAAATGGGTGACAGGGTTGGTGCCGTAGTCTATAACAACAGCGAAGTCAAGTTTTTCAAAGCTTCATCAAGTAAAAAAAATGTCGTGCAGATCATGACAGAGATAGAAAGACAAAATCATTTATTGAATGCCAAAAATACAGATAATCATAAAGGTAATCTTGCTCAATCACTCAAAATACTCACTACATTAGCAAAACATGATGATCTTGTAGTACTCATAGGTGATGGTCGTGCATTAGATGCGGAGACTGCAAAACATATTACTCGGATTAATATGCATAATGATGTGATTGGTGTACTGGTCTATGATCCTATGGAAGAAGAGATAATGAAATCAAGTTCCTTATTTTTTACTGATGGTCTTGATACTGTAGATGTAGACAGTTCTGACAAACAATTCATACAAAAATATGCTGAAAGACTCAGTGGTAGAAAAGAGAATTTTAGACGGCTATCGCGTAAAAATGCACTGCCTATAGTATCTATTTCGACTGAGTATCCGGTACTTGACCAATTGTATGAACAGTTAAGTATAGGTATCGGAATACGATAATGTCTCTAGATATGAATCAAACTATTAAAGAGGCATCACTGGATAACCTACATGATATCATGCTCCCTGATGCAGTATGTTTTTTCCCTCCTGCTCCTGGGTGGTATATAGTGGCACTTTTACTTTTAGCGCTTTTCTTTCACTTTGTAATTGAGGGATACAAGTATTATCAAAGATCTCAATACATACGAGAAGCTTTAAAAGAGTTAGATTTTTACAAAGAAAATCGCAATCAAAAGAGTAAAGAAAATGCTGTTGATTTATTGGCACTTGCAAAAAGAGTTGGCATCATAGCCTATGGACGTGAAAGCATTGCAAAATTATCTGAAGATAGTTGGTGGAACTTTATGGAGAACCATTCAAAAGTAAAGATCAATACAGCACTTAGAGAAGAGATCACAAAACTCTTGTATGAAGAAAGATATACCATGGAAAACACTCTACATGATAATATTATACAAGTTGTCACATCATGGATAAAAACCCATAAAATGGATCGTCATGTTTGAATTTAGCCATCCTTGGGTTTTTGTACTTATCGTACTACCATTTGTTATCTATAGACTTCCATGGTTTTATATCTCTAAACGATCTGCACTTCGCATTAGTTTTAAAGAAGATATTGATGCTATTAATCAAAGTAAAAGTTCTGTAAGCGGTATATCAAGATCGTCATTATGGCAGAAAGTATTGTTGAGTATAGTGTATATTTTAGTCATTACCGCTTTGGCAAAACCACAATATATTGGAGAACCTTTAAGTAAAGATATTTCTCAAAGAGAAGTACTCATCGCCATTGACCTTTCAGGATCTATGTCAACTATGGACTTTAAGGACAATAATGGCACTTCCATCGATAGACTTCAAGCAGTCAAGATGGTATTGAGAAACTTCTTTAAGGCACGTGAGGGAGAAAAGATAGGATTAATTCTTTTTGGAAGTGCATCTTTTGTACAGGCACCTTTTACACAAGATTTGACCGCGCTGGAACATTTACTCTCAGAATTAAATATAGGTATGGCCGGACCCCAAACTGCTATGGGAGATTCTATTGGTTTGGCAGTCAAAATGTTTGAAGATAGCAATGTGACAGACCGAATGCTTATACTCATGAGTGATGGTGATGATACCGGCTCCAAAGTACCCCCAATCGTGGCAGCAGAACTTGCAGCAAAAAATGGGGTAAGTATCTTTCCTATAGCCATAGGTGACCCTAAAAATGCAGGAGAACATCCTATAGATACTGAGGTACTTAAAGAGATAGCAAAAACTACAGGAGGAAAGTTTTACTATGCATGGAATAGCAAAGAGCTTTTAGATATTTATACACAGATCGACAAACTTAAACCTAAAGAGGTAAAAGAGATAACGCACAGGCCTACATTCGATCTTTTTATGTATCCCTTACTTGCGACCGTGTTACTATTACTTGGTTATGGATTGATTCTTTATTTACAAAGTATAAGGGAGACTAAATGAGTAATTTTCATTTTTTAAGACCAGAATATTTACTTCTTTTACTCCCTACATGGACATTAGTCTGGTGGTTATTGAAACAACAAAGCGATGAAAAAAAGTGGCAAAAGTTCATTGATCCCACACTACTTAAACAACTTCTTGTACACCCTGAACAAAATCAGTCTAAAATTTCTGCACCGGTGCATTTGGGGTTAGTGTTATCACTACTTATTCTAGCAGTATCTGGACCAAGCTGGAAATTGAAATCATCACCCTTTATCAAAGACGATACTAAAATCGCTCTATTAGTATCTGCTAAAAAGAGTATGCTCAGTACAGATATACTCCCAAGTCGTTTGGAAAGAGCCAGTATCAAGATAAAAGACCTCTTAGAATTAAGATCTGATACGCAGTCTGCACTTATAGGATATAGCGGCACTGCTCACTTGGTACTACCACTCACCAAAGATCAAAGTATCATCAAAACATTTGCGCAAGCGTTGGATCCTGCTATCATGCCTTTGGAAGGTGACAATATAGAAGAGGCACTATTACTGGCCCAAAGAGAATTGAATACCCAAGGTGCTACTATTATTGTATTGACTGACTCAATTTCTCCTTCTTCTGTAAAGTCAGCGATTAAAAATGGATTTAATGATGCATCTAATGTAATCTTCTGGCAGATTGCTTCAAATGAACTTTCCAACCTAAATGATTTTAAGCGTGCCTCATCTCTTTTAGATGGACATTATGTACCGTATGCTAGAGATGGCAGTGATGTTGACTTGATCTCATCTTTGATAGACAAGAACTTTAAAAACGCTGTTCAAAATGATACTAGCATGTATGAAGATAGCGGATATCTACTGATACCTCTTCTCTTTATTTTCTTGTTGCTATGGGCTAGACAGGGATTTTTTGCAGAACTATGGAGACGATCATGAAAATGTATATTAAAAAGCATTGGTCTCTTATGCCATTTTATATTACCTTGCTGCTTTCTCTTATCTGGTTAGGGGGTTTTTATACTGGTGGGTTGAATAGGCTTTTTATTACTTCCGATCAACTTGGATATCATTACTATGAAAAGAAAAACTATACTAAAGCAGCACAAAGTTTTGAAAATCTCTCATATAAAGGTGCTTCATACTATAAGAAAGCTTCATTTAAAAAAGCACTATCTGTTTATCAGAATCTTAATTCTAGAGAAAACACCTATAATCTAGGGAATGTATTTGTCATGCTTGGTGAGTATGACAATGCTATAAAAACCTATGAAAGGGCATTGAAAATAGATCCGTCTTTCAAAGAAGCACAAGATAATCTTACCGTAGCAAAAGCACGTAAAATCCTTAAAGAACCTGAGAATGATGGGACAACGGGGATTGGTGAGCACCTTGATATGCAACCCGATGAAATAGTCTATGATAATACAGAAGGCAAAGGTGTAGATGATGAAACAAGTGCACAAAAAGATCTGGAGTCAGGCAATCCTAAATGGCTTGATAGACTACAAACAGGGCCAAAAGATTTTTTGAAAAATAAATTTAGATACCAATACGAAATGCAGGATAAAAGTAATGCGAATTAAATATATTGTAAAACCATTCTTGCTTTTCTTCTCCCTGTCTCTTTCTCTTTTTGCAATAGAAGGGATGAGTAAAATATTTATAAAATCCAACGAAACAATCTACACTTCCCAGAAAGTAACGGTCTCTGTAGAACTGCTGACAGATGCTCTAAGTATCACTGATGCAAGGATCACTTTTCCTGCTTCCCAAAAGTATATTGTACAATCGCCTCAGAGTGCTTCATATCTAGGTAGAGAAGAGATTAATGGATCTACTTGGCAAATGGTACATTATGATTATGAAGTATATGCTTTACAGACTGGAAAAATTGAGATACCTTCTGTCTCAATCTCTTTTACCGCTTCTATGGGATATGGTCAGCCTAAAAAAGAGTTTACATTGAAAAATGATGCCATATATTTTGACGTGCAAACCCTAAAAGGTGTACATAAAGATCAATTTGTACTTGTAACAGATAACTACACTTTGCTCTCTGAGATCAAACCTCAGAAAAAACAGCTTATAATGGGCGATGCAGTAGAACTAAGTGTAACACAAAAAGCGCACCATATACCAGACATTTTATTAAGACCTGTAAACTATACATCAAATATTTTTTTACGTGTGTACACAAAGGAACCAGAGCTAAAAAGTGGTCTTAAAGGAAAGTATGATGTTTCAAGGGTAGATAGTTTTACCTTTGTGGCAACAGGAGAGGGAAATGTCACTCTACCTTCTAAAGAGCTGATATGGTGGGATAGTGTATCAGAAAAAATACAAGTAGAACGGATACCTGAGATCTCTTTTGAAGTCTTACCTGATCCTCAAATAGCCATAGATGAAAAAAAAGCACAACAAAAACAACGTTTCCTTTATATCTTCATTGTACTAATCATGCTTGTGATGCTATATGTACTATTTGCTTCCAAAGTACGGAACTATCTAAAAGAACGTAAAAGAGTCCATCTAATAAGTGAAGCAGGAAAATACGCTGCATTAGTTGCATCTATTGAAAAAAATGATATGAGGATCATCTACCAAGAACTTTATGATTGGATCATGACTATTGATCCAGTACTTGCTAGATCTGGTTTTAAAGGGATAGCAGAACTACAGCCATCATTTTCAAAGTCACTCTTAGAATTTGATGCACTCTTATCAGATACAAAACAGACATTTGATAAAGTAACATTTATCAATGAACTTAAAAAGTTGAGAGAAAGACTTTTAAAAGAACAGAAAGAAAGTAAGCATAGTTTACCAAAAAACATCAACCCTCTGTAGAGTTCAATGATCAAATTTTGATTACTTATGTAGAAAAAAAGAAGTAAAAATGAAAAAAATATTATTCGGAATCATATTTGTTGCAGGTCTCAATGTTAACCTGAATGCAGAAGACAAACTGATATCATCTATGGAAAAAAAAACAATTCAATCAGAACCTGCAACATCCAGAAAAAAACCTATTCGGCCAATAGTAAGACCCAATAATTTGTATGGGGTACATCATCATACTTATTATGAAACTATTGTAGATTCTAATTGTGACCAATATATCAAGATCATCAAAGAAAAAGATGCAAAGATTGAAGCATTATTAAAAGAGAATGCAAGACTAAAAGATCAAGCACAAGCAAATCTACAAAAACGTCTTAAAAAAGAATATGATAAAGAGATGCAAAAGTTTGAAAATAGAAGAAATTAGTATACAGAACATAGATTACACCTCATTCGTTATATCTGTACTTTCAAGTATCTACTTTCGGAAAATCTTTCTTTATGATAAAGAATAGTACTGATTCATATAATGTTTCTGATAAAATAGAATGTATTAATCCCCCTTATAAAAGTGATATCTATGAGCAAAAAGATTTTTTTAATCCTGACTTTCCTCTCTGCACTCTTTGCAGAAGAACAATTAACTTACATTGGTGAAAAAGCTTGTGTAGAATGTCACAATAAAGAGATGCATGAGTGGCAAGGCTCACATCACGACTTGGCAATGATGGTAGCAGATGAGAAATCTGTCAAAGGAGACTTTGACAATGCAACATTTAACTACAATGGTATCATTTCAACTTTTTATAAAAAAGAGGGAAAATACATGGTACGTACCGACAGTGAAGATGGTACGCTTAAGAACTATGAAATCTCTTATACCTTTGGAATTTATCCGCTTCAGCAGTACATGATCAAATTTCCAAAAGGCAATGTACAAGTATTGGACATCGCTTGGGATAGCCGTAGTAAAGAAGAGGGTGGACAACGCTGGTATCATATACATAAAGATGATAATATTACTGCAGGAGATGTCCTGCACTGGACAGGACAAAACTTTAACTGGAACTATATGTGTGCAGACTGCCATAGTACCAACTTAAAAAAGAATTATGATGTGGAGACAAAAAGTTACCATACCACATGGGATAGTATCAATGTTTCCTGTGAAGCTTGTCATGGTCCCGCATCTGAGCACATGAAATGGACTAAAAATCAAGAGTTAAACGTAACGAACAAAGGCTTTCCGGTCTCTTTAAAACGAAAGCAAAAGGTATGGAACACAAACACTTCTACACTCAAATCTTTTCTTACAGACAATGAGATACATGTATGTGCAAAATGTCACTCAAGACGTTCACAAATTGACGATGACTATACACCTGGTGATAATTTTCATGAGCACTACTTACCTGTAACACTGGAAGAAAATCTCTATTTCCCTGATGGAAAGATACAAGATGAAGTCTATGTCTATGACTCTTTTCTTCAAAGTAAAATGTATGAGAAAGGCGTAACCTGTACAGACTGTCACAATCCTCATACCCTCAATAGAAGAGGAGAGGGTGATAAAGTCTGTTCACAGTGTCATAAAGAAGATAAATATACAGCCCCAACTCATCATAAACATAAAGCAGGAAGTACAGGAAGCTCTTGTATCGCTTGTCATATGCCTGCACGTACCTATATGGGAGTAGATAGTCGTAATGACCATAGTTTCCGTATACCTAGACCAGACCTCTCGGTAGAAATGAAAGAGATTCCCAATGCTTGTAATCTTTGCCATACAGATAAAGAACCACAATGGGCTGCTGATGCAATGAAGTCATGGTATGGTAAAACACCTGTGGGGAAACAAAACTTTGCCCATTCGCTTGCAGCATTAAGAACAAATAGTCAGGATGCTCCAAAACAACTTTATAATGTTTTGATGAGTGATGCGCCTGATATTGCTAAAGCTACGGTGACTGAATACTTAGGGAATTATCCTTCAAAACAAACCTACACAACAATACTCCAGATGATTAGAAACACAGACCCTATGATACGAAGAGCTGCACTGCAATCCTTGGAACCATTTCCTCCAAATATACGGATGAAAAAGACTTTTGAGATGCTCTTTGATCCTGTAAAAATAGTTAGAATAGAAGCTGCACGCCAACTTTCTGCTTTTCCTATAGGACACTTAGACGAAGATAAAAAAGAGAGGCTGAAGAAGGCATTTGATGAATATGAAAAAGTACTTTTATTTACTGCAGAACGGCCCGAATCACAATTATCATTGGCAATGTTTTATGTAAATAGAAACATGCCTGAAAAAGCAGAAAAAGCTTATCTCGAAGCAATGCGTCTTCAACCTATGTTTGTTCCGGCCTATATTAACTATAGTAACTTTTTAGTTCAAAACGGAAATAATAAAAAAGCATTTGACGTACTCCAAAAAGGTTTGGAAAAGGTACCAAACATAGCCATTCTTCATCATGCTTTAGGCCTATGGTACGTTCGCAATAAAGAGACAGAAAAAGCGATCTCAGCACTCAAGAAGTCTGTCGAATTAGATAAAGAGAACGCACGTTTCAGCTATGTGTATGCTGTTTCTATAGGAGAGAAAAATCCTAAAGAAGCTATAAGGATTTTAGAAGAAGTTTATCCAAAACATACAGGAGATATGCAAATTATCTCAGGATTGATCTATTACACTAAAATGATAGGAGACACTGCTAAAAGCGCAATGTATGAGAAGAAGCTAAAAGCGTTACAGAACTTTTCTGTACGCTAATCTTCAGACTATCAATATTATTTATTATTTACTAAAAGGTATAAAAGCGTAACCGTCATTCTGTAGAGATATAACTCTAGTAATAGAGTTTGGAACCAGTGTGATAAAAGGATGAAGTTCATTATATTCTATTCCAAATCTATCTACAGCGATTTGACAAGCTTCTATAGATACATTTTGATATTTTGAAACTATCTCTAGCTTTTTTTGTATATTCTTCATCATCTTATCGTCAGCGTCAATATTTTTTGAAACGATGTCTGTACAACCCGAATGTATAGTAAGTACAACACTATAAGGCGTACCTTTAGCAATATACTCTTTAATGCTCATATCTATCAGCCATAATCTTGAAGCTACATATTTTTTGTCAGAACTTGAACAGTCAAATACAACTTTTTGAGTCTTCATTTCTTTTTCCATCAGAGGGGCTACTTCTATCTGGGATATTTGTGCTGAACAAAATAATGGCAAAAATGCCATTATAGCTGCTGAAGTTAGTTTCATCACTATTTCCTTAAATTCATTTATAAACATTATAGACTAAACATATAAATATATCACCTTAGCTTCCCAGCCAGATAGCCACTTGCAAACGACCATTGTAAATTATATCCTCCACAAGGACCATCAAGATTCATGACTTCACCACAAAAATAGAGTCCATGTATTTTCTTACTTTGCATGGTGTAAGGATCTATCTCTTTGAGATGAATGCCCCCACGTGTGATCATAGCCATTTTAAAGCCGTCATGTCCATTGATCGTAAGCGGTGTCCATACAAGAAGTTTAATAAGTTTGTCTCTTGCTGAACCTACTTGTTTACCTAAGGCCAGAGTAGAGTCAACTTCCGCAAGTTTACAGAGTTCTAAACTGACGGACTCAGGAAGCAGCGTCTGTAGTAGTTCTAAAGTATTACGATGAGGGTCTTTAGCTTGCTCTTGTTTAAAATGTTCACGTATCTGCTCTTCATTCAACCCTTTTGTAAAATTTACAAGGATAGGGACTTCATCGAATTTACTCAAAAGTGGTGTGATCTCTCTGGAAAAATCCAATACCATTGGACCACGTATACCATCTTTTGTAAAGATAAGATCACCTTTGGCAGAAAGTTTTTTATATTTTTTCATATCAACACGCATAGTGACCTTTGCAATAGTATCAGCTCTACAGTTTTTAACCCAAGTATCTTTGGTTTTAAGAGGCATCATCGCAGGGTAGAGGTCTGTCACTTTATGTCCTACAGACTCAGCCATAGGATACCCATCACCTTCAGCACCAAGAACAGGATAGCCCATTCCACCAGAAGCAATAACTACAGCATCTCCATGAAACGTATCAGTTTTCGTATGTACTCCCGTGACCTTCACCCCATCATGATCTAAAGTTTCTACTTTTTGAGAACAGGCCACTGTTACGCCAAGCCTTTTCATCTCTTTTTCCATTGCATCAATGATGGTCGAAGAACTATGTGTGATAGGGAATACGCGATAGCCATCAGGTGCATGACTCTCAACACCGATCTCTTTAAAAAATCCCATGAGTGCTTTGTGATCCAACGCTTCGAGTGCGGGGGTCATAAAACGTCCATCACGGCCAAAACGAGCCATAAAGTCTTCATTTGAAAGTGTATTGGTTAGATTACAGCGACCACCACCTGTGGCTTTAAGTTTTGCACCTATTTTGGAAAGTTTTTCTAATAGAAGTACAGATTTATTCTCACGTGCAGCAGTAATAGCCGCCATCATACCTGCCGCTCCAGAACCTACGACAATGAGATCATACTTTGACACTAGATATTCCTTCTGTAAAGATAGTTAGTATAATATCAGAAAGTTATGTAAACTCATCATCTATATATTGATCATCTTGTAAGAGAAAGATAAATTAAAATCCAAATGCTCGAGTAAAATCATTAAGTTTTATAAAAAGTTTTGTAGTAAGAGGGCCACCCTTGACATGCATCTTGCCTGTCATCATATTTAATATAATTTCATCACCCTTAACATGACGTTTCATAATAAAGTCATTATCATCTATCATTGCATTGCCTCGCAATATATAACGTGATTTCCACTTTTCATAGATCACTTTATTTGCACGTCCTTTAAAAGAATGATTTTCACCTTTAATCGCAAAAGAAACCAATCCACTTGCTTCATACATTTTTGTTTCATTATTATCATCAAGATAAACTGTAATATTATCTGCATGTAACCAACTACCATCTACACTTATTTTGGTGTTACCTATAAAGCGTATCTCTTTGTCTCCTGCCTCCATTAGGGAAGAAGTTATTTCCATTCTCTCTGCAAGAAGGGTTTGTGTGAGCACCAGAAAGGAAAGTATGATTATTAAATACTTCAAAATAAACCTTTTATTGTTTCTTAATTTGACTATCAGTAACTTTAAACTAAATATAATAGTAGTATATCAAAAAGTAATATGAATACATAAATATTTTTACAATCATCTACACATTCACTACACATCATTAGTATAAAATAAACTAACTTTCCTCAAAACAAGGAATGTATCAAATAATAAAAAGGAAGAAATATGAAACAATTTATCATTATAGGACTTATAGCTTCTGCTTCATGGGCTGCTGATTTTTCTAAGATGAGTACAGAAGAGATGATGAACATGAGGGGAAGTGTTCCTGTAAATGATCGTCCTGATTTTCGTGCAGAGATGCAAAAACGAATGCAGAAGATGAGTCTGGAAGAACGACAGAAATATACTCAGACAAGAGGAGCCGGACAAGGTAAAGGTATGATGGATCGAAAACAAAATTATATGAGGGACATGCCTACATTCGAGCAATATGATCTAAATAATGACGGTAAAATAACACAAAATGAATTAGAAGAGGTACGTACAAAACGTATGAACCAGAAAGCCAAAGAAGGCAAAATGCTTAGAAATGCTGGTAATGCACCTGCATTTACTGATATGGATAAAAATAATAATGGCTCATTAGATCAAGAAGAATTCAGTTTACATCAAACAGAGCAGATGAAGAAATCAAATAAAGGAGACTGCGCAACAGGAGATTGTCCAGGAAGAGGTATGATGAAAAATAGTAGAAATGCACCTAGTTTTGGTGATATAGATACAAACAAAGATGGGGTCATTAGCGAAAAAGAATTTAGTTTACATCAAACCCAAAGAATGCAAAATAATGCATGTCCTTCAGGTAATTGCCCTTAGTTACTTATCATCAGCATATATTAATTTTTATATTACTGCATTCCTACATATTAGTGGGTGCAGTGATTTTATAACAATGTAATATGTTGTCTCTTTTTCCACAACCTTCCATTTTTAAACATCTATGATAAAATATATTGTAATAAACCTAAACCAAATTAATACTAAATAATATTATACTAAAATATGGGGTTCTCTTTTGATTCTAACTACACAATCCATGGAAGATATCATCATATCACTTTCTATGCAGATAAATATGTGTGAAGCAGGTGATCACATTAGCATTGAGGTACTTGATCCAGATCTGGGAGAGGGGTATGCAGGAGAGCAAATACACATAGATGGTAGAATCTATATTTACCGGGGATACAAATCATGGATCGATTTAGCAGAACTTCTAATGTGTAAAATGATGACCCCTGAAAAAAGTACTTACCCTCTCGTAAAACTGCATTTTAAAAAACTGGTAATACAAAACTCTTTTCATACAGAGCAACAGAATTCAAAAGAAGAAAAATATGGTATAAACTCCCACTTTTCCCAAATAAATAAGATGGAAGAACCGGCCTTTATTTACTACTATAAACAAGCATTACAAAATGCTAAGCTTGACAAAAAAAGACGTGTACTAAACCTTGGTATCAATACTGGTGATGAGTTTAAAGTTATAAAAACCACTTTAGGCAACCAGTCATATAAAAAAATAAACCTTGTTGGTATTGACCATTCAAGAACAGCCATTACATATGCAGCAAAGCATTTTCCTGAAGAAAATGTCACATTTTATGCTCATGATATCAATGATATGTATAGTTTAAACCTCGGACGATTTGACCTGCTCATAAGCATAGGTACATTACAAAGTCCAAGTATAAACTTCAAACCTTTTTTTATGTCGTTGGTACAAAACTATTTAGAAAAGGAAGCTGCTATCATCTTAGGTTTTCCCAACTGCAGATGGATTGAGGGCGAGATGATCTACGGAGCTAAAGCACCCAATTACGCTATGAGTGAGATGTCACTACTTTTTAATGATGTTATTTTCTGTAAAAAATATCTGCAACAACATAAGTATAGGGTTACGCTCACAGGAAAACAGTATATCTTTCTTACGGCCACTAAGATAGCTTAAGATAATCAAAGTATGATTGCTATCATTATTTACAAGATAAAGCAGTAGGATTTGAAAAAAGATTACTTAATAATGTCATAAGTGAGCGAAATATTTTGGCTGATGACGAAGAGATTCTTTAAGTGCATTAGATGTTACATGAATATGACATCTGCATGCTATAGTATGATATTCAATTATAGGGAAATGAATAATGAGAAGAATACTACCAAAACTTTTGAGTGTAATGGATTGGAATAAAGAAGACAAGACCATTGTCTTGGCAGTGGTCGTCATGAGTATCATAAATCTTTCTATTGTTTTACTAACGAAATAGTAGAACACCCATAAACATCTAAAATCAAATTAGATTGTAGTTACATCCCAAGGATCTACCTCTGAAATTTGTCTATCGTGAATTTTAGAAAGTAGTGAAATAGCTGCTACAGCCCCTCCCAATGCATATCCCATATCCGATTGTGTATCCCACATATAACCTTGTGTGCCAAGAAAGGCTTCCGCATCTTCACCAACAGCAAGGGCAACCCACCACTCAACAAGTTCATAAAAAGCAGAAAATGCCAAAACAATACTCAAAATGATTAAATTAAGCGATATTTTTGCACCCTGTATGATATCTTTACGGATTAATATCTCTCTAGCAAGTATAGCAGGGATAAAACCTTGTGCAAAATGTCCAACTTTATCATAATTGTTGCGACTGTGATCAAAGACCTCTTTAATCCAATCAAACAATGGAACTTCAGCATATGTATAATGACCACCCACCATTAAAACAACCATATGAATCAAGATAAGTGTATAAAGTAGGGGAGTTAATGGATATTTTTTATATGTAAGATGCAAAATAAATAATCCTATAAATACCGGGAGTACTTCCAAAAACCATGTAAATGGATCTTTAGGTAGTACTGCTGACCATATCATGATAGGAATAAATATGGATAACCATAAGTATTTCATAATAATATTCTCTAATATTATTTTATTGCTGTCATCAAAAAGACCGTAAATTCGGCATGTGGCTTTGAGATCTTATTGGCTAAACTGAAGGTCACATCCTTAAATCCAGCTTCTTCTGCATACTCTGCAAGCAAATGTCGATCAAAACCATAATGAAATACACCTTCATTGTCACTGTGGAAAGTACCATCCTCACTATCCAGATCAGCAATAGCAATAAATCCATGAATATCAAGCATAGAATAAAATTTTGAAAAAAGGGCAGGTATATCTTCTAAATGGTGGATTGTCATAGATGAAATGATGCCATCAAACTTTCTGTCAAGTGTATCTGTACTCAAATCTTTCTCTATCACTTCCGTATTACATGAGAATTGACCGCACTTACTTTGAAACTCAAGAAGCATTGAAGGTGAATTGTCAACTGCAACTATTTTCTCTACATAGGGTGCGATAAAATAGCTCAAGAGCCCTGTACCTGCACCAAAGTCCATTAGTTCCATAGATTTATCTAATTTTATATTATTTACTATCAATTCAGCAATGCCTTTAGCATTCTGTACACGTTTACTGTTCATATCCCAAGATTTTGATTTATCAGCGAAGTAATCAACTTTTGTTTCCATTATAATCCTTAATATTATTTAGTATGTTACTAAAACAGTGTCTCTTGTTTCTCTAGTTTTATGTTATCCCAGAAGAAATCTACATGCTTTTCAAACATGGAGACAACTGAAGAGGTCGATTTTTTATCTAATTTTAGCAAAGAAACCTGCATTTGATAGAAAAATAAGGGAGAAAAGAACTCATTTGCCAACAATAGGGGATCAGAAGACTTGATTATCTCATCTTGCATCATCATAAAGAAGAGACTTGAAAGCTTTTTAACGTTTTCCTGGTAGAAATACTCATTGTATATCTCTCTAATTCGTTCATTTCTGTATATTTCTTGCATCAGAAGCTTTAAAAGTGCCTCATTTTGCGCATCAAAGCCTATAAGTTTGAAAGTAGTGGCAATAGACATTAATAAAGATTTTCCTTGTTTATAAAGCTCTGAGGCCTCTTTATCATCAAATATAGTCACTATTGCAGAAGAGTTTAACTCACTTACCAATGTTTCCAATATCTCATCTTTGTTTTTAAAGTGGTTATAAAGGGCACTTTGCTTCATATTCATAACGCCAGCTATATCTCTTACTGTTGTTGACTTATAACCTTTAGTTGCAAAGAGTTTGAGGGCTGTTTTGAGTATTTTATCCTTTGTTTTACTTCCTTTGTCAGTGGAAGAAATAACGCTGTGCTCGTTCATTATGGCTCCTTTACTCATATTATAGTGAACAATTGTTCATTTGTCAAATACTTTTTATGTAGATTTATGAACAAATGTTCATTTTTATAAATATATGCTAATCTCTAAATGAACAGTTGTTCATAAATTATTGATGTTGGTTTAATATATATGAACAAATGTTCACATATTGTCCCTAAAGATACGCATACACCGTTGTTTTATGCAGATCTGCTTGATTGTCTTTTCTGCCAATATAATTTATTGAGGTTAGATGCAAAATTATATTAATAAATATTATAGATTCACTATTTGAATAATTTATTGGGGGGGAATTGACATGTTTCTGAACTACAATAGTGTATCCACAAAGTATAATTTTTCATTTGATGTTGATTGTTATTTTTTCATTCACAAGATATAATGTATTTTATTGTGATCTCTAAATTATTTTCTGATTTGTGTGAAAATATTTTTTAATTTATTTATGAACATATTCCACCAAAATCATTTAATACCTAAATACTTACAATATTGTATTTTCTAAATTTTTATTTTTAAAATTCATTCGAGTGTACACATCAATACGCTGAAGAGAGAAGATTTTATTTTTTAATAGAATTTATATTATGTTAACCAGTAGATATAATGAGTATTTTATCTACATTATTTGTGTATCTCTACACAAATAATTGTTGGTTGCTTTTTGAAATCATAGATAATGTTTTTAGTGTTTTATTGTCTAATGATTTTTTTTGAATTGTCGTAACCATTCTTACAAGATGGTCATAAGAATGAAAATCAAATTTTTGTTTATGTAAAGCCGTTTCAGACAAATATTCCAAAACTTCTTTTCTACTAACAATGTTTTGCCTATCAAGTTCTTCTATTAATATAGCAAGTAAAACTTCATCACTTTCACTGACAAAGTTTTCAGAGATTTGATCTGCTGCTTCTTTGTCTAATCCTCTATTATATAACAATGAAGCAATACCTGTTGATACCGGTTCATTTATATTTTGAGTCTGTACAACTGTACTAAGAACAGTATCAGCCATCACTGGATTCAAAGACAAACCTGAAATGATCAATGTGATTGTTATAAAGTTTTGTTTATTCATTAAAAATCCTTTTAATCATGATAGTCTAATAAGGTTAACGGTTTGCTTTATTTTATGTATTACACAAAATTATTTCCTAATCTAGTAGTAAATATGCTTATCGTATATTATTGGGTCAATTAATCTTATTAAAATAACAACTTTACATTAATATATCTAGTTTTGACATTTTTATGACATTCTTCTAATATAATGTTTTTTTTTAATAAACTATAATAATAAAATATGCTGAAAGGAGAATTGAATCATGGTATCTATTCATCAAACGTTTCATTTGGAATGAGCCTAAACAATTTTCTATACAGTGGTTTTAAATTTGGTGAAGACGAGTATCTTAATAAATTTAAATTTAAAATGATCAATTCTATTTTTATTATTGTTGGATTTTTCAGTGCCTTTTTTGGATTACTGAGTGATTTAGGTATTAATGACATAGGGCCAATCCATTCTAAAGTCAATTATATATACAGTTTTCTTATGATCATTCTTATCTTTGTGTTAAGATCATCTAAAAAACACTATCAACCTGTTATACATTCATTTTTGATCATTTCATTAATGACATTTACATCTTCACTCATCTTTGTACCTCAAGATGAATTTAGAATAATATGGTTTTATCTTTTAATTTTTGTTGCTTATATGCTTAATGGCAAAACAAGTGGTATACTATTTACCCTAGCCTCTATTGCTGTCATACTTATAAGCAATTTTTTTATAGAGTTACAACTTTCTCAAACAGCGATTAATTCTGGTATATTAGGACTGATTATTGGAAGCTTCTTATCCAATGTATATACCAATAAAATAACAGATTATGAAAATACTTTAAAACAACAAAACAGTAACTTAAGTCTATTGGCCTCAACAGATTATTTGACTGGTATAATGAATAAACGTATATTTAATGAAATATTTAAACGCTATTTTCATACTGCACAAAAAGATGGTTTCAGTTTAACACTTTTGTTACTTGATCTTGATTATTTTAAAAGGATAAATGATAACTATGGTCATCAAATGGGAGATAAACTACTCATACTTTTTGTGAAAACCATAGAGGAAACTTTATCAAAAAGTGATATATTTGCTCGTATTGGTGGTGAAGAGTTTGCAATACTTTTATCTCAAATAGATAGTGAAGATGCTTATAAACTTGCTGAAGAGATTCGTAAAGAAGTTGAAAACATCATGATAAATCACAAAGGTAAGAATATTTCTCTTACTACATCGATCGGGTTAACTCAAAACCTCGAAACAGATAATTCAAGTGAGGACATTTTTTCCCGTGCTGATATGGCACTTTACCAAGCTAAAAATACAGGTCGTAATCAAACCTGTTGTTCTAAAAATTCAGATCCAAAGATTAACTGTCCAAATTCAAAAGAAAAACAAACAATACTTAATTTTCATATTTAAAACCCTCAATCTAGTATTTACCTAAATACTTTCCAAAACTCAGAAAACTCACTTTCAAACATAGAAAGCCTCATGTCTATACTCTCCTTGATTACTTCTGATTTGCATAAAAAGAAAAATGCACGTGGTGAATATGGTTTATGCTTGATAGCTACAACATGGTCATACCCTTTTTTTAAATCTATCAATAAAGATTCTATCTGTTCATCATGTTTGAAACATCTATTCAAGTGTTGATACACTATACATACTTCTAGGTATGGTAAATGATAAAAATGATTTAGTTCATCTGCAAAAATATACTTATGAGCATAGACTTTTTGTGAATAGTTTTTCTCTAACGTAAGATGTTCAAAACATCGCTCTACTCGATTACATTTTAGCGCCATACCATTGTCTGGTTCAACAGCGACTATGTGCATTTTATCTGAAAACGAAAGAGCTGTTTGGAGCCAATCATAACGTTTGTCTAAAGTTGTTGGTACTTTATCATAATAAAATTTTGCATTTTTAAGTAATTTCAGGTCCTCAAGTTCGGTAACTTCACGTTTGTCTCGAATAATGATACTTAAAAGTGAATCTTCTAAATATTTATCACTTCCTACCATACGTTCAAAGTAATCTATATGTCTGCCATCATTATTATCTTCACCCTCACCTTCATGCATATACCATATCTGTGCAAGTGCTTTTCCATATAGAGGACTTTCTTTATGGTTAAATAAATAACGAAAAAGATGAAATTTACCAAAGTCCCCTACATCAGCAACATAACGGTCTTGCATTTATGGAGTCCTTTTTATATGTATTTTATCATGAATGACACTAACATGTACTTTATTTAGAGCTTCCTGTTATATGTAAATTTATTAAAAATAAACACCTTATTTTTCACCTTATATTTTCCTTTAATCTCTTCTGAGCAAAACTTTATAAAATTTAAGATATTCTATAGTACTACGTTTTATAAGGATAATCATGCAGTATAGATATATAGGAAAAACTGGTCTTCGTGTTTCACCCATCTGTATGGGTACGATGACGTTTGGGACACAATGTGATAAAAAGGAGGCTTTTGCTATTATGGACAAAGCCTATGAGCATGGAGTAAACTTTTTTGACACAGCTGAACTCTACCCTGTTCCACCTGATGCAAAATTGGCAGGAATTACTGAAGAATGGGTTGGGGAATGGATGCAAACAAAACCTAGAGATTCTATCATCCTTGCTACAAAAGTAGCTGGTGCAGCAAGTGGATGGTTTGTTCCTCCTATTCGTCATGGTTTCACAGCAATTGACCGTTTTCATATAGAACGTGCTATAGAAGGAAGTTTAAAACGGCTAAAAACAGACTATATTGACCTTTATCAAATGCATTGGCCTGATACAATAGTTCCTATAGATGAATCTCTTGAGGCATTTGACAGGCTGATAAAATCAGGGAAAGTTCGTTACATTGGTACTTCCAATGATACTGCCTATGGTACCAGTAAGGCTCTAATGACATCGCAATTTAAAGGATTCGCACGATTTGAGTCCATTCAAAATAACTTTTCTTTACTTAATCGTAGATTTCTAGATGAACTCTCTACACTTTCTCAAAATGAAAAGGTTTCTCTACTGCCATACTCTCCATTGGCTGGTGGTGTACTTTCAGGAAAATACAACCAAGGCCTAAAACCTGAAGATGCTAAAGGACGTTTCGCTACCTATCTAAAATCTCCCAACCAAAGACAGCGTCTGATGGCACAACGCTTTATGAATAACAAAACATTGGCCTCCACACAAAAATATCTTAAAATTGCAGCAGATGCAGGTATGCATCCAGTCACTTTAGCTACAGCCTGGTCAAAACAGTTTGATTTTGTGGCTTCTACCATCATAGGAGCAACACATACGGACCAACTTGATGCATCACTTGCAGCTATGAACATCATACTCAATGATGAAGTGTTAAGAGCCTGTGATAAAGTACATGAAGAGATACTCTACCCTATGGGTTAGAGCATTAGAAATCATCCCCAGTCACAAGCGCATAGGAGTAATGATGAAAAGTTTTTTAGTTATTTTGATTTTTAGTTTATTGGTTATTGGATGTAGTAGTAAAAGTATCATTAGAGAATATAGTCAAGAAACATATGCAGTAACAGTGACAGGTGGTTTTAGTTTTGACTCTTTAAATGATATGCAAACAAAAGCTTTAAATCAAGCCCAGGCTCATTGTAATATAAAAGGTATGGAATATGTATTTTTAAGTCAACAAGTTAAACCAGTAAGAACAGCAACTGACTCAGTAGAGATTAACGTGTATTTCAGATGTAAATAAGTCATCACACTCTAGTCTGACAAGGTTCCCTCTAGACCATTATAACACCATGTATAGTGTCGTTTTCAGATACATACAAACATGTACTATATCACTAAATGATTATAAATTAATCAACTTTTTTTATTTTTTCCTCTTTTATACGTCATAATAATTATAGAAGTAATTTTAAAATAAAGGATTAATTTATGATATTGAAATTTTATAACAATAAAAGAGAACCATATGCATACACTGAAGATCAAAGAACAATTTACACTTATGAAGGCATACCAGTAGCCTATATTGAAGTTAAAGATATCTATTCATTTTCAGGAACTCATGTAGGTTTTTTTGAAGACGGTAATATTTGGGATCACAATGGAGATATACTACTGTTTACGAAAGATTCTATACGTGGACCACTAAAACCCAAAAAATCTCTGATGCCATTAAAAAAACTGAAATCAAGAAAGCCCTTGAAAGGATTAAAGCAACTCAAGCCTAAAAAGCCTTTGAAAAGTAACAAATGGTCTTCATCTAACCTAAACGAAATTTTTATAAACCATTAGATTTGATTGTGACAAAAAAGATTTTGATGTTATGAAATAAAAGAGCTTATAAAAATACATTTTATAAGCTCTTATTTCTTTATATTAAAAGTAAATATTTAATAAGATGTAGTATATTTAAATATCTATGATTTGTAAGTATGAGGGACTAATCTATCATTCTGGCCAATATTTCCTCTAAATTCTAACTCTTTAGGGTCACATCGCATAACATGAAGAAACATGAATACATAACCTCCGACTACGACTGCCAAGATTGCAAGACATATTGGTATAATGACTATAAGATCCATATTTACTCCAATTTTATAATATAATTATTAATTCTATCACAATATTATATAAATTACAAGCCAAGAAAATATTCTATTTGAGGTCGATAAAATGTAGTATGACACTTTTCTTTGATGAACAGTCTAAAATATCAATAGCCCAACAACATTTTCCTCTTCTATGTCTATAATATAAGCCAATAAAATGTAATATAGTATATATAATAGATGAAATAAAAGGGTAGAATATGGCTTTTGATAATAAGGACACAAAGAATAGATTAAACTCTTGGTTAAATATGTTAATTGAAGTTGAAGGAGCTGATCTACATATTAAAACCAATGGTCAAATTCGTGCACGTGTGAAAGATGACATAATTCTTTTATCAAAAGAAACAATTGATGCTGATACAATGATATCCATAGTTAAAGGATTAACTGGTGATGACTATGAAAAATTTAGAGAAAATAAAGAGTTTGATGGTGCCTATGCTCTAAACAAAGAATATCGTTTTCGTGTTAATATCTATATGCATCTTGGTGGTTATGCCATTGCTTTTCGTCTTATTCCTTCATATATTAGAACGATTGAAGAATTAAATCTACCAATGGCTTTACATAAATTTGCACAACTTAGACGCGGACTTGTCCTAGTGACTGGTACAACAGGAAGCGGAAAATCAACAACCCTTGCGAGTATAATTGAAGAGATAAATAAGGCTCATCCTCACCATATAATTACCATTGAAGATCCTATAGAGTATGTTCACAATGATGTATCTTCGATCGTTGAACAACGTGAATTAGGATTACATACCACCAGTTTTTCTCATGCCTTGCGTGCAGCAATGCGTGAAGACCCTGATGTTATTGTTGTAGGTGAAATTCGTGACCTTGCAACTGCTGAAAGTATCTTACAAGCTGTAAATACTGGACACCTAGTCTTTTCTACTGTTCACACTCTAGATGTTCGAGAAACCGTTGATCGTTTAATTGCTATATTCCCAGCAAGCGAGCAAAATCGTGTACGTGCTACACTAGCTGCAACACTAGAAGGAGTTGTTTCTCAGCGTTTAATCAAAGGAATATCTGGAGATATGATTCCTGCCGTGGAATTGATGTTTAGAAGTCCTCAAATTCAAGAACTTATCAGAAACAAACGTGATCATGAAATCCCTGATGCACTTGAAAAAGAGCGTACTATATATGACACTATTACCTTTAATCGTGCTCTTTTTGATCTTACTCTTGCGGAACAAATTACAGAAGAACAAGCCTATCAATATGCAAGTAGTCCGGCTGATCTTAAACTGATGTTCACCATGAGCACAGAATATGAAGAGAAATTTCATTCAGACACCATCGGTGACACCCCAAAACTTGTGAATGAATAATCATAAAAGAAAATAGAGTTTCAACTCTATTTTCTTCTTCTTGCAAAGAGCTTTTTATCTACTCCATGTCGAATATATTGTTGTGCCAAACTTACCGTGAAGTGAGGAAAATCCGTGGGTATTGAAAGTTAGATTTCCAGGTTGCCAAACATATAAAGTTTGTTACCCACTATTAAATACTTCTTCATCAAATACCTTTTTGATGGACTTGTAACACTAGATTTTAACTTATGGGGGGGGATTAATGTATAATAAAACTTGGTTATAGTTTTAAGCATTTTAACATTGATTACTTGAAATATGAGAATAGAACTGATATTTCACTAGTCCATGCATGGCAAGTAATAATGATGGCTAATGCACTAACAAAACCTTTATCGAACGAAAAAGTAGCCACTGAAGCCAAAAAACATCCCGAATTTAAACAAACTATCAAACCTAAATGTAGTCGTTGTCACACTCCAATGGCGAATGAAGAAGCAACATTTGATGATTTTTCAGATGATACAATTTCATTATGGGACTATCTCGACTGATTCCACATCTATTATAGTGCCTTTAATATAAAGAAATATACTCTATGCAGTTGCTTCATGGATAACTTTTTTAGATGAATCCCAAGCTTTACCCGTATCTTGTTTGATACCGTTCCATGTTTTTGAACAACCTGACATTATCATACCAAATGTCATCAATAGTACCAATATAGTTATTTTGTTCATAAGTAAATCCTTTTTAAAATATTTTAGTAAGTTTTTACTAATACTTTATATTAGTCGATTTCACCTTCATTAGATTCAACTACTTCTTTGATGGGTTTATTTACAATTTTTGCCAATATTTCAACATAACACTCTGTAGCACCTGCAGATTTTACGGAATCAAGTTCCTTGATCAATTCATCAAAATCTACTACTTTTGCTGTATCTGGTGCAACACCTACTTTACAGTCAAAATCCCAATATGTTGTTTTTGCATCTTCAAGTTTTTTTTTCTTTTCACGTTTGACATACTTTCGTATTTCATGTTTAACTGCTTCAAGTACGCGGTCTTCATGTTTTTTCTCATCTATGAGTTTAAATATTTTTTTCATTTTTTATCCTTCTGATTTATTTCTATTATGACTTTTATTTCTATTTCGGTTATGACTTCTGGCTCCGTCACGGCTACCACCATTATTTGCATGAAAGCTATTGCTACGAGGTTTATTACGTGCAGTCCCACCATTATTTTCTCGAGCTCTTCCTCCACCTCTACCATTTTGGATGGGTTCAGCCTTGATATCTGGATCTGGTCTAAATGCCGGAATATCCACTTTTGGAATATCAGACTTTATAAACTTTTCAATATCTTTAAGCAATTGATGTTCATCTATACATACAAGTGATACAGCTTCACCACTCTGACCTGCACGGCCAGTTCTACCTATACGATGTACATAATCTTCGGGTACATTTGGAAGCTCATAGTTTACCACATGCGGAAGCTGATCTATATCTATCCCTCTTGCAGCAATATCTGTTGCCACAAGTACACGGATTTCATTTGCTTTAAAAGAAGCCAAAGCTTTAGTTCTTGCACCTTGACTTTTATTTCCATGTATAGCCGCAGCAGAAATACCATACTCTTCAAGTTGTTTCGTCAGCTTATTGGCACCGTGTTTCGTACGTGTAAAAACTAAAACTTGTTTCCAGTCTTTTGTCTTAATGAGCTGAGAAAGTAATTCTCTCTTTCTTCTTTTATCTACTAAGTGTACTACTTGAGATATCTGATCAGCAGTCTTATTTTGGCGTGCTACTTCAATAAGTACTGGGTCCTTTAAAAGTCCTGATGCCAATGTTTTTATCTCTGGTGAAAATGTGGCTGAAAATAGCAGCGTTTGTCTTTTTTTAGGCATAAGTTTCATGAGCTTTTTAATATCATGTATGAAACCCATATCTAACATACGGTCAGCCTCATCAAGGATAAGACACTCTAGTGCAGAAAAGTCTATACCTGTTTGTCCAGAAATATCAAGCAGTCTACCCGGTGTAGCGATAACGATATCCACACCTTTACGAATAGTTGCTAGTTGAGGATTGATACCAACCCCTCCGAAGATAACAGTTGATGTATAAGGCATATGCTTACCATATACCTTGAAACTCTCAGCGACTTGAGCTGCAAGTTCACGTGTAGGTGTAAGTACCAAAGCACGGATCTGTTTTTTCTGTAAATTTGGTTTTGTTTGAGAGAGTCTTTCAAGTAATGGAAGTGTAAAACCTGCCGTTTTCCCTGTACCGGTTTGTGCTGCAGCCAGTACATCATTACCTTCTATAACGACAGGAATAGCTTTTAGTTGTATTGGTGTAGGAGTATTATAGCCCTGCTCTTTGATAGCTTTTAAAAGTGGTTCAGATAACCCCAAGTTTGTAAATGACATGTATTATATACCTTAGTGAACGAGCCTACCATCTATAGTGTGAGGTCGGTCCTAGGCTAAGTTAGTTGTTTTAATTTTTGTTGTAGTACCCCAAGGGCATTATTCCCTATAGTTAGGGTAAATAGAAGTCGTTGACCGATGTACGCTTAAATTGTATGCTATTATAGCGTAATTTTATATTAATTATAATTTTACTTATTTCATACTTATGTTTGAAAGCTTAAATATACAATTTATTGGATAATTTGATACAATATAATACTATTAAATACTAGGAGAATACTATGCCAGATGAAAAATTTGAAAAACTTGAAAAAATTGTATATGACAATGACCTTGAAGCATTCAAGAAAGAATTCGAAAGCGGGACAGATATTAACCTTCAAAACAAATATGGTTGGACTCCTCTTCACATTGCAATTCGAAGAGACAGAAGAGATATGGTGGCTTATCTTTTAAAACAAGGAGCAGACATAGATAGAGTGGATGATGTTGGATGGACACCCCTAATGGAGGCAGTAATGGATGATATGCCAGAACTTTGCGCTTTCCTTATAGAAAAAGGTGCAGATGTAACGATTGCCAACAAAAGAGGAGGAACTGCAGGAATGCTTGTTCAAAAGTTTGGTCGTGAGTCAATGGCGAAATACTTCCAGTAAATACTAATGTTTATATCAAATTGATATAGCTGCCAGATCCAAAAAATAATTTTCTATAGTCATATTTAACATAGGTATTGCTCTGAATCTTATCTTTCTTATCCTACCAGAGAAAGTATTACTATACCTCCAAAATATAATATGAGTAATATCACACTTTCTAATCCTATATTCCCGGGTCCGTGGCGTTGACGGTATATCAAACCCATCAGGAGTACAGCTGTCATGAGTATAGAATTGGCAAGCCAAAATTGTTCCGTACTAGTGATGGCAGCGTATATCGGTCCTTCTCGATATACAATGTCTGATGCAGCGACAAAAAGTGTATCAAATGCATTACCACCGATAATATCACCTACAGCTAGATTGAGCGCACCCATTCGTACAGCAGTAATTGCGACGACGAGTTCAGGAATAGATGTGGATACAGCTGTAAAAACTCCACCAACAATTCCATGTGACAATCCTGATTTTTCTACCAAAGGTATAGCCAGCTGAGCGAGATACCAACCTGCCAAAGCGACAACACTTGCATAAATGGTAAAGCGTACCCATAGCCTCCAAAGATGCCTGCTTTGACTTCGAGTGTGCTCTACAGGTTCTGAAGATGTATCTTTCGTTCTTCTAGGAAGCCACATTGGAGTATCATGAGTTTTAGCAAGGAGTTGTACACCAAAAATGTACAAAACAACTAATATTATCGTTGCTGGATGCACAGAGAATATGCTCATATTCGGAATTGAAAATGCTAGAGCATGAATCGACAGAAGAGTTAAAAGAAAAGCCGACATAAAAAGGTTTTCAGCTGATGCTGCTGCATGCTCAAGGTTTGCACGCCGATAAGCAATATCCGCTAGTGCAAGAAATGCTGTTTGGGCAGCAATACCACCCAATCCGTTACTTACTGCCAACTCTGCATATCCTGCAGCCGCAGCTGAAACTGATGTCGTGATACCTGAGAGTGATGTTGATGCACCAATAAATAATGCACCCATAAATGCTTCTCCCAACCCAGTACTCTGAGCAAGATCTCGTGCAGTTTTTGTCATTTTGATTCCAAAGTATCCAATGATCATTGCAACAAAAGCAAATGCAAACACAATAATAGCCAATGACCAACTTTCTATATCAATCATACAACCCCTCCAACTATCATACAGTTTCCGGTTCAAAAACTGAAGACAGTCTCTACCAAATATACGATTATACCAATTTCTCTCAAAAAAAAATGCTTCTTTTGATAAGCTTCAATATTTTATACTTTCAATGCATTTCTAGTGCTTATCTTAAAATGTTTCTCTAAAATAATTGTAACAATTTAAAAGTAAATAGAATAGTAGCATTAGAGGCATTCAACGTTATAATGTTGGAGTTAAATTGATTAGTTAAGGGATAGGATGTCACATTCACATAGCCATCATCACCATGAGATAAACAATTATAACCGTTCCTTTGCCATAGGAGTTGCCCTCAATGTCATTTTTGTCGTCATCGAAGTAAGTTATGGACTTATTGCTGATTCTTTGTCTTTAATAGCCGATGCCGGACATAATCTAAGTGATGTTTTGAGCCTGATGCTTGCATGGGGTGCAAGCTATTTGGCAACAAAACACCCTACCCATAAAAGAACCTATGGTTTACGTAAAGTAACCATCATGGCTTCTCTACTTTCAGCAGTTTTACTTCTTGTGGCTCTAGGCGGTATCGTATGGGAATCTTTGGAAAGACTTTCCTCTCCACAACAAGTAGATGGGGTGATAATCATTATAGTTGCTGCCATTGGAGTTGTCATCAATACCGCAACAGCTTTACTTTTTCTAAAAGGTCAAAAACATGACCTTAACATTAGAGCCGCATATTTACATATGGCAGCAGATGCAGCCATTTCCTTAGGTGTGGTTATTGCAGGTATCACCATTATGATTACAGGGTGGTTATGGCTCGATCCTATGATCAGTCTTTTTATTGTGTTATTTATCTTGATTGGAACATGGAGTTTACTTAGAGATTCTATTAATCTCTCGATAGATGCTGCACCACAAGACATAGATGTTGAGGAGATCCAAAACTATCTCAATAATTTAAAAAATGTATCAGATATACATGATCTACATGTCTGGGCATTAAGCACAACAGAAACTGCTCTAACTGTACATCTTGTGACGACAGATGAATTGATAGATAATTGTTTTTTGCAAAAGATTCAAGAACACCTTCATCATCATTTTAATATCTTACATGCAACCATACAAATCGAGAATAAAGTAGGTGACTATGAATGTCTTCTTGATCGCGACGAGTGTAAATTTTAGTCATACTCAATTTTTAGTAAGACTCCCTCAGATAACAAGGAATATTATTTTCATGTTTATAAACTTCATCCAAAGTAATATAGACATCTCTTGCAACTTTTTCTTCTTTAGTTAGTTCTGAAGTTGTATCTAGCTTTATACTCATGATGAAATCATTTCTATTCATTTATATGTTTATTATAAAAGAAGTATGAATTAAGCTTAAAGATCCTATATAGGCTTTATGACGGAAGATGTTTAAGATTGTACTGAAGTTAATAATATATCTTAATGTATTTCATATTTTTATATACATCTCGATACACTTCCATGTTTCATATTAAACACTTTGTCCTCATCGCTTAACTGGATAAAGCAGGGCCCTCCTAAGGCCTAGCTCGAGGTTCGAGTCCTCGTGAGGATACCACTTAATGAATTAAAACAATGTTACTTTTATTTTAAAAGAAGTACTGTCTTGAAAACAGTAGAAAATATACCCGAAAAGCTTCTAATAAAAATCCTATCTTATTGTGACTAATGTAGTAATAAACCTTTAAACCATTCTAATTCATCCAATATTTCCCATGGATACTCTGGATATCCTATCTGTCCTTTTGCTGCGATATCAGCATAGTAAAAACTTTCTTCGCTTGGATGATCCAAACCAAATTTTTCAGTGATCCATCTAGGAGTAAGTGGGAATTTTTCAGCAATAATCTGAGACAGCTCTTCATCTTTCATCTTTGTAAGACCCGTATGTTGTGTATCAACTGTTACAGAAGATGGTTTAGTCTCAGCAATCACATACGAGAGCTGAATGAGTGCCTTTTTTGCCAATCCTGCAGCAACTATGTGTTTAGCTAGCCACCTTGCAGCATAAAGTGCTGTTCTATCTACTTTCGTATAATCTTTTGAGCTTTGTGATCCACCACCTATAGGCGCATAACCTCCATACGTATCACATACTACTTTTCTGCCTGTCAAACCAGAATCTGCAATAGGTGAATGTTGAACAAATCTTCCTGTGTTATTGATATAGAATTCGATATTGGCATCATAATGCCCTACTTCAAATTTCACATTATCTGTGATGATATTTTTAACTAATCTCTTCACTTCTTTTTGTTCCACTTCTTTGTTATGCGAAATAGCTACAATAATTTTAGCGATACGTTGGGGATTACAGTCATCAAAGTTTTTTTTAGTAATGTAATCCATCACTACTTCAGTTTTCATATCTACACCAAAGGTTCCTGGATGTTTTAGAGCATAATCATACAATACATCTCTAATCTCTCTGGCATAAGAAAAAGCACTAGGCATATAGTCATCTCTTTCACTACATGCATAGCCGAACATCATTCCTTGATCTCCAGCACCTATCTCATTATCTGATTTGACGACTCCCATAGTGATATCTGGAGATTGTTTACTTACATACACATGTATCTCTGCTTCATCCGGGAAAAATGTTTCACCTCTCTCAAAACCTGGTTCTGGATATCCGATCTTCTTTAATGCTTTCAATGCTATCTCTTCATAAAAAGAATCATCAAGAGCCACTTTGGTTTTCACTTCACCACCTATAATGATATGCTTACCGCTTATAAATACTTCGGTTGAAACTTTAGAATCAGCATCAAGTTGAAGTAAAGTATCCACGATAGAATCAGCAATGATATCTGCACATTTGTCAGGGTGTCCTGCAGAAACAGTTTCAGAAGTAAAAAGATACATAATTGAGAGTCCCTATTTAAAAGATTTATTATTGTAACACTTGCAAATTAAGAGATGAATGAAAAAATTCTACTATATAGATATAGAAAGTTTTTTCATTTGCTTTTCTTTTCAAATGGTATTTCTTAAATTATATCAAGTATACTGTGGAAATCAATATATGGGGTTTTATATGAAAAATATTTTGTTGATTATTTTATTAAGTGCATTTCCTATTGCCAAAGAAGTTAAGCAAACTACTTACGCTTGTGAATTCAGCACTTATGCTACTCCAAAAGGTAGTTTCAAAGATGATGTCATGAGATTTACAATTGTTGCCAATGATGATAATGGTACCTATAGTATGAAAGGAAATAATACTATATCTCAAGGAAATATCATTAAAGGGGACAAAGGAATGTCTTTTATTAAGGTTACAAAACTTGGCAATATTACCACAACAACAATGTTACTTGCCCCTCCATTAAATGAAAAACAAAAAGCAGTCCATAGTCGAAATATCCTTTCTGGAGGAAAACTATTGGCAAGTCAATACTATGGTACATGTCAGATTGTAGATGAATCCCAAACTAAAAAAGTACGTTTTCATATCTCAAAAGAGAAAAGTGACATCATATATAAGAAACTAAATATAAAAGCAAAACTTAAATCACTTCCAAAAAAAGATACTAAATATGTCCTTGATGCACTTGAAGGCGTATTCCCTTCAAGGCTTGAAATGGAAGAAGACATGAGTATTGAAGGTATGATTCTTGTATCCAAAATCATGGATCATGCAACAAAATAATACCTTATACGACATAAACATGACAATTTGACATATTATTTATTCTGTTTGCAAAAGATATACTATCATTAGACCATTATCTACAAAAGGAGTTAAGGTGGAAGGTATGATTAAAGTAAGTTACACTGTCATGTGTAAAAATGATGTTAGTAACACACTAAACCTGGCAGATATATTGGCTAATGAAAAGGTAGAAAAGGCGATTAAAAGTGAGTTTGCAAAAGGCCTAAGAAACCTTGTATTGTCATATAAAGAAGAAGCAGAAGTCTTTTTAAAAACACAAAAAGAAGTATTTGAAATGACTGTAAGTAAAAACGATTTTGCTGATCTACTTGAGCTCGCAGAAGAAGATGCACGCAAACATAAGCGTATGAAAAAAGAGTGTGATGGTGTGGAATTGGTTGATATTTGTACCATTGAGTAGGTTTAAGGTCATGATTTCATGCTATACTTAGCCAAAATAAATAATGATAAGACACTATGGCAAAGAAAAAGAAAAAATACTTTATAAAACTTAACAATAAAATACGAAACTACTTCAACGGTCTTCCATTTGATGAGGGAGTAGCTACACTTGATGAAGACAAACTCATAGAGCTTATTATGTTACTTGAGATCACTTTACCATCCCATACTAAAGAAGATATGATACGGGCTCTTAGACGCATATGGAGTGAAGGTGAAGCTGTGTCTAGAGAAAAGATCGTTTCTTATCTCACTCAGAACTACAAAGCCATACCCTATGCAGGAAATGACAAACGTCCTTTAGACAAAGTAGAAAAGATCCTTCAGCTTCTCGAAGGAGTAGAATATACCAAACATGAAGAGAATTTACTTCTTGAAGCCTTCATAGATGTTAAAAACTCTAAGATCACTGAAGAAAAAGTCCTCAAGAAACTTTCTTATTTGCGTATGCGAACCAGACTTCATACACTCGAAAAATCTTTAGAAGTTGTATTCAATTCACTTAATGAAATTGAGTTTTATCACAGCTTCACTTTTGAGTTACAAAACTTTGATTTCAATAAGCTTCTTTTGTGTACAAGTGATACGCTACCTATGGATGAACTATGGAACTTAAATGATAAAGACATCATGACTAAACTTCAATCTATTAAAGAAGATACCATAGCAAAAAAAACGATAGAGATCGAACACTTTCTTACCCACCTGAAAGAAGATAAACATACCTATTTAACAGAACAAGAGATCAATGCTTCACTTAAATGCATGTCGCCGGAAACAACACTTTATCATGCACCCATCAGATTTGAAACTATCGAAAAAATACTCACTGAAATTAGTGATAAGTACGAAGTCTTTGAAAGCACAGACCATATTATGATAGAGAAGGAAAAGAATCATGATCTTTTTGGGACTACTCTTTTTTACATGACTTCAGTTTCTTATGAAAAGTCTTTTATTTATAACCTTATTTGGAGAGGAGAAGAGCCTCCTGTAAAAGAAGATATCAACAGGGTAAATGATGACCTGCTTGCTCATTTTAGAGTAGCCATAGATGATGTACTTGAAGATATGAGAGAAGAGAGTCATAAACTCGTTATAGAAGAGGAAAAACTTCATGAATTCGTGGTCCGCTTTGTTGAACCTCAGATTCGTTCTTCAGGTGCCTTAAAATTCAAAGAAAAAAGTAAAAGAAGGATACTTTTTCACTTTGGTGAGTACATTAGACCACTGCTTGAAAAACAAAAACGTGAAGAGTTATTGGCGAAGACCATCCGTGATTTTAAAAACCTCTTCCCCCTAGCCCGTGAACTTAAGAGAAAGATCATTTTTCATGTAGGACCTACAAACTCAGGAAAAACCTACACAGCACTTAAAGAACTCAAAGCTGCAGGAACAGGTTACTATCTAGCTCCTCTTCGTCTACTTGCTCTTGAGGGATATGAAAACCTGAAAAAGGAAGGTGTAGCTGTCTCACTCATCACAGGAGAAGAAGAGATCATTGACGAAGAGTCTACACATATCTCTTCTACCATAGAGATGATGAATGCCACAGTTGATGTCGATGTATGTGTCATAGATGAGATCCAAATGATAGCGGATAGAGACAGAGGATGGGCATGGGCAAATGCACTCATCGGTATACCTGCCAGAAAAGTCATACTTACAGGCTCAAGTAATGCACTTAAAGCCGTACAAGAGCTTTGTACATACCTTGGTGAAGAGTTAGAAGTCATCCATTTTGAGCGTAAAAATCAATTAGCTATGTTAACCAGCCCTACTTCCATGAAGCATATAGAACCTCAAACTGCTGTTGTAGCTTTCTCCAGAAGAGACGTCCTTTCGCTTAAGCAACAACTGAGCGAAAAGTATGATGTGTCAGTCGTATACGGTAATCTCTCCCCTGAAGTAAGACGAGAAGAAGCCAGAAGATTTAGAGAAGGGGAAAGTCAGATACTTGTTGCGACAGATGCCATTGCTATGGGACTGAATCTCCCTATTAAGACTATACTCTTCTCTAAAGACAACAAGTTTGATGGTCTACGTAGACGAGAACTTCTTCCTACAGAAGTACTACAGATCTCTGGACGTGCAGGACGTTATGGATTTGAAGAAAAAGGCTATGTAGGTGCTTTGGATGAAAATGCATTAACGACTATTAGCTCTGCTTTCCATACACCACTTCCAGACCTAGACCTTCCAGTTTCTGTTATGGCAAGTTTAGAACATGTCATGCTTATAGGTGAAATATTGGAAACAAATAACATTTTGGATATCTTAGAATTTTTTGCGGACAACATGGAATTTGAAGGTCCTTTTATAGCGGCTAATATTGATTCTATGCTTGAGATAGCTGCTATTGTCAGTGAATACACTTTAGATCTGAAAACACGTTATTATCTCTCTTGTGCTCCTGCAAGTATCTCATCACCTTACATAGAATCAGTCTTTCATCGCTATATTCGTCAGATAGAAGCAGGAGGAAAAGTACTTTACATTCCGCCTAGAGACCTCCCCGCTTTTGCCCAAACCAATGATATGCTACTTAATGCAGAGGATAGAGTAAGAGAGATATCACTCTATCTGTGGCTTTCCTTCAAATTCCCTGATATCTTTCAAGATACCGCCAAGGCTATAGCTGCCAGAGTAAGACTCAACAACTTCATAGAGAACTCTCTTAGACAGGGTCACTTTACCAAAAAGTGTCGTAGGTGTGGAAAGGTACTTGACTTTTCATACAGGTTTTCTATTTGTGATCAGTGTCATACGCAAAACAAAAGAGGTACGGGATCTACTCATGGTGGCTATCGTGGTCGTAGACGAAGATAGACTATTAGTTTTTATAATAATTATATCTTATATTGATTTTTTGTATGTTATACTCTTTTCTTATCATCAAAGGAATGATATCTATAAATAAAAGGATCAAAGATGGAATTTTTAGATAGGTTTTCCCTTGAAGATGTTGTTATAGTATTTATAGGCTTGCTTATTGTAAGTATTTTTAGAATTTACTATGACTCATATGTGAGTAGAAAAAAAGCCACTCGGTTTGGTAGTTCTCTAGGTATTTACAATAATCTGCTTAGTAACACAAAAGAAGGTCTATTGATAATCGCAGCTAATGATCAAGTCATATATATTAACACAGAAGCACAAGATATATTAAATACTAAAACATATGCTGTAGATGTAGACTATCTAAATACGGTAACAATAGAAAATACAGATACCCATACTAAAGAAAAACTACTCGATATCATACATACACAAAGTCATTTGCCAAATGCATCTATCATGCATAATTTAGATCCTATGGCAATATCTATCAGTATCAATACAATTAACATACCCAATTCTCATACTGATGACAGATGGTATGTCGTTATTTTACAAGACATGACAAGTATTCAGGAATTAAGAGAAGGTGTAACAAGTCTTTTAGACGCGTAATCCTTCTTTTCTCCTAACATTATGAAGATTTAGTATACTGAAGCAAATAGATCGAAGCAGATAAACTTACACCTCTCTTCTGCCTTCATGATTTTCACTAAGTATAATTATGTGTATATGTATTCTAATTTATATAAGGTTTTATTAGTGTATAACAGAACAATTAAGAGTAATATAAGATGCATATAAAAACAGTTATAACTGAAAGTCAAATCAAAGCCATTGAATCTCTTGCATATAAAATATGGTATGAATATTATATACCCATCATAGGAAAGGCTCAAGTTGACTATATGCTGGAAAAGTTTCAGTCCTTTTTAGCTATAAAGAAACAAATAAATAATGGGTTTTTATATTTTTTATGTGAACATGAAAATAGCCCTGTTGGTTATATGAGTGTGGATATTAAAGAAGGGGAATTGTTTTTAAGTAAAATTTATGTTGACTCAGTTAATCGTAAAAAAGGATATGGAAAAGAGATGGTAGCATTTCTTGAAAACCTGGCTAAAGAAAAAAATCTCAAGAAAATTTCACTCACTGTCAACAAATATAATACAGAAAGCATAAAAATGTATGAAAAAGTTGGTTTTGTTATCTTTGGTAAAGTAATGAAAGATATTGGTCAAGGGTTTGTTATGGATGACTATCAGATGGAAAAAAATGTATAATTTTTTAATATTCTGATAAGTAGATATAATATGTTTAAAATTATATAAGCAAGATAAAAGAGTAAAAAATGAAACCATTTAATCTAAGCATCATCTTTTTAGCATTTTTTTCTTATTTATACGCATATGATCATACTATATCAAGTACACAAGATAGAAATATTTCACATGAAGAAGACAATACAGTAAACAAAGATACATTAACGCAGATAAAGAATTCAAAAAGTCTTTACCGTAAATTTAAAGAGCTATTTTCAGATTACGATGGTACATTGATAGAAGATGTGGTTACTTACCCTATCGATATAATGATGCCTGATGAAGTTATACAGGCTACTGAAGACATTATAGACAATAGAAATCGTCAGGAATTTTCATCACAACTCGAACAGATTCCTAAACAAATGGGCAATGATGCATATAGCATGATATTAACAACAGCATACTATCATTTTCAAGATATATCGCGTATAACCAGCGAAATATGGGAAGATGATGCATGTGATCCGGATAGTTTTGAATATAATGCCAGTAAAGACCCTAAAGAACCTTTGCTTTCTTTAAAAGCAAATGATAATATGGCAAGAGGCGTAACTAAAAAAGGTATAGTTCTACCCTTTAACCCTAATTTTCCTACTGCTTTTTATCCCTATGCATCACGTCCTGATGGCTGTAGTGCTGAAGGACTTCAAGATGTCTATGATCTTGCCAATGATTTTTCCAATGATGATGAATGGCTTGAAGAAGCATGTAATGCCCATGACAGATGTTACTATACAGAAGGTACCTCTTCAAAAGAATGTAATGAAAAATTTATTGTGGAAGCTGTAGATTCTTGTAACAATATTAGTAATCTAGATACTGTTTTCTTTATTGGAATGAAAAATACTTTTTGCGGATTTAAAGGTTTAACTGTATCATCTGCTGCAAACGCCTGTGCAGAAAGATATTTTGCAGAAGCGCAAAGAAAGCAAAAAGCTTATAACCAATGGGTTATCAAATATGAAAAAGCCTACATAAAAGCAAAACGTGAAATGATGATAAAACTATTCGATAAATAAAAGGTATTAACAGATGGCAGAAAAACTCATAGTAAAAGAACAATCTAAACTCTTAGACTATCTTTTTAGTCATCTTACAGGCTGGTCCAAAAAGACCATCAAGCAAAGATTACAAGGATCAAGTGTTGCTGTGAATGGCAAATTCAAACAAAACATGATTATGCTTTAAATTTAGATGATGTAGTAGAAGTAGGAGTGATACAAAAGAGTTCATCCCAAACATTTCAAAAACTAGAGATCACTCTATCAGGATAAGGATATTTTAGCTATCAACAAACCTGCTGGGCTCTTGTCTGTCGGGAATACGTCAGAAAATAAACAACATGCACTTGCCATACTAAGAAATCAACTCTCACGAGGAAAAATTCAACTTAAACTCTGGCCGGTACATAGACTGGATAGAGATACCTCTGGTATCCTTCTTTTTGCTACTTCTAGAGAGATGAGAGAAAGAGTGATGAGCAAATGGAGTATATCTGAAAAAGTTTATTTAGCTATAGTTGAAGGTTGTCCCAAAGAAAAAAATGGGACCATAAATCAGCCTTTAAGATCGGATGAGAAAGAGTACCGTATGCATGTAGGGGAACATCCCGATTCTAAACCTGCGATTACACACTATGTAGTAAAACAAACCACTCCTGAACGATCTTTGCTAGAAGTCAAAATAGAAACAGGAAGACAACACCAAATAAGAGCACATTTGGGTTGGTTGGGGCATAGTATCATAGGTGATGAACGTTATGGAACAAAAGGTGAGAAGATGGGACTTCATGCGAAAAAACTTACAATTATCCACCCGGTGAAGAAAAAGCCAATAACTTTTGAGGTTGATGCCCCTAGAGAGTTTTATGCTCTTTTGAACTAATACGCTATAATACGCATAATATACAGGATTACCAAGGACATACCTGAAGACAACAGTATTACTAGTTTTCGAGCTGCTCAAATATCAAATCATTTGAAAAACTAAATTTACATCCCGAT
Organism: Sulfurovaceae bacterium; assembly: GCA_963785375.1. GTDB lineage: Bacteria > Campylobacterota > Campylobacteria > Campylobacterales > Sulfurovaceae > Sulfurovum. Next base: position 231,798 of record CAWAVD010000006.1, read on the forward strand.
ATTTTAAAAGCCATTGCGCATGCAAAATACGAACAGACAACTGCCATTCAAAACAAGGTTGTACCATTAGCACTCAAAGGTGTAGATGTACTTGGTGCATCAAAGTCTGGAACAGGTAAAACAGCTGCATATGTACTTCCCCTACTGAACAAACTGCAAAAAATTGTTAAAAAAGACCAAAAAGTGTTAAGAGCACTTATCATTGTTCCTACCATTGAGCTTGTAGATCAGGTTTCCAGAACGATCAACGACCTTAGCAAATACCTCGATATTAAAAATGTGAAGATACAAGGGGGCATACCTAAAACTACACAACTCGCTCGACTTTCCCAAGGTGCGGATATTGTTGTTGCGACGCCGGGACGCTTACTAAGTTTTATAGAAGACAAAAAGATCAACCTTGAACATATCAATACTATCATTCTCGATGAAGCTGATACAATGCTTGAGCTTGGTTTTCTTGCTGAGATAAAAGGTATACTCAAACATTGCGCTCAACCAAAACAGACTATGATGTTTTCAGCAACTATTTCACAGAACATCAAAAAACTTGCTAAAGAATTTTTACGTGATCCTGCCATTCTTGAAGTAAGTCAGAGAAGAGATGTGGTTGAATTCATTGCACATAGAGCCTATAAGGTAGACAAGGCAAGGAAAGCAGAACTAGTAGCTAAGATCATTCAGGATATGCATTTAGATCAAGTATTATTATTTGCAAGTACCAAGGAATCTGCCAATAAAATATATGAATACCTAAGAAGTCAAAATATACGAACCTCCATCATACATGGAGACTTGACGAGAGGTGCTAGAGCAAAATCATTGGCACTTCTAAAAAGTGGAAAGACTCAAGTGCTTGTCGCTACAGATATCGCTGCAAGAGGTATAGATATCAAAGAGCTCTCAATGGTCATAAATTATGATATGCCTGAGGGTACTGACGATTTTACACACCGCGTAGGAAGAACAGGTCGAGCAAATCATAAAGGGTCAGTTATTTCGATCTTGACCACCAGTGATTATAATGTATTTTCAAAGATGGAAAGGAACTTACGTCTTAACATCAAAAGAGATATCTATCCTGGTTTTGAGCTTACAGACAAGCAACCAAGACAAAAACAGCCAAAGAAAAAGTCACTTGTCGAGAGAAAAGGCGGGTTTGATTTTCATAAACAAAAAATGCAGAGAAGAGGTCAAAGCAAGTCTACTCAAGCTAAGAAAAAGCCAACCGGACGAAAAAAATAAAAGTCCTGTAAGAGAAAAAAAATAAAAACTTCAGAGCAAAGGTGCAAATACCTTCATAATATTCTCAACTGCTTCACGCACCTTTGTAGGTTTTTTCATTCCTCTACTTGAGTGGTTTATCAGTTCAGTCATCCATTTTTCAATACTTTCAATGAATTGTGATGAATAAACAAATGTAACGACTTCATAATTTAAAAAAAGACTGCGATTATCAAAATTTACTGACCCGACCATTCCACCTATATCATCAAAAAGTATGGCTTTAGCATGAAGCATTTCTCCTTCATACAAGACCACATCTGCACCTATTTCATCAAGTTCACGCATGTAAGTGCTTCTTCCGATATCAGCCAAAAGATGATCAGAGTTTTTTGGCGTAATCAACTTAATATCAACTCCTTTATGATGTGCAATGACCAAAGCCTGTATCATATTTTCATCTGGTACAAAATAAGGTGTCACGATCCATATACGTTCTTTAGCATTATAAATAGCATTTAATAGTGCTTCATAAAGGGCATCAGTAGGAATATCAGGGCCAGAAGGAACCACTTGAACCCTACTTTCACCACTACATGATTCTTCTTCTTTCTTATCTATAACTTCAACTTCTTGTGTGGCATAGATCCAATCATTTTGAAATATATGATAAAAATGATCTACAGAAGGTCCTTTTAAATAGTAAAGAAGATCTTCCCATCGTTTCGTTCCATCTGCTTCTCCCATATATTCATCACTCAGATTCATTCCGCCACTCAAGACTGTAGTGTGATCAAAAAGATAGATTTTACGATGATTTCTAAGATTTATAAAGTTTTGAAATGGTCTTTTTAAAATAGGTGTAAAAAATGCAACTTCTCCACCCGCCTCCTTTAATGTCTTAAATCCTTTTTGATTTATATTAGCCCCTAAAGAGCCTACCAAGATCCATCAAAAGTCGTACCTTTACCCCTTCTTTAGACTTTTTTGTTAAGGCATCTATAATCTTTTTAGTCGTTTTGTCAAACTTAAAAACATAGGTACAAATATCTATACTATGTTTAGCTTGATCAATCTCGTTGAGCATTTTTTTATAGGCATCCGTATCATTTGTGATCAATTCAAAAGTATTTCCTTTAGTTGCAGGAGGCATACCGTTTTTTTGCAAAAGATTTAGAAAAGCATGATGAGAATCATCTGATTCATAAGAAATATCTTTACATACATGATCAAACTTGACATACTCTTTTTTATGTTTTGATTCACGTTTACGTATCCCTATAAGAAAATAAAGTGGTACAACAATATAAGGTAAAAAGAAAATAGATATCATCCATGAAATCATACTTGTCGGAGACCGTTTTTGGTAAAGGATATGACTCAATGCTAAGAAAACAAGGATTCCCGCAAGTACAACAAGAAAATAGGTACTGATAAACTGTAAAGGCGTAACGTCGATAGGAAACTCCTCTATTTAATGCATCTGAAGACCCTGAGATACTTTTATGGATTGATTATAACATAATGGAAAGGTCTACAAGAAATTTTCTTCATAAAAATTCGAATCAAAATACAATACTGACTGTTGAATGACTTTCGTTATAATACTTGTATGAGAAAAAATCTACAAAATAAAAACTTCACACTTGTTCTATCCGGTGGTGGTGCATTGGGCATCGCACATTTAGGTGTATTGCACGATATGGAAAAACAACAACTAGTGCCCAATGAGATTGTAGGTACCAGTATGGGAGGGATTATTGGTGCTTGTTTGGCTATAGGGTTGAAAGAAGAAGAAATCTATGAACATATCAAAAGTTTTGCAGGCATTTCTAACTGGATCAAATTCTCCTTTTCTGGTAATGCTGTCGTAGACAATGATAAAGTAGCCAAAATATTTGACAGTATCTTTGAAAGAGAAAGATGAAAGATACTGATATACCACTTAAACTCATTGCAACAAATCTACATAACGGTGACAAGAAAGTATTTGATGCAACTGATGATATCTATATTAAAGATGCTGTGCTCTGCACCATGGCTATTCCAGGTGTATTTAAAGAGCATGTCATTGATGGAGTAGCCTATGGAGATGGATTTCTTTGTGAAAATCTAGGTGTCACAGAAGCTACATTTGACACTATTCTTGCAGTCGATGTGCAAGGAAAAAATGCATTTGACAAATCCCTGCCTAACAACTTTTTCAAGACCCTAATGTTTTAGAAATGTTTGAAAAGTCTATGAGATTGCTTATTTACAACCAAACAAAAACACATTTAGCTCATTTGCATAATGAGATCTATCTTATAGAACCCGAAACAAAAGAGTATAAGACATTTCAATTTCACAAATATGAAGAGATTCGTACCTTAGGATTCGATTTACTTTAACCTGCTCTCTTAAACATGTGAACTGGTATGAGGTACCGTTACCTTAGTTTTATTGGACTCTTTTTGATCTTCTTTTGGAACTTCCTGTAATGGTGCAGGTGTTTGTTTTCTTATTATCTTTTACTACAGGATGTTTAAGACTCTTTTTTTTCTGTAGTGTTAAAATAAGCACACCATTTCTATACTCACTTTTTAAACTGCTTGGGTCAGCATCATTGGGTAATGTCTCACTGCGCTGCATCATGCTTACATAATGTTGTTGCATGCTTCATATTTGACTGGTTGGTCTCTTTGACTGTGTCTACCATTGCTTTTAGCTGTAACATATCCTCTTGAATAGTAATATCTATCTGATTATTCTTACTTTCTGGTATATGTGTATTGTATTCATAGTAGGTACCTTTATCTACCAAGGCACTCTTCATTCTCATATTGTTATTTGAGATCAAATTATGTCTGCTGGGAAAATTCCATAGTTTAGTACGTTGTTCCATCCGTTCATTCATACGTTCAAAAATCTTATCCATCTCTTTTTGCATCTGATACATCTCTTTAAAGATATCATCCCCAAAAGGATCATTAAAAAATGGATCATTCGCATGTAGTGAACTCATCGCGATCAAAGGTAAAATAATAAGCGATATTTTTTTACTGAACATATTGTGCTCCTTATAACTGTGAATTGTAAAAAAATTATAAAAAATGTAGGTTAATCATTTTTAAACAATCATCTTTCCTATCTCCTTTACATACGCTATAATACTCCATAGAGAAAATATAGATATTATATAATATTAAGGAAAAAGATGATAGAAAATGGATTAATCTATATTGCTATACTAGCTTTCACGGCGGCATCTATCGTCTTATTAGAAAAAAAAACACAAGCTAAATTTTTTAAATATCTTCCAGCTATCGTAATCCTATATTTCGCTGTCATGCTTCTCTCTACTTTTGGACTATGGCAAAAAAGTGAATCGGTAACAGCTACCTACAAGATTCTTAAATCAAATCTCCTTCCAGCTATGATCTTTCTCATGTTACTCTCTGCAGACATGAGAGAAATATTTAAACTGGGTAAGAAAATGTTACTGACTTTCTTTTTGGCATCTTTAAGCATTGCCATAGGATTTATAGGTACATTTGCTCTCTTTCACACCTACTTTGAACCTGACTCATGGAAACCTTTTGCAGCACTTTCAGGCTCTTGGATGGGCGGTACAGCAAACATGGTTGCCATACAAGGTGCTTTAAACTTACCAGACTCTGCCATGGGTTACACCCTGCTCATAGACTCCATAGACTATGCTATCTGGGTCATGATACTCTTGGCTCTGGTACCTTTTGCCAAAAAGTTCAACATTTGGAGCAAAGCCGATACTTCAGTCATAGATGAAGTGGGTGAAAAGCTGACATTGAAAGAAGATGCTAAAAAGCCAATAAGCTTCATTTCTCTCTTCATCTTACTAAGCGTAGGCCTGCTTGTCTCTGTCTTTGCACAGTATGGAGCATCATTCTTACCTACAACATCATTTCTTACCACTACCACCTGGGTTGTCATTGTAGCTACACTTGCGGGAACACTCTTTGCCATGACACCTTTAGCGAAGTTATCGGGTAGTTCTCTACTGGCAAACATGATGCTCTATCTCATAGTAGCGCTTATCGCCTCACGTGCGAATTTTACAGAACTTACTGAGGCACCAGTTTACATCATGGCCGGATTTTTTATCATAGCTATCCATGTAAGCATCATGGTACTCTTTGCCAAACTATTCAAGCTTGACCTCTTCTCTTTAGGTGTCGCTTCTTTAGCCAACATTGGTGGTGTAGCGTCTGCACCCATACTGGCCTCAGCCTATTCAAAAGCCCTCATACCTATAGGTGTACTCATGGCGATGATGGGCTACATCGTAGGAACATTTGGTGGATTGATGGTGGGAAAACTCTTGAAAATAATCGCTGGATGATCACAAGGTATATTTATTTTCATATAGTAACGCTTTATGTAAAAAATATTATTAGTGTCTGTTTATTTTAAGTTTTATAAGCAGTATAGTATATAATGTAATTTGAATTAGTGTGGCAATCATTCCCAAGTTTGATACCAATTGATCATGAGCTAAAACTCACCAATATATTTCAAACTGATTCATCTCCCAAAACTCGATCTGGTTTTTGGCTTAAAAACAAAAATAACATTAAAAAGGTAATTATAAAAGTATGATGAAAAAAAATGTAAATTCTGAGCAGCCTCAGAACGTTGATCACGGTTCGGCAGCATTTGTTGCAAAATATGCAGGTCGTGATATACAAGCTGGTGTAATTACCGCAACCATGGCAATCCCATTATCTATTGGTATTGCCATGATGTCAGATTATCCAATTCAAGTAGGTCTTGCAACGGTTGCCTTTGCATCCTTTATAGCATTCTTATTTGCTTTATTCCGTCCTGGAAACTATATAGGAGCTCCTGGAATTGCAGCAGGTTTAGCTCCTATTCTTGCGATGGGGGTTGCAACTTTTGGTATGGAAAACATGGCCTTTATTATTTTTATGACGGCATCATTTCAAGCACTAATATGGAAGTTTGATTGGCAACGCTATCTCTTAATGGCTGTTCCATCTTACTTAGTTGAAGGATTATTGGCCGGTATCGGTTTAAAGATTGCCCTTAAATTCTTACCATTTCTTTGGATGTTGCCAGTCGGTATTACTGCTGGTGAAGATTTTTGGAGTGATGCTCGTATTCAAGTCATTACATTGTCTGTAATTGGGTCAATTATGTTTCTTCTTTTGTTTAGGAAATTCAAAGATACAAAACCTGCGTTACCGTACTTTACATTGATTGTATTTGGTATTTTGGCTTCTATGTTTATTGATGTAAACATGCTTACAGTAGAAGATGTTCATTTCAACATTGCATTGCCAATACCAGATTTTAATTCTGTATATTTGTGGGTCTATGCGATCTTCTTCTCATTAATGCTAGCTATTGTTGATGTAATTGAACAGGTGATGAGTAATGCAGCGATTGAAAAAATTGATCCACTGAAACGTCCATCTAATTCTAACAATTCCTTGTTGTCAATCTGGGTATCCAATATGGGTGCGAGTTTCTTTGGTGGTATGACTAATCTTGATGGATTAGCAAAGTCATCTACAAACCGTCTAGCAGGAGCTTATACTAAACTATCAGTATTGGTGATTGGTATATTAATAACGTTCTTTGTGTTTAACGTTCAGTATTTACATTATTTACCTTATTTTGCATTGGCAATTATTATGACATTTGTTGGTATCAAGATGGTATTGGGCTTGTTACACGTCGCTACATTTGGTCCTTATGCTGTACTTCTTGCAACAGTCTGTGCTGGATTAGTCTTTAAAGTTGGTATCTTTGAAGGCCTGATAATTACTCTAGTCATCCACGCTGTCATTAGTTATGTCATTTTTTCAAAAATTGAAAGTATGCCAGCTGGAACAATTGTTAGTAAATACTTCGATAAATTCAAAGAAGAAGAGCAAGAGATAAACTGATCTCTAAATAGCTATTTACCGTATACTAATCCCTTGTTACTTAACTTTTTTCTCGTTCCACTTTTTCCATGGGAACGAGATTAGATATATTTGTTATAATTACCGATATATAATGTACAGATCAATCAGTCAAGGAACATAGCAAGATATGCAGAAAGTAAAAGAAGAGTTTTTCTTATCAGTGATTTTCGTTCTTAAATGGCTCTCCTTAGGACTCGGAGCTTTGGCTATTGTATATTTTGCTATCTCTCTTGCCTACCACAAATCCTATTATGAGCCACTCATTCAAGAGTATGACCTGGAAATTTCTGAACTCAAAAAGAAAAAAATAGATAGAAAAGCTTGCTTTAAAAAATATAAATATCACACTGAATGAAATACAGGCAAAGATAGACATACTTAAAAAAATAGACATACCTGCTGCTAAAGATGCGATCATCTTACATGAGAAAAAAATTGAATCCTTAGATGAAAGTATCATCGACAAGTATAATCCTTTCAGTGATAAAAGTGATAACGTAAAACAAATATATAAAGAGAGAGATAAAGCAGTTAAGGATAAAGAAAAACTTGATGAGCAATTGGAAGATCTACATATGATGCAAGCTGTTCAAGCTGAAGCAAAATCTGAAATAATTGAACGGATCAACCAAATTGATATTTTCATCTCTGTAGAAGAACATGAGAAGAAAAGAGTAGGAACAGGTGCACTAGGTGTGTTACCATGGCTTCTGGGAATATTGGGTATTGCATAATGAGAATAACCGATATTCGAACCAGTATTCTAAAAGCCCCACTTAAAAATCCTTTCATCACCTCTTTACGCCGTGTAGATGCTCTTGAAGACCTCGTAGTCATTATTGAATGTAATGAAGGCTCAATAGGATATGGCGAAGGTGCCCCTACTCCTGTTATCACTGGAGAGACGATGGGCTCCATGATCGCAGCCATTGAATACATAAAACCTTTTATCTTGGGACTCGAGATAGAAGAATTTAATACTATATTAAATAATATACATACACGTATCCTCAAAAATACAACAGCAAAATCTGCTCTAGAAATAGCACTCTATGATTTGAAAGCCAAGGCAGACAAACAGCCTCTTTATAAAATGTTAGGCGGGACACAAACAAAATTTAAAACCGACATCACCATCAGTATGGGTACACTAGATAAGATGATCTCGGATAGCCTTGATGCTGTTCATCTTGGCTATGATATATTGAAGATTAAAATAGGAGATAATCCACAAAAGGATGTAGAACGTATTATTGCCTTACATAGTGCTTTGGATAACAATATAACACTGAGACTCGATGCAAACCAAGGATGGACAGCGCAGGAGAGCGTCAAACTTTTACAGGCTTTGGAAAAGCAGGACATTATTGCTGAGTTCATAGAACAACCAGTAGCTGCTGATGATATAGAGGGACTTCGTTACATTAAAGAGAGAGTTCAGACTCCTCTTCTTGCAGATGAATCGGTCTTTTCCGTAAAAGATGCGAGAAGACTACTTGAGATGCAAGCTATAGACTTTGTGAACATCAAACTTGCTAAAACCTCCGGTATTACGCAAGCACTTGAACTCGCCGATGTCTCTAAATCATTTGGTGTTCAATGTATGATAGGATGTATGTTAGAAGGTCCCATCTCTGTTGCTGCAGGTGTACATGTAGCCTCTGCCAAAGCAGATGTCATTACCATGATTGATCTGGATGCTGTAAGCCTCTTGGAGTCACATCCTGTAAAAAGCAGTATAGTGTTTGACGAGAGTAATATCATCTTATCTGATAAAGCTGGGTTGGGTGTATCTTTATAGACCATATGTCAAAACTGTCTCAAATCAACTTGTAAGGAATATACTATGAAAAAGTTCATACCTGGCATACTCTTTGTTATCTCTTTTCAATTCCTTACTGCACAAACATTAGAACCGAAACTCTATGCTAATGTTCCTATTGGTGTAAATTTTTTATTGATCGGTTTTGGTCATACTCAAGGTGCAATACCAGAAAACCAATCCCTTGGATTAGAAAATCCGAATCTAAAAATAAACAGTACTATATTGGGCTACGTAAAATCATTTGATGTTTTAGGTCATAATGCAAAATTTGACCTTATTCTACCTTACTCCATTCTTTCTGGTACAGCAGAACAATACGGTAAGGATGTAAGTCGAGATGTCCATGGTCTGGGAGACACCAAAGCAAGACTAACCTTCAACCTACTTGGTGCCCCTTCACTCTCACTTCAGGAGTTTTCTTCCTATCAACAGGATTCTATTGTGGGTCTAAGTATACAAACCACATTTCCTACAGGACAATATGATGCTTCAAGACTGGTTAATATTGGAACAAACAGATGGGCTGTAAAACCAGCGATAGGTATTTCGAAAAGAATCTCAAATTATACATTTGAGTTTGCAGCAGATGCGGAGTTCTATACGAAAAATAATGATTTTTATGGAGATATCAGTAGAAAGCAGGAACCTATATATTCAGCCCAAGTACATGCCCTTTATACATTTCGTAGAGGTATGTGGTTGGCTGTAGGTGCAACCTACTACAGAGGTGGAGAGTACATCAATGATGGTATCGGAACAGATAATGAATTAAGAAATAGCCGTATGGGGATGACATTTGCCATGCCTATAGATAAACAAAATTCCATTAAAATATATGGTAGTAGTGGTATTAATGTCAGATATGGTACTGATTTTGATGCTATATCAATAGTATGGCAGTACAACTGGGCTGATTAAACCCTAGAATCCTCTCCATGCACTTCCTATAGTAATATAAAATGCAAAGTCATTTTCTTCATTTGTAGCAAAGTCTAATCCACCCCAAAGACCATACGTTCTCGCCAATTCATAACGGAATCCAACACCCCCCGTAGTGTGAGAAGGTGCATCTTTAAAGCTTATACTCTCATTGATAACTCCAGTTCCAGGTTCAAAGCGATTCTCATCTCCAAACACCTTTCCTGATCCACCAAAAAGAACCAAGTTCCACCTATCTATAAATTCCCAGCGCAATTGCATTTCCCCCAGCAACATCTTCTCACCCTGATAACGCATAGCAGCTATACCACGCATATTTATAGAAGGATACATAACATAAGGGATATCATCTCCATCTAAAGCGTTTACTGCTTCACCTTCAATTCTCAGGCCAAGTGTCACCTTATCGGACAGTGGATGAAAATAAAATGCTTTCGCTCCATAGCGCCAAAAGTTTTCATTACCGCCAAAACTCTCATCAAATCGTCTTACGGTGGCCTTTGCAAAGAATCCTTTAGAAGGTGTAAATATCGTGTCACGAGTATCATACTGCAATACTGCTGCAATAGCACCCATTTTCAGTTCACGTTCAAAAAATGGGTCAAGTATCGGTAATGTACCATCATTTCTCTTACTTTCAAGGTCAACATATAGATAATTACCGCCTAAGAAGAAATCACTCTCGCTTATTCTGTACATGATCTCCTGATATGCTGCATATCCCTTCAGATTCATATCAATACCAAGATTATTCAGGTAAAAATTCATATTGACATCCATTGCACCTATGGCTGTTGTTGTACGAATCGTATCTTCTTTCCAAAATCCCATATGGTATCCTGCACTGAAACGTGTTCCATTTTCTGTTGCAGCTCCTGCCACACCGGAAATGGATGGAGGAGACTTTCTCTTTATGCTTGAAGCCAAACTGTCATGCAAGAACAGAAGGTTTAAACCACCTCCATACCCTACAGCAGGTTCAGTGACTATGATTGGCATAGGCATAAAGCCGTATTTAGTTGAAAGAAAAGCACTGATATCAAACTTTCCATCTTCCTTACTTACAAATAATTCTTTGTCAAAATTGAAGAAACCCGTACTTATCGTTCGATTCGATTCCTCTGTACTATGGAGTAATGTAAGTAGTGCCAATAAAACAATAAATTTTTTTAAAATTTGCATATAATCTCTTTCACTTAAATTTGAAATGGAGTATAAATCCTAAATTAGTATATCATAAGCAAAATGGGCCTTAACTAATTACCTCTATAATAGTATTTTGATATAATACCAGCATGAAAAAAATCGTATTTACATTCTTATTCCTAACCACATATATATTTTCTAATATCAATGCTGTTGTGAGCATCCTACCCGAACAGACTTTTGTCAAATCTATTGGAGGTAACAAAGTGAATGTATCGATTATGGTGCAGCCTGGTAACTCGCCACATATGTATGAACCAAAACCCTCACAAATGATTGACATTGCAAAAGCAGATCTCTATTTTGCCATAGAGGTAGAGTTTGAACATGTTTGGCTACCTAAATTTCAGAGTCTCAATCCTAATATGAAAGTTATCGATCTCTCAGAGAATATTAGAAAAATACAGATGCAAGACAAACATGAATCTAAAGTAGACGATGCACATCATCATGAACATGATAAACATGACCATAAAGGTGAAGACCCGCACATCTGGACCGCGCCTTCCAACGTGAAGGTAATCGCCAAAAATATTTATAATGCCTTGAAAAAAATCGATCCGACTAATGCAGCCTATTATAAAAGAAATCTCGATATATTTTTAGCTGCTATCGATGAAACAGACAGACAAATCATCCATATACTATCGTCACTTGAAAATGGAGAAAAGTTTATGGTGTTTCATCCTTCTTGGGGCTACTTTGCCAAAGCCTATAATCTAGAGCAAATCGCTGTAGAGGTAGAGGGTAAAGAACCTAAGCCTAAAGAACTCATACATTTACTCAAAGAAGCAAAAGAGAAACACGTCAAGGCTATCTTTACACAACCAGAGTTTTCAGATACCGTAGCTAAGATCATAGCTAAAGAATTAGATATACCTGTCATCAAAGTAAGTCCCCTAGCTCCAAACTGGTCTGAGAATCTCATAAACATTGCCAATGCGATAGCAGGTGAAAATTAAATGTCTGTCATTGATATCAAAAATGTTTCATTTGCTTATGACAGGCAGACAATCTTAGAAAATATTAATCTACGTGTAGAAGGAAAAGACTTCTTGGCTATCATTGGTCCAAATGGAGGGGGAAAGTCTACCCTCCTCAAACTAATACTTGGTATCATAAAACCCCAAAAAGGTTCTATTTCTGTACTGGGTAAAATACCTTCCAAGAGTCTTACCCATATTGGCTATGTTCCACAAAACACCAATGTCAATACTGACTTCCCTATCAAAGTCATTGAAGTGGTTATGATGGGTCATGTAGGAAGTAAAAGACCACTATTTGGCTATGGTAAAGATGAAGTACTTTGTGCCATGGGTGCCTTATCTCAAGTAGGTATGGAAGACTTTGCCCAAACTAAAATAGGTGCCCTCTCAGGTGGACAACGACAAAGAGTCATGATAGCACGTGCACTATGTGCACATCCACAAATCCTTATACTTGATGAGCCAACATCAAGTATAGATATTACAGGACAAAAAGAGATCTATGACCTGATCAAAAAACTCAATGAAAGTATCACTATTATTGTAGTCAGTCATGATATCTCTGTTATTTTAGAGTATGCAAATAAAGCTGCACACATAAATAAAACCCTCTCATACCATGATATTTCAGATAAAGAACAGACCTTCCATACCCATGGCGATGAAGAACATTTCTGTGAAGTTGAACTTCTTCAAATGCTTGGTAGCGAAGCCTGCAATACCTGTGAACCAGAAACTGAAGTGAAGTGGAGAGTCAAAAAATGATTGAAGCTCTTCAGTTTGAATTTATGCAACATGCACTTTTAGCTGGTTTTCTTGTTAGTTTTGCTGCAGGTATCATAGGGTCACTGATCGTAGTAAATCGTATGGTCTTTTTAGCAGGAGGGATTGCACATACCTCTTATGGTGGTATAGGTCTTGCTGTATACTTCGGTCTACCGATCTTTCTAGGTGCATCCTTCTTTGCAGTAGGTGCTGCCCTACTCATAGCAGGTCTCACTATGAAAAAACGTCATCGAATGGATACTTTTATAGGTCTTATTTGGGCTGTCGGTATGGCCATTGGTGTGATTTTTGTTGACCTTACACCAGGATATAATGTCGACCTCATGAGCTATCTCTTTGGTTCTATCTTGGCAGTAAGTACTGAAGACTTATATTTTATGGGTACTTTATTGACACTCATACTTCTCGTTGTGACATTTTGGTACAGAGACATCTTAGCTGTTTCTTATGACAGTGAATATGCAGCTCTTCGTAATGTAAACGTTAGATTTTTCTACACACTTATACTCATACTCTCAGCACTCACGGTGGTAATTGCCATTAAAGTAGTTGGACTAATCTTGGTGATTGCGATGCTTACTATACCTGTTTACATTGCAGAGAAACTTTCAAGTTCTCTTTTTTCTATGATGTTTCTCTCTGGAGCCATTGCGACACTCTTTACTATAGTCGGTTTATGGTTTTCATATACTTATAATTTAACTTCCGGAGCTTCTATCATCATTGTTTCTGCAGTTTCACTAGGGCTATTTCTCTTACTAAAGAAAAAGAATTCCGTATGAAAAGAACCATTGTCTTTTTCGTTAGTACATTTTTTTTAACTGCTTGTACGCCAGGTATAGGTATTGGTGTTCCTGTAGGGAAGATAGGTTATGCTGGTGTAGGTGTAAATAAAAATGGTCTACACCCAAGTGCGGGAGTTAGAGTAGCACCACATGTAGGTGTAGGCGTTTCTCTATAACTATATCTTCTTAAAATGACTAGATAAGGATATTATTATGAAAACCATTGCTCTTTTTGTTTTTCTTATATTAGTAACAGCCTGTTCACAAAATGTGGGTGCAGGCATAGGTGTTGCTGGAGTAAATTCTTCAGGAAACAGTGTAGAGGCTACTGAAATAATTGCAGATAGTGAAACAGGAATCCATGGAAGTATCAGTATGGGAACTGATATCAGACTCTAAACGTATTTATCATAATCAGGCTTTTCGTCTAAGTAATAAATATCCTACAAGTCCCCATAATACTACAGAACTTAATATCTCAACTAAACCTACTTCTTCATGCATATGTATTAAAGATGCAGGGTGAATATCTATAGCTGTAAATATATAATCTAAACCTAGTCCAAAAACTATACTTCCTACTGTAATACTTCCCAAATAAATTGCAAGTGAACGTGTACCAAGCATTTTCTTAACAACACCTATGGTCACTGTATTGGTTGCAGGACCTGCTGAAAGAAACACAAAAGCAGCACCTGCACTCACACCCGAAAGCATCAACCCTGCAGCTATAGGCAGAGACGCGGTCGCACATACATACATGGGCACTGCGATAGCTATCACGATAATATAGGAAAACCATGGGTATTCTGTAAGAATCTCACTTATACTTTCTGGAATAGCAACTGTGATCAATGCACCCACCAATAGACCCCACACCAGAGGTTTAGCTATGTCACCAAGAAGTGTTACAAACGCATAGCGTAAAGCATTAGTAAACCAAAAGCTTTTTTGTTCTGTTCCAGAACAAGAAGAACTTGAACCACAACAACTTGACTCTTCTTTTTTTGGCAAAGAAACAGTAGGTGAAAAAGTACTAGTTGCTTTTACTGCTGAAAATGAAGGTTTTTCAAGTATTTTCTCTTTATCAAACAAGTTTGCTAAAATACCTGACACCATAGCGATGATCATAGAAGTGATAACACGATAAATAGTAAAAATCCATCCAAATATTCCATATGTAGCCAAGATAGAATCTACACCTGTAATGGGCGTAGAGATAAGAAATGACAGTGTTGATCCTTTACTCGCACCGCTCTTTTTTATACTTGTCGCTAAAGGGATTACTCCACATGAACAGACAGGCAAAGGTACACCAAAAAGTGTCGCTTTGATGACAGAAAACATATTGTCTTTACCTAAATGTTTTGTCACTATAGTATCGGGGACAAATTCATGCAAGATACCTGCAAATAGCAAACCAAATAAGATGTAAGGAGCCATTGCATTACTAAGTTCTATAAGTGCAATAAAAAAATCAGTTATGTATTCCATATCTATAGCCTTAAGATTGAGTATATTGTTTATGTATAACTTTATTCCTATAAATTAAAACTGAATAATATCCTAGAACAATATATCTTGATACATACAAAATATTACGCTAAACTAACTATATGGATACTTTTTTACAGACGGTTGGTGCGCTAAATGATGAAACCCGACTCAAATTATTACGATTTATAGACAAAAATGGTTCAGTATGTGTATGTGATATAGAATCTGCCTTTGGGATGATACAGTCACGTATCTCACGCCACCTTAAAATTCTCAAAGATGCGGGATTTTTACGTGTTGAACGACAAGGTCGCTGGGCATATTATTCTATCCGTTCTCCACTTGATAAATTCAGACAAGATGTTTTAAAAGAGATATCTTACTTAGAGATGGATTTACCTGAGTTTACATCCGGATGTAAAAGCTAATCTCCATTAGCTACTTTAAAATCTAACTGCTAAAATAGCATTAAAAAGGATAGATATGGCAGCAGGACTTTTGGCCCTCTTGGATGACATCTCAGTGTTGATGGATGATGTTGCAACTATGAGTAAGGTAGCAACTAAAAAAACAGCTGGTATTTTAGGAGACGATCTTGCCGTTAATGCAGAAAAGGCTTCAGGTTTTGCTTCTTCTCGTGAGCTTCCTGTACTTTGGGCTATAACAAAAGGTTCATTTATCAACAAAATCATCATTTTACCTTTTGCCTTTTTACTGAGTGCATTTGCACCATGGATGATCGTTCCTATACTCATGATCGGTGGTGTTTACCTAGCGTATGAAGGTGCAGAAAAGATCTATGAATACTTCTTTTCACATGAAGAAATGAGCCAGATAGACACTTTTGAACAAAAAACCAAAGAAGAGATACTCTCTGAAGAGAAAACCAAGATAAAATCTGCGGTAATAACAGATTTTATACTTTCTATTGAGATCATCATTATTGCACTCAGTACTGTTGCGACCGAACCGATAAGCGTTCAGATAGCTGCAGTAAGCTTTGTAGCGATTTTAGCTACTATAGGTGTCTATGGAATAGTAGCCCTACTTGTTCGCATGGATGACTTTGGTTACAAACTCATTGCCATAAATGGTGGTAAAAGCAGCCTTGGAGAGTTTTTTGTACTTTCACTTCCTAAAGTGATCAAAGCTCTTACTGTCATCGGTACGATTGCAATGCTTTTAGTATCTGGTGGTATTTTCATCCACAACTCACACTATATACATGAACTTGCACACGAGATACCATTTATCTTCGGTGAACTCCTAGTAGGTCTCATCGTAGGTGCACTTGCGGTAACTGTGATGATAGGTATTAAGAAGATTAAAGTGTAAAATTTAGTTTCTTCAAAAAATGGAAAATCTTATTTTTCTGTCACACTTTATATTCGAAAGAAAATATGATTTATACATCAATATATCTTGATATGTTAATCATATTATGCTAGAATTCCTTCATTAAACAAAAGGATCACGATGAAAAAAGTCCTCATTCTCTGTACAGGTAATTCATGCAGAAGTATCATAGCTGAAGCACTCATCAATAGTGAACTAGAAGGTATAAATGCTGAGAGTTCCGGAGTCAAAGCCTCAGGAAGAGTCAATCCAAATGCTAAAAAAGTCTTGATGGAAGAAGGAGTGTGGAAAGAGGAATACCATTCCAAAACGCTTGACACTGTAATAAACAATGATTACGACCTTGTAGTGACTGTTTGCGATCACGCACATGAAACATGCCCTATGTTTCCAAAACCAGTGAAAACCATACACATAGGATTTAAAGATCCTGACGGTAAAGAGTTTGAAGCTTTTAAACAGACCTTCAAAGAGATCAAAGAGGTTTTACTACCTAAAGTAAAAGAAGCATTATCATAAACAAGGAAATTAAAATGGAAAAAAATGTAAGTCAGACAAACAAAGGCATCAAAATAAATTTTACTGGTGCAGTAGAAAAACAAAATATTGTTAAAATGGTCCAGAACTGTGCAACGGGACAATGTGAATGCATGAGTGATGAAACAAAGAAAAAGATCACTAACATGGAAGTAAGTGGTAAAGATGGTGATGTGGCACTTGACCTTTCAGGTGATGTCACTAAAGAAGAGATAGAAGCAGCTCTTTCTAAATCAAAAATACTGAACGACCCATGCTGTTAGCTTCTACCTTATTTCTCATAACCCTCATCTTTATTATCTGGCAGCCAAAAGGGTTGCAAATAGGTACTACTGCTATCTTCGGTGCAGTTATTGCACTGATTCTTGGTGTAGTAAGTTTGCAGGATGTTATTACAGTAACAGAAATTGTTTGGGATGCAACACTTGCATTCATAGGTATTATCATACTTTCGATGGTTCTTGATCAGATAGGCTTTTTTGAATGGGCAGCACTTAAAATGGCTCGACTTAGTGGAGGAAATGGTAATCTTCTCTTCATCTATGTTTTGCTCCTAGGTGCATTGGTGGCTGCATTTTTTGCTAACGATGGTGCAGCACTCATACTCACACCTATTCTATTGGCAAAGATGAAACACTTACAAATGAAACCTCTTGCCATTTTTGCATTTCTTATGGCAGGTGGTTTCATAGGTGACAGTGCATCCAATCCTCTCGTGATCTCGAACCTTACAAATATCGTCACTGCCGGTTACTTTAATATAGGTTTTTGGGAATATGCCAAAACAATGTTCTTACCTAACCTATTGGCTATTATTGCATCAATTGTGGTTCTATGGATATACTTTAGAAAAGATATTCCTAAACAATTGAATATTGAAAATCTTGCAACTCCTGAATCTGTGATCAAAAACCAGACTATGTTCAAACTTAGCTGGTGGTTCTTGGGTCTTTTGATGATAGGATACTTTATAGGTGACTACTTAGATCTACCTGTCTCTCTATTTGCCCTAGGTGGTGCATTGGTGTTTCTTGCCATCGCTACACATTATAAGGCAACCAACCCTATTATGACTATCAAAACTGCTCCATGGCAAGTGGTTTGGTTTTCCATTGGACTATATGTGGTGGTATACGGACTTAAAAATGCTGGGCTTACTTCTTATATCGCTGTTATTATCAGTGATCTACAAGAGATGGGTCATGCAACAGCTGTCATAGGTACAGGGTTCCTTGCAGCAGGACTTAGTTCCATTATGAATAACATGCCTACCATTATGATCATGGATATCGCGATTGATGAGGCAGGACATAATGCCTTAGCTTATGCAAATATACTAGGATCTAACCTGGGACCTAAAATGACTCCTATCGGCTCACTGGCTACCCTACTTTGGCTACATGTACTTGCACAAAAGGGTGTAAAGATCGGTTGGGGAGAATATATGAAAGTGGGTCTTGTCATCACACCGCCTGTATTGTTATTTGCATTGCTAGGGTTGATATAAAAGATCAACCCTCCCGTTTATAGTCAGTATTTATCTTTGCAACAATTCTCTAACTTGAGATTATGAATTATTTTATTTTTTCTTATTGTCAAGATATACTTTATCGAGTATAATTACCCCTATATCAAAAGGAATCCATATGAATGAAAAGTTAGAGTTATATGCAATTTATTTAACAAAACCTTTAAGTAGTACCGAAATAGAAAAAGCATTAAACATTAAATTAAATAAAGGTATGGAAACCATGCTGTATACGGAAATAGGTCAGAGCATGATTACCTACACCGGTTTCCATGTTCTGACATTTATCAATTGGCAAAAAGATGACATACCAAATGTACTTAATACACTTGGGATCGAAGACACAGAAAATATATTACGTGAAAACATATGCCAAGATTATCCCATTGAAGTCAATACTACACTTAATACTTTATTCGCAATAGATAATCAAAAAATTACTTTAAAAGAACGTAGCAGAACCAATTTATTGATCATTTCTCATGTCATATCGCAAAGTGTTGCTTTGGAAGTCTATGAAAAGAAGCTATCAAACTATTATGAAAGAAGTAGAAGTTTATTGGATGAGTCAGATACTTTTTCTATATTTAAACGTGCAAAATTTGCAAAATTTGCAAAACAACTAGTCCTTATTCGTCATGATATGATGATCGATCTCTACCTTTTGGATAAACCAAACATCATATGGGATAACGAAGATGCTGAGGCACTGTATAATAAACTTGCCGCGTCTTTGGAACTCAAAGACAGGTTCGATGTCGTAGAGTATAAATTAAATAGCATTAAAGATGATATTATCATGATCATGGATCTAACCAACCATAATCACAGTTCTTTTTTAGAATGGATTATCATTATTTTGATTGTCATTGAAGTCATAATGGGTTTAATGGAGTGGTTTGGATTAAAATAGAAAGAGATATCTTCATCTAGTATGTAAATGTATTATCTCAAGATCCACATAATGAACTTTGAAGAGTTATCCTTATCTAATAAGTTAGCAAAAAAGTATGATATTAAGGGTATATTTCTTAAACGTATAAAGTGAATGTCCAATAACCAAAAAAACCTTCCTGAAAATGACCGGAAAACGGCTAATAGAGCTCTATTCTCATATTATGTATAATAGTATGCTTTTTTATCATATTAATCCTTGCTTTGATCATACCAAAGTTCTTATGATGAATTGGAACGATTACAAATGTTTTTTGTTATACTTATAAATACAAAAAAACAAGGTTTTTAATGGGTAGTGAGATAAGCCACAGAGCATTTACAGAAGAAGATTTTATAGCATTTAAAGAAGCTTTATCGAAAGAGCATGAATATATAAGATCTTTGTTTGATAAGGGGTCAGAAGTTTTTTCAGACAAATACCGCATTGGTTATGAACTGGAAACCTGTCTACTCACAGATGATAATCAACCAAATCCTATTAATAAAGAGATTATCGAAGCATTAGATTCTCCCCTCTTTACCAATGAGCTTGCTAAATATGATCTTGAGATCAATGGAAATGTATTTACATTAGATACAAATGCACCAGATAATCTAGAAAAAGACCTATTGAAACTTTGGACACAGGTACAAGAGTGCGCTAAAAAGTTAAATGCTAATGTAGGTCTGTTTGGTGTGCTTCCAAGTCTACGTCCTGAACATTTCAATAAAGAGATATACCAATCAGACATGCATAGATATACTGTCGCTTCACAGCGTATTAGAGAACTAAGACATGAAAGTGTAAAAATACTGTTTCATGGAGAGGATGAAATCTCTTTAAAAAAAGATGATGTGATGTTCGAAGCATTGGGTACATCCTTACAACTGCATCTTCAAGTACCTTTTGAAACATCGGTTAAATACTATCATGCAGCCCTTCTGGCTTCAGTAGTACTTGTCGGATTTGGTGCCAACTCTTCACTTGTATTGGGAAAAAAAGGATGGCATGAATCCCGTATAGCCATCTTTGAGCAATCTGTGGACACAAGAGACCAAGAGAGGAGAGAACATGGAGAAGAGACAAGAGTACACTTTGCCCATGGTTATATCGATTCCTGGTTCGACCTTTTTGAACAAAATAAAATGTTCAAATTGATCTTTGCAGATGTCAAAGATACACCTAGGGATGAACTGCACCATTTGAATCTCCATAATGGAACGATCTGGAGATGGATTCGCCCTATTTTAGGAAGAGAGAAAGATGGCAGGCATACATTGAGACTTGAGCTGCGCGTACTTCCATCCGGTCCTACTCTCAAAGATATTCAAATCAATATATGGTTTTTTATCGGTCTAATAGAAGGATTAGTAAAATCAGGTATAAACCTTACACATATCCCGTTTGACAAACTCAAAGATGATTTTTATTCAGTGGCAAAACATGGGATGGAGAGCAAATTCCACGAACCATTTAATGCCAGGGAAACCTCACTGAAAGAGTGGATACTTGATGACGGGCTGAAACTGACCGAAGCCGGCCTAAAATCTTTCAACATTCAGAATATAGATAGCTACCTTGATTATATTAGACAAAGAGCACAAAGTAGTCAAAATGGTGCCTCATGGCAACTGGCACATTTCAAAAAATATCATGATATCCCTAAACTTATGGAGGATTACATGAAAAACGCCGAGCAAAACATTCCCATACACAAATGGAGTATATAGATGAACGACCTTAAAATTGTCAATAAAATACCAAATGCTTTTTTAGATATAGATTATCGGGATATCAAACAGATATTTGAAACACCTACCCTCATACAACTTGAAGGCCATAAAAAAACCCCTTTATTTATATCTATTATGTTACATGGTAATGAGTACAGCGGACTTATGATCATGCAAGAAATATTTCGAAAATACAAAGAGAGTAATGGGTATGCACTTCCAAGATCTATTTGGCTCTTTGTAGGTAATGTTGAAGCCGCATCCCTTGGTCTGCGAAGACAAGATAATGAATTGGACTTCAACCGTGCATGGCCTGGTACTCCAGATCCTGAGAATCCAACTGCGAAACTCATTAGTCAGGTGATGGCAATAATCACAAAAGATGAACTTTTTGCAGCTATAGACCTGCACAATAACACTGGTAAGAACCCGCCTTATGGATGTATCACTGTTGTAAATGAGAAAAACAAATATTTAAGTAGTTTCTTTAACCATATCGGGATGGTGTTTCACACACCTAAAGGGGTTTCTACTATGGCATTTGAAAATATCTGTCCTGCTATTACACTGGAGTGTTCTACTCCCGGTAATCGTCTTGGGATAGATAAGGCCGTGTCCCTCATTGATGACCTAATGCATATGGACCATTTTCCAGATAAACCGCTGCCATCCCATGATCTTCAATTAGTGAAAAACATTGCCGTACTTAAAATAGCTAAAGATGTCAATTTTGGCTTTGAGGATGAAGAAGGTATGTTCGATCTTACCCTGATAGAAAACTTTGATCGTCATAACTTTACCAGACTTGAAACATCGGAAGTATTTGCTCGCACTACTCTAGACAAACCCCTTATTGCAACCGCAGAGGATGGTAGGGATTTAACTGATGAGCTAATATCAAATAATAACGGTGCCATTTCCCTTAAAAAACCGCTGATGCCAGCAATGATTACTCTTGATAAGCGTATCATCATACAAGATTGTCTCTGTTATCTGCTGGAGGATTATTAAACTCTGAGAGTATGTGATTTTATTTCCATCTTTACCATTGATTAATTATTATACAATTTTAAGTATATTTATCATACTCATACTTGTTATAATAAGTAAATAGAACAAAGACTATTTTTCTCTAAGAGATAAAGTAAGAAAGGAAAAAATCATGTGTCTATCTGAAAAAACCGTAGAAGTGTGTAAGCTATCAGCACCAGTAATAGTTAAACATAGTGAGACTGTTGCCTCAAAGTTATATGAAAAACTATATGAGAAGTCACCTATAGCCCAAAAACTTTTTGGTGGAACAAATGAAGCACAATATAAACAATTCAAAAGTGCCATAACTCTATATAGTAAAAACATTGATATGATCAAAACATTTGATTATTCTACTCCAGATATAGATTCTGAATATAATACAATGATAGAAATATCATTGTTGCAGGCTTTAAAGGATGTATTTGGAGATGCAGCTACAGATGAGATTATTAAGGCATGGAAAGAAGCATATATTTTCTTGGAGATATAGTGATCACTAGAGAGAAAGAACTTTATGCTTCTGCATAGATGACCTTCATAAGAAGGACATCTTATCAGTATTTCTCCAACGGATTATACTTGATCATAGCAGGATCAGAGAAGTTTGGTACATCATCATAAGAAATACTGCATAATACTTCTCTTTATCAAATGAAGCAAAGTTATCATAAGTATACGTGTCTTTACCTCCATAGATCTTCACACCATCCATAAAGTGTTTTGGTATATGGAAACTGTTTCTTACGACGTAGTAGCCATTGAGTGCTTCATCATTTACTTTATCCCAAGAGAGTTTGATCATCTTATTTTCTTTGTTGATTGTCAAATTTTCAACTGCAGGCAATGGAGTACGACGTTTTTGGATATATTTGACGATGAGCTCAACATCTGCATTCCATTCTATGATCCTATTTTTCATACCTAATGAAGATGTAGGCTTGATCACAAGCTTCAGTGTTTTTCCCTCTTGATGCATCTCATCAAGGACTATGCTTGGACAATGTATCAAAGTTAAAATACTGATACTCTTTTACATTAAGATCTGACTCTGCTACTTCATACCCAATATACTCTATTTTCTCACGGTTTTTAATATCTTCATAGGTTCCTACTTCATCACTTCAACCAATTCAACATAGTAACGTACATCTGATTTTTTTTTAAAAGTATTGTTGTTTCGTATACGCAATGCACATTGGGTTATCATCGTATTTTGAGGGTCTGGAAGTTGTGAAATATCAAAATCGAGATATCCATACACACGATGACCCTCTGCATCAAATCCAGTTTTAATTCCCTCAACCTTTCTATCTAGTACAAATAGTAGAAAGTGTATCTGCAGGAAGTTTGATCTTCTCTTCTTCAACGTATACTTGATATCAAGCATTGGTCTATATTGAAGACCTCCCCCAAATTTTCCATATCCTATATCAAACTGCATCATTTGGCTGTCTTCACCATCAGGAAGTATTTTAGGTCCATCTATTCTAAAGACCGCTTTATTATTTTCCATTTCTTCTTGAAGCAGTTCACATTCATGTCGAGAAAACTCCCAGAAATTCCAAATACCCTGTGTCAATTGTCTAGACTTAATAGCATGACCCATTCTACCTTTTGTCTCGGCATTTTCAATTTCATAAAAATCTGTGATCTCAGAAAAACTGTCCTGGTTTAAGAAGAGAGAGATCCCATTCACCATATTTTTCTATCTTCGCACCCACTCTGTTCATAGGATAGAGATAAAATCTTGCTGATTTGATAATGGCATTTTTAGGGATATTACTCCAGATCAATACTTATAACTGCATCACAAATACCTTTTGATTTATTAACTCCCACAAAGAGAGAATTGAGTCCAAAATGTGAACGATTCTGTTCTTGCGTGAACTGCCCAACATATCCAGTACCAGCTTTAGTTGGCAAAAATAAGTTTGAAGAATTCATCATCTTCTAGTGCTGTACGTACCTTCACTATAGGTGCAAAAGGAGACTTGTATCCTGTGGTTTTATTCACTGCACGTATTGTGTAGTGGTAGTTTGTAGAACTTGTCAAGATCTGTATCGGTAAATCTATTTTCACCTACAATACCTACTTTTGTACGTTCATTACAGGCATCTTTGTCTTCTGTACTTCTATATATTTCAAAGAAGATGTCATCTCTTGGCTCATATTTCCATACCAAGAGTAACTGAGGTTGCATCTCTGAGCTTCTATAGTAAATTCATCCACTCTATTTGGTGCAGCGGAGGAGTAATTAATCACTTCAGAAAATGCATTTTTAAGTGCAGGAATATTTTCATTGATACTCCCACTCATACTTTTCATATAATCAGGGATATTCTTTGTTCCCACCTCAGCCACAACAGCAATAATACCTTTAGAGTAATAATACTCACGACCGCTACCTGAGATAAGTCCTGCAGGTGGTTTACCTCTGTGGATACCATACTTTCTACCTGTTACTTTTGCAAATTCATCATTCATATTGGCACACAATACATTCATATCTGTCCCATCGATTTCTGCTTCATGCATAAACTTATGTGCAGGGAAAAAGACATTCCCCTGTGAATGATAGTCAAAAGCTATCGTAATGTTCTCATGTGTATCTACAAATGCTTTGATAGCAGAAGTTTCTGCTTCTGAAAAAGGTTCTTCTCCTCCATAGACATTTGAAGAGGTATTGCTCTGTTTTACAAATCCTATGGAAAAGTTTCTGTTTAAGTCTACACCAAAAGTGCCATCATGATTCTTACGTCTGTTCTTTCGCCAAAAAGAGAAGTGTTTACGTGAGTACTCATATCCATCAGGATTTAAACACGGTACCATGTAAAGTGTTGATTCATTCAAAGATTTTTCAAGTTCAGGGTCAATGGTTTGATTTTGTGCTACATATTCGATAAACTTCAATGCAAGTTCATGTCCTATCCATTCACGTGCATGGATACTTCCCGTATAAAGCATTGCAGGTTTTTCATCTGCTGTTTCTACATTTTGAGATATTTTAACAAGAACAATATCTCGTCCTTCATAGGTTGTACCTATAGGAATAACCTTTATAAGATTTGGATACTTTTTCTCCATCGTATCAAGAAAGATCAAACTCTGTTCATACGACATATATTGGTTTTTCATATTTTGTTACTCTTTTTATAATTTATTTATTTATTGGACACGAAGAAAATACTTTTCAGTGCATACATCAATTTAATCTCTTAATAGTATTAAACTCACGTATACATTCCCACGACTTCCGTGGGAAAAGGTTCATAGTAAAGACTATTACAATTTATTTTTAAATGATTCCCACTGTTTCATAAGTTTAGTAAGTATTTTTTTCTTAAACCATGAAAACTCTTCTTTAAGTTTTTCAGGTGCTTTTTCTAATGTTTCTATAAGTTCTGCAGTATCAAATTTCTTTAAGATCTTTTTAGATTTTTTCTTTCCTATACCCTCTACAGAGGTCAAAATCTTTTTCATCTTTTTTTCTGTCAAAATGATCATTGATTCTTCACTCTCATCTGTTGAAACTTCATCTGAACTTTCAACTGCTTCATCACTCTCTCTCTTGAGGATTACTCTTTGCATGTACTTTTCTTACCGTTTTACCATAATTATCCTGGAAGTTCCACTTCTCACTTGGCCATTCTTCTTTTGTTCTATCATTTGTATGAAGCATAGGGTAAAGATGCATCAAGCTCATGAAGATAGATTTCACCTTCTTCTGTTTCTCTTGTTTTTTTATCGAGGAAATAAGCACCATCATATGAAGGTGTATATTTTCCAAACGTAATATAACGAAGTGTTCTAAGTATAGACGGATCCATTTTACCAAGCTCTTCCCAGTTATAAAGAGGGATGTTTGGCTTAGCAAATCTACCATTAGAGAATTTCCACATAAGGTACTGACCTATCCAGTCTCTAATATACGGAAAAGCAGCAAATGCTGTTGCACATTCCAATATACGGTACTTACCATCTGCACCTACAGCAACATCACATGCCCAGTACTCAGCATTGGCTGCTTTAGAAACCTGTACAGCAAGATCAAGTAGCTCTTTAGGTACATCCATATAGTCCATACTTCCACCTTGAGAAGTATTTGTCAGCCACTCACCTTCCGGTGCTCTTCTCCAGAAAGCACATACAGGCTTATGTCCTATAAGCATTACTCTTACATCTGCTTCCATAGGTACAAAGTCCTGGAAATAAGCAGGAGAGTATTTTTTCTGAGCCAAAAGGTTTCTGGCTTCTTGTTTACTGTCTACCTTATGTACAAAATATCCACCATAGTTTGATGGTCCATAAGACTTTTTAATGATCTTTGGGTATTCAGTCTCTTCTATAAAGTTATCTGCTTTATTCTTATCATAATAGATATATGTTTTAGGGATAGGAATATCATACTTCCATGCAAAACGGGTAACATTTTCTTTAGATTTATTTGAGAACTGTGTATCCAAAGAAGGGATAAACTGTACATTTGGCAATTCTCTTGCGATCTCTCTAAATGTCTCATATGCTGTTGCAGGGATATTACCTATAAGAATATCTATCTTCTTACGCTTTACTTCTCTTACAAAACGATCTTTATCATTTTTCCAGTGATAGATAACCGTTTCTATTTTGTCTGGCCATCCTCTAAAGTTTGATTTATCAAAAAATCTTAATACATGGTCGAGATAAAGCATCCCTATTTTTGGTAATTTTTCATTCTTCTGTTTTTTTGCCATTTAATATTCCTTTTATTCTTTAGCTGTTTTTCTATCTATAAGATCTACGATAAGATCAATCTTCTTCTTGTTAAAGTCTAGTCCCATTTTCTCTTGTTCCGGTGTAGCAAATGCCGGTATACCATTAACTTCAAGTACTACATACTCTTCTTTTTCCAAATCATAGATGATATCGACTCCTGCAATATCCGTACCACACACTTTTGCTGCTTTCTTTGCCAAGGCGACCACTTCATCATCGGGCTCTCTTAAAAAGACAGAACCCCCAGCAAGTAATGTTTGTACGCCAGTCTGTATCCACTTGCTTTTCTTCCATAACACCCTACAAATTCACCATCTACAATGTCTACACGGAAATCAGTATTGTCATACTTCACAAACTTTTCTACATAGAAGAAACGTAGATCCATTTGATTTAAAAATGGCAGCAACATATCAAGTGTTGCTTGATTTTCAATTTTAGTCAGTCCAACACCACCCCAACCGTCTGTCGGTTTATAGACCATTTTATTCCATTTTTTCATGATCGATTCAAGTTGTTTGGTAGTCATCTCTATGACACAGTTTGAAATTCTGGTGTTGCTATACCATGTTGATGGAACAAGAATGAAGTTTGAAACTTGTCTTCAGTCAAAGCAAATGCTTCATAAGAGTTAATCATCGGTATCACACGGTTAAGTGCTTGATACAGAAATGCTTGGTATTGTGTCTGTTCACCTGCATTATAAGAGAAGAAGAGATCAAGTTCATCTACTTTGATCTTATTATGCACGATATGTCTATTCTTTGCTATAGCATGCCGAAGATTAATGTCCGTAACTGTTTCGATATCTCTCTCTTTAAGTTTTTTGACAATCTTTTCTTGAATCTTATCACCACCGCTATTACTATAAAGCCACATACCAATTTTTCTTGACATTTTCACTTCCTTGATGATTTAAGAATTAATCTATTATTTTACTATATTTTACTAAAATATATTCAGTGAAAAAGTAATAAACCTGCCTTAATTATAGGCAATATCGAGGGTAATATGAGTAAACAAAATTTTGATGAACTACAAAAGATCATAGAGATCAATTCCTGGACAAAGAATAAAGAAGGTGTTGATGAAAATGGTGAGATATTTGCATACTGGATGCAAGAGTTAGGGTATACTCTGACACGCTATCCAAGAGAAGAGATTGGTGACCATCTTCATCTAATATCTTCACACAGAGAAGGTAAAAAACTGCTTCTTTTAGGTCATCTTGATACTGTCTTCCCTCCAGATACTTTTGAAGAATTTAAAGAAGATGATGAGTGGATATATGGACCCGGTGTCTGTGACATGAAAGGTGGTAACTATGTAGCCCTTGAAGCACTCAGAAATGCTTACCGTGCCTATGGAGAGATACACAACATTGACTTTCTTCTTGTTAGTGATGAAGAGACAGGCAGTGATGACTCTAAGCACCTCTCAGCAAAACTGGCAAAAGAGTATGACTACTGTATGGTCTTTGAAGCCGCAGGTCTACATGATGAAGTGGTAGTCGGACGTAAAGGTGTCGGTACTTTTTTCATAGATATAGAAGGTATAGCAGCACATGCAGGGAACCACTACAGTGACGGAGCTGATGCCAACCTTGAAGCCGCACACAAACTTACACAGCTTGTAGCTTTAACAGACTTAGAAAAACAAACCACAGTGAATGTAGGTAAGATCTCCGGTGGTATAGGTGCCAATACCATTTCACCAAAAGCCCATCTTACTTTTGAATTACGATATACAAACACAGATGAAAGAGACAGAGTACTCAAAGCCATAGATGAGATAGTCGCACATTCACATGTTGAAGGTACAGAATCAACACTTTCAGGAGGTATACAAAGAGATGTGATGCAGCCCTCACCTGAACAACAAACTTTCATAGACCACATCAATACACTTGTGTAATATCCAACTTCCTACTGAAAAACGTGGTGGTGTAAGTGATGCAAACATCATCTCATCACAAGGTGTAGCAACACTGGATGGATGGGGACCTTACGGTGACGGTGACCATACAATACATGAAAGAGCATCTAAGAAAAGTTTTCAGAGCGTATTGACTTGGTAACTGAGATATTTACACACTTTTTAGAGGGAAAGATCTAATATGTAGATTATCTTACCTTAATTTTTATACCTATCTTTCTTTAAAAGCAACAAATAAATCGCCACAGAAATACCTGCAGAACCCAATACCATCAACATCACCATGATTTGATACCTTACAGCTACCAATGGATCAACACCTGAAAGTATTTGACCGGTCATCATCCCAGGAAGAGATACTAAACCTACTGCAAAAAGTGCATTGATGATGGGAATAAGTGCTGCCTTATAGGATGTAGCTCTAGCATCTTTATAAGAATTCTCTCTGCGTATCTCACTCTCAAACCTCTCAGCAGAAATGCTTACTGCATTCATGGAGTTTGCAAATATCATCCCTGCTATAGGTATAAGAAATCTGGGTTCATACCAAGGATTTAGGTCAAGTACACCTAAAATGACCATCATCAATGTAAAAATCCCACCGATAAATATAGAAATAAATGCATGCAAATAAAGTGATTTTTTTTGTCTTTGAAGAGGACGCATAGCGATAACACTCGCCGCAATGAGCATCACACCGAGTATCAAAACGACAAGATATGGAGAATGCGCACTAAAAATATAAGTTAAGACATACCCTATCAGCATTAATTGTATAAGCATTCTAAAAAGCGCATAAAAAAGTGTAGTTTTATCTTGCGTCCATCGCATATATATGACAATCACTATAGCAACCGGAATCATTACCCAAAAAAGATTTAAAAGTGATATTGTATATATTGATGAATTCATATTGTCATTATAGCAAGTTCACTTCCGGATCTTATCTAAATAAATTACCGATTTTTCTATTTTTCTCTAAGACTCTAAGAATCAATTCATCTATCATAGGGAGTAATGTATGCTCTTCTTCTTTTGTTTTAAATCTAAGAAATCGTTTTATCTTATTCAAAAAAGTTTCATCTTCACCTTTCAAATATGCATTTTTCATGTTCTCTACTTCAACAAGCAACATTTGAAGTACTTTTTTTTGTTCATTGCGTGTTCCACTCTCTTCATAAGTCTCAAGCTGTGTTTCTATTGACATGATCTTAGAGATATAGTTGTCTGTATGCCCCATATTCTAGTACCGACCCTTTAAAGTAATACTGTAATATTTACAATATAGCCTATACGTTACATATGTAAAAAGCCGTTTTTATATATTTATCATTATAGAACCTTCTATATAGTACATTTTATAATGTTATGAAGTCATGTATATATTGTTAAGACACAACATATTCATATGACTATCATGATAAGCCTGGTAGTGATATAATGTAGAGACATCGATACTGATGATTGATAAGGTTGAAGTATGAAAAATAATACAATTACAGTTTCAGTTACGGGTTCTGGTGGCAGTGGAGTCGTGACTATAGGATTGGTTTTACTTAAGAGTATCGCAAATAGTGGATTTTATGGGTATATGTCCCGTTCTTCAGGTCCTCAAATACGTGGTGGCGAATCCGCTGTAATATTAAGCTTTTCGGATCATCCTATTGAGAGGAATACAGACAGTATTGATTTTCATTTTGCTTTAGATTGGCGTGGTTTTGAACGTATTTAGTGATGAGATACCTTTAAATTCGGAGAGTTGTATTATTTTTGATAACAGTCATGACAAACTTCCAGATATTGTTGCCAAAACAGGTGCAAAAACGATAGAAGTGAATCTAAAAGAACAAGTGAAACAAATTAAAGGAAGTCGTCCTAATGCATTTGCGATTGGTATTATAGCTGCACAAATAGGTTTACCTTTAGAGAGTGTTTCCAAAGCTATACATCAAACATTAAATAAAAAAGGCAAAGAGCTCGTAGAAAACACTTTAAATGCCATAAAAGTCGGATATTCGCTACTTGGAGACAAATCTTCTTTACTAAAAAATTGGCAATCCTCTTTTCAGCCACGATGGAATATCAGCGGCAATGAAGCATGTGGTCTAGGTGCATTAAGGGGAGGCATAAAATTAGTCGCGGCTTATCCTATTACACCGGCAAGTGATATTGTAGAATACTTGGCTCTTCGTTTAGAAAAGGTTGGGTGGCAGTGTTCTGATTGCTGAGGATGAATTGGCAGCTATGAATATGCTCATTGGAGGTTCATTTGGTGGCATAGCTTCAATGACAGCTACTTCAGGTCCAGGGATTTCTTTAATGATTGAAGCAATGGGATTGGCTATTGCAAGTGAAACACCGGCTTTGGTCATAAATGTCATGAGAGGTGGACCTTCAACAGGAATTCCTACAAAATCAGAACAAACTGATCTAAATCAGGCACTATTTGGAATGCATGGAGAAGCACCACATGTTGTCGTCGCACCTTTAAGTATTACAGATAATGTTTCAACCACAGAATGGGCTGTCGGATTGGCAGAGGCGATCCAAACTTTGGTTATTTTGTTATCTGATCAAAGTCTTGGACAATCACGGGCAATTATTGACGTGGTACCTGCTAAAAAGTACGCTTTAACACGTAAAGTATTAACGGAAAAAAAATCTACCGAGCCTTATGAGCGCTATGCTGTCACTAAAGACTTTATTTCACGGATGGCAATTCCAGGTAATAAAGAAGGAATTTATACAGCAGATGGATTGGAACATACATCTACAGGAACTCCCTCTTCAATGGCTTCAGACCATGCAGATCAATTAAAAAAACGTCAGTCTAAGGTGACACAATTTGACTATGGAGATGAGTGGGCAGACATCTTTACAAACGATAAGATGTCACAGGGTATTGTATTGACTTGGGGATCTACATATGGTAGTGTAAAAGAAGCCGTTATAGAACTTAATCAGGAAGGTATCTCTATTGATCTTTTGGCTCTTAGACTCTTAATGCCATTACATGTAGAAGCCATAAAAAAATTGTGTAAAAATAAGAAGGTGATTGTGGTTGAACAGTCTTATTCAGGACAATTTTATCATTACTGCTTAGGTCAAGGTGCCATAGATACTTCATCTTTATCATTGGCAGAACCAGGACCTTTGAAACTTAAAAAGTCTGACATCAAACATTTTATCAAGGAGGTACTAGCATGAGTGACTTGACACAAAAAACGTTAACAACTAAAGATTATTTATCTGACATACGTCCTATATGGTGTCCGGGGTGTGGTCATTTTTTTATTCTCAGAGCTCTTGCTCAGGCATTTTCCTGGCTGAGACTTCCCAATGAACAGATTGGAGTAATCTCTGGAATCGGCTGTTCTTCAAGAATTCCTGCTTATATTGATGCTTATGGATTTCATGGTGTTCACGGACGTGCGTTGGCTTTAGGAACAGGTCTGAAAGCTGCTCGTCCGGATATGCATGTTATTGTTACTGGCGGTGATGGTGATGGATACTCTATTGGAGGAAACCATTTTATACATGCCTGCCGACGAAACATGGATATGACTTATATCGTGATGGATAATGAGGTATACGGAATGACAAAAGGACAGCCATCACCTACCACTGAACCTGACTGGGAAAGCAAGCTTGCACCACATGGGACAGGTATTCGGACCTTTAACCCACTCGGAGTTGCTTTAGCTTCTGGAGCAAGTTTTATAGCCCGTGGATTTGCAGGAGATCAAAACGGACTTACAAAATTGATCATTGATGCCATAGAACATAAAGGTTTTTCTCTTGTTGAAATTAAAAGTCCATGTATTACTTTTCGTCCAGAAGAAAAAGAATGGAGTAAAACAATGCGAAAAATGAATGTTGTACCTACTGATGATATCGTAGAAGCAGCTAGAAATATTCACAGCAGTGATGGTTTAGATACAGGTATTTTCTATCAAGCTAAACTACCCGTTTTTCAGCCACTTAGCAAAAACGAAAAAACAATTGTCGACTTTGAAAAGGAATTTGAAGTATGAATGATCATAAAGAAAAATATTTGGATACGGATTGGGTGTTTAGTATGATAATTGCAATGATAGAAGAATCAATTTATCATACAGAAACATTTGCTTATTCTTTAGAGGTACATCACAATGATAAAGCGGCAAAAGTATTTTATCTGATTTGTGAACAATTCAAAGCAGAACTACATATAGTTTTGAACAATCTCCCAGATGCTGATCTACCTCATATTCCTCCTTGGGAAGTGCCTTATGCTGAGTATCAACATCCATCTTCAGTATTAATGAATGCTAATTATTTAATGAGTGAATCAGAAGCCTGGAAATTAATGGATCAAATGATTGATATACATAACGATTTTTATATATTTTTATTGAAAAAAAATGTAGAAGGCATAATATTCAATGTTTCAGATCATTTGATAAAATATTGCAATCAATGTAGAGAAGAAAATAAAAGGCAGGAAGCAAAGGCGGAAACCAAACATACAAAAAGCCTGGAAGATCTTGATATTATTTCTCTTCATAGTTCTGAGGGTGGACTATGGTAAATCAAATAAAATAACAAAATTGAACTGACAGAAAAAGAGCAATTAATAAAATGAAAAAGTTAAAAGAATTTTCGTATCAAGAAGTTCTACAAAACGGTATGCCAGTACATTTACGTCCAATAAGAGCAGATGATAAGCAGCGTCTGATTAATGGATTTAATAGATTAACAGGTAACTCAATATATTTCCGTTTCTTTAGCGATAAAAAAACATTGTCACAAAAAGAATTAGAGTATTTTACAGAAGTTGACTTTGAACACCATATAGCAATCGTTGCAACTCTACTAAATAATAACGAAGAAGAGATCATAGGTGTTGGCAGATATGTTGAATTAGAAGATACAGTGACAGATAAAGTTGCTGAAGTAGCCTTGGCCATAGATGATGAACACCAGCATTTAGGTCTTGGCACCCTATTGTTTGAGCATCTTGTAAGAATTGCACAAAATAATAAGATATCAACATTCGTTGCAGATGTATTGCTGGAGAACAAACAGATGCTAGAAATATTTGAACATAGCGGTTTCAAACTTCATCAGACAATAGATCATGGTGTGATACACATTATGTTTGATATTACTGATCAGAAGTTTAATAAAAGGTATGGATTATAGTGTATTGATTAAGTACATACTTTATTGATCAATGAAAACAGCTCTTTATAAAAACAATTTTTTAATTTTTTGCTTTCAGCCACAAGAGATATTCTATTAACCTTCCCTGTACGTAAGCACCCAACAAAATATAAACTGATAAAACAGCTGTAAATGTCACTCCAAAGTAATCAATCATGAGTGGTAAAAGAGGTAATTTAATAGCTCTAGCATAAAAAAATGTTGTTATTAATCCTTCTCTTAATCCATGACTCTTAAGATCTTGAATCATAGGATACCAGGCATACATCGGACCATGACTTATAATTCCACCAAGAAGTGCATAAACCCAGCTCATGATCCCACTCTCCTTGCCAAAATATTTAACAATATGTTGTGGGTTTAAAAAGTAGTTTATCGCTGCTGTTAAAAGTATGATCAGAAAAAAAATAGGGATAAGCTGAAATAGCACTAAGGTGGCTTTTTCTAGAGATGCGACTGTTTTATCACTGTCTAAGAAAAAAAGAACAAGATAAACAAAAATAACCGATAGAAAAAACTTAGTGCCTTTAAATTGGATTTTCATTTTAGCATCCCTACCGTTTTTACTATAGCCATTGCGATAAGGATAGTTGTGATTAAAGAGAGTAGATTTCTATATAATGTGAAACGAAACCCTAAAGCAGTTATTTCTGCTGGAAGTTGTATAATTCCCAATGTTACCCACGATAGGATAAACGCTGTGACTGCATAAAGAGAAACTCCTTCTTCGAGAAATTCACCGCCAATCACATAACTGATTGCAGGATTTCCTGAAGATATTGCCCCAACAAATGTGCCAATTAATGTATCGATAAACATACCTTTTCCAAATGTGGCCTCCATCATGTCTGGTGTCACATAGATTTGCATAATACCAACCAATCCTATAACGCCGAGAAGCATTGGTGACATTGACACAAATCCCAATGCTGCTTTTTTTAGTACCTGGATAAATAATGGTTTATCTTGATTATTCAAAAGTTTATCTCCTTGCTAGATTAGCTTCGATATATTTCCATCATCATATGCTTGTCAGACCCAATAATCCTCACTTCTTAATACTTTTCTTTTTATCTACTTTGAGAAGACAATGATGATGGCCACAATGATCCCTCCTCCTAGAGAGATAAAACTAAATTTTGCATGCTCTTTTTCCGCTTGGGGAAGAAGATGTGTTGCCCCGACATAGACCAATGCCCCCGCAGAAATCGAGAGCAATGTGCCTAAAAGTGGCTTCTCTATCTGACTTATAAAAGGATAGGAGACAAGCATTCCTAGAGGGGTTGTCAATGCTGCAGCAAAGAAAGCAAGAAAAAACGCTGTTTTCTCGCTAAAACCTGCCCTTATAAGCAAAAGATATGTGATGATCCCTTCAGGAAACTCATGTAGTACCATTCCTGTAGCAGCCAATGCTCCTGTAAACATACTGACACTGAATGTGATGGAATAAATAAAACCGTCAATGAATGAATGAAGACCAATACCTAGCATAGGGATCAATCCTATGGCGTAATTACTCTTAACCTTTTTATCACAAACAAATGCAGTGATAAAACGATTAAAAAAGTGCATACTCAAAAATCCAATAAGTAGAAACATTGGAGCATTTGGATTCATTTTAAAAGATTCCGGGATAATATGTAAAAAGGATACGGAGATCAAAACACCTGCGGCAAAGCAAACAAAGTAGATACTATTTTTTTCTCCCCATTCTTTAAAGTAGTGGATCACATAAATACCTAAAGTTGTGACTAAGGCTGCAAGAGAACTGGCACCAAAAACAACCCAAAATGTTTGATCCATTATCTATACCCCTCTCAAATATTTCAATGTTAGAGTATATCAAAAATGCCTTTGCATAAAACCTTATAAGATATATCACTTTATAAGGTTTTACAGGTGAAATTATTCAAAAAGTTTAGTAGTTTTTATTTGGATTTTATTAACTCTTTGAGCTCTTTAATATCATTTCTTAACATTTGAACTTCAAGTTTTGCAGCATCTTCTGCTAAATGAACTTCACTTACGATATTCTCTTCTTCCTGAGCATTCATCTCATTCATTGCATCTACAACGATAGCTATAATAAGATTTACTATAATAAAGGTTGCTAAGAAAATAAATGGAATGAAAAATATCCATGCAAGTGGATAAACTTCCATCACTGGGCGTACGATTCCCATAGACCAAGATTCCAATGTCATAATTTGAAACAATGTATAAAATGACTCACCTAGTGTTCCAAACCATTGAGGAAACTTTTCCCCAAATAACTGTGTTGACATAATGGCAAAGATATAGAAAAATAGCGTCAGGAGTCCTGCTATGGAAGCTATACCTGGAATCACACTCAATAAAGCAGCTATAATCTTCCTCATTTGTGGCACGACAGTAATAAGCCTGAAAAGTCTTAGTACTCTCAATACCCTAAATATTTCAAAACCACCACTTGCAGGAACCAATGAGATAGCAACCACCGTGAAATCGAACAGTGACCATGAGTCTTTGAAAAATGCACCTTTGTATACATAGACCCTCAAAATAATCTCTATTGTAAAAGTACTAATCACAAAGAAATTAAACCACTGAAAAAATGTAGCGTAATCTGTGGCAAAACTTTTTGATGTTTCGAATCCCATTGTAATACCATTAAGAATAATGAGTATAATGATAAAATTTTGAAACTTATGATTCTCTACAAACTGTTTTATAGTGTTATACATATAGATTCCTTCTCTATTAAAATTTACAAAATAAAAATTGGAAGAGATTATAATCAATATAAAGTAAATATATGTAAATGGCATTCAATTTTCTTGGATATAACATGTAATAATTATCTTAAAATGGTCTGCATAGTGTGAGAATCTTAGATTCTTATCAATTTGCAGCATGTCTTGCTTTGATCTTATTTCAACAGCTAAATCATGACTCAGCTACATCAGCTAAAGTCAGTGCAAAAAGTACATTTACACCTTGTGATATAAGTTCCTTTTGTGCCTCTTGTAGGGTAATACCTGTAGTGATAATGTCATCAACAAGTATCACATCTACATTTGATCTCCCATTATAAATAAATTCTCGTGGATGTTCCAAACGAAACTGAAGGGTCTTACCTGAATAATTTACCCTGTTTTGGGCCATAAGAGAACCGTATTGTGGAAAAGAATTCTCTGTTCTCATAGCGTGCGTCAATAGTGCCACATTTGTGTTTGATGTGAAGAAGTGTTTCAAGTGTCGAGTATTTAAAAAAACTGATAACGTCAAGCGTTCCTACTTTTCTACTACTCATCTCAGGAACAAATAATTGTTCTATACATTTTTTGCAAAGAATAGGAATGCATAGCTTCGAGCAAGAGAAACATCGCATAGATTATATGATCTTTTCAAGCGCTTCAACCGCTCCCATAGGCAGTTCTATCTTTGCACCAAAGCTTTCTCTTGGATTGATGCGTATAAGAGGTACAGCAAACCTTTGTGCTATCTGTTCTGAAGTATTTCTTACAGTTGGAACTGCTGTTCCTGCTCCCATTTCGACAATAGCAAGTTTCGCACCCTCACCTTGAATCCTGTCTATCCATTTACTTAGACGTTCTCTTTGTCCATTAGTTCTAGCATACTCCCAGCCGAAGTCACCGAACATCAGTATATTAGGTCGAGCCATAGCTCCACAGAATGGACAGGTCGGTAAAGGCTCTTTGGCTTTAAACCCCTCTTCTATC
Source organism: Sulfurovaceae bacterium (assembly GCA_963785375.1). Lineage (GTDB taxonomy): Bacteria > Campylobacterota > Campylobacteria > Campylobacterales > Sulfurovaceae > Sulfurovum. The sequence goes on from CAWAVD010000006.1 coordinate 269,741, forward strand.
TCTATGAATGTATCATCAGCACTCCAAAGCATCCCTTGACAGTTATCAATACATTGCATGTGATGGATAGATCCATGACATTCCATGACCTCTTCTTCTTTAAAACCAGCCTTTTGAAATTGTCCATCCACATTTGAGGTAAAGACGTATGCTCCATATTTTTTAGTATTAGAAAGTTTTAGAAGTTTTAAAAAGCCCTCATGAGGTATAGTGTCACGGTAAAGATGCAGTCTGTGACCATAAAAAGCCCAGGCTAACTGTGGGTCAGACTCAAACCATTCAGGATTTGCCATCTCTTCAAAATGAAGCCCCAACTCTTTGGCCTTGGGATAGGCATTCCAAAATCCTTCCACTCCTCTAAAATCAGGTAATCCAGAGTCTACTCCCATCCCTGCTCCTGCAGTAATAAATATAGCATCTGATTCTTCTAACAGTTGTTTGGCTTTATGTAGATTTTCTGTGATATTCATGGGAAGATTATAGCATATACTCTACAATACGTACAAAACACCTTCGCATCATTTAAATACTAAATTGAAGCAATAATCAGAGATAATATTTCTATACATCAATAGCAAGGAGTCACATATGACGGTCAATCTTTTTCTTAAAGCAAGTATTATTTGGGTTATTATAGCACTCTTTGCTATCATGAATGGTATCTTTAGAGAAAACGTTTTAGTCTCTATTTTGGGTCAACACATGGCTGTATCAGTTAGTGGGATTATGCTTTCGATAATTGTTTTTATATTGACGTATCTCTTTTTTCCACTCATTGGAAAACATCATACTCTTGATTACTTTTTCATTGGACTTCAATGGGTTGTAATGACACTTATGTTTGAATTTGTATTTGGTCATTATGTGATGGGAAAACCATGGTCCAGTATATTCCAAGTATTCAATATTATAGAGGGTAACCTGTTTATCATTGTCTTAGTAGTCAGTTTATTCTCACCGATTTTGGCAGCAAAACTCAAAGGTAAGTAAATGATCAATAGATCAATGGTACAAAAACAAATCCGTAAAATTCTTCTTTTTTAACTTCTGTTTCTGAGATCTTTGTAAATTTAAAAATAGACTCTCCTATGGGTATGACCAATATACCACCAATATTTAATTGTAAGAAGAGCTCTTCTGGCGTTTCATCAGCAGCTGCAGAGACCAAGATCCTGTCAAACTGTTCACCTGGTATACCAAGTTTATCTCCCGCTCTTTCTATGTGACAATCCGTATCAAAACGAAACTTTGAAAGGTTTTCGCTTCCTTGCTCTACCAAGGTCTCTACTCTTTCAACCCCGGTTACACTGCCCTTGACCCCCACTATATAACAAAGCAGTGCTGTAGTCCATCCTGAACCTGAACCGATGTCCAATATCTTGTTTCCATCTTGAGGGTTAAGACGTTCCAACATGAAAGCTACTGTTGAAGGTTGTGATATCGTCTGGTAATGACCTATAGGTAAAGGTGCATCAACATAGGCATCTTCCGCATATTCATCAGGTACAAAATATTTTCTATCGATTGTTCTAAAGGCATCAATGACCAGTGGGCTCCTCAATATATTGGAAGATATCATGTCATCCACTAGTGTATCCATGGTTTTCATCTACTGCTCCACAAACGCTGCACTCATATACCCTACTACCTGTGATTCATCGCCACTGGCATCTGCACTCGTACGATAATCTAAAAGTATAGATTTTAAACTATTCTTTTTTGCTGCAAGAAGCATCGCTTCAACACCTATCTTTCCACAAGCTTCACAGCCTTGATGCAATTCCTCAGTACTCAGCTTTTTTACCGCATCCAAACAAATACTGTCAAGTGCATTCGCTTTCTTGATATCATAATAGTGGCTTAGATCTGTACTGATCACAACAGCTGTCTCAGGATCAGAGAGAAGATATTCGATCACTTTTGCTAACTTTTTCGGTGATTCATCCCCATACACCAACTCAACAACTGAAACATCCGGTGTATAGGTTTTAACAAAAGGTATCTGTACTTCCGTACTATGTTCATGATGGGCTTCCGGTATGAAGTCTAGATCAAACCTCTCTTTAAGATCTTTCACCAATGACTGGTCAATATATAAGGCACCCAAAGGTGTATGATACGTGTCAAACTCAGATATACTGGTACCCTTTAAATATACTCTGTGACTAGGACCTATCACCACTACACGCTTGGCATTTGAATTGGCTAGTAGCCTTAATGCTATATTTGCTGTAAAACCAGAATAAATATATCCTGCATGTGGCACAATAACTGCTCTTGGTTTGAGTTCTAAAACATCCTCATTCTTTTTTAAATGTTCATCTAGTATTTGATTGTAATGTTCCAGCATAGCTTGGATGTCATCAGGATTAGCTGGATAAAATTGTCCGCAGACAGCTGTGTCTCTTGTACTCATGACCATATTCCTTCTATCATTCTTTGGCATTTTGGACAATGTCCGTCTTTCAAAGTATTGACCGTTACGTTATATCCTGTTCGATCTATCACCAACTCTCCACAATCAGGGCAATGAGTATCAGCATGTACCGGCACATTCCCAAGATAGATGTAATAAAGTCCCGCATTTTGACCTATCTTTTTTGCACGTAGAAGTGTATCCAGTTTTGTTCTCTCGTGATCAAGCATTTTATAATCTGGGTGAAATGCACTCAAGTGCCATGGAACATGTTTTCCAAGATCATTTGCGATAAATGCTGCCATCTCTTCAAGGTCTTTATCACTATCATTTTCACCTTCTATCAGCAGTGTTGTGACCTCTACCCATATGCCTGCATCTACCATTCTTTTGAGCGTGTCTTTGACCTCTTCAAGTCCACCTTTGAGTACCTTCTTATAATACGTAGCATCCCAGCTTTTAAGGTCTATATTCGCTGCATCGACCCAGTTTGCCATATCTTCTATGACCTCAGGTGATTCAAAACCATTAGAGACAAAGAGATTTTTGAGGCCTTTTTCTTTAGCGATCATACCGATGTCTCTGGCATAAGGGTAGAAAATAGTCGGTTCATTATACGTATATGCAATGGATTCTGCACCATGCGAAATGGCTAATTCCACCATTTCTTCAGGACTTACCTGTATCCTTTCATTGACTTTTTTTTCTTGAGAAATGTCCCAGTTTTGGCAGAATGGACATTTGAAGTTACATCCTACGGTTCCAAATGAGAGGGCTGTACTGCCTGGTAAGACATGATTAAGTGGTTTTTTTTCTACAGGATCTACATGTACAGCAACAGGATGTCCGTAAACGAGTGTTTCTAGCTCCCCATTTACATTTTTGTTGATACCACAGATGCCAACCTGATCTTCTTTTAATTTACAGGAATGACGACAAAGCAGACAAATAATCCTATCTTTACCCTCTTCTTTTGTATAATATTTCATATCTTTATTAGACGTCATAGTGACTCCTTTTTTGCATCATCTTACTAGCAGATAATCCAACATTATTTAATGATATCACAGGCCATACAAAAAGTCAAGATACATAAGTAAAACCTATGGATTCATCTTCTAGAGATCCTTTTTTTCAGACTGCTTAAAGTAATGATTTTCTATGTACTATTAGGAAACATCATCTACAAAGTTCTTCTACACTTCAAAAAAGAAAACTGATAAATTTCATGCCATTTAGTAAATAAAGAGTATACTTTTCGAACAAAATTATAGAGCATTATACTCTTTCCATAAAAGAAAACCATGATAAAGACCCTACTGGATAAAAACAACAACACTGCTATTCTCCTTGCTGGAATATTATCTATCATCGTTGGTGTTGGTGTGGCTAGATTTGCTTTTACTTCTCTTCTTCCTTTTATGCTAGATGACTTTTTATCACTTACTTATGCTGGAATATTGGCATCATTTAATTTTACGGGATATTTAGCAGGTGCAATTTTTTCTGTATTCATCAAAGACATCAATACCAAAGTTAAATACTTCAGGCTTGGAATGATTCTAAGTATTGTTACAACTCTGGTTCTTGCTACAACAGCGGACGAGACATTATGGTTAGTCTCAAGAATTATTGCTGGTTTTGGTTCTGCAATGGTTCTTATTGTGGGTGGTGCTATTGTGATGGTCAAACTGAACTTTGAAAATAAGACTAAGGCTATGGGCATCCACTTTAGCGGTATTGGTTTTTCGATAGTTGTATCAGAATTTATAAGCCAATATATTCTACAAAACGGGACATGGACAGATGCTTGGCTTGCTTTGTCTATTTTTGCTTTTATCATCACTTTTTATACTCTTTATATATTTATCTTTTGATAAAGTGATCAAAAAAGAGGCAGTAAAACATACTCTCTCAAAGTCGATATTTTCTACCTATGTGATTCTTCTTATCTTGGCTTATTTTACTGAAGGTGTGGGATTTGTAGTGCAAGGTACTTTTTTACCGGACATCATTAATTCACTTGAAGGCTTGGAGGGGTATGGAAATCTTGGTTGGCTTATAGTAGGTGTTGCAGGTATTCCTTCTTCTATACTTTGGATGAGGTGGGCACATAAATATGGAAGTGTCAATGTCATTATCGTTGCAATGGCTCTACAGATCGTAGGTATTCTCATACCGGCATTGAGTACCAACATCCTACTAAACTTACTCAGCGGTGCCCTTTATGGCAGTACTTTCATAGGGCTTGTGGCACTTTTCTTGAACTTTGGTGGTCAACTGGCTGGTAAAAACCCTGTAGTCCTTATGGGTGCAATGACTGCAGCCTATGGTATAGGCCAAGTTGGTGCGCCTCTTTACAGTGTAGCGTTGATCGAATATTTTGGAAATTATAATTCCACATTGTATGTAACTGCATTAATCGTATTTATAGGCATACTCTTATTACTTTATGCTAAGAAAGTTGAGACGATAAAATAGATATATTTACTATTTTGCTATAATTAAAAGAAAGGGGTTTTATGAAATACTTATTGGCTCTACTTTTTATTGTTTTCACTCTTCAAGCTAACGAAGCCCAAGCCATCATAAAAAAACTTGAAAAGAACCTTCGTGGTGACTACATGTACTCTACTATGAGTATGATAGTCACTTCTAAACGTGGTCAACGTACAGTAAAAATAGAAAGTTGGTCTGAAGGCAATGATAAAAGTTTTATTAAGATCCTCTACCCCAAAAAAGACAAAGGCATTACCTTTTTAAAGATCGACAATCAAATGTGGCAGTATATCCCGAAGATAGAACGTACCATCAAGATACCGCCATCAATGATGCTCCAAAGTTGGATGGGAAGTGACTTCACCAACGATGATATGGTCAAAGAAAGTTCTTTGGAAGAAGACTATAATGCGAAACTTCTTTCAAGACAGGGAAATGATGCTACATTAGAGCTAATCCCTAAACCCAACGCTGCTGTGGTTTGGGGGAAGATCATCATTGATGTTGACCTAAAAAATGCTGTTCCGGTCAAAGAAACCTTTTACGATGACATGATGAAAAAAGTCAGAATTATGACTTTCTCTAGAATAGAACAACATGGAACACACAGGATACCGATGGTCATGGAGCTCAAACCTCTTGATGCAAATAAAAAGAAAAACCGTACAAAAGTGATCTTTGAGAAAGTAAATTTTGACGCTAAAATTGACCCTTCATATTTTACAAAACAAGCATTAAAACGTTATTCAAGGTAAGTTTATGCTTTTTTCACTTGCATTTAGAAACATTGTAAAATCTAAAGGTAGAAGTATCATCACCCTGCTTTTAAGTACCTTTACCACTATATTTTTCATCATCTATGTTGCATTCATGGACGGATCACATCATCAGATTATTAAAAGTTCTGTAGAGATATATACCGGGTATGCACATGTAAACCTTCATGGTTACAGAGATGAAGGTGGCTATGACTATCTTATAGAAGATGCCAATAGCATCGACACTATACTCAAAAATAATCCTTCTATCAAAAACTATACGCCAAGATTTGAGACCTATGCATTGCTCTCAGGTGATGAAAAAGCTGTAGGAAGTTTGATCGCAGGTATTATTCCTTCTCGTGAAAAAGATTTAAGCAAATTACATGATTCACTCATCAAAGGTGAGTATCTCAGTGATAATGATACCAATGCCATCTATGTCGGCAGTGATCTTGCAAAACGACTTAAGATCGATGTAGGAAGTGAGATAGCTATGGTCGGTTCTTCTATTGACTACTCTATTGCTGCTGATCTTTTTATTGTCAAGGGAATCTTCAAAACAGGTCTTTTCGAATTTGATTCCCAATCGGCCTTTGTCAACAAATCTTATCTGGATACCGTCATGCTGAGTCAGAATATGGCCAGCTATTTTACACTGAACTTTCAGGATAATGACCATATAGATAGTATGACGTCATCTTTACAAATGTTACTCCCTTCTCAATATGAAGCAGTGAATTGGAAAACGCTTCTCACTGCCTTGGTACAAGCAATGCTGGTTGATTCTATCTTCGGTTATATCTCTATCTCTATCTTTTTTATAGTGATCTTTTTTGTGATCATGATCTTTTCCTATGTCAATATCTATACACGCGCACGCGAGATAGGACTTCTCAGAGCTTTGGGCCTGACTTCCAAAAATATATTTGGTATGCTTTTTATTGAAATACTGCTTCTCGCAACGATCAGTATAATCGTGGGTACCATCATCGGTGCTTCCATCGCTTATTATTATGAACTGCATCCTATCGTGATATCTGGTATCGCAGAAACCTATAAAGAGTATGGTGTAGTCAGTGATGAGCTACCTATGAATTTTGACCTGTTTACCATAGTATGGAATTCACTGACGATCTTTATACTCAACCTTACAGCTATTATCTATCCGATCTCCAAGATCAACAAACTTACAGCAATGGAGGCGATGAGGTATGTATAAGATTGCCCAACATCTTGCATGGCTCAGTATCTGGCGACGTAAAACCCGCTCTTTAATGGTGATCATTATGATTGCCCTTAGTCTTAGTGGTCTACTTGGGCTGCAAGGACTGTATGATGGTATGATCAGCCATTTGATCAACACGACCATCCGAAGTGACTCAGGAGAGATCTCTCTCTATGATAAAGCATATAGACTGAACAAAAGTCTAGACTACAGACTCAGTCCTCTTTCAAAATATGAAGAGGCTTTTTCAAAGATTGAATCCATAGACGCTTACTCGATCCGTTTAGAGAAAGAAGGTCTCATTTCCACTGCACATAAATCACTGGGAGCAACCCTTAAAGGAATCTCTTTAAAGAATGAACAGACCTTTGGCGGACTCAATGCCTTCATCACACAAGGAGACTACAACTTTGGTAAAGAGGATAAAGATGCTTTGATCGGTTCTGCATTGGCTAAAAAACTTCACTTGGACATTGGTAACCGTGTAATCTTTACGGCTCAGGATGTGTCAGGTGAAATAAACGCTATCTCTTTTCGCATTAGCGGCATACTTAAAACAGGCAACCCATCTATTGATGATCACTCTGTCTTCATCTCTATGGAAAAGATGTCCAAATTTATAAATGTGCATCAGAGTGCTACTCAAATAGCTTTACGCGTGAAAGATACTGAACATATCCCGATAGTACAAAAAGAGCTGCAAAATCTTTTTCCTGATATTGAAGTCCTTCGCTGGGATGAACTCTATCCACTACTCATACAGATGCAAGATTGGATGAATATCTTTAATCTGGCCTCTTATGCCATCGTATTCGTTGTTGCAGCATTAGGAATCTTTGGTGTGATGCTTGTTTCTGTTTTGGAACGGATGCGTGAATTCAGTATCATGCTAGCCATTGGAACTCCATACAAAACAGTAAGAAACCAGATCATCATGGAAGCCTCTTTTTTAGGTTTGAGCGGCTATGCGACAGGTGCTCTTTTGGGATGGATATTTCTTTTCTACATGTCAACTGCTGGTGTTGATATGCGTGCTTTTGAAGCCGGATTGGAACTCTATGGTTACAGTGCGGTAATGTATGCAAACATGCATCTTTACTATTTCTTACAAGCTTTTTTTGCTGTATTTTTTGCTACCCTTCTTTCAGTTATCTGGCCTCTTCGCAAGCTTAAAAAGATAAAACCTATACAAGTGATACAAGGAAAAATGTTATGAAACTCAACCATATCTATAAAACATTCTACCCTGATACTCCCAAAGAGGTCAAAGCTCTTACAGATATTAATCTCACATTTGAAAAAGGTGAATTTACAACACTAAGCGGTGAGTCCGGTTCTGGTAAAACCACCCTTCTCAATATCATAGGTGGACTTGACTCTGCAACAAGTGGAGAGATCTTTTTTGAGGGAGAAGAGATCACTTCCTACAGTGAAGAGAAAATGGCAAAGTTAAGACTGCATGATATCGGGTTCATTTTTCAAGCCTACAATCTCATACATGTACTTACAGTTCGTGAAAACATAGGATTTATCATGAAACTGCTGAAGTTTAATGAAAAAGAGATAGATGCACGTGTGATAGAATTGGCTTCTATTTTACAGATAGAGGACCTCCTCGACAAACTTCCCGGAGAAATAAGCGGTGGTCAACAGCAACGTGTAGCTGTAGCCAGAGCTGTGGCATCACGTCCAAAGCTCATACTCGCAGATGAACCCACAGCAAACCTTGATTCCAAAAACAGTGCACGCCTTATGAATATGCTACGTGCACTCAATGAAAAAGAAAATGTAACAGTCATTTTCGCTTCACATGACAAATATGTGTTAGAACAGTCCAAACGTATTGTTGTACTGGATGATGGAGTTGTCATTGAAGATCGTTAAATATTTTACCCTACTCTGTATGACTGTACCACTGATGGCATTAGAACATGATATCACTATTGAAAATACAAATTATACGATATCTAAAACACCCTATTACGAGGAAGATAAAACCCTCTACAATTACAATAGACTACGATTAACAGATAAGATCAAAGAGGGTAATTGGTTTGCCCTGATCATTGCAGATATAGACAACTATTATGGGGAAACGTATATAGAGAGCTTTGAGTACCAGTTTTTACGCAGTATTAAAGCAGATACACCTTTTGATATAGAAACAAATGCTAAAAATTATGGCAAAGGTGAAGTGTTTGGACGACTGCATCGTTTTCATGTAGGTTATGGCGATGAGAAACATAACATAGTCTTTGGTCTGCAAAAGATCACGATGGGTGTAGGGCGTATATGGACACCTACAGACCTTTTCAATCCTAGAAACCCTCTGGCTCTTGAACCTGACCAGATCTACGGCAATGTTGCTCTCTCCTATACGTATGCCGTGGGTGAACTGAGTCAAGCAATGGGAGTCGTTGCAAAACGTGAGGACAGCAGTTACAAGTATGCAGGAAGGATCAAAGGCAATATTAATATCGGTGATGTTGCACTGGATGTCTACTCAAGCAATGATGCTCAAATGTTCGCCTATGAAATAGAAGGAAATCTTTTTGATACAGGTATAGAGTGGCGAAGTGAAGGCGGATACTATAAAGATAAACTTTTAGATAAAGAGTTCTATCAAACCATACTTGGTGCAGACTATGGCTTTGTAAATGGTCTTACTGTAATGACTGAATGGCTACACTCTTCAGAAACCTACAGTGCTGATGAGATACTTAATTATCAAGAAAGTAGTCTAAGCAATAATCGTCATCTCTCTACAGACTATATAGGAGCATCTGCTTATTATGACTTCAGCCTGCTTTATAATGGTGCACTAAGTATGATATACAGTTTAGAAGACAAAAGTAGTTTTATCTCTCCTCTTTTAGAATACAGTCTGAGTGATGAGTCTTCTATAGCCATAGGAGCTATGCTTTATACGGGAAATAATGGGAGTGAATTTGGAAATGTAGAAAACAGTTACTATCTTCGTTTGAAAGCAACATATTGACCTATTTCTATGCACTTTTAAACTCTTTAGAATTTATGTTTTTGGATGATAAATAACATACAACACAAAGAATCTTTTAATGACTCAAAAACATTTTAACAAAACATTTTAACTTCAGGACCTTGATATTAACGCTCCTAAGGTAGGTGTCATTTTTTACTTTTAATATTTACCTAAAACATTTAAATAAAACTTATCTTCAAGCTTGCATATGTTTTACATAAACTGAAAAGTAATCACAATAACCCCAATATCTCTAGAAGAAAAGTTTTATAAAATTCATCTATTAAAAAATAGTACCTAAAGAGTTTTCTACTAACCAACTCTACATCTGATAAACGCTACAATATTAAAATGACCTATAAAAGTCATCTTTAAAATAGTATTTAATACGTTTATATTGTACCCCTTAAATCTACAATATTATATGAATTTTTTTTAACGATAAATAAAGGAATATAATGAAGACAGAGCGTTCAACTATGACTGTTGATGGTAATGAAGCCGTTGCGATGGTTGCCCACAAACTAAATGAAGTCATAGCCATATATCCAATCACCCCCTCCTCACCCATGGGTGAATTCAGTGACCTCTATAGTGCCAAAAAGCAGAAAAATATTTTCGGAACAATTCCAGAGGTCTATGAAATGCAAAGCGAAGGAGGTGCAAGCGGTGCTGTTCACGGTGCATTACAAGCGGGTGCACTTACCACAACCTTTACTGCTTCACAGGGACTGCTTCTGATGATACCCAATATGTATAAGATCGCTGGAGAGCTCACTTCAACAGTCTTTCATGTTGCTGCCCGTTCCCTTTCTGCTCAGGGACTTTCAATCTTTGGAGATCATCAGGATGTCATGGGAGTAAGACAAACCGGTTTTGCTTTATTGGCCTCTTGTTCTGTACAGGAAGCACATGATTTTGCCCTTATCTCACAAGCTGCAACCTTACATGCACGTATTCCATTTTTACATTTTTTTGACGGATTCCGAACTTCCCATGAAGTCAGCCGAATAGAAAAGCTTTCTGATAACGTACTCAAATCCATGATCAACTCAGATCTTGTCGAAGCACACCATAAACGAGGTTTAACTCCTGATATTCCTGTGCTTAGAGGTACATCACAAAACCCGGATGTCTATTTTCAAGGACGGGAAAGTGTCAATAAATATTATCAGGCACTGCCTAAGATTTTACAGGAACAGATGGATACCTTTGCAGAATTAACTGGAAGGACCTACCGACTTTTTGATTATGTTGGTGTAGAAGATGCCCAAAGAGTAATCGTATTGATGGGTTCAGGTACCCAAGCTGTAGAAGAAAGCGTGCACTACTTAAATGCACAAGGTGAAAAGGTAGGCATGATAAAAGTACGTTTAGCACTGCCCTTTGCAGTAGATGCTTTTATCGATGCGCTTCCGAAATCAGTGAAATCCATTGCCGTACTTGACCGAACCAAAGAATCAGGGAGCCTTGGGGAACCACTGTACCATGATGTAGTTAGCGCACTCTATGAACATCGTACAAATCTCTCTTTTGAAATGCCAAATATCATTGGGGGACGCTACGGTCTCTCTTCCAAAGAGTTCACTCCGGCTATGATCCTTGCAATCTATAAGGAACTTTCAAAAGCGTCTCCAAAAAATCATTTTACAATCGGTATTGATGATGATGTAACACATACTTCACTGAGCTATGATCATGATTTCATTTTAAAAAACCCTAGCCAATTTCAAGCTCTTTTTTATGGATTAGGCTCTGATGGAACCGTAGGAGCAAACAAAAATACTATTAAGATCATTGGTGAAGAAACCGATCATTATGCACAAGGGTATTTTGTCTACGATTCAAAAAAATCTGGTTCTATGACTACCTCACATCTACGTTTCGGATCAGATCCGATCCACTCAAGCTATTTGATACAAGAAGCCGATTTTATAGGTGTGCATCAATCTGTATTTCTTGAAAAACTTGACTTGCTTAAGATAGCTAAACCAGGTGCCGTTTTTTTACTGAACACCCCACATTCAAAAGAGGAAATATGGCAACATCTTCCACGTGTGACACAAGAACATATCATTGAAAAAGGGTTAAATTTTTATGTCATTGATGCTTACTCTGTGGCACGGGACAGCAAAATGGGATCCAGGATCAATACCATTATGCAAACCTGTTTCTTTGCCATCAGCGGTATTCTTCCCAGAGAAGAAGCGATCAGTAAGATAAAACATTCCATTCAAAAAACTTACGGGAAAAAAGGAGATGTGATCGTAGAGATGAATTTTGCAGCCGTAGACAATACGCTCGACAATCTTTATGAAGTCAATGTTCCTGCCAAAGCAGAAGGTACACAAGAGCTTAAGCCTGCACTCAAAGGTGTGTTGACTCCTTTCATTTCTGAAGTTATAGGTAAAATGACCGTTTATAAAGGAGATGCACTTTCCGTATCGCAGATCCCTGCTGATGGGACCTGGCCGACAGGCACTACCCAGTACGAAAAGCGAGACATTGCCCATGAAGTACCTGTCTGGGATCCTGATACCTGTATTCAGTGTAACAAATGTGTTTCGGCCTGTCCACACTCGGTCATACGCTCCAATGTTTTTGACATCTCCTTTATGGATGAAGCACCTGAAGGGTTTGTTTCCAAATTGGCGAAAGGAAAGAAGTTCGGTGAAAATGATCTTTTCAATATCTCAGTAGCGGTTGAGGACTGTACAGGATGTTCGCTCTGTACTGAAGTGTGCCCCGCTAAAAACAAATCACAGACCAATCTTAAAGCGATCAATATGACGCCGCTTGATGCCATTAAAGAGCAAAAAATTGCACAGTGGGACTACTTCCTTTCACTGCCAAAGATCGAGCGTTCAAAACTTGACCATGATGACCTAAAAGAATCCCAATTCCTTGAACCGCTCTTTGAATTCAGCGGTGCATGTGCAGGATGTGGGGAAACCCCATATATCAAACTTGCTTCACAGCTTTTCGGAGACAGGATGGTCATTGCCAATGCCACTGGATGCAGTTCGATCTATGGTGGAAATCTTCCTACGACACCATGGAGAAAAAATGATGAAGGACGTGGACCGGCATGGTCCAATTCGCTCTTTGAAGACAATGCCGAATTTGGTCTTGGATTCCGTCTTGCTATAGATAACCATGTGGATCATGCACGTAGTTTGCTAGAAGAACTGAATAATAGTCTTGATCAGACTCTGGTTAAAACCATACTCCATGCTCCTCAGGATGACGAAATAGAAATAAACCAACAAAGAGAAAGGGTGGAATCACTAAAATCTTTTCTTAAGGAACGTGAAGATAACGAAGCAAAAGATCTTTTAAAAATGGCGGATTATTTAGTCAAGAAGTCTGTCTGGATCATCGGTGGAGACGGATGGGCGTATGATATCGGCTATGGGGGTCTTGATCATGTGCTGGCTAGTGGAAAAAATGTCAACATTTTGGTACTAGATACACAAGTCTATTCCAATACCGGTGGCCAACAGTCAAAAGCTACCTTAACGGGTGCCGTGGCGAAGTTTGCCGCAGATGGAAAGGCTGGCGTACCAAAAGATCTCGCTTCCATGGCAATAAATTACGAAAATGTCTATGTGGCAAAAGTAGCATTGGGTGCAAATGACAAAGCGACAGTCAAAGCATTTGTTGAAGCAGAACGTTATGATGGTCCTTCGATCATTATCGCTTATTCACACTGTGTTGCACACGGTTATGACCTCAAATATGGTTTTGATCAGCAAAAACGGGCTGTTGACAGCGGATTATGGCCAATCTTCCGTTTTAACCCTGAAAAGATCAAAGAAGGGGAAAATCCGATGACACTTGATTATAAAGGTCCTAAAATAGATGTCAAAGATTTTATGTATCGTGAAACCCGATTTAAAATGGTACAGAAAATGAATGCAATGTCTGCAGAAACTTATCTGAAAACAGCAGCTAACACAGCTCAATCTCTTTACAAACGTTATCAAAACCTGCACGAATATTATCAGCCAACACAGAAGGAGGTCTGACCATGGAACTAACAACTACGCATTTAGGACTTGAACTAAAAAATCCCCTTATCGCCAGTGCTTCACCGTTAACAGCTTCACTCGACAGCATCAAAAAGCTTGAAGAAAATGGTATCGCCGCAGTGATCATGCATTCACTCTTTGAAGAAGAAATTAACCATGAAATCCATCAGATTGACCACTTTTTAAATATTCACAGCCATGCTAATGCCGAGGCCACCACTTACCTACCAAGCGAAGTAGATTTTGAAAATATCAACTCTGAACATTACCTTGAAGAGATCAGAAAGATCAAAGAATCTATTCAAATTCCGATCATCGCAAGTCTCAACGGAGTCTCAGCAGGAGGATGGGTAAAATATGCAAAAAAACTTGAAGAATCCGGTGCCGATGCGTTAGAGCTTAACATCACCTATATCCCAACGTCCATTGATATGGATAGCCAAACCGTAGAACAAATGTATATCAATACGGTAGCGGAAGTAAAAAAGAATATTTCAATCCCTCTCAATATCAAAATGAATGCCTTTTTTTCAAGTCCTGCCAACATGGCGAAACGTTTCGTTGAGGCAGGAGCCAATGGACTGACCATTTTTGACAACCCTACACGTGTCGATGTAGACTTGGAACTCCTTACTCCTTTGCAACGTGCCAACCTTACTAGTTCGGCAAATTTAAGTGAAACCTTACGATGGTGTGCCATCCTCTATAAGAAGCTCCCCTGCTCAATATGTGCAGGTACTGGTATTCACAGTGCGGAGGATGCACTCAAAGCCATCATGAGTGGAGCAGATGCAGTAGCTCTGGCTTCAGTCCTCTTGACCAAAGGTGAAGAAGAAGTAGCAGTAATACTCAATGCCATCACACAATGGATGCAGGAGTATGAATACGACTCTATCTCTCAGATGAAAGGAAGTATCTCTCTGGCTCATACTGACAATCCTTCGGCTTATGAACGTAACTCGTATATGTATGCTTTACAACAGTATCGTTCTTAAAAAGAATATTGTATTCGTTAAGAAAACAACAAAAAAAACATCAGGCGTTCTTACGAAGTTCTTTTAGTTTGTTCTGATAATCCTCTTCATCACCATAAGAGAGGAACTCATCATAATATTTATGTTGAGCCACCACTTTCTTTGCATGTTTTATTGGGCAGAAGTAAAGTTCCGTCCTACCTGCAATAGCTGAAGCATATAGCATTAGACCATTAAAATAGGAGCAATAGAGACAATTGAGCTTTTCAATTGGATTTAAATACCCAAGATACTTGTGATCAAAATGCATGTAGTCATTTCGTTTGATCAGATCAAATTTGTATATTCTAAATATGACTTGTTGATAGATAAATAGTATGATGTCTAAAAAAACAGCAGGTATGACCATCGCATAAATAATAGGTGATGTAAGTAAATGTAAAAGTGGGACTTCTCTAAACCAGCTTAAAAGAGTTTTCATATTCTCTTTCTGCTTAGCTAAAACCTCTGATTCAAATTTGACATACCCATTTTTAATCTCATAGGAGATATGATTCTCATGCTTGTCAATTTCTTCAGCAAGCTTTATCTTCATCTCTTCTATCTCATCTATGATCTCTTTGATCTTATTGTTCAAGTATAATCCTTAGTATGACTCAAATTTTACATCTCATTTATATTATACTTAGATAAATCAATAATTGGATGACTAATTTTTAGCTTACTGAATTAAATGCAAAAATGATCACTAGACAGAAAACTTATTCCTAAAAAACTTGGCTCCATCTTTACTAGACTCTATCTGATCAGAAATGTCTTGAAACGAAAAACGTAGTTTACTTTGTTCTATCGTTTCCATCTCTTTGATCTTGTTAATATTTATAAGATAAGATCTGTGAATACGTACAAAGTCATGATCTAATAATTGTTTTTCAAGATCTGATATCTTTATGTGCATAGTAGGAAAAACCTTTTGCAGTTCGAAGCATAACTTCACTGAGATCAGCCTTGACATAATAGATATCTTCAGGTTTAAAAAGATAATAGTTCTCACCGTTCTTACTCATAAGACGAAAATCTTCTGATCACTTTTGGTTTCGAGTTTTAACACGTTCTATACTTGTTTGCAATTGTTCCATACTAAAAGGTTTTACAAGATATCCTACTGCACCAATATCAAAAGCTTTAAGAGCATGTTCATCATACGCAGTCTGAAATATGATCGCAAGATCTTCCTGCTGATAACGTAGTTCATACCCTAGTTCCAAACCATTGGTTCCTGGCATATTGATATCTAAAAGACAAGATCAAAATGTGTTCTCTTTGATGAGCTTCAAGAGCACTTTGTGCATTATCTGCTTCAACGATATCTTCATATCCCAAGTGTATTAAGCATTCTTTTAAGTCTAGCAAGTGCTAATGCTTCATCATCAACGATGAGTATTTTCATTGACAATCTCCTAAATAGATAGTAAATGTAGGTTTTTGTATGTCTGTGATCTTCAATACTTCCTTTACAAAGAAGTTTAAGACGTTGTTCAAGATTACTCAATCCTGTACCAAATTTTGTACTGCTTCATAGGCTTTCCGTCATTTTTAAGTATAAGAGTATTTTGATATCCTCATCATAAATAATGTGATATTCAAGTTCTTTGTGACTTTCAAAGCCATGTTTTATAGCATTTTCTACAAGTAATTGAATCGAAAACTTGGGTACTTGCGATCTTTGGCATGCTTCCAATATATGAAAATTGATTTTACCTGAAAAACGAATATTTTCTAAGTTCTACATAATCTTTTACATTTCTAAGTTCATCACTTAGAGGGATCAAGTGCTTTTTCATCCATAGTATTACGTAAGAAAGTAGAGACTTTTAAAATAGCAGTTTCTGCTTTTTTGGGATCTTGATGGATCAGTTCAGCTATAGAATTGAGTGCATTAAATAAAAAGTGAGGATTAAGCTGAGTTTCAAGTGAACGTAAGACGGCTTTGCACATAATGATGATCAACCTCTTCTTTTTCATTACGCATCTTTACAAAACGATAAAGTAAAGCCCCAACAATATAGGTTAAAACACCTATCGCAACAGCTATTTCAATACAGTTGCGTATGAAAAAGCGGAATAAGATTGAATACGTAAGATATTCTGCAAGACAACGTACTCAATAATGTTCCTAGAAATCCCGAAAGAAATGAAAAGAAAATAGCAAGTGGAAGCCAAAATATCTTCTGATATCTTAGGCAAGAATAGTTTGGTTCATAAAGGAAATAAAAACAAGTGAAAAGAGTGTAATAGAAAAACCAAGCAGTGCACCAAAATAGGCTCCATCGAGCCAGTGACACGTTCCAAAAGTACTATACCCAAGAGAAGAGAGAAGCATCGCAAAAAACACCAATAGTCAAGATATAAAGCCAATCAAGTTGTTTTAATACGTAAGTTCAATATTATACATGTAGTAACTTCTAAGATTATCCACACCAAGCATCACACCTGGCCATCCTTGTGCTGCATAAACTGTATCACCTACATGATAAAGTCCTTTTATCGGTGTATCATTTCCAGGAAGACGGTAAAAAGTTTTTCATAGTGATAGCATTGCCTCCAAGTTGTGAACGATTGATATAGTGTTTAAATGTTTTAGGTGTTGCTGCTAAATGATGTACTATCTCTTCATTTTTAATATCTAGTATATCACAGATGGACTTTAGCAATATACAGTCTCGAGCTCTTCTTTTTTAGATTTATATGTAGTTTGCATCTTCCCACCATCTACTATCTGTATGAATCGATGCCGTGATACTGTAGTGTCCTTCTTCAGTAAAGTACGTTATCATTCTGATCGGAAAATGAAACAAAAAGTGCATGTGAAAGAGTATGTGGATAAAGTTTATCTTGAATAAGCTGATAATGGTGCTCATACTTCTTATCACTTTTAATTGTCATATAGAGCATAAAGGAACTTTGATAATTGTTGAGTTTTTCATATTTTTTATAATATTTTTTAACTTCATCTGTTCTGTAAAAAGTTTATCCACTGTCATAGACTGTAGAATTAAGTATGACATTTTTGGCTTTTATACTATCTCTTATTTGTATGTAATATAAAATAATCCTCTTTTGACTCTATATCTATAATACTTTGTTTTTCGTCTTACTTGTTTCATCGATGCAGTCATACCATCAAATAACTTGCCAAATCCGCCTTTGACATAATGTGTTTCATTAAAAGTATAGCCCAATGAAAGTGCCGCAGTAAAGAAATTTATCTCATTTAGGTTTTGCTTGTGCAACGATGAGAATTTGTGATTCCAAAAATTGAAGATACTCTTCAGAAACATCTACCATAAAATGATTGTATAAAATCAGATGCATTCACTCTCAAGTAACGCTGAAATTTTAGAAACAATGGTAGATAACTTGTCAGTGAAACTATTTTTTTCCACTTTAACGTTGTGACTATAGTAGTGTCCTTGCATCTCATAAAATTTAGTGCCTATATCGTAGACAAGGCTCCAGAATTCTCTATTTTTAGGATGTGGATAATTCTTGTCCAAGACTTCTAAAAACGCTTCAAGATCTCTATATCTAGGTGTGATTTTACCATTTTGAATGATGACAATAGCAGGATCTGTATGAATGAGTTCAGGTTTATATCCAATAGCATCAAACATTGCTTTTACAATATGTCCTTCTTGATATCCTGCGAGAGTAGTCGCACCTGTATTATAGGAAAACCCTTTATGTATAAAGGTAGAACTACACCCACCAAAATAAGGCTCTTTTTCAAACAAAACTGTCTCATGGCCTTTGGCATCAAGATATGCAGCTATACTACTGCCTCCAATACCTGATCCGACTACTGCATATTCTATCATGCTGATTTTTTCATACTTTCATAGATATTAGTGATACATTTTACAAATGATGGATGGTCATTAGGTGCTTTTGCCACACGATAATCCTCAAACCCTATCTCTTCTGCGATCTCTCTATACTCAACATCTAGTTCAAATTCAGTTTCTGAATTATCGATAGTAAAAGCTATAGGATAGATAATGACCTTCTTTTTCTTTAATGATTTTAGTTTATCATCTAAATATGGACGAATCCACTCTAATGGACCTAACCTTGACTGATAAGCAAGATGTGTCTTATGAAAATCTATACCAGATTCTATCAATGCTTTTCTTGCATGATATACATTGTATTTAATGTGACGCTGATACTGATCTCCTTTATCTATGATCTTTTGCGGTAATCCATGGGCAGAAAAAACCAATTCAAATTCTTGCGGATCATCATCTCCCAAGTGTTTCTTTAATACGTTCTACCGTTGCAGCAATATAGTCTGGATGTTTATAATAACTATCAAGTGTCTTTACCTTTGCATTGATACCATGTTTTTTAATGTTCTCTTCTAAATCTTCTATACTTGAAAGTGTCGTAGTACTAGAATAATGAGGATAAAGAGGAATCGCATATATCTCATCGACATTTTTAAGTCCCTGAAGTGTTTCACTTGAATAAGGAGGTGTATATCGCATAGCCATATGTACTGTTGCATCAATACCTGTTTCAAGCTTTGAAATAAGTTTTTTCGTATACCCTACTAAAGGAGATTTACCACCTAAAGCTTCATAGTTACTTTTTGCTTCTTTTTTTCTTTGCCATGTAATAAGTTTGGCAATCATCATTCGAATCGGTTTAGGTGCAGAGATAATACGTTTGTCGTTAAACATATTATGTAAAAAAACCTCTACTTCATCTAGATTATTAGGTCCACCCATATTTAAAAGTACTATAGCTCGTTTCATAACATTCTCCTATTTATGTGTCTATGTTATGATAGTGCTAAATAAAACATATTCATAGATAATATTTGTTAGTTGGTTAGTATTTTCGAAAAATCACACTAAATATGTGGGTCTTGGAACATTTATATTAGCCAAATCACTAGGATAACCTCTAGAGAGTGCAAGTTTTTCTGCCTCTCTATTTAAAGTATTCTCATCTATATGAGAAAGATAACCAACATTTCGTACTTTTACTTTGGGATCATTTATCAAACCAAGTTTGATAAGTTCACGTACAATGGCATCTACCATATTTAGAGAAGAAGATACTTTAACGATTTCGCATCTTGCATAACGTTCTTTTGGAAATGAAACTTCAGCAACACGAAGTGTAGGATCATCTCCTGGTATCTGTTGTGCACCAAATAGTGGAAGTGCCCCTACCTTTGCTTCACCAAAATCTGGTATAAACTGTGTCACATGCTTGATTGCATTATGTGTTCTTTCATTTACATCTTCTTTTTCCCATCCATCATCAAGTTTTTGTATAAAATGATTTTTTAATCTAGGCTGTGCACTTGTATCTGTAGATGCAACTAATCCATCTTTATAGAGAGTGATGTCATTGGTCATACCATGTAATTGGAAGTAACCACCGGGATAAGGTGTAAACTGTGCCATACCTTGAGGTGTTCCCCTTTCACCATGAAATATAATCTCTGGGAACACCATGTCACTTTTCTGCTCCCATTGTGAAATATAAGAGGCCTTAAACTCAACCATTTTTTTTGACTTAACACCTAACATATCATCAATACTTCCAGTTCTAAAACCAGATGCATTTATGAGATAGTCAAATCCCTCTTTAGTTGTTTTGTTATCTTTATTGTAAGTAAGATTCCATTGATGATTGTTTTTTTCTACCATTTGAACAGTAGTCTTATTATAAAAATTAATACTATCCATTTTTTCTAATGCTAACTTTGCACCTGCACCAAATCTAAATAGATTCATACCATACTCTTGCACTAGAACAAGTGGGTACTGTACATTTTCAAGATCTATATGCTTTATAGCTGTTAACATCCACTCATCATTATTGGAAGGTTTTTTAACTACACTTTTTTGAAGGAGTAATTCTACATCTTTTTTACTATAGAGTCTGAAATAGTCTTCACTTTTTCCAAGTACAGCATTTTCTTGATCTCTTATGATGAGATTTTCATACTCTTTTTGAAGCAATTTGAGTCTTGGAAGAAGATCTTCAGGTGAACTTTTATCATTTTTGGGCAATACGATAACTGTCGGTCTATAATCAACAATAAACGGATAAAATCTAACAAAATCAATAGATTGTTTAAGCAATGTTACACACTGTTCATCAGATATCTCCCTATATAGATTTCCACCAGCATGTAAATGGCAATATGGTGGTCCAGATGAGATACTATCATTTTTTTCAAAAAGTGTGATATCCAGACCAAGCTGTCCTAAGTAAAGTGCTGCTGTTGTACCCGCAACTCCTGCACCAACGATAGCTATTTTAGTTTTTGACATAATAAAACCTTCTATTTGTATAATATATTTATGTATACAGTATAAGAAAGTGATAGTTTTTAATAGTGGTTATATGTCAATTCATAAAAAAAGTATCTAGGAGAAGACTTATATTATCTCTTCAAGTGCTTTGTCAATATCTTCAAATTTAAAAGTATATCCAGCCTCCATTATCTTACGAGGATACACTTCTTTAGAACCTGTAAGTACTGAAGCTGCTTCACCATACATGATACCTAGTACAAACTCTGGTATGGGTAAAATAGTAGGACGTCTCAATACTTTACCCAGTGCCTTTGTAAAAGTATAGTTAGTCACCGGTTTGGGTGCAGTAGCATTAAAAATACCGGTTAGTTTTTTCTCTATAATAAAGTGGTAGATGCCTATGAGATCACTCATATGTATCCAACTTGTCATCATTTTTCCATTGCCGATGATCCCTCCCACACCTAATTTAAATGGAGTAAGCATCTGTGCCAATGCACCCCCCTCTTTTCCAAGTATTACACCAAAACGTAAGATTGTCGTTGGCTTCTTACACAAACATGCTTCCTCTTCCCACTTATGTGCCAGTTCACCTAAAAAGTCATCAGCGATCTGTGTACACCCCTCATCACATTTTTCATTATCCGGATAAATACCAATCGCTGAAGTAGAAATAAAATGTGTAACTTCACTTTGATTGACAGCCTGTACAAGACGTTCTGTACTTTCTATTCGACTTTGCATAAGAAGTTTTTTATAAGGATCGCTCCAACGTTTGATAATAGGTGCACCTGCAAGGTTTATGACTACATCAACACCTTCAAGCTTCTCTAATATCATGGAGGTATCATCATTTCTATCAATGATGACACACTCCCCAAAATGACTTTGTAGCGAAGTTCCTACAAATCCGCTGGCTCCTGTAAGTGCTATTTTCATCATCTGCCTTTTTCTCATAATATAGTATTACACTATGGACTCCATGTGTAATGACTTTTGACCTATTTCAGTAGTGCTTCTATCTTATCTTCGAGTTCACTAGGTTTAGTGGATGATCCAAAACGTTCTACTACGTGACCTTCTTTATCTACAAGAAATTTAGTAAAATTCCATTTTATAGCTTCTGTACCTAAAATACCCGGTTGTTCTGACTTCAGATACTGGTAAAGTGGATGTGTGTTTTCACCGTTGACATTAATTTTGGAGAACATCGGAAAAGTTACACCAAAGTTCACACGGCAAAAATTTTGTATCTCTGCTTCTGAACCTGGTTCTTGAGAACCAAACTGGTTACATGGAAATCCCAGTACCACAAAACCTTTGTCCTTATATTTAGTATAGAGCGTTTCAAGTCCATCGTACTGAGGTGTGTAACCACATTTACTGGCTACATTAACTATAAGAAGTACTTTACCTTTATAAGGTTCAAGCGTAGTATCTTTCCCGTTAATGGTTCTAAGTTTAAAGTCATAAATTGTACTCATGTTTATCTCCTTTGCATAAATATTGATAGAAAGCAATAAGAATAATGTACCCAACAATATCGTACTATATCTTCTCTGTATCCTAAGCTGATTAAAATGTTTTTTCATAACTGTTATCCCTTATTTTATATTTGAATACACTAAATTTTATCTTCATCTGGATTACTTTTATAGAGTCTTACAAAGTGCTCATAGTGCTCTAAAAAGAGTTCTGTTAGCAGTGGATCAAAATGTTTATTTTTCTGTGTTATGAAATAGTTTTTTGTCTCATCATGACTCCAGGATTCTTTATAGACACGTTTACTGATCAATGCATCAAAAACATCTGCAATACTCACAATTCTAGCACTTAATGGGATATTTTCTCCTTCAAGGCCAAGTGGGTAGCCACTACCATCATACTTTTCATGATGACCACCTGCAATTTCACTGGCAAGTTGTATTAAAGGTTTGTCAGAGCCATTTAAAATGGACTGGCCAAAAAGTGTATGTTTCTTCATCATTTCATACTCATCATCAGTAAGATTGCCTGGTTTGTTTAAAATTGAATCTGGGATTCCTACTTTTCCAATATCATGAAGTGGTGCGGCATCTTCAATAAGATTTGATATTGTTTTATCGAGACCGGAAAGTTCAGCAAGTAATTTAGAATAAAGTCCAACACGTCTTACATGTGCACCAGTCTCTTTGGAACGATACTCTCCTAAGGTACCTAATCGTTCAACGATCTCTCCTTGAGTCTCCTCAAGTGAGTTGTTTAATGTCCGAATTTCTTTAGTAGCTATAGCAATTTTATCTTCTAGATTATTTTGGTAATCATGTATTTGATTTTCAAGGTGTGTCTTTATCTTGGCATAGTAATAGGACATTAATGCAATGAATATACCTGCCCACAAGAGTGAGAAGAGTGCAAATGTTTCATATTGTATAATTTCTGGAAAGAAATATCCGACTATTAGCATCACACTAAGTAGCGATAAAAACAGTTTTAGCCAAAACAGTAGCCTTTCAAGTGAAGCAAGCATCATCCCGACAATTGGAATAATGAGGACCCAAAAAACATCAAAACTTTCATGTTCCCCAATAAAGAAAAAAGTAAAAAAAAGTGCCGTAAGTATGAGCATGATCTTTTCTACCGCTTGATCATAATCTTGAGTTTTATAATAACACCAGAGATGTACAATAGTAGCAATTGTAGTAAAGAGATAAAGTATAGAAAAAGAGAGACGATCATTGTACAGGTTTGCTACAAGTGACAATGGTTGAAAAATAAGCATGAGATAGGTGATAACAAGCATCACCCTTTCTTTAGCTAGTGTCTCATCTTTTAATATCATGATACTCTCTTTTCATTGATTATCAATTCTTTATGATCGTTATTACAAGTTCTCCAACTTCAAAGCCGAATTTTTTCATCTTAGAATGATTAAGTATAACACCATCTTCTTGAAGGTGTAACCAGTCTCTTACATTAATGTCTATCGTCGAATCTTTATAGGGTACACGCATGGTATAGTCAATCATTACAGTATTGCCTTCAGCCACCATTTCTGCATCTCCTACAATGTCACCAGCGGTTCCAATGAAGGTTTTATCTCCAGTTGGTTTGAGTTTCCATACTCTGGTTTGTACCTCTCCATCATCATAAACAAATTTTTCGTCGAGTGTTCCGACACCTTTTTCATCCCAACTTCCTATCAACTCACCTTTAAAGCGTCTGATAATCTTTCCGTCTCTGTCCTTTACCAGTCCATATGCTGTCATAGGGCCATTAAAATATTCTTGTGGTATGAACTCAGGTGTAGTATTTTTAAAATCATTGATCTGCATACCACTGGTACAACCAGTAAGTATGCCACATACTCCTAGTGTTAAAATTGATTTGAGTTTCATGCTACCAGTCCTTTATTTAAATGAATATTCTGGTCTCGGGTAAAGGCAACTTGGACGAGATTAATGTTTCGAGTAATAAAAGCTGCTTCACAATAGCATAGATACATTTTCCACATACGTATAAAATATTCATCAAATCCTAATCTTTTTACCTCATCAAGCTTTTGAATGAATGCTTCATGCCAAATACGAAGGGTTTTTGCATAATCTTCAGTAAATTCTTCCATGTGCAGAAGATTCAAACGTGTGTGTGTTGATGTAGTTTCAAGTATCTTCCCCACACTTGGCAGATGCCCACCAGGGAAAATATACTTTTGTATAAAGTCTGTACCTTTACTATATGCAGGATAACGTTGGTCAGGCATAGTGATGATCTGCATAACCATTACACCTGAGGGCTTAAGCAAAGACTCACACTTTTTAAAGAAAATATCAAAATACTCTTTACCTACAGCTTCAAACATTTCTACAGCGATGATAGCATCAAAAGTACCCTCTAGGTCTCTATAGTCTTTAAGCAGTACCTCTATTTGCTTTTCTACTTTTTCTTCTTTAAAACGCTTCTCGCACAATGCTTTTTGTTCTTTACTCAGTGTTACAGTAGTAACTTCACACTGTTTCTCCTTCGCAAGATGTATTGCCATAGCTCCCCAGCCTGAACCTATCTCAAGTACTTTAGCACCAGGCTTAAGACGAAGCTTGTCTGCAAGTAGTTTTATCTTTCTTTGTTGAGCCGAATAAAGAGACTCTTCGGGATGCTCAAAAACTGCACTAGAATACATCATCGTATCATCAAGCATCAGTTCAAAAAAATCATTAGAGAGATCATAGTGTTCTGAAATATTTTTTTGTGACTGTGTTTTAGAGTTCTTGCGCATCCAATGTTTTATTTTGTTGAGTTGAGGCATGATATTGAATAGGCGGTTATAAGATTTATGTTCACTTTTTGTTGCAAGTGTTTTTGAGTTAATCAATCCAATCTGTATAAGTGCTGTTAAATCAGAAGTTTCAAAATCCCCATCCATATAACTCTCGGCAAAACCAATATCTCCATAAAGCGACATACGTTTAAAAAGCTGACTGTTATGTATATGAAGATCTGCCTTAGGTGATTGACCGTTCCCATAGGTTTTTTGCACTCCATCACCATAAGTGACCTCTAGTGTCCCTTCTTTGATACCACTCAAATATTTATCTCCGAGTTTATTCCATAATACTTTCATTTTAATACCTCCTTATTTGATCTGATGGCATAGGGGAATAAAAAGTTAGTCCCTTTCGCCAAAGTTTAAATGTCTGCCACAATGTTCTTGTAACAACCCAAAATGTTAAAAAAGAGTGTCGTACAAAAAGTTTTGCAACCGTCATGCTTCTAAATGGTCTTGCACTACCGCTGAATGCTGCAGTTAATTTTTTTTCTCCGGCTTCATAAAGATCGACTTTCAGAGACATCTTTTCTCCGTCGTAACGGAAGAAAAAACGATACTCACCACTATTTTCAAGAAAAGGAGAAACATACATATCTTTTATGACTTCACCTTCATAGCTTTGATTATCTTTTGTTTCTAGTTTAACAGGATATACAACTCTACCACCATTATAATTATGTACTTCTGCAAAAAGATGCGTTGGTACATCCTTCTTGAAAAGTATGAATATACTAATAGGATTAAAGACAAAATTCGCAACTCTTGGCAGAGTAACAAAGTGCATATTGTCACTTGATGTCAATCCAAACTTTTTAAGAAGAGTTTCTACATTTTGCATAAAGTCTTCACTTTGTCCAAAATGGTCTTTGCTTCTAAAAGAAAAAAGATTTATACCTTCAAATGAAAATAGTCTGTTCTTAAGCCTGTCAAGCAGTGACAAGTCTATATCTAAAAGATAGAAAGGATAGGTAAATTCATGTACTTTTGGTGTAAAACGTTTATGATAGACTGTTCCTTCATAAAATGTATGACTCATAGTGCACATCCAAATTTACGGGCTATCATATTGGCACTCCATAGACCATCTTCATGAAAACCATAACGCCAATACGCACCTGCATAATAAGTATGGTTCTTAGAGTTGATCTCTTCACGTCTTGATTGCATTAAAATTGCTTTGCTATCAAACTGTGGATGTTCATAAGAGATCTTCTCTATCACATTATCTAATTCTTCAGTTTCATTCAACGAAACAAAATACTCTTTTTTACTATTTAGGTTTTGTAATCTGTTGATCCAATAAGAAAGTGTAACAGCATTTTCTTTACCGCCAGTTTTATAATTCCATGCAGCATATATCTTTTTATCTGGATAGAGTGCTTTGGTATCATTGTGTAAAAGTGCATCATTTTGCTTTATAGGGAAAAGCAGAGAGTATCTCTTTTTCTTCTGAAGTGGCATCTTCAAGCATCTCTAAAGCTTGAGGTGCATGCATCGCCATTACAACTTTGTCATAATGACTTTCACTTCCATCTTTATGTATGAGCATCACACCCTCTTCATGACGTTTAATTCCAATCACATCACTGTTTAGGATGATCTTACCTGAGATATGTGCTTTGTATCTTCTCTACATAGTTTTTTGAGCCCCCACTGACTGTCAACCATTGATGTTGGGTTCTGACACCCAGTAATCCATGGTTTTTAAAAAACTGCACAAATGTTCTTGCTGGAAAGTCATGCATTTTATCACTTGGTGTTGACCAAATAGCCGCTCCCATAGGTATGAGATAACGCTCTTTAAAGATATCAGAATAAGATTTTAGATACTCTCCAAGAGTCACATCCAATGCCGAACTGTTTTCATCTATATGTTGATTGGCCGTTTTATTAAAACGCATAATATCGAGTATCATTTTATAGTGAGCAATAGAAAAGAGGTTTTTTTTCTGAAAGAAAAGACCACCAAGTGACTGTCCATTGTAGGCAATATTGGTAGCTTCATCCCAAAAACCGAAACTCATGTCACTGTTTTCTATCTTCACATCCAGTTTTGAAAAAAGTTTTGTCAAAAGCGGATAGGTTTCATGGTTGAAAACCAAAAATCCTGTATCTACACCAAATTCTTTACCTTCTTCTTCAACCATTGTTGTTCGTGCATGTCCACCAAGACGATCCTCTTTTTCATACAGATCTACTTCATATTTTTGGCTTAGAAGATAAGCAGATCCCAAACCGCTTATACCTGCTCCCAATACTGCAATTTTCATTTGTAACGTCCTTTATTATCTTGAGGTGTAAATATCAGTCTTTCAAGGTCCATATTTTCTTCTAATTTGGCAAGGATCTCGTTAAGTTTTCTTTTGGGAAGTGTAGGTTGTCTGCTCATGACCCATACTTGTTTCATATCTTTATCAGATACGACTGCAGCTGAATAGTCATCTTCAAGGTGAATCACACGATATTGTCGTGTAAAAATATAAAAATAAGTCATGTCTATCTTTGACATTGAATCACCTGCTGCAGGTTTTGCTCTACCTTTATACTCTATCAGGTCACCACCTATGACATGTTTAAAGCATCTATTGTAAACATTGTATGTATTGTCTTCTTGAAGATCGTACTCTACAGTAGCCGCTACACAATCTTTTTCATAATAATTATAGGTTCTGGCCACTTCATACCAAAGACCACTAAATTCTTTCACGTCTACATGAGATACATACGAAGGTGCACTAGAAAATAAAAATGTTGAGAATATGATCAATAAAAATTGCTTCATCTTTACTCCTTTGTTATTCTTTACTATAGTTGTAGTTTATACTTTTTTTTAATCCTTTGGTATTGTTAATTTGTCAGTTAATTGAAATCATAACTTGTATATCATTTTTACAGACCTATATACATACAAATTGTCTGTAAATGCGAATATTTTAAAAACGTATTATGATCTATATTCTTATGTAGCGTTTAATGATCCTCTTTAGCATCGCATCTTCGAATGATTGTTTTGTAAAAATATGCCAAGCCCACGAACATAGCAGTGGTACCGATCAAAAGGAAAAATGCCGCTTGCATGTCTTTATAATCATCTAATGCAATTTTAAAGACCACCATCAAAGTCTCTATCAACAATGCAATAATAATAGAAACTAAAAATTTACCTAAAACTTTATATTCTCTAGCCTCATCGTGTGTAAATGAATGAAAGATGACCTCATGTTCTATGATCTGTTTGGCCAGATCAAATATCGCAATACCTAATGTAGCAGCAATGATCGCATGAAAAATATCATGTAAAAAATCTTTATGTCCTCCAAAAAAGGTCATTACAAATATATATGCTCCATACAAAAGGAGTGCAATGGATATAGAAACCAATAGACCTGATCCGAGGACATAGATCACCTTTTTGAAATTATGATGTGCACTGTTAAACTGAATGAGACGTAATTCTTCAAGTACTGAGATAAGATCACAGTCAAATACATAATAAAAATCATCGATCTTTTTCACAACTGTGATACTTGCTCTTCCAGTACGGTAATGAATATAAGGATTGGAAATATAAAAGTTATCTTCACCAAGTTCAAGTTGAGTAAAATAATGACTTTTATCACTTCCTAAATTAATTACCTCTTTTTGTTTACGGCAGATCGAAGGACTATTTTGACGATACTCTTTATCTACACTATACACGAGCTGAATGAATCTATATTTTTTGAGTATCTCGCCCGAATGTTCAATGTAGTCTGTAGGTGCATTTTTTATAGATGTGGTGATATAGTTATCCACCGTTAACTTATGCTTTTTATAGAGGTTTATAACTACTTTCATTGGATTGTCCCTCCTTTGCCAGAATATTATTTATCTTCATATAACCTATCGCTTTAACCTTAAAGTATATTCCTGCTACATGCCATTTTAGTCATGAATTGACATATTTCAACTTCTAAAAAGAGAGAAAAACGTTATAATGAATTAGTTAAAGAATTAAAAAAAGGCATAAAATGCTAAGAATATTTATCATATTAATAATACTCAAAGGAACACTTATGGCCATAGAAGAACCAAAGTACACCATCATTGAAAAAAATGATACGTTTGAAATTAGAAAATACAGCCCCTATCTCGTTGCACAAACAGAAGTGCACGGCTCATTTGATGAAATGGGTCGTAAAGCATTTAGAGTACTGTTTAATTATATCTCTGGATCTAACCAGCAACGGTCAAAAATAAAAATGACTGCACCAGTCATACAAGAAAATTCAGATAAGCAAGGAGAAAAGATAAGTATGACAGCACCTGTCATACAGGAAATGGATAAAAATGATCCTGAAAGTGCAACTATCAGTTTTGTGATGCCTGAGAATTACAAGCTTGATACTCTTCCTCTGCCTTTGGATAAACGTGTCATATTGAAAGAAATACCTTCAAAAACTGTGGCTGTACTGACATATTCAGGTAGCTGGTCAAAGCAACAATACAAACAAAAAGAGGCATTGCTTTTACAATCCCTTAATGAAGCCGGGATCAAAACGATAGGGAAACCTCTCTTTGCGCGTTACAATTCTCCTTTTTCACTATGGTTTCTGCGGAGAAATGAAATTATGATTGAAGTGGTCAAATAAATCACAGTATGCACGTTTAAAGAGTTAAAACCAGCGACGTGTATGCTTTTTATAATATTGATATCTATCGTTAAACATACTCTCCATCATTTTTTCTTCAAATAATATGACAAGATATTGAAGACTGATCATTAAGATAAAAGCTGTACCTAAAAGCCACACAGTATCAAAGATAAAACCTATACCACACTGTGATAATACCAGTGCCAAATAAACTGGATTTCTGCTCAAAGCAAAAATACCTCTGTCTATCAGAAAATGAGGTACAGCAAAAGGAGCATGAGGCGTCATGTACTTTTTGAACATTCTATATGCCAGGCTATTGAGTATAAAACTTATGAGTAGCAATATCAACCCTATTAATCTTGATAAATCATCATCTAGGTAAACGGACCAGTGCCACGGCTTTACCCAGGAAAGAAAAATACCTATGGTTAAAGTAATTAAAAATAATACTGAAGGACTGAGCTTAGGATACTTCATCGTAACCTCTCATGATCCAAAATGCGAGCATTTTAAAAATGATCGGTACACCGCCATAAAGTATCGAAAGTGTGCTAAGTGCTATAGTTGTGGGTGCATTCGGTTCAAAGCCAACCATTCCCAATATAACAAAACCAATCCCTACTGAAAGTGCAAGTGAAAATTTAGTTAACATGGCCCAAATACCAAACAGTATTCCTGCATAAGAAGTATTGACGTTTTCAACATTTTGTACCACATCTGCTTGAATAGACGATGGTAGTGCCATATCAGCCCCCAAAGAGAGTCCTGATACAAAGCTGATAAGAGCAAAGAGCATGAGATCACCGCTCTCCAATATCAAAACAAAACTAAATGCGATTGAAGCAAGGAGCATAGATGCCAGCCAGCTTTTTCGTTTACCTATTTTTTTGGCAAGCAGGGTCCAAAAAGGAAGTCCTATAATACCTGATGTGAAATAAAGTAAAAGAAGTGGCCCCGTATTCGACTCTTCTTCAAGCACAAGCTGAACAAAAAACAAAAAGAGTGTTGCGGGGAGCGCATTGGCTAGTGAATTAAGTATAAAAGCTGTCTGTAACCGTCCAAGTGAGGGTATTTGTTTCCATAGAGACATGATCTGTCCGAATGTGAAATGTTCTACAGGTTGAATAGATCGCTCTTTTAAACTGAAAAGTGTTACAGGTACCATTAGTAAGAGTGCTATAACAAATGCACCGTATAAAAGAGTAAGGCTTTTATCTGCAGATTCTGAAACATTATAGAAGTATGGGATAAGAAGTGCAGATACTACACCAAGTATGGTAAAAAGTTCTCTAGCAGCACTCAAACGTGTCTTTTCATGATAATCAGACGTGATCTCCGCGCTCCATGCAAGATAAGGTATGGAGACAATACTCCACCCAAGGTACACAAGCATAGAAAAACTTAGAAGCCATAGTTCAATATGGTTTTGAGGTGGATGTATAAGTGCATAGAAACTTCCAGCCAATACAAATGAGCCTAAAAATATAAATGGTTTTCTCTTCCCGTATCTACTTTGAAAACGATCACTGTATAAGCCAACAAATGGGTCCGTTATGACATCTGTGATCCGTGCAAAAAAAAGAATAAGTCCCACCAAGGTCACACTCAATCCTACACTTTGAGAATAATATGTCGGTAAATAAATATAGAGTGGAAGCCCAAGCATCGCAAGGGGTACAGCTGTTGAAGCATAAGAGAACAATCTAAAATAGGTGAGTTTTTCTTGTTTCACAGGACACCTTTTTTACATTTGGATACCCACATAAAATGTTTATGCAATGTTTCATCTGAAGCAAGTTTTTCAAGTGTATTATACTCTTTCGAAAGCATAGTCTCATCATAAAAATGATGAATACCATCATGACAGGTACGACATATATAGATGACATCATCAACTGGTACATCCAAAGAACTATGTTTTATTTTTTTATGTCTTTTTTTAGGGATCAGATGGTGCTTTGTTAATGCAGTATTACGATGGCATGTAGCACAGACACCAAAATTTTTTGAGTTTTGCATACGATTTAATTCCTTGCTATCTTATGTTTAATAAAACGAAGCACTGATCCCAATAAAGGCATCTTTTCATATATATGCTCTGCTGCATCCCAGTAATCTACATGTGAAATAATTTTTCCTTCCTTATTCATTTCTATCCTGCTTACACCTTCGAATCTACTTTCATTTTCACTATTTTTGAAAGTGAAGACAAAGTTCCATTTTACATAAGCTATATTTTGGTGGTCTATATACTCATTGACAATGAATCTTGGGTTATCAAGTGCTTCATACATGTGCTCAAATATAGCATACACAGCTCTTATACCCTTTACCTCGTTGAAAGGATCCTTGAAAATAATGGCATCATCATAAATAGAGCCAAACTCTTCGATGGAAATATCCTTATGTAATGTTTCAAAGAAATGACTTAATGTTTCTTTATTCATCTCCTCATCTCCATCAACTCTCTTTTGGGAGCATCTTCTTAGTAAGTGCCAAAGATACCCTGTAAGGCAATAACCGCAATGCCTGCAAAAAGGTAGAGAGCTTAAAAGGAAAATGTATCTCAAAACGATGCGTATTCTTTGTGCCTTTAATGATCTTCTCTGCTGCTTCTTCAGGACTCATAAGCTCTGGCATATCAAAATTATTTTTTTGTGTTAACCTTGTTTTTACAAAACCGTGATTGATCACCTGTAGTTGTATACCTTTTGCTCTTAGTTCGGGATGCAGAGACTCAGCCAGATTCAACAGTGCTGCTTTGGGAGCACTATATCCACCACCCAAAGGAAGACCAAAATAGCTTGAGAGGCTTGCATTCCAAATCCATCGTCCTTTTTTCTCTTTTTCAAAATAAGGCAGAAGCTCATTCATTACACGTACTGCGCCCATATAGTTTACCTGCATCATCGCTTCAAAATGTTCAACATTCCACTCTTCAATAGACATGACTTCATAGACTGCTGCATTATAAAACCATTCATCGATACCTTCAAAACGTTTCCATGCCTGAGGAACAGCTTTTTTAACCGATTCTGTAGAGGTGACATCCATATCTACAATCTGAAGCTGCTTTTCATAAATTCGCTTGAGTGCCAAAAGTTCTTTTGTACTGCTGGAGTTTCTTGCACTAATAATAACAAGAATACCCTCTTGCAACCATTTTTTGACAAGTTCAAGGCCAATTCCGCTACTTCCGCCAACTATCCATATACGCTTTTTCATCTGTCACTCCTTTCTATAAGATTTCATATCTCTATGTATGTTACATTAAATATTATTTTTTAATGCAAGCATCAAAGATTTTGCATCTGCATAGTTCACATCATAGAGTGCATTACCATGTCCAATATGAAACGAATCATAAAGTACTTTTGCAACCTCTTGATTCTCATAAAAACCAATACCCCACCCTGTACAATCACGTTGATGCAATAGTTCTTCACCAATGAGCTTTATATCTGTGTGCCGTGGATCATGTGCTATACGTGCATACAATTTGTCTATAGTGGCTATAGGACCTTGAATAATCTGCATAAAGTGTCCATTGTCATAGAGTAACATCCCCGAAATATAGCTGTTGTGATTATACTTCCATGAGTGAGTCAAAATATCCAAGATTTCAGGATAATCTACATTCTCTTCTGCCCTACTCACATAAATCAACGATTTGAAAAAATAGCTTTCTATATCTTCTTTCATCAGAAATCCTTTTAAACATTTTAGTTTCTGCTTATGTGTAAGTTTATGATTTTTATTTCTATGTTTGTAGTCTTTTATTGTCGATTGGTCAATGATTGAAAATGTCTATCATCCAATTTATTTATCACTACTGATTAAAATTCATTCAAATTTGTTATCAATTTACTCTTTATTTACGTTATACTCGGATTATGATAAAAGCAATAATTTTAAGTATTTGTTTAATAGTAACAGTTTCATTTTCTGATACCCAAAAAGAACACATACACCTGTCTTATGATAAATCAGCTTCATTACTACAAACTATACAGAAAGATGCTATTGTGCTTGGTAACGGTCACAAACTCGTATATGTATTTATTGATCCTCTCTGTCCACATTCACGCAAGTTCATTACAATGGTTTCAGAAAATCCCATGATGCTTTCAAAATACCAATATCATCTTTTTTTATATAGTATTCCACGTATGAAGTCAACAGATGTTGTCTCTGCGATTTATATGTCAGAAAACCCTCTAGAAACCCTTTTAGAGATCATGGTAGAAGAAGATGTACACTATGAAAAAGGTAATCTTGGAACAAAAGAAAAGATCAATCGAATTACTGAAGTTGCAGAAGAGATGGATGTATACAAACGCCCATATATCTTTATTATAAAATAAAAGACCCTAAGGAATTTTAATCATGTATTATTACACACCAAATATGAACCGATATGTAGATATCATACTTAAATATCGTTTGCATATCATTTCATTCTACGTATTTCTAGTGTTCCTTATGAGTATTCTTTTTACACCGAAATTTCTTTCGTCAGATGCACTTTTTTGGCTTAAAGACTCAAAACAGTTAGAACAAACACAGTCAAAACAATTTGAAACACATCATCTTTCCAAGTTAGTGGTAAAGATTGATTCATTTGATGAAAACATGCACCAGTCACTTCAAGCGCTACATACAGAACTTATCAACCTTGAAGCCGTACAGAAAGTGTATTCATTGTTTAGTAACGACTTTGTTGAAACCAAAAAAAGCAATAATGAATCTGAGATGCTCACAGTAGTCAATGCGGGTGATTTAGACGCGTATAAACTTCGTAAAATGATTAAAGAGCTGAATAATGATTATGGTAACGTGGTTGAAGATGATTTTAAAACATTTTATTATTTTATTTCTGGAGAAAAGTTCGTTGATATCAGTAAGCTCAATATTCCAGGTTCCTATACGTATGATATACATGAAAGTGACATAAACTGGTATTATTTAAGCACTTATATTCTCATCGTTTTACTTATAACCGTTTTGATCTTTCGATTACTGTTTCGAAGTCATGTGGCTTTCTTAAGTGCTACCTTACTTATAGCTTTCAGCACCGTATTGACTTTTACACTTATAGTGATGATTACAGGTATAAAAACGATTCACTTTAGTATGCCATTTATTACGATCAGTATAGCGATGGTAGAGTTTTTGTACTTTTACTACCGTTGGCATGTTTCTCAGTATAAAAATAATAAACATCATGCACTGATAAAATTATTAACTAGAAATATGGTACCGGCAATGTGGACCTCTATTCTCACAATACTTGGTCTGGGTAGTTTAGTTTTAATAGATTCTGATATTATCAAGCTCCTGAGTCTAAGTGTGATTCTTTCTTCATTGATCAGTTATATTTTGAATCTAACCCTTTTGCCGGCATTTTTAAGTTATTTTGAAGTCGAACATGCACATGTACCTTATGCGAAATTAGTCTATATACTGACATTTAAAGAACTCCGCTACAACAAAAAATATCTTTTTGGTTTTTTGGGATTTATGTATGTATCTCTGGCTATAGGGGCTTATCTGATCTATGGTGAAAGTAATAATTTTTTTAAACTAAACGTCAAAAATGAACAAATAGAACTTAAAATTCCCTATACAGAAATTGATCTTCCTTTTATACACTCTATAGAAAACTTTACTGAAGCCATAGAGGAACGCTTTGAAGATGAGATAGAAGATGTTGTTTCTTTGTCTACTATCATAAACAGTCTTAATGAGTCCAATTCCCAAACCAAAGAATTGGATGAAGAAGCTTTGCAACAAGCATTGTTTTACATGGACCTTTATCATTTAAACGAGAAATATTTTGATGGGAATGCAGTCAATATCGTCATTAACATTTCGGATATCAACAAAGTCGAACTTATTGAATGGTTGTTAAATTATGAAGGGATCGAAATCTATTTTGTAGATCATGCAACACTCATTGGAAGTGCAAAGTATAGCCAAACGATCTTACTTGCAAGTTCATTGTTGACAGCATTGTTTATCATTGGCCTTATTACAGGATGGATTTTCCGTTCAAAAGCAATGATCTTTGTCGGATTCACGGTGAACACACTTCCTATTATATTGTTTGGGATGATTGTGACTGTTTTAGCCATCCCTTTGAGCCTTGAAATGCTTATCGCTACAACTATTTCTTTAGGACTTGCATCAGATGCCACTATACATTTTGCATTTAAATATTTTAGATTTCGTTATTTCGGACGTTCACGTAAACATGCACTCGAAAAAATGTATTTCTATTCGGGTATCCCTGTAATTATTGGTTCAGGCATACTCATAACAGTTTTCTTAATGTTGTATTTTTCCCAAGTGCACTTTTTAGAACTGATCGGACTTTATAGTTCAAGTTTGATTTTATTGTCATTGCTTGTAGACTTGTTTGTTTTACCTGTAATGCTCTTGTTTATAGATAGGTTCCAACAATATGATAAAAAACCATCATATTGAAAAACCTTATTTATCTAGTATTTTAGCCATAGATATAAGATCAATAGACATAAGTCATATACTAAAAGACAACAAATACGTCATAATACAATTATGAAACATACACTAATATTTGAAACAACTATAGCATGCAACGTTCAAACCCTTTTTGAGTTCCATGCAGATACTAAAAACCTGCCTCTTATCACACCTAAGGATACTCATGTAGAAATTCTTAAACTTGAAACACCTTTAAAGCAAGGAAATGAAGCGGTATTACGTATCAAAAAAGGATGGCTCTCTTTTGTGTGGGAATTAACTTTTGAAAAAGTGGTCTATCCCCATCTCATTGTAGATATGGCTACCCATTCACCATTTAAGTTCTTTAGACATGAACACCATTTTATAGAAGTGGATGAAACTCACAGTATTTTACGAGATGAAGTGACTTTTTCTTTACCCCTTGAGCCTTTAAGTATTTTAGCTGTATGGTTTGTAAAAAAAGATATGCAAAAGATGTTTGTCTACAGACATGAAAAAACCAAAGAGGCTATTGTTTCTTTAGTTCCATAGACTGTATTCTATATTTGTCTCTATGAGTCCTGAGGTTTTTTATCACTCTCTTCATCATCATCATAAATACTGAAAACCGGTGGAAAACCCATAAGTCTTAATTTCTGATCGAGTACCTTTGCGTCATAGCCACCTATTTTAACTGATGATAATAATTTCATCTGTTGTTCTCTACTCAAACCTGCCATCTCTAATTCAAATTCTATTTCTTCTAATGTCATACTGTAATTCCTTTTTATATATTGTACTTTTATTTCTTTACATTGTTTATGTATGCATCATTTTCTTCATCATAAACAGTAAATACCGGTGCATACCCCATACCTATAAGTTTTTTATCAAGCAGCTTTGCATCAAATCCACTTCTTTTTATAGATGAGAGTAGCATTCTTTGTTCTTCGATTCTCAATCCTGCTAACTCTAACTCGAACGCAATTTCTTCCATAGTCATACTAAACTCCTTTTATTTGCTGTAAATATATCTCCTTGTGTTGCATACCTTCCACGACCAGAAAACAGCATAGGTTTATTGCTCTGCTTTTCATTGACATGAATTTTCTCAACATCGGCTATAAAGATAGTATGATCACCATTCTTGTAAGTATCGCACACAACACATTCATAAATGAAGTCTGAGGCTTCAAGCAAAACATTATTATATTTATCTTTGTTCTCTACCCTAAGGTTACTTTCTGCTAATTTATCATCCATATCACCATGAAGTTTTCCCATAAGATTTACAGTTTCATAGTGTTCATAAGGAAGAAAGTTGAGTGTAAAGCTCTTGTACTCTTGAATTAGTTGATGTGTATAGTTCTCTTCACGAACAGCTACAGCATAGCGAAAAGGTGACTTAGAGATAGGCATGTGCCATGAAGCGGGCATAAGATTATCCTGACAAGCCAGTAAAGCCGTAACTCGAGGTTGTGCATGTGTTGCATCTTCTAAATTGTCATACGTTCTAAACATTGTTTCCTCTTTTTTATTTGTATTTTATACTGATAAAAAAGTATTTCGTAGTGGTTTTATGTTTATTCATGTTAAATATCTCCCCTGACAATGTGTATTCTAATATAAAACTCTAAAATCCAATAAAATTTATAAACAAAAGAGATAAGAGAAAACCTTATAATTTATTCGTATATAGAACAGTTTATAAGGTTTTCTATGGGAGGGTACAAATTTTTGGCTCACAAACGTCACTATAGCGAGAAACCTTATAAAATATGTTAGATTATAAGGTTTTGATAATTTATTGAAATAAGAAAAAAGCAAGGAAGACAAACAGGTATACAATTTGTTTAATTTACTTCGTCAAAAAGGAGAGTGTAGCTTTATAAGTTTTATATTTTGGAGGGCTTGCAACTCTGTCTGTAGTAGCCTAGAAGAGAACAATAACCTGCTATGTTTAGTTACTATAACTAAGAGAAGATATAATTTGGTATAGTTATTAGGAAGGAAGAGGATGAGATATGGTTATCAAACTATGGCATTTCCAATCAGAGAAAGATTAAGATCTATAGATCAACTTCATTTTTTAACAATATTAGTAATGTTGATTTTAATATCATGTAATACTCTTAATGGAGCCGAAAAAGAAAAAGAGACAAGTTGGCAAGATGGTTTATATCTACAGTCTAATTCTAAAAACTATACCGCACATATCGATCTGCGTGCCCAGTTTCGCTACAGCAATATACATTACGATAGTTCTTTTGCCAATCCTAATACAGACAAAGATGAATTAAAATTAAACCGTGCACGATTCAAGATAGGTGGTAGACTTGGAGTTGAGTGGCTAACTTACTATTCTGAATATGATTTTGTCAACTCACTACTACTTGATCTCTGGATCGAGCCAAAAGTAAACGAATCACTGAAGTTTCGTATTGGGCAGTATAAAGTACCTTATAACCGCGAGCAATTTATCTCTTCTGGTAAACAGCAGTTTGCAGAAAGATCTATTGTAAATTCGCCATTCACATTGGGCCGTCAAATAGGAATTACAGTAATGGGTCGTCTGTTCAAAGAACAGGCAATGGATTCGAACTATTATGCCGGTGTATTTTTTGGTAATGGTTCAGGAGAATCAAGAGATAATGATAATACACCCATGGTCTTCGGACGTTGGCAGTGGAATATTTTTCAACGTGTATTGCCTTTCACACGAGCTGACATCACTCGCAGTCAAAATCCACTAGCATCATTATCAGTCGCAGCAGCTACCAACAAAAGTGCATTTACGAAATTTTCTTCTGCTGGTGGTAGTGAATTACCAGGGTTTAGCTCTGGTACTAGTGACCAATATGAGTTGGACCAAGCGATGGCTGAATTTGCTTTTATGTATCAAGGTTTTTCTATACAATCCGAATATCACTGGAAACAGATTGATGATCGTGTTAATCAAATAAAATCTAATTTGAGTGGCTTCTACTTTGAGATGGGATATTTTTTTCTGAACTCATAGACTGGGTTCCCAAACCTCTTGAACTTATTGCACGTTATGCCAAAGTAGACCCAGATAGTAATATGGAAAAATTACAATCTAAAGAGCTTGCATTTGGTGCAAATTGGTTTTTTTACGGGCATCGAAATAAACTTACATTGGATGTGACCCGTAAAACCAATACTGTTGACAACCCAGATAATCAATATTGGGGTATTCGATTTCAGTGGGATGTCTCTTTTTAATTCTTGATTGGTTTAATAGATTGTGAATTGAGAAAACCTTATAAAATATATAACTTTATGAGGTTTTGAGTAGGCAATTATTTAATAGTTAGATGATGATTTTTAGGGAAGGCAACTTTTAAAATTTGGACAAAATTATAGGAGGCATGTTAATAAAAAATTATGCAATCTGAAATTAAAAGTTACCAGAAAACCAATAGTGTATTCAAGGAGACTAATAGGCTTTCATGAGTTCTATTATAGTTTAAATTTAAACAACATTATTCAATTCATTGTTTAAAAAACAACCATTATAATACAAACTAAAATTTGTACAGGGAAAATCTTATAAAGTTAAATATTTTATAAGGTTTTCTTCCATATGTTAGCCCTAGAATTTGTAATGTAATTTATGGGACCTTAGAGTTCTTTATTAGAACTTACCGCTATTTCGCTAAGAAGACCCACCATGCCTGATGCACTGC
Organism: Sulfurovaceae bacterium; assembly: GCA_963785375.1. Classification (GTDB taxonomy): domain Bacteria; phylum Campylobacterota; class Campylobacteria; order Campylobacterales; family Sulfurovaceae; genus Sulfurovum. Next base: position 310,122 of record CAWAVD010000006.1, read on the forward strand.
CTATATGTTCTTTAAGTATCATCTTTACTTCCGGATGTGATACTTGTATATTTTGAACCACCTCAGGTATATCTCGTGTGACATGGTTTCCAGAAGCAAGGAAATAAGGTAGGATAACTATCTCACTGATACCCTTATCTATATATGAGAGAATACTCTCTTCCAATGAAGGGGTAGCAAATTCTAAAAATGCCGTCATAACATACGCATAGTGTTTACCCAGTAAAGACTCTACTTTCTCTCCTAGTACCCTGACCTCTTCGTTAGATGAGGCTTTACGGCTGCCATGTGCTACGATGATCAGTGCATTATTTTGCATTATTTTTACTTTGATCAGGGTAAATAAGTTTACTAGTATCAAACCCTGCATCATTAGCTTTGCTTAAAAGTATTTTGAGTGTTTCATCATCAAGTTTCGGTTTTCTTGAGAGTATCCAAAAGTAACTAAGGTCTGGTCCACTGATCATGGTGTAAGTTTTATAGTCTGTTTCCATAACTATGTACGAGCCATAAAAGGGTCCAAAAAAAGATACTTTTAAAAAGCCTTTGTCAGGACTCTTCTACAAAGTAAGCTTTACCTTCGGCTTCACTCCATTCTTTCTCTTTAGTCTTATATCCTTTATTCAGGACTTTAACCCCACCATCATCTCTCATACTATAGGTTGCAGTAATAGCTTCCATACCTTTTTCAAACCTATGTTCCAATCTTGCTATCTCATACCATGTGCCAAGGTATTCATTAAGTTTAAAATTTTCAACGGGTGTCACTTTTTCTGGTTTTTTATCACTGCAACCTATCAATAATAGTGTCATTGATAGTATAAGAGTATATAGTAATTGTTTCATTCTTTATCCTTTTTTAAATGTTAGACGTAGTACCCCTGCGCCAAAAAGTATGAATGCCAAAGGCTCCCAAGAGCGGTCAACAAGAAGTACAAATATACCTGACATAAGAAGTACAACACCCGTTATAATAGGTGAAAGAGCCTCTTTAAAAGACTTTTCCAAAACTTCAAGCTGTGGCTTGGAAAGTTCTACAGAAAGGTTCTCTTCACTTATACGATAAATACTGTTACGTAATGCTTTAAGATCTAAGGGTAAATTCTTGAACTCATCGATAATACTCTCAAGTATGCTTTCATTTGCACCCAAAGCTCTAGGTATATTTTTTTGTAATATTGGTAAAATATCTTTAATTCCATTAAAGTTCTCAATGTAGGTCGTCCCCAGACCTTCAATGATTGCACTGACCCTAAGTATATAAATCGCCTCTTGAGGAAGCTTGAAGGGAAGGCTCCTTGTCTGTTCAAGTACTTCAAATGCCAGCTCTTGCATACTTGAACTGTCAAGGGCATCATTGTTAAAGATATCAAACATACGCTGGGTAAATTCAGCGAGTTCTGAAGTGGGAGCATCGTAGGCTACTGTACCTAAACGTTTACTCGCACTAACATAACGTTCGTAATCTTGTTCATTAGCTGCTTTTATCAATTCGATAATGGCAATACGTGTATCATTAGGTACACGTTTTACCATACCGAAGTCAAGCAGTATGAGCTTACCTTCTTTTGATATAAGTAAGTTTCCAGGATGAGGATCCGCATGGAAAAAACCTCTTACAAGCATCTGTTCTGTATAGAAGTTGACCAATGTTTCTATCAGAGGTACAATGTTGATATCATGCATTTTGAGTGCTTCTGCATCATCAAAACGGAATCCTTCTTCAAAACTCATTACCAAAGCATCATCACAACTGATGTCTTCATAAGCAGTAGGAAAATCTACATGCATATCAGAATAGGTCTCAGAAAATTTGATGAGATTGGCTCTTTCTTGATTAAGACTGACTTCTTTAAGAATCATTGAAGAAAATTCACTAATTACTGCTTCTATAGAATGCTTGGTATAGTGTGAAAATAGTGGTCTAAACAGTGAATTAAAAAATGTAAGAATTCGAATATCTGCTTTAACTTGATTTTCGATCCCTTCCCGTCTAATTTTGACTGCTACTTTTGTCTCTTTATCCAGCCACGCTTCATGTACTTGACCAATAGACGCAGATGCTATAGGTTCTTTCTCAAAACGGTAAAACGGATCTTTTTTAAATGCACGATCAAATACTGTCTGCATTGTTTGACTTTCCATTGGAGGCAGTTCATCATGCAGCGCCTTGAGTTTAGTCAGATAATCTTTAGGAAAAAAGTCATTTCGCGTAGCAAGGACTTGCGCAAGCTTGATGAAACTTGTTCCCAAAAGGGTAATATGCCCCAAGAGTTTCTCTGGATCGAGTGGTGACAAAAATAAAAATCTTTGACGTTTTCTGATCAGCATATAAAGCGTGAGTAGTACTCTAAAGACACGCCAGACCCTATATGGTGAATAAAATTTAAGTGTACTCACTATTTTTCTTTTAGTGCCTCAATATCTGCTTTGGTTGCTAGATCCATCTCTTCTATTACTTCTTTTAGGGCTTCTTTAAGTTGTGTTTTCACTTTCTCTTCTTCTTCTTCGCCACGTGTTTTGAGCTTATTCATAAAGGTCTCAGCATCTTCTTTACTCAGTTTACCTTTTTCTTGCAGTTTTTCTATCTCTTCATCTACACGTTCTTTGAGCAAAAGTGCACCACCTAAACCTGTATACAGTATCTCTTTAATCATGAGTCACTCCTTTTTATTTATTTTACTCTTTCTTTTAAAGCATTCATAGCTTTATTTTGTCTGTTCATAGTTTTGTGCTTTTTTTAGTATAGATCTTATCATGTTACCAAATACCAAATAATGTATAGGAATAAGTATATACCAATAAAGTCTTCCCAACAACCCACGTGGATAAAAATAGGCTGTTTGAACAAGTTGATCACCTTCTATTTTAAACTCCAGCCAAGCTTTACCTGGAACTTTCATTTGAGCATAAAGTAGTAGCCGTTCATTAGGATTCAAGTCCTCTACTCTCCAAAAATCAACACTCTCTCCTATTCTTAGATGATGGCTATCCCTTCGTCCTCTGTTTAGTCCTGCACCACCGATCATTTTGTCCATCCAACCTCTTATCTCCCAAAGCCAATCATATCCAAACCAGCCCTCCTTTCCACCGATCGAACAAAAAGTCCGATAAACAGTTTCTTTAGAAATACCACCGATATCAATGGACTGACGATCCATTAAAACTGCTGAGGAAGGATCGCCTTTATACTGTCTCTCCCATCTGTCACCTCCCCCACCTGCATCACTCCATCTACTATAGACTTGATTCTCTTCCATCTCTCTAATTGCTTTTTGAACTGCTTCTTCAAATCTAATGGGCTTGATATGACTAAAATAACGCTTGGCATTATCATTTTGTACTACAACTTCTGAAGATAGCCCTTCAATAAGAGAACGTGCGACGATATATGGTACAGGAGTAAATAGATTTAACCAATAAGATGAGAGATTAATAGTCAATACAGGTAGTGGTACGATCCATCGACGAAGACCAAGCGCCTTGGCACAACCAAGCATCATCTCTTTATAGGTCATCTTCTCACTTCCTATATCCACTACGAGATTATTGTCAATAATAAGGTCTTTTGAGTCATTCAGATAATGAATGACATCATCTACACCTATAGGTTGTGCTAAGGTATTTACCCATTTAGGTGTGACCATAACAGGTAACTTTTCTGTTAGATGCCTAATGATCTCAAAACTTGCACTTCCAGAGCCTATGATCACACCAGCACGTATCCATATAGTTTCTATTTTATCCGGTCTGCTTGAGAGTATTTCCCCTGTTTCTATACGACTTAAAAGATGCTCACTAGCCTCTTCTTTAACCCCAAGTCCACCCAAATATATGATGCGTTTAACACCTTGTTTAATCGCTGCGTCCAAAAAATTCTGAGCACTTCTTTTATCGAGATTCTTATAATCTTTATCTTGTAAAGAGTGTATGAGATAATAGGCAACATCTACCCCTTCAAGAGCAAGTTCGAGAGAAGGTATATCAAAGGTATCTCCCTGTGCAACTTCTAATTCCAAATCAGGGTCTAGACTTTTTGGATTACGAACAAGTAGTCGCAAAGAAACATCCTCATTCAAAAGGGTCTGTTTTAGACGTCTTCCAATATAACCGTTTGCACCAGTAAGTAGAACCTTCATAATTTTTCCTTTCGAAAGTATCAGGTACTGTTTAAACACCCTTAACTTATATCCATAAACTAATTATAATCTATTCAAATCATCTTTCATACCCTTCTTTTGACTATTCATATTAGAAATTTAAACGAATTGACATCTTATTACTACGAAAGTACATTGAATTTTATTATACTCTACAAAAATAGGAGGCAGTGTATGAAAAGTAATATTGATATTGAAAACATTTATGTTATAGGTGATGTACACGGATGCTTTCATACCCTACAAAACCTTATTAAACGTCTTCCAAAAAATGCTGAATTAATATTTGTTGGAGATCTATGTGATAAAGGTAAATTCTCCAAAGATGTTATAGATTTCGTCATGCAAAATGGTTATGACTGTGTCAAAGGTAATCATGAACACCTTATGGAAACCTACCTTGAAGATGCTATATTTCATGACAAGCACAGTCCTTGGAGCTCAGACAAACGTTATGGTGGTTTGATGACACTCGAAAGTTATAGAAATGACCATCACAAAATGAATACTCACCTTGAGTGGATTAAAAGACTTCCGATCTATCTACAAATAGACAAGTATTTTATCACCCACGGATTCGCTTTACCTTTTTATACAGAAAGAAATAACCCTGTCTACTACAAAGACTATCTTCTTAATCGATATGAAGAAGGTATGGAGGTCCAAAATGAAGAAGTCATTAATATTTTCGGTCACTGTGTCTTTGAAGAAGTGGTTAATGGTGAGAACTTTTATGGCATCGATACAGGCTGTTCTTATGGTAAAAAACTCACCGCCATCCAATTGGGAACAATGCAGTATGTCCAAGAGCCTATGGATTTACAAGATTCAGACTACAATATAAAAGAATTAAAGCTCAGCCATATTGATCTACCTCAAGATGAACAGACTATAAGTAATCTACGTATGCACATAGATGCACTTTTTACTGATTTTGATCTTGTTTCTACTGAGGTGGCAGAGTATATTGTCGACAGATTTGGAGATATAGGTAAACAAGAAATAGAAAGCATGCTGGAGAAAAAACAACTCTTTATGAAGCAGGCTAAAAAAATTCTACAAAAGAACGAATAGATACTTTAAAAAATGAATTGACAAAATATTCATACGAAATATTTTATACAAAAGATAACATATACAAAAAATAAAAGGAAATATATGCCACACATCATACTAGAAAACATAAATGATACTAAAAAGGCCTATGAAGCTGTCACTCCATTTGCACAAAAAACTGAAGGAGGTATACTTAAAGTCATGGATAAATATATCAATGCGAAAGAACAAAGTATTCTTGTAGAATCATTGGCGATAGAAAATGGGGTCAATCAAAATTTTTTCGTACAACTCTCACCTAAAAAATCAAGCCTGACCGTACGATTACTACCACTTACTGATCCAGAAAAGACAAAAGGGGTCAAAAGTATCATGGCAGTCTTAGCAAAACAGATCAAAGATACAGATGAAAATATCAGTTATGGAAAAAATAATCTAGAGGACTTCCTTATACACTAACTTTTATTTTGAAACTCCGTCATTAGATCTCTGTAGAATATAGGCACATAGTTTCTTTGAACTTTAGGATTTGTTCGTGATTCAATAGAAACATGCTCAAAAAATGTTTTCCAGAGCTTTTGATACTTATGTTCATTCCGATGCTGTACAGGTTCATTTACACCAACTACAGTATGTATCTCTAGTGATTTACCATTCCACACCACTATAATTCCTCGCTTGATATCATGGATAATGAAATACTCATTTCCAAAACGCTTTACAAAATGCCTCCCAATAAGAGGCAGTACATTACATGGTGGTGCTATTTTAGCATAGAGCATTCCATCTTCAAGTACTTCAAAACGAATGAATGCATACATTTTATGTATTGTAGAAAATATTCGTTTTTGATATCCTTCGATCGCATAGATGATAGAATGAGAAATATTCTCTAGTAGACTAAGATCTTTAAAACCCATTCGAATATAAAGCAATAATTCAAGTTCTCTTGGCATATCATCACATAAAAAGACATGAAAGATCCGTTCAAGAATTTTTTTAGGAAAGTGGTACTTCATACGTTTAGAAATACTTTTAGCCATTGTTAGATCTGTATATATTTCTTGTACTTCACTCAAAAGTGTTATACTAGTACGATCACTGCTAAGATTTTCAGGAATACACTTATGGGTATAACTTCTATGAAGTGCACACAAAAAACCTTCAAAACTTCCATCATAAAGCCAGAACATCTTTAAATCTCTCCAGTATTTGTCTGTATCTGATCAAAAAGTGTAGGCTGAGTACCAGGTTTAGGTTTTTCTAATGCAAGCATCGTTGATTCCATATACTCATAGTTCAGTTTGGTCTCCTCAATCCGTCTACCCCGAACTGTAATAAAGTAACGCGCACGTTTTAATGATATTTTTATCTTATGTAAATCCAATATACTTATAGCTTTGTATCTTCTTGCACGTAGTATCTTATTTACTGATCTTATTCCAAATCCAGGTACCCTAAGTAACATTTCTTTGTCTGCACGGTTGATCTCTACAGGGAATAGATCTAGATGCATCAATGCCCATGTCAGTTTAGGATCAAAACGTTCATCTAGCAATGGGTTATCCGGAGTAACTATCTCATCCCAAGCAAATCCGTAAAAGCGCATCAACCAATCTGCTTGATAAAGTCTATGTTCCCTAAGAAGTGGTGGTGGGGTATTTATAGCAGGTAGATTTTGATGTGAAACAGTGGGGATATATGCAGAAAAATAAACCCGCTTGAGTAATCCATTAGTATAAAAGGCATCACTTAGTTTTAAGATATCATAGTCACTCTCAGGACTTGCACCTATAATCATCTGAGTACTCATACCCATTATTTTTTTACCTTTTTTCAGTGCATCATCCCTTACGATTTTTAAAGGAGAAAAAAGTGTGGCTTTACTTTTGTCAGGTGCCAGAAGTTTGAGGCTCTTTTCACTTGGTAGTTCGATATTCGAACTGACTCTATCTGCTAATTTCGTCACTGCATTAATAAGGTACTCTGAAGCACCTGGTATCAACTTAACATGAACATACCCGTTAAATCCATGCTCATAACGCAGTATCTTTAAACTTTTAAGTATGAGCTCCATCGTATGGTCTTCATTACTGATGATACCAGAGCTCAAAAATAGACCCTCAATATAATTCCGTTTATAAAAGTTTACGGTCAAGTCTGCTACTTCCTGAGGCGTAAAAGCTGCACGTTTAATATCATTACTGCTTCGATTGATACAGTAGCTACAGTCATAAATACAGTAGTTGGTAAAAAGGATCTTTAACAGTGAGATACAACGACCATCAGCTGAATAGGAATGACAAATACCGCTGCTGTGTGTGGCACCCAATGATCCGAAACTCTTTGTACGTGTTGATCCTGAAGAAGAACATGACACATCATACTTCGCCGAATCTGTTAGAATTTGTAATTTTTCTTCTATATGCATGTACTTATTTTATTTAAATAGACACTAGAAGCTAAAAAATATTTCAAATTGTCATATATCCCCTATGAAAGACTCTATCTTGAATGTAAAATGACTTTATATAAAGGATATATAATGAATGATGAAGATCACTACAGACTTATAGAAATGGCATGGCAGGATCGTACCCATTTTGATATCATACAGACTCAAATGGGACTGAGTGAGAACCAGGTTAAAAAGATAATGCGAAAACTTCTAAGCCCGAAAGCTTTCAAGCGATGGAGAAAACGTGTACAAGGACGTAAAACTAAGCATCTCAAACGATGTGCACACAAACCGACCCGTTTTCAAGGGCCTTGGTAATGATCCCTTTTTTACTCTTTCCTCATCAACTATTTGAAGACATGAAAACACTTAAAGGGCATAGAGTCTACTTACTTGAAACGCCACTGTTTTTTACTCAGTACCACTTTCATGTACAAAAACTCATACTACATCGTGCAAGTATGAAATACTATGCAGCGTACTTACAGAACGAAGGTATTGATGTTGTCTATGTAGAAGTAGAATCATATGAAGAGACAATCAACTCTCTACATGAGGCCACCTGTTATGATGTTGCAGATTTTGACCTATATAAAAGTCTAAAAACAAAACTCAAATCCCTCAATGTGATACCCTCACCTAATTTTTTATATAGTAATGATGACAGTCTCTTATTACATCAATTCTACATTAATCAGAGAAAAAGGCTGGGTATACTGATTGAAGATAAAAAGCCTACAGGTGGACAGTGGAGTTTTGATCAGGATAATCGAAAAAAGATTCCTTCTAAGCATAGACTCCCTCAATGGAGGGCTTTTGAAAATGATTACATAAAAGAAGCCCGTCAGTATGTAAAAGGATTTCATTCGTTTGGTGAGGATACTCCTTTTTATTATCCGACGACGTTTGATGAGGCACAAGAGTTAAAATCGTACTTTTTTAACTATCATTTTAATTCCTATGGTGACTATCAAGATGCGATGCGTATGGAAGACTCTCCACTCTATCACTCACTACTCTCTGCTTCAATCAACATAGGACTGATTAACCCAAGTACACTGATAAAAGAAACATTAGATCAAGAAGTTCCCCTCAATAACAAAGAGGGTTTCATTAGACAAATCATAGGATGGAGAGAATTTATACGCCGAACATATGATACCATTGGTGTACGCCAAAGGAAAACAAACTTTTTTGAATTTTCCTTACCCATACCGGCTAAAGTATTACGTGCACAGAGTGGCCTTCTTCCCGTAGATGATGTGATCCGTAAAGTACATAAAAGAGGTTATGCACATCATATAGAACGTTTGATGATTTTAGGTAACTATTTTTTGCTTACACATAGAGATCCAGATAGTGTCTATACATTTTTTATGGCTTCATTTATCGATGCGTATGACTGGATAATGGTAGGCAATGTCTATGGAATGAGCCAGTATGCAGACGGCGGATGTATAACCACAAAGCCCTATGTAAGTGGAAGTAACTACATACTTAAAATGAGTAACTACCCTAAGGGAGAATGGTGTGAGATATGGGATGGACTCTATTGGCACTTCATCTTTACACATCAGGAAAAACTACGTATGAGTGGACGTATGAATTTTGCATTGCAGGGACTTAAACGTATGTCCTCACAGAAACTAGACAATCATCTTAAGTGTGCCAAAGACTATCTGTCATGGCTTAACAGCTAAGGTGCCAAGCGATTTATTTCCCATCCTTCTGTTTTTTTTGTATATAAAATTCGATCATGCAGTCTACTTTCTCTACCTTGCCAAAACTCTATTTTGACTAGGGACGACTCTATAGCCTCCCCAGAAATCAGGTAAAGGCACATTACCTTTAGAAAACTTTTCTTTCATCTTCTCTATTTGCATTTGCAATACTTTACGTGAAGAGATAACTGAACTTTGTGCACTTACCCAAGCGCCTATTTGACTGCCACGAGAACGCTTCATAAAGTATGCCATAGACTCGGTGGTAGTGATCTTCTCACATGTACCTATGACGCGTACTTGACGCTCAAGATCCAACCATAAAAACTCTAATGCAACATGAGGATTTTGCTTCTATCTCTTTAGCTTTAACACTATTATAGTTCGTAAAAAATACAAATCCTTTTTCATCAAATATCTTTAAAAGTACTGTACGTATATTTGGAATATTTTCTTTTGAACTGGTAGCCAATACCATACTGTTTGGATCTTTGATCTGTGTCTCTACTGCTTGAGAAAACCATTTTCAAAAAGTGTAAAAGGTTCAATAGGTACTGTACTTTCATCCAGTGATGATCTTTTATACTCTGTACGCATCTCTTGTAGATCTAACATGATGATCTCCTAAAGTCTTTGCTTAAAATATGCCAAGGCATTTTGTCGATGCCTCTTTATGTATTACTATGGGTTTTGGATAGCCTTCAATAGTCATGGTTTAGTAAATAACTCTCATCATGAAGCTTTTTGCGTCAACTGATTCCAACTCTGGTACCCACATTTTGATATAAATTGCCTCTTTATCAAACTTTTTACTCTGTAAATAGGGATTAAAGATACGAAAGTAAGGTTGTGGGTCTATACCTGTACCTGCACTCCATTGCCATGAAAGGATGTTAGATGCCGCATCATAATCAAGTAGATGCTTCGCAAAAAACCTTTCTCCCCATTGCCATGGTAAGAGCAGATCCTTAGTAAAAAATGATGCACATATCATGCGAACACGGTTATGCATATCTCCTGTCTGCAGAAGTTCTCTTACCCCTGCATCAACTACCGGTACTCCTGTTCTTGCTTCACAGAAAGCAGAATATTTTGCTTCATCTTCTATACCGTTAAAACGGTACTTATGGTTGCGTGTTGCCAAGATCAGGAAAATGAAAAAGCAAATATGCATAAAAGTCACGAAATATAAGTTGTCTGAAAAACGGCTCTGTATCCACACCCTCTTTTTTCTGTATCACTAAAAAGCGTAAAAGTGAACGAATAGAAAGTGTACCAAAACGAAGATCAATGCCAAGTGAGAAGTGGCTTCTTTGTTTAAAATAATCTCTTTCTTTTCATAAACAGGAAGATTCTTTTTAAAGACTATCTCAGATTTTGTCTCTGTATCATGATTTCACAAGATTTTGTTTAAAGCCGATAATTTATATCTAAAGGTAAAACTCTTCATTACCGTATCGATTTTTGTGATCCCTTCATACGAGGTATCATATAGTCTATGGTCTCAGAAAGTATACTCAGAATATGTTCTTTGGCAAAGTGTGCTTTAGCTTTGTTATAAAAAGGGGTAAAAACCAAGATAAGGCGTTCCATCATTTTTGAGTACCTCTTCAGGTTTAAAAATATAGGTATCATGAAGATAATCGAAAGTGAAGGATATGGGAGACTTTCAGGTCACGCTCTCTGGCATAGGCATCATAGTCTCCACTGGCAACTACTTCATCAAAGCCTTGTACTTCAAGTGCTTGAAATATCTCCAAAGGATTACCCCAATAGATTTTAAGGTCCAACCCTTTGATTGTAATAACTTTTTTAGTTTCACGACACTATCATAAATAAAACTAACACGTCTGTCATCCGATAAAAGTTTATTAAGGATCTGAGTATCAAAAATAAAAATCGGTAAAACTTCATCACCCAAAGAGAGCAAAGGATTATCATCAATTCTTAAATCACGTCGAAACCAAAGAATTCTTTTCATCTATCTTACGCTTAACATAGTTTTTAAAAAAGATATTTTAATTTTACTATGGCACCAAAAGAAGGTTCAATACTATAACTGTCAACTTCATCAGAGTTACGATCATAAATTGTAAAATCACGTTTAAATGCATAAAGAATATCTGCACTTAGTTCAAAGTTTTGATTTATGTCATACCGAAATCCAAAGTTTGCCTGAAAGTCTTTAGCTTCACTATAACCTTCTGCTTCTATACCACTATCATCTGCAAGACGTATGACAGCTTGAGAGTATACCATACCGGCATTTAATAAAATTTCCGGATTTAAATGATAACCGATATATGCTCTTGGAAATCCAATAACCATTTTCAATCCATCCGTTTCACGTGCACGATAAGAATAACCGATTACAGGCAAGGCAAGTGTTTTTACAGAATGATAATTTGCAAAAGCACCAAGCTGTATTGAATGATCATCATCCACTTTATAAGAGAAAAAACTTGTTATGCCGGCACCAAAAGAGTCACTCATCTGATCTTCATAGGTCGCATTCACATTGACAGAGTTCAGCATGAACCATTCATCATTAATACGTAAAGGCCAATTTGCAAAAAGCCTGATACGGTTCATCGAATCTATAGGTGTCTTACCTTGATAAAACGGAAGATCATTCTCGTTATTCCAGTCAAAATCCCAGCGGCTATAGCTAAAACCAAACATTTCATTATTGATCTGGATCTTTTGTTTATATGTCTTCACACTTCCTTCATATCCCTCAAATTTGGCATCTGATAGATAGTCACTTTGAAAAGTCACTTTAGGCTGAGCGATTTGCTCGAGAAGTGAAAGTCTTTGTTCTTCGGCTGCGAGCGATATACTGCCAGCTAACACTAATAAAATAATACGTTTCATTTTCCACCTTTTATATCTGAACGTAAAGCAAGTTCTTTAGGATACGGATGTAAGAACTTTTGATTCAACAAATATTGAACATCATAAGCTTTGGCAAACATATGCAGTCTACTTAATGGTGCAATAAGAGGTACAATTTTGTCTGCATACTCACGTATCTGTTCATGAAGCATCTCTTTTTCTACTTGACTCACCTTGTCCTTAACAAAGCCAGCCATATGCTCAAGCACATTTCTATTTTTACGAATAGAGCTCTTCTCTGCTATAATTGTTTTAAACAGTAATTCATATTTTGTTAATATCTCTTTAAATGGCAACTTATCATGATTACCTACGATTTTTCCAAGAGATCTGTACATCACGTCATTTTTGGCCTGAAGCATAAATTTGTAAGACTCATGGAATGCAACAAGCGTTTTCATCGATGGTTCTGATGCTTTAAAATTTTCAAAATCATCATAGGCGAAAAGTTGCATCACAAAATTCTCTCGAAGCCAGGGATCATTCAGTCTGCCCTCTTCTTCCATCGGTAAAAGTGGGAAATGTTCTTTACAAAGTTTTGCAAACATTCCATCATTTTTTTCTTTAGAATATCCATTCTCTCTATAGACCAATGCACTTCCAAGCCCACAACTAGGTGATTTAGATTTAAAGATAATACCCCGTATAGGTTCATTTTTTATTTTATGAAGTTCAGTGTTGCATGTATCAGAGAGTGCAGCAGTGACATCTTTTTTTCCATTATTACTTTGTACAAAATAGCCTTCATTCTGATTCTCTACAAGGCGTATAGTGGGTCTAGGTGTACCATAAGCTAAATGCTCTGGACAAAATGGCACAAACTCAGCATATTCACCAAGTTTTTTAGTGATAAACCTGTCATGTTTATGCCCACCATCGAACCGTATTTTCTCTCCAAGCAGACATCCGGATACGGCTATTTTCATTTTCAATCCTTTAGTGTAAAAAAGCTGTTTTAAATCTTTCATCATCCAATGATGTTATACCTATCTCTCTAAAAAATTCTAAAATAGGTAAAGATTGTGCATAGTTTGAACTATAATTTTCATCAAAACATTCTAATGTTGCTCTTAGTATATCATCCATAAGTGCTGATTTAGCTTCTTTAGTATGATTATAATAAATTTCCATCGCCTCGTCTGGGTTTTCATTCATGTATGCAATAGACTCTTTGACTGCTCTATCAAAATCCTTACAAGTTTTTTCATTTTCATGATAAAAATCTTTGTTCACAAACAGATCCAGTGCACTAAAGTTTGCAAAATTGGCATTTTTTGCATCTAAATAGAGTAGATCCATACCCTCATGTTCTGCTTCAATCCCTTCAAAATTGTAAAAATAGAGCCAACCACCATCTGCTCCTTCTTTCATATATTTAATGTGTTCAAATCCATTTGGCTCAAAATGTACCTGTTCTTTCGTAACATTAATACCATCTTTTTTAAAGTAACGGCGGATGATCTCATATCCTATCGTATTTGTCACATCATTTGATACAGGTGTGGTAATAGTAATTTTTTCACCATTTTTAACCTTATCATAGGCTTCTTTTTTAAGTAATACTCCACCTTTAGTCTCAAAGTATGTACCTAATGAGAGGAACTTCTCATCAAACTGCTCTATAAGATGCAATGGTTCATTCGTTGCAAATTGTATATTTCCTGCAATCAACTCATCTAATCCGTCATAATGCTCATCTGGGACAATAAGTTCTAGTTCTAAGCCATAATTTTCAAAAATAACCTTTATGTATACCTACCAAAAATGGTAAATGATCTGGGTTTAAAAACCATTCAAAAGCAAGTTTCAATTTCATATTTTCATTCCTTTAATTAAATTTGATACATTTTGTTGGGTATCCCCTTTAAATGCTGAACTGACAACGGAGATCATGTCAATATTTGTTGCAGCTATCTCATGAATATTTGTTTGACCAATTCCTCCAATAGCACATACAGGTATATCTACTGCTTCTTTGGCTTTATGAAGGACATTGATTGAAATAACCCCTGAATGCGGTTTCGTAGGAGATGGGAAAAAAGAACCAAATGCCACATAATCGGCACCTTCTTCCTGTGCTTCCTTCGCTTTGCGGATACTTCCATAACATGAAACCCCAATGATACCTTTTGGGAAAATTTTTCTAGCTTCTTGAACAGGCATGTCATCCTTACCAATATGTATACCATCTGCACCTATTTTAGCTGCCAAATGAGGACGGTCATCTATGATGAATGGGACATTATAATTGGTACAAAGTGATTGAAGTGTTCGGCATACCTGCTTCTACTTCTTCATCAGATTTTGTTTTATTTCTATATTGTACGATAGATGCTCCTGCGATTAAGGCATCTTCCACATAACTATGTACATGTTCGTCTGGTGTTAGTTGTTCATCTGTAATTACATACAGACCATTAAGCAATTGCGACATATTCTCCTCCTTTTTTATGATGTATCGGTCCTGGTCCATTTCCAATATTCGGCGCTTCTATCAGTCCATGCGTAATAAATCTTTTTGCAATGGAGATAGATCTTTCTAGTGAATGTCCCAATGCAAGATTAGCTGTGATCGCACTTGAAAATGAGCACCCTGTACCATGCAAATTTGATGTTTCAATCAGTGGAGACTGAAACACACGCTTTTGTCGATGAAAATAAAGTTGATCAACACTAAATCTTCCTTCAGAGAACTCCAGGACATGATGTTTTACAAGCACTGGAGTATTGAGGCTTTGGATCATTTCAAGGGATTTTGCATCTCCATGTTCATATCCAAAAAACTCATAAGCTTCATGATGATTGGGTGTAATAAGTGTTACATGGTCAAAAAGTGATTTCATTGCATTCAAAGCCTCATCCTCAAGTAATGGAGAACCCGCTTTAGATATAGAGACTGGATCAAGTACTATAGGAATTTTAAGGCCCTGAATCATCTCACCATACAGCTTCAATGATCTCTTTATTGAAAAGCATGCCTATTTTAATGGCAGCAACATCAAAATCTTTAAAAATCATTTCAATTTGTTTTTTCACAAATGATGCATCCATGGCAACTATCTGTTCAACACCTGTGGTATTTTGTGCTGTAAGTGCTGTAATTGCTGTAGTACCAAAGACATCAAATGCCTCAAATGTTTTTAGATCAGCTTGAATACCTGCACCGCCACTGCTATCAGATCCGGCAATACTCAAAACTACTTTCATGATCTCTCCTTAATTTATATATCAGGAGTATATACAATGTAAAGTGCTTTTAATAGTGTTAAAATGTCAGTTCAATGACTTAGAAGAAAAAAAATGGTTTGAAAAAAAGAAATTAAAGTATATCTCTCAATACCATCGCATAATGTAGAACCACAAGATTAAGAAGAAAAATTCCCATAGATGAACCGCGAGAAAAGAATTTTTCAATCGGCGTTTTTTCTTGGTTCAATCTTATAAGTGAAATCGTCATATGGATGATTGTAAGTATAATGATCACTCCCACCAAGTAAAGCTTGATACGTAATGAGTCTATCACTTCGTTCGAGAGATTTGAAAAGAGTATATCCAAAAGACCATTGTTCGATATCATCGTATAACCGGTGATAAGCAGGATGATAAGTGCTACAGTCTCAAAGTATCCATAGATAGGTCCTATCCGCGGATATACAGCATCCTGGTCTTCTTTTTTTGTAAGACTTACACCCAGTAAAAACATAAAGAATGCACCACCTATCCATGCGATAGCTGCAATCAAGTGTAAATGTATCGCCCAGCCCACTACTTACCTTTTTCTTTGTTATGGTGCCCCAAGGAACAGTGCTCTTTTGCATTCACTTCATCAAGTAAAAGAAGTCCGTCAGCTCTTATACGTGTTCCATGTGTCTGCATCCTTAATTAAGTAGACTTTAACACCAATATTTAAAAGGTTTGAAAACGTTTTATAGCCTAACTCTTTTACAAAAAGGGTATCTATATTCAACGTTTTAAAATAGTCGAAAAATTTTGATGATTTTGATGTTTTATGGGGATTTTCCTGTACGATGATCTGTCCTTCATCTAAAAAAGCAAAAGAGTGTGCTTTTCTAAAACGGCCAGAAATGGTTTTTTTGTCTTCTTCTACAGGAATGAGTGTCATTAATTGTCTAATTTCAATACTGCCATAAATGCTTCTTGTGGTACTTCCACAGAACCAATCGACTTCATACGTTTTTTACCAGCTTTTTGTTTCTCCAAAAGCTTTCTTTTACGTGTGATATCTCCACCATAACATTTTGCTGTCACGTTCTTCCCCATGGACTTTACATTGGATCGTGCGATGACATTATTTCCTATACTCGCCTGAATAGCTACTTCAAAAAGTTGTCTAGGGATAAGCTCTTTCAGCTGTGCAACAAACGCAAGCCCACGTGTTCTAGCCTTGTCTTCAGGAACAATAATAGAGAGTGAATCAACCACATCACCAGCAACACGAATATCAAGTTTTACAAGATTACCCGGTCTAAAACCAATAGGTTCGTAATCAAAACTCGCATACCCTTTGGTCATGGACTTTAATTTATCATAAAAGTCCATCACGATTTCATTCATAGGAATATCATACTCCATAAGTACACGTGTTTCATTAAGATAATCCATTTTTATCTGGATACCACGACGGTCATTAAGGAGCTTAATAAGATTACCTACGTACTCTTGAGGGGTGAGAATCGTTGCTTTTACATAAGGTTCATAGATTGTATCTATCTTCTGCGGTTCAGGAAGTTCACTTGGATTTTGTATTTCAATTTCTTCACCGTTTGTCTGTTTGACTTTATAGACAACCGTAGGAGCAGTTGCAATAAGTTCAAGGTTAAATTCACGCTCTAAACGCTCCTTAACAACTTCCATGTGCAGCATACCCAAGAAGCCTGTTCTAAAACCAGAACCCAGTGCCATAGAACTTTCAGGTTCAAAGCTTAAAGAAGAGTCGTTGAGTTTAAGTTTGTTCAGTGCTTCACGCAGATCTTCAAATTTATCAGTCTCTATCGGATAGATACCTGCAAATACAAAAGGTTTAGCAGGTTCAAATCCTCCAATGGCTTCAGCGGTAGGATTTTTAGCATCTGTAATGGTATCACCTACTTGCAGTCCTTCTACTGTTTTGAGTCCGGTGACAACAATACCTACTTCCCCTGTACGGATCTCATCCGTTTTAATCGGGGCGATAGGATTGGGATACATCATATCAAGTACTTGATGCTCTTCTTTTGTTCCCATGATCTTAATGTTTTGCCTCTTTTTAATACTTCCTTCGAAGACACGTACTAATGCCAATGCTCCTAGATAGTTGTCAAACCAGCTGTCATAGATAAGTGCTTTAGCAGGTGCATCTTCCTTACCATTCGGTGCAGGAACACGCTCTACGATATTGTCTATAAGTTCTTTCACACCGACACCTGTCTTAGCTGAAACAAGATTGTGGTCAGTAGCATCGATACCTATAGCCTCTTCAAGTTCAGCTAAAACTCTATCAGGATCTGCTGCAGGGAGATCGATCTTGTTTACCACTGGTAAAAGCTCAAGGTCATTTTCTATAGCGATATAAACATTAGCAATCGTTTGTGCCTCTACACCTTGTGCCGCATCAACAATAAGCAATGCACCTTCACATGATGCCAATGATCGACTTACTTCATAGGAAAAATCCACATGACCCGGTGTGTCTATTAAATTGAGGATGTAGTGCTCCCCATTTTTTACATAATCAAGACGTACAGACTGTGCTTTAATGGTAATTCCACGCTCTTTTTCTATGTCCATTGTATCCATCACCTGTGCAGACATTTTTCTGTCTGAAACTGCTCCGCACTCTTGTATAATACGGTCTGCAAGTGTTGACTTTCCATGGTCAATATGTGCGATAATAGAAAAATTACGTATATTTTTCTGTGGTACTGCTTTTGCCATTAAATTCCTTGTATGCTTACTTACTAATTTGTTTCAAATAAAGAGTTCACACTCTCGTTATTGTGTACCCTACGTATCACTTCACCCAACATTGATGCCGTTGAAAGCATTTTGATCTTTTGAGACTGCTTAATCATAGGGATGGTGTTCGCAACAACAAGTTCATCAAGATCACCCTCTTCAATTCGTTCATATGCCGGACCAGAAAGTACTGGGTGGGTACAACATGCCATGACAGATGTTGCACCAAGTTTTTTAAGTGCGGAGGCTGCTTTCACCATTGTTCCAGCTGTATCTACCATATCATCGATAAGAATCACATCTTTTCCATCCACATTACCAATGATATTCATTACCTCACTCTCATTGGCTTTTTCACGTCTCTTATCTACGATAACCATATCTAGACCCAGTTTGTTGGCAAAGTATCTTGCTCTTGCAACACCACCAATATCAGGAGAAGCAATAACTGGATTTTTAAAGTTTTTCGCTTTGATATAGTCCATAAATAATATAGCTCCGTAAAGGTTATCAACAGGAATATCAAAGAATCCTTGTATCTGAGAGGCATGAAGGTCCACGGTCACCATACGAGTGATGCCTGAGGTCTCCATGAGATTTGCTACAAGCTTGGCAGTGATAGGTACTCTTGGTGCAGCCTTTCTGTCTTGTCTTGCATAGCCATAATAAGGTACAACAGCCGTGATAGACTTTGCAGAAGAACGCTTCAGTGCGTCTGTCATAATGAGAAGCTCCATAAGATTACCATTGGCCGGTGCAGAAGTAGGCTGAATGATGAATACATCTTTACCACGTACACTTTCTGAAATCTGTACATTAATTTCACCATCAGAAAAGCGGTTAATTTTAGCCTTGGAAAGAGGCATTTCCAAATAAGTTGCTATCTCTTCAGAGAGTTCAGGGTTTGATGTTCCGGAAAAAATCATATATCCACTCATAATTGTACCTTTGCGTCTATTTTATTACGCGTATTCTACACAAAAGTTGATAAAAAGGTGATTTAAAGCTCCACAGTATTACACTAAGAAATAATAATATTAATTAGAATTATGGATATAAATGATACGAAAAGTTTTTAAGAAAAAACCTTCTGGTGGTAATAAGATTGATGCATTTTTAGAAAAATACAATTTACCTAAAGCCTATCTGGCCGTAAACAGAAGAATGATAACCAGAGGTGTTGCTGTAGGGCTTTTTTGGGGATTCATTCCTATGCCCATGCAAATGCTAGCCGTTATGGCAACGACACCATTTTTCCGTTTCAATGCACCTATCGCCATTTCAATGGTATGGCTCAGCAATCCGATCACAATGCCTCCAATGTACTATATGGAATACATTACCGGAAATTTTCTGCTGGGTCGCGAGGGTATAGAAAACATAGAGCTGACTATGACATGGTTCACTGAACATTTTGATGATATACTTGTCCCGCTTTATGTGGGTACTGCATTTTACTCAATTGTAGTTACTGCTATCATTTATGCTGCACTCAATAGACTTTGGGTCAACTCGGTCCATAGTGAAAAAAAAGAACGCGAAGAAAGTAGAAAGAAAAAAAAGACAAGAAAAAAATCTAATACCTCAAAAGTTTAACACTCAATTAATGCTAATAAGCATCAATAATTCTGATGCGACAAATCAACCACTCTATTTTCCTTGAAATACACTCATTTTAAGTAAGGATACTTTACAGTTTAACTTAATATACAGTTTCAAATGTTCATATAAACCAATCATTAACCAAACTACTTTATGATAAACAAAAAAGAACTTAATAATGTATAAAAAACTCGCTCTTACATTCCTTCTTCTTGGATCTTTTTCCTCTTTAAATGCGGAGTACCTACTCAAACAGGGGACACGAGAAAAAAGTAAAATCGACCGCTTGCCTAAAAATAAAGTAGCTGATATGAAACAGATCCCTCAAGACCCTTCATACTATGCAGATCAAATCAAGCCTTTTTCTATTCATAAACAAGAGGAACTTGATAAAAAATTTAATGAAAAATACTTTAAGCCATGGAGTTTAAGTTCATTGGATATTCCTGAAAAAGACTTTGGCTGGGAGATAAGATTTGTCACTAAAAAGCCTATTTATAGGGCTAGAGGTTCAGTGATACGCCCTTCAATTTACAATCAATGGATTACCAATGCTAACTACGAGAATACTGATAGTAAAAAATATAAAGCTATCACTGTACGTCGTACAAATGTAAAAGCACTTCCGACATCATCTGCCTATTACAGAGATCCTAAAAAAACGGGTGAAGGTTTTCCTTTTGATTACAATCAAAACTCTGCCCTGCACATTAATGTGCCACTTTACATCTCACACTTCTCCAAAGACAGAAAATGGGCATTTGTAAGAGCATCTTACTCCTTTGGATGGGTAAAGACCTCTGATTTAGCCCTCGTAAGCTCTGATTTCATTAAAACATTTAAAAACGGAAACTATGCAGTGGTGATCAAAGATAACCTCAGACTTTATAATAACAAAAAAGATATTTCACTCGTTAAAATAGGTGCTCTCTTCCCCATCTCTAATGACCACCGTTACCTGGTAGCATCGCGCGATGCTAAAGGAAGGGCGCACATTGAGAAAGTAAAAGTAGAAAATGCCAATATCATAGCAAAAAAACCCCTGCCATTTACGGCTAAAAATGTGAGTATGTTGGCAAAAGAATTTTATGGAGAGCCTTATGGTTGGGGTGGTAGCTATGAGTGCCGCGACTGCTCTGCAACGACTAGAGACTTTTTAGGAGCATTTGGTATCTTTTTACGTCGAAATTCCAGTAAGCAGGCTGAAGATGGAGACAATATTTCAATAGCAGGTCTTGCCAAAGCACAAAAAAAGAAGAAGATTATTAAAGATGCTGAACCTTTCCGTTCCTTGCTTTATGTTCCCGGGCATGTCGTACTGTATTTAGGTGAATATAAAGGTGAACCTGTCATCATGCACACCTATTGGGGCATACGTAAAAAAGATCATACTAAACTTATCACAGGACGTACTATCATTAGTAGCACTGAACCAGGGAAGGAGCTTGCAGATATCAGGGAACAAAGTAAGTTAATTAACACACTCAAAACGATAGTCAATTTTTAACGCTTATTTAGATAGAATCTGTTCATGAGAATAAAAGAAAAAATAAAAATTTTTACAACTACTATTACTGCTGGTATTCATAAAGGCAAGAAGATAGAAATTCCAGACATCTTCACAACACGTAGTTCAAAAGGTATCTTGAAAGAGTCTCTTTTCAATACTTTGCAATTTGATATAATAGACAAGAATTTTGTTGAAGTTTTTGCCGGTTCCGGATCTATAGGACTTGAAGCTTTAAGCCGAGGAGCTGGTCAATGTTACTTTATGGAGTACAACAAAACTGCTTTTCGCTGTCTTGAAGACAATGTTAAACGTGTTGATCCTTCCAAGTGCCATCTTTTCTATGGTGACAGTTTCGAAAAATTTGCCACGGTCTATGATATGGTAAAAAAAAGTAAAACAAAAACCTATTTCTATTTCGATCCTCCTTTTTCTACACGTGACGGTATGGATGACGTGTACGATAAAACCATTGCTCTGATAGAAAGCATAGAACCTAAAGTTACCGAAATAGTTATGGTAGAACACATGACAAACCTGGATATGCCTGAAGAAATTGGTGCAATGAAGTTAATGAAATGCAAAAAGTTTGGTCGTAGTACCATAACCTATTATAAGCCTAAGGACTAACATGGCAAAAAGTAAAACTGAAGACCACATCGCATTATTTATAGATTGTGACAACATCTCACATCGATCCATAGAAGGTATCATCAATGAGCTAAGCAAGTATGGAATAGTGAACATACGTCAAGCTTATGGAAACTGGACCAAAGACAACCTCAAAAACTGGGAAGACAAACTCTTAGAGTTTGCCATTAAACCCATACAACAATTTGACTACTCAAAAAACAAGAATGCCACAGATATTCTTATGACCATTGATGCTATAGATCTACTTCACACCAAAGACATCGATGCATTTGCATTTGCCACAAGTGACTCTGACTTTACACCTGTAGTGATGCGTGTACAAGCTGAAGGCATTAGAGTGTATGGTTTTGGGGAAAAGAAAACACCAAAACCATTTATGGCGGCATGTTCACAATTCATCTTTACTGAAAAGCTTATGACAAACAGTACCCATAACCCAGAGAATGTTGATGTCATACAAGCCCCTGTACGTCAATCTGGTAAAGAAATGCGTGCAGATACCTGGCTTGTTAATGTATTGAGAACCGCTGTTGAACAAACTATGGACGAGGATGGTTGGGCAAATCTTGCAGACATAGGCCAATATATTAATAACTCAACCTCTTTTTCGCCTATAAACTTTGGGTATAAAAAACTTAGTAACCTTATAAATGAGATAGATCTTTTTGATGTTTATGTGGATGAAGATACGAAGCAGATGAGTATCAGAGATAAGAGATTCAACTAATCAGTAGGGTTCTCTTTCTTTTCTTTTTTCTCCTTGGGTTCAGGTTCTACGAACTCCCCTTTGATAAGCCCTGCTTCATGCAAGAACTGTGAAGGTTTATAGTCAATTTTTTTTACTCTGTCAAATTTCGCTAAGGAGAGGTAAAGTCTGTCCTTAGCACGTGTCACAGCAACATAGAACAAACGACGCTCTTCTTCTATACTGGACATCATTTTTCTATTTGGAAATCTTCCATCCACGAGATCAATGACATAGACTTCTGGAAATTCGAGTCCTTTACTTGCATGTACAGTAAGAAGATTAACCCCCTCACCTTCACTGAGTTCATTCCCACCCAGTACCATTGCATTTACAAAACGGCGCAACTCTGTATATTGTCGTGAAAGATCCAGTAATAGTTGTGCTTTTCTCTGTATACGTTCTTTAGCCTGTTTCTTCTTCTCTTCATCTACTTCTCCAGACTTAAGTCGTCCTCTTTGCGTTGCCAAAAGTTCTATTATACCTATATAGAGCTTGGACGCAATGATATTTTTTAAAATATCAGATGGCTTTTCCAAATTCTGTACAGACTTCATCAAAGTATAGAACTCTTTAAAAAAGTCCATACCCTCATTGGTCAATTTTGCATTTTTAAGGAGTGGATGCGCATAAAGTGCATTCTCCAAGTTCATATGTTTAAACCTTGTGGCTGATCCAATTTCCTGATCATCATCAAAAAGTCCCAGTTGTACATTTTTATTAGGGTTTAGATTAGGTAGGTCATGCACTTTTGGGTTGAGTACTCCCTGCATAAAATTTCCCTGTCCAAAATGCAAAAAACATTGAAAAAACTCTTTAGAAAGTGCAGATCCTACCCCTCTTGCATATTCAAACACATGAATGAATGCCATCATGTCCTTTGGATTTACAAGCAACGCTAAGATATCAAGTAGAAACTTGATCTCTTTTGCATCAAAAAAACTGGTTCCACCTTTTCGCTTACACGGAATACCATATTCTCTTAAACTTGCCTCCACACCATCGGCGGAAGAGTTGTTCCTGAAGATAACCGCTATCTGATCATTAGGTACATGGGTACGTTTGATACCCTCGGCTATAGATTGATACTGTTCGAAAAGATCATTGTACATTAAAAGTTTAGGCGGGTAACTTTTCATGACACGCCCCACCTCTAATTTCTTAGGATAGATACGTTCATTGCGTTCTATCACACGGTTAGCCAAAGAAAGAATGGGTGCAGTAGAACGATAGTTTGTTTTAAGTGTAAAAACATTCGCATTGGAATAACGTTTTGAATATGTTGCAATGTTTTCAATGTTGGCTCCATTAAATGCATAAATACTCTGATCATAATCTCCTACACAGAAGAGAGATTTTGGCTCCAGTACGTCTATAAGCGCACTCTGGAGTGTATTGGTATCCTGATATTCATCGACAAGCACTTCCTCAAAAAGTATACTGTTTTTTTCCAGGTGCTTTTTCATACGTAGCAACAAGTCATTAAAAGAGGCAAATCCATAAGCTATCTTTTCTTTTTCAAACTCTTGAGTAATATCCATGTAAATATCCATGAGAGATTCATGATCAGGATATTTTTCCAAAAACCATACATCAAAACTATCTAGCGAAGCATTCTGATACAAAGAGTACATCTCATAGAGATAGGTAGCCGAAAAAGGCTGCATAGAAAGATTCATACGCTCAAAGTTACGTTTTTCATAAATACTTCTAAAAAGTGTTTTAAGTTCGGAAGGTTGTTTTAATGCGAGGTTTGGATATATTTCCTTTAGCCAGCGGTAAGAGACTGCATGAAAAGTTCCAGATTCTATCTTAGATACTATTTTCTTAGGAAAATAGCGTTCAAGACGGGCTATCATCTCTCCTGCTGCTTTATTTGTAAAGGTTAAGAGTAAAATTTTAGATGGTTCCGTACCTTTATGCAAAAGATGTGCGATGCGCCCCACAATAGTAGAGGTTTTACCTGTACCCGCACTTGCAATGATGAGATTATGTCCTAAAGGTGCCGTAGCAGCATTAAGCTGCTCGTCATTGAGAGAGGTTAAAGGCAATTATTTTTGACCGATGATGTAGTAAGTATTTTTATTATCTACCTGTTTGAGTTCCAGTTTATATTTATCTGCCCAATGTTTTACTAGTTCAGTGAAAGCAGAAAGATTGTCTGCACTGCTATCCTCTTCACATTTGATTTTGAGGAAATCTTCAGAGTTTGACATTGCTATAAAGCCTTTTTCTACAGCTAATGCATCGTTAAAAGAAGGAATATGCTGTGAAAACTTCTCAAAGTTCTTTGTATTTACAATAATATCATTGATTTGTTTCAATGTTTGTTCATTTTTTGTATAGCCAAGTTGTGTTAAAAGTGCTTCTGGTGTAAGATCAAGGTGCATAACTATCCTAAGTAGTAAAATTAGAAATTGATTGTAGCAAAAATTTGATTAGTGAATCGTTAGGGGAATTAAAAATTCCTCTAACTTTTAAAAGAGTGTATCTGATGGTGTTTCAACACGTGATATTAGATCTTTATAGTGTTCCACATTCTGAAAGGCTTTTTCATAACGCCATCTTAGAACAAATTCAATGATCTCATTTTTGAGTTTATTTTCCAAAGTCTCAGCTTTACCAAAATAGCCTAATGAGATATTTTTAGCTTTCTTCTTCCCATTCTTATCAGGCTCATACGTTATAGCAATAACTTGAATATACTTTCCTTCACGTACTTGACCAAAATCTTCTTCTTTTAAGCCGATGCCAGATAGATTCATCGCTTTGTAGACGAAGACTTTATCAAAATCAGGAGATTTCTCAAAAATTTTGAGTTTTTCATAAAGTTCTTTTACACGTGCAATGTTCTCTTCACGAACATTATCACAGTTTTCTTGAACGTTTCTAACAACTTTTTTCAATGGTTTTTTGTCACTTTTTGTCACTTCATTAGGCTTGGTAGATTTCTCAGTTGAAACTTTTTGTTTTTCTACTATTTTATCTTCCAGACGACTAGTAAGTGCCCGTAACTTATCTAAACTACTCGACATTCTTTTCCCTTAAAATGGGGCCTAGGGCCCTGTTTGAGTATATATTATTAAATATAATACAGAAGTTTTAATTATAGTTACTTGAAATTATACTGAATAATATTAATTTTTCTATTTTTTAATGTGAAAATGAGAAAGTGCATTAATATTAATTAATAGTAAAAATTCTATTTGGACCATAAATAGCTCGCTTCTAATCGATTTTTAGATAAAATCATGTAAATATATTTTAGGATGAATTGATGGATTATTTAGAGATTGTAGGTGGAACAAAGTTAAGTGGAAATGTAACAATAAGTGGTGCAAAAAATGCTGCACTTCCCATCATCGCAGCAACCATACTTAGTGATAAAGAAGTTTCATTAACAAACTTGCCTAATGTAGTTGATATTAGAACTCTTCTCAAACTTCTTACGATGCTTGGAGGAACTGTAGATCATGATAAAACAGTAGCAAAGATCAACAATGGTTCTATCACTTCTACCAAAGCAGTCTATGAAATAGTCTCACAAATGAGAGCATCTATTCTAGTATTAGGTCCCCTTCTTGCAAGATTTGGAGAATGCGAAGTGAGTCTGCCTGGTGGTTGTGCTATTGGCCAGCGCCCTATAGACCTACATCTTCAAGCACTCGAAGAGATGGGTGCACATATAGAGATCAAAGGTGGATATGTTCGCGCGGAAGCACCAAATGGCCTACATGGTGCGAAGATCATCTTCGACAAGATCACAGTGGGTGGTACGGAAAACATTGTAATGGCTGCTGCTCTGGCTAAAGGAACTACCACTATCATTAATGCAGCAAAAGAGCCTGAAGTAGTACAACTCTGTGAGATGATACGAGACGCAGGAGTAAAGATTGAAGGTATAGGTACTGATGAGCTTACGATAGAAGGTACTCATATGAAACCTCTTAACTTCAAACCTGTTGAGATAATACCTGACCGTATCGAGGCAGGAACCTACCTTTGTGCAGCAGCTATCACGAACTCAACCATTACTCTTAAGAATGTAAATCATAAACACATAAGAGCATCTATAGATAAGTTAGAACATATGGGTTGTACATTTGATCTTCAAGATAACAGTATTACCATTCATCCTGCACAAAACCTTAAACCAGTGAATCTTATCACTATTGAGTATCCGGGCTTCCCTACAGACATGCAAGCACAATTTATGGCACTTGCAGTCATGGCAAAAGGAGAAAGCCTCATAGAAGAGCGTCTCTTTGAAAACCGATTTATGCACGTAAGTGAACTAAACCGTCTGGGTGCAGATATCTGGCTCAAAGGTAGTACAGCAGCCGTAAAAGGTGTTGACAAGCTCTATGGAGCAGATGTCATGGCAACAGATCTCAGAGCCTCTTCAGCACTTGTTTTAGCTGCTCTGGTTGCAGAAGGAACGACCAATGTAAGACGTATCTATCACTTAGACCGTGGGTATGATGATCTAGAAGGAAAACTTTCTGCTTTAGGTGCCAACATTGTGAGAAAGAAAGAAAATAAGTAGATAAGTAAAAGTCTATTTGACTTCTACTACTTCAATCACTGCAGGGAAGCCTGGACCTATAGCGTCTTTGATAAGCACAGCTTTGACTTTTACTGTTTGATTTTGTTTTATCATAAGGTCAAACTCGGCTTGATTCTGTATCTTATAACTTTGTTGGCTTTTACTGTCTTTAATACTTAAATAAGTATGAGGAGAGGATCCTTTCATTGCCACCCTTCCCTCAAGTTCAATAGTATTGTCCTGAGCACACCCAAAAAATCCTATCAGACTCAATCCAATGATTACTTTTTTCATTATACACTTCCTTTATTTAGCGATTAAAGTTACTTCCGTTTGACCATTAAGTTGTAAATCAATCGTTACATCACCTGTAAGATTATCTCCAATTTTATAATAGTAATTTCCTTGAGGCTGAACTGTATCTACTGTTGTATATATTCTAGGTAGAGGACTATAGTTAAAGAAATTAATGGAACCCATATCATACGCTATACTTCCATAGACACTTTCAGTAAACCATCCTGTATTATATTCAGGTGTATCGACTAAATTATCATGATCTGAGAGCATTACCGCAACACCCCATTCACTGAGTAAATTTGCAAATGTTTTTCCTGAAACACCTTCCGATTTATTTACTGCATCAACTACAGCCTGTTCATTTTCAAAATTATTATGCATGATATCATGCAAGAGTTTTGCACCTCCATAATTTCTAAGAAGATATGCTCCAAATGCACTGACTTTGGAATAATCTTCTATTTGATTATTCCATGATGTTAATGAGAGGGTATTGTTTTCATTAAAATCTGGATACCTCCCTTTTGTATTACCTGGTGATCCTGCACTACCATCAGTGTAGACGACTCCTCTTGGCCCACTATGTTGGATCTTGGTTGCAACGAGATCTTCTGTACTCTCAGAAAGCATTTCACTGATCCACGTATCCAAATCAGTATCTAATAAAATAGTTTTTTGATAATAATTTATCATATGCTGGAACTCATGAGCAAGGGTAGAAATCATTTCTTTTGGCCAGAAATCATCAATATCCCATGTACCACTACCATTTGCAAAGAGGACAGAATCAATATAGAACATAATTCTTTCATTGGATCCAGAGACATAGTCATTTTTAATGTTGTCTTTTGAATAGAAATACCCTAAAACCCCACCATTTGTACTATTATCATGATTAATATCAGTCAATAATATAGTAATTTGATTATTATCTTCTATGTAAAACCTATCTAAATTTGAAGGAACACTTCCCCACTCTTCTCCATATATATTTGTTACCCAATTATAAATATCATTGTTTGAGTTATTTTTTAAAAAGGTATCAGCAAGAATATTGACCATGTCTTGAGTTATACATTTTACTCTGCCGCATCCTAATCCTGGGGAAAGTTCAAAACTATCATCAGACACCCATATATTTAGTGTTATTGTACCATTTGAAGTGATTCTTCTATTTGTAGCTATTGTTGAATCTCCCGCTGTATCTTGATCAAAATAAAATATTTTACTAGTACCTAATACATCTTCTTGTCTCTCTGCTATAACCAATGATTTAGCTTGGAGATTCTCATCTTTAATACTTAAGAGTAACTCTTTGCTCTGAGAATTAAAATCCACTATGTGTTTAGGTGCATGTTGTATATTTGGTTTGTCATCAGTATTCATCAGCGACATTTTTTGAGTCGTAGATTCTTCGAATACTTTAGCATCATGCGTAAGAGTTACACTAGAAGGTGTATTGGCATTATTACTTAACACTAAATAAAGACTTTTCGGCGTACTTAAAGAAACAGTCGTATTGATAATACTTTCTGATCCTAAACTTTCAACCTGATAGCTCTCAGTGATTATTATTGAAGTTTGATCTGATGCAGTAACATCTACATTCATCGTATCACTGCCAGTTGCCCCGTCATTATCTGTGACAGTCAATGTAAGGATATCTGTTCCCACACTTGTTGGCGTATAAATAAATGCAGCTGTGCTAGCTAAGACTTCACTACCTTTTTTCCATTCGTAACCAACAATATTCCCATCGCTGTCACTTCCGCTTCCTGTGATACTGATTGACTGATCGACTGTTGCAGTTTTATCTGTTCCCGCATTTGCTGTTGGAGCTTGGTTTTCAACAACATTTACATTCATGCTGTCACTGCCAGTTGCCCCGTCATTATCTGTGACAGTCAATGTAAGGATATCTGTTCCCACACTTGTTGGCGTATAAATAAATGCAGCTGTGCTAGCTAAGACTTCACTACCTTTTTTCCATTCGTAACCAACAATATTCCCATCGCTGTCACTTCCGCTTCCTGTGATACTGATTGACTGATCGACTTTTACAGTTTTATCTGTTCCCGCATTTGCTGTTGGAGCTTGGTTTTCAACAACATTTACATTCATGCTGTCACTGCCAGTTGCCCCGTCATTATCTGTGACAGTCAATGTAAGGATATCTGTTCCCACACTTGTTGGCGTATAAATAAATGCAGCTGTGCTAGCTAAGACTTCACTACCTTTTTTCCATTCGTAACCAACAATATTCCCATCGCTGTCACTTCCGCTTCCTGTGATACTGATTGACTGATCGACTGTTGCAGTTTTATCTGTTCCCGCATTTGCTTTCGGAGCCTGATTTACTGGTACTGTAGTAACAGTAACATTCATCGTATCACTGCCAGTTGCCCCGTCATTATCTGTGACAGTCAATGTAAGGATATCTGTTCCCACACTTGTTGGCGTATAAATAAATGCAGCTGTGCTAGCTAAGACTTCACTACCTTTTTTCCATTCGTAACCAACAATATTCCCATCGCTGTCACTTCCGCTTCCTGTGATACTGATTGACTGATCGACTGTTGCAGTTTTATCTGTTCCCGCATTTGCTGTTGGAGCTTGGTTTTCAACAACATTTACATTCATGCTGTCACTGCCAGTTGCCCCGTCATTATCTGTGACAGTCAATGTAAGGATATCTGTTCCCACACTTGTTGGCGTATAAATAAATGCAGCTGTGCTAGCTAAGACTTCACTACCTTTTTTCCATTCGTAACCAACAATATTCCCATCGCTGTCACTTCCGCTTCCTGTGATACTGATTGACTGATCGACTTTTACAGTTTTATCTGTTCCCGCATTTGCTGTTGGAGCTTGGTTTTCAACAACATTTACATTCATGCTGTCACTGCCAGTTGCCCCGTCATTATCTGTGACAGTCAATGTAAGGATATCTGTTCCCACACTTGTTGGCGTATAAATAAATGCAGCTGTGCTAGCTAAGACTTCACTACCTTTTTTCCATTCGTAACCAACAATATTCCCATCGCTGTCACTTCCGCTTCCTGTGATACTGATTGACTGATCGACTGTTACAGTTTTATCTGTTCCCGCATTTGCTATAGGTGCTTTATTGATATTAGGTGCATTGCCAGTATGTGTAGCTATGGCGGTATTAAGTGTTTCTTGTGCAGTCTCTTTATCAACCAGTACAGTACCAAGAGCTGTTTCTACATAATCATCTGAAAAATTTTCAAAGTCTATGTCTGAAGGTAAAAGCTCTATTAACTCATTGGAGAATGTGATGATATCATCGTTTGGATCGCTATCTAGAGTTTGGAGTAAACGTGCCACATTTATCGCAGCTTCTTCATTATTTGGGAAGAGATCATAAGGGGTGACGATACCATTTTTAGCACTTACCGTTCCTAATGTAACGTCACCTAACATAAATGTAACGTCTGAACCTAGAACACAGGTATATTCACCTTCAGTATTTGTTGTTCCTGATTTGGCACTGGTAGAACAGATGTAGGTTAGGCCTTGAACTGGATCATCAATGAAGCTTCCAGTTACGGTAGTAGCAGGCACAGTTTCACTACTGCTACCACCTCCGGCGCCACAACCTACAAGTGTGATAGCTGAAATATATAATAATATTGACAATATATTTAATCGCATTTAATTATCCCTTCTAATCTAATATTACTAATATAATATATTGGTAATATCTATAATATAATATATTATATCATAGGATAATTATATGAAATTCGTGTGAAACCTGAAAGAAAGCAAAATATAAACAAGAAAAATATTTTAGATTATTTATATAAATCCTCGGGTAACTCAAAAGGGTTAGTTTTAAATAGTCCTAAAAACTTTTTCCATAAAGATATTTTAACGCTATTATCTTTGTGAACATCACCATATTTTTGATATCGTTCTGATAATAATACATGTCTATCTAATTTTCTATTTGCCTGTTGAAGATTTACAGGTATAAAATCATTGCGCATCTAAAACCTTTTCAATCTCATTCATGGCATCTTCATTTTTAAGTCTAAATTTAATTTCTATACGTCTTGAAGCATTTTTATCTTCTACACCATCTACGATAATAGCATCCTGATAAGCTCTGCCTGAAGCCGTCATAAGTGGCTGAATATTATGTTTTTTAGTAAAATCTAAAGTAAGTAAATACTCCATCACCGCTAGCGCACGTTTTTGTGAAAGATTTAAGTTGTAAATGTATGAACCTACACTATCCGTATGCCCCTCAATGATTATTTTATCAAGATGTGGTTTTATCTCCGGATTGGTGACCAATGTTCCTATATAATCTTCAAATGCTTTTTCTAGCTCTATTTTCGCTTCCTGTTTCAGTGTTGATTCTCCACTTCCAAACAAGATATTAGAAGCCAACCTGAGTGATCCAGTCTTTTTATCTATATCAATATTATCACCCAACGCTTCTTTAAGTGCTGCTACAACCTGAAGTTTGATACCCGTCAAAGATTTTATTTTTGCTTTTTGTTCTTGTAGGTTTGCAACCAGTTCATCATATTTTGTCTTCCTTTCATCGATTGCATTAAGAAGTTCTAAAAGTTTTTCATCTTTTATCTTGACGGCATCCTTCGTCTCATTCAATTGATTAGACAGTATAAGTACTTTCCCTTCATAATCTTTTAGACTTTTTTTCTTTTTTTCTAACTCATCTTTACTTTTCTTCAATGCATCTTTGTTTTTATCTAATATATTCTGAACTAAGACTATTTTATTACTAAGCAGATCCTGTTTAGCATTTGCTTCAAGGAGCAATTTATTGAGCTTTTCTATCTCAAATAGTTTGAGCTTAAACATTCTTTCATTTTCAGCCAATTTCATTTGATCTTTTGCAATCCGTGCATTCTTAAGCTGAATCAGCTTTTCCGCTTGACTCAATTTAACTTCATCTTCTGCAATACGTGCATTCTTAAGTGTTAGTAACCTGTCTTTCTCAGCTAAAAGTCTTTGATCTTCAGTAAGATGAGTGTCTTTTTCAGCTACTAATGCTTCACTTTTTGCCAAACTGTCACTTAATTCATTTAAAGTATTCTCTTTGACTTTAAGTGTCTCAGATAAATTCGATAACTTCTCTTCTTTTGTGTGCAAATCAGACTTTAAGATAACTGACTTTGATACGATTGCACCAATAAGTAAGATAAAAACAAAAAGTAATCCTGCCATTAAGTCTGCATAGGAGATCCAGAAGTTACTTTCTGCGTTTGTCTTGTCATTTCTAAACATATTTTTACTTTTCTTGCTGTTTTAGTGTTGCTATGTTCTCGAGTATCTGTTCATTCTGTTCAGAGATGATACGTGCAAACTCTGCGAGCTTTTCGACAGCCTGTCCAAGTTCTTCATCTATCTTTTCAAACGTATGATCCACTGAACCATCAAAGCGTTCCATAGATTTTTGAAGATTCAGAGAATTTTTATTAAATCCTTCAATATTTTTTTCCATTGCAGCAACAGCATCAACACTTGATTGTCTATGCTCTATATTCTCAAGTGTATCACGCAATTCTGATGATGCTTCTTGCATATGTACTGTCAATTTTGTGAAACTATTTGTTGTATCATGAATGATAGTAGTGAAGTTTTTAAGATACTGATCATTTAACTCTTTGATAAAATCCATATTGAATGTCTCTTTAAGTGTCTCAACGATTTGTTGATCCTTAAGTTCACTCTGCATATGCTCATGCTTGATCAGTTCAGACCTCTTCCATACGCGCTGACCATACAGCTTTTCTAGATCAAATATCTGTTTATCTACTTTTGCAATGCCTCTTTTTTCAAAATATGTCCAGATAAGAGAGAGCATAATACCGTAAATAGATGCATAAAATGCAGTACCGATTCCAGACAGAAGTATTGAGATTTCACGATCGAGCGCACCAAGATCCTGTACTGTAAAATCAGGCATAGATAATGCAATAGCGATAAATGTACCCAAAATACCTAACATTGGAAAGACAGAAGGAGCTACACGTGCAAAATTATCATTACGAATATCCTGATAGTACTCAGTTATAAAGTCCTTCACATGTAAAGTAGATTTGGTCTTACCCATAATCGTCAATGCATTTTCACGTAATGCTGCCTGAAGATCCTCTTCCATGTTAAAGAAAGATCCTTTCATGTGACAGACTGCATAATTTGCATTATGTTTTACAAAAAATATAAATACAACAAAAATAAATGCCACTATCCCCAATGTATGGGACTCTACATTAACAGGGAATAAACCCACATAAGCAATTACCAATCCTAACAAAAAAAGGAAAGGAATCAATAATATTGCAAAAGAGTGCGAAGTACATGGTGTAGAATTTTGTCTGTCAAATTGTTGCATAGAGCATCCTAGTTAATTTAATTGGTTCGATTATATCTAAAATCTTTAAATGAGCTCATATATATACGTAAAATAATTGAATTTTTTTTCTCACCTTTGAATTTCTAGTTAAAATGAAATTTAGAAGATAAGATCACTTGTATTATTAATATCTTCTACATCTGAAAACATAGCGGTTTCAGATTCTTTTTTCTCTTCAACTTCCTTTGTCACCAACTCAACTTTATTTTTAATAATCATAGGATCAATAACGATTTTTGAAGAAAAAGGAGTTACTTTCTTTGGTCTTTTTTGCATTTTCTTTAAGGCTTTGTTTATCTCGACAAGCCCCACTTCATAACTACACAATTTATCATAGTTTTGCATATCTACTTCAAGCATTTCATTCGTATAGCTTTCAATTAATTTATATTTTTTAGCATACATATTTGTTCTGGCATACTCTTCTCTTGCAATCTCTACACCTCGTTTAATCTCAGGTGAAAGTGCCTTTTCATAAGCTAATTTTATCTCATTTTTTGTGTCTTCATTGCTACTTAAATATAGTGTTTTAGCCCCATCGGTAAAGTTTTTAACACCAAGCATTTGACTAGTAGCATCAAAAATATTCATATAAAGCTCATTTGTTTTCTTTGATGAAGATTTCGTAAGTGCTTTATTTAAATACTGTTGACACTGTACATCTGATTTGATAATAAACTCGTTTATTAAAGCATTTCTATTTTTTTTACTTGGTGAATCCATATCTAATGTTACAAGAAATGAAGACTTATTTGTTTTAAATCCTGATACCTGGTCTTTTTTTTCTTTTTCAGGTTGCCCACAAGCCGAAATAAGCAACATAACAGCGATACTGATCACGTAATAGTGATTGCTGATTTTCATAAGTAATACTCTTTTTAAATTTTATTAAATACATGCTAGAATAAAGCGCGAAATTATATTCAAACTACTATAAAAAGTTTATTAAAGTTTTCTACACATAAGTCTTGGGAAAAATAAAAATATCAAGATTTTCTTATCCTATATTTATATAGATTTTATCAATGCTTAGAAGTAAATCTATTAACAGATAACCCCGCCTCCAATTAACTTATCATCTTCATAAAATGCAGCTATTTGTCCTTTTGCCAATCCAAAAACAGGTTCGCCTAACACAACTTTAGCTTTACCATCGTTCATGCTGACATGACAAGGTACCGCAGCGGTACGATAACGAACTTTCACCATACAATCAAACTCAGTTAATTCTTTAAAGAGATTGATCTGTTTCACTTCAAATTCATCTTCCTCAAGTTTTTCTTTTGTACCTACAACGATCTGATTTGTTTCAGGTATAATATCAAGTACAAAATGTGGATCATGTGCACCATCAACAAAGAAACCTCTTCGTTTACCTATCGTGTAATGCATATATCCTTTGTGTGTACCAACTACGTTTCCTTCAGTATCTATAGTTTCACCAGGCATATCTATATTCATATGCTTTGCCAATACTTCATCATAAGTATTTTCCACAAAACAGATCTCAGAACTCTCCCTTTGTGTCGCAAAGTCCTTAAGCACTTCTATCTTGGCTGCATACGCTTTCACATCCGTTTTTACCCATGTACCTAGAGGAAAAAGTAATCTAGGAAGCACTTCTTTCTTTACTTCACAGAGAAAATAACTTTGATCTTTATTTGGATCGTCTGCAGAATAGATAAATTCGCCATCACACTTGATATAATGACCCGTAGCTACATACTCGGCACCTATACTATCTGCAAACTCAACCATCTTTCCAAACTTAATGGTACGGTTACACATGACACAAGGGTTTGGTGTGAGTCCCTTCTTATAACTATCTACAAAATAATTATAGACTTGCTTGTCAAAATCTTCACTCAGATCAAGAAAATGAACCTTTACCCCTAAATATTCTCCTACTCTTTGAGCTTTGGCAAAATTCTCTTCATGATATCCAGGCTTCTGATGAAGCTTCATATAGACACCCTCAACTTCATATCCCTCTTTTTGCAAGAGTATAGATGTGACTGTAGAATCTACTCCTCCACTCATACCAACCAGTACTTTCTTTTTCATATCAATTCACTTTCTTTATTTGTATGGCTATCTCTTCATCTACATTGACCAAAGAGCCCTCTGCTATGATATCACCCTCAGATACTAGACTTACTTTTCCTATATCTAGATGTGTGGTATCTATGGTCGATCCTAACTCCAAGCCTTTACTTTTTACTGTACCAAAGAAAAAATTTAAAACTTTATATTTTTTACTATCAGACTGTTTTATAGGCTCTTTAGTCAATTTAGTAATTTCAACTTTAGATTCGTTTTCAAACTGTTTCAATTGTATATTTGCACAAATAGTATCTCTATCTATCAATATAAATTCAAGTCTGTTGAGTCCTGTCAGAAGAACATCACCGACACTTAACTTTTTAAGTTTTTTCCTTGGTATCATAGCCAAAGGAAGTCCTAATTCATAATTTTTAATATGAATATGCCTTTGCATCATCTTAGCTAAATGAAGAGCTTGTGTTTCATTCTTCATTTTCATTCAAGTCCCCAATAAACTGCTCTAAAAGATACTCTTTTGATGCAACCATAAGATCATCAGGCACTTCTTGTCCTACTGAAAAATAACTCATAGGTAATTTATATAATAACATAAAATTTAACAACGTTCCAAAATGCTTCGTTTCGTCAAATTTACTAATAATCACTGAGTTTGGATTTAGAAATGAGAAGTTTTTATAAAGATCATCCATATCTTCATATTTAACCGTTGCAGGAAATACGAGGTTTATCTCTAGATTTCTAGGCATATCAGAATTCACAAACTCAATCGTTTTAATAAATTTTTGTGTGTCATAAGGAGACATCCCTGCTGTATCCACAAGTATGATATCATAGTCTTCCAAAGCCTCTAATCCTATTGTAAAATCTTCTACACTCTCTACAGTAATATGCTCAAGTTGCATAATATCAGCATAGTGTCCAAGCTGCTCAAACGCACCTACTTTGTAACTGTCAAGGTTTAAAAGAGCCACTTTATAAGGTCTATCCATCAAGTAAGCATAACGGGCAGCTAATTTAGCAATAGTAGTTGTTTTACCTACGCCTGTTGGACCTACCAGCATAATGATCTTAGGTTCATCCAATGTCTCTTTATATACTTCCAAACTCTCATCTATTTCTTCTAGAATGTAGGAAACCAAAAGTGTAGCATCATCGAGAATACTACTGCCCATTAACGACATTAAGATATCATCCAACCAAGGTTTTACAATGCCTTTTTTCATAAAAAGTCTTTTCACTTTTTGCATGACACTGTTATCTTCTGAATCCAGCATCTCCTCTTTCATCAAGGATAATTGTTTTTTTAATTCACTTAATTCTTCCAACAGTGCATCATCTTCTTTATTTTGAAAAGAATGATTCTCCATGGAAGTTTTACCAAAGGACTTTTCCATAAAAATGTCTTTGGGTACGGCAATACATACTTCAGAACGTAACCTACCATCTTCATATTTGATCTGCTTGGCCGAAATGAGCTCAACGGCCTCACCATATTTCTTCACGGCTAGTTCATATGCTTTTTTGGGATCTGAAGCTACAAATGTTTCATTGATCATTGTATTTTGCCTTTCATCATTGATAATGGAATCAATACAGACTGTCGTTTTCTCCAAGAGGGATGAGGAAGCGTCAGTTCTTTTGTATCCATTTTCATATTTTCATAGAATATTATATCTATATCTAACGTCCTAGGCCCATCTTTAAAAAGACGTTTTCGACCAAAAACTTTTTCCACGCGTAATATGTATCGCAATAGGGCCCTAGGGCTTAGAAATGTCTCTACAAGCATTAGAGAGTTATAAAAATCACCCTGCTCTGTATATCCAAAAGGAGGATTTTTTACAATAGGTGCTGTCTCTATAACACGTAATAAAGAAGATCTTTTCAAATAATAATAAAGATGCTCAAAACGACGCAGGACATCACCAATATTCCCACCAATCCCTAATAGTGATTTATAGCCACTTTGACTTGACAAGATACAAGGAAAATTTTTTGTCCTAATTAAGGTGTTTTTTGCGTCTATTTTTTTTCTTATCATAACATAACCTACAGGACAACAGCTTTACCGTCTACCATAGCTACCATATCTTCAATACGAATGCCAAATTCACCCGGAATATATATCCCCGGTTCTATCGTATACACCATACCATCCTCAACAATAGCATCTGACTTTGCAGATATGTAAGGCATTTCGTGGATGTCGAGCCCTACACCATGACCTGTTGAGTGTACATAATACTCTCCAAAACCTGCTTTATGGACGATATCACGTGTTAGCGCATCCACTTTGTTTGCTTTCATACCAGAACGTGCCTTGTCAATAGCATTATCATGTGCTTTAAGTACTGTATCATATGCTTTTTGTATTTTATTTCGTTTAAAACTCTGGTTTGTATCAAACATAAAATATTTATCTGCTTGAACAGTACGGGTGCGATCGGAGCAATAACGTTTATATTTCAATCCTGCATCAACCAAGAGTAAATCATTTTTAGCCAGTTTTTTGGATGTAGGCGTAGCATGAGGTTTTGCTGCATTTGCATTGATAGCCACTATAGGATTAAAACTCAGGTCATATTTACCAAAGTCACTTAAAACACCTTTAGCTTTGTAGGTCAATGTGTATTCGTCTTCTCCAAAACCATTTTTACGAAACTCTTTTGCCAAGGCTTTAAAAGCTTTTTTACCAAGCTTTGCTGCCTTTGCAATGATCTTTAACTCTTCATCATTTTTGATAATACGTTTTTTATGCGAAAAATCAACCTCTGGAACAAAAACCACCTTAGTATTTGATCTCACCCGTTCAAAACCATCCACACTCCACTCTTTTGGATCAAAGATCACTTTTTTAACACTAGATTTTTTAAGTAAAGAGACAGCTTCAGAATAAAGGTCACCGTTGATGATCACCGTTGCACCTTGTACATTTTCTGTTGCATCGATAGTATAACGACTATCAGTGATGAAAAATGCTTCATTTCCTAAAGAAAGATAGAGTGCATTATCACAACTGTAGGCACATTCATAGTAAATTGCATTTTCATCTTTGAGCATATAGTTCATCGCTGACCTTTAATTTATTTTAAAAAATGGAGTATATCCCTCCTCTCAGAGGAGAGAAGAGGAAAGGTTAGAATTATTTTTGTTCTGCTTGCGCTTGCATTTTTGCCTGATGCTCTTTCATTGCTGTCATTTCTGTAAACATTTGTGTCATACCAACCATTGCCAAATGATATCCAAATGGTCCCATACCTGTAATTTGACCTGCACATACAGGTGCCGTAAGTGAAGTATGTCTAAACTCTTCTCTTTGATAGATATTTGAAAGATGTACTTCAATTGTAGGTATTTTTACTGCCGAAATTGCATCACGAATTGCAATCGATGTATGTGTGTATGCAGCCGGATTAATAATAATTCCATCCGCATCACCAATACACTCTTGAATACGATCTACGATCTCACCCTCTAAGTTACTTTGGAAAAATTCGATCTCAACGTTATTTTTATCAGCAAATGCTTTCATTTGCGAATGAATGTCCTCTAATTTCATTGGGCCATAAACATTTTTCTCTCTAATTCCTAGCATATTGAGGTTTGGACCTTGGATAACTACTATTTTCATTTTCTTCCTTGTTTATTTAATTTAGGTATTATTTTATCTAAATATATTAAATGTGAGGCAAAATGAAGATAATAAGTTCAGACTTTCTCTATACACCAAATGGATATGTACAAAATCAAGCAGTTGCATTTACAGATACCATCAAAGACATTGGTACATTGGAAGAACTTATGGAGCGATATCCTGATGCAAGAGTTATCCAGACAGAACCCAATTCAATACTCTACCCTGGTTTCATAAATACCCATGTTCATTTGGCATTTTCAGCGAATAAAACATCTTTAGTCTATGGTTCTTTTAAACCTTGGTTGGATTCTGTTATCGAATATCGTGATGAACTTATGGATGTATGTAACAATGAAATGATGATGCAAGAGTGTAAAAAAATGATGCATTCAGGTATCACTACATTTGGTGCTATCTCAAGTTTTGGAAATGAACTTGAAGTCTGCGAGAAAACCCCTCAACGTGTTATTTTTTTTAATGAACTTATTGGTTCTAATGCAATGTATGCAGATATGCTTTATGGTGATTTTCAAGAACGTGTCAGTGCATCACAGTCATGTGCAGACAGTTCACGTATCATTCCCGCTATAGCAATACATTCCCCATATTCTGTACATCCTATCCTTCTACAAAAGGCAGTAACTTTGGCAAAAAAACATAACATGCCGCTGAGTACACATTTTCTAGAATCACAAGCAGAAAGAGAGTGGTTGGAATCAAGTTCAGGTACACTCAAATCATTCTTCTTAAAATATTTTAATACTTCCAAAACAGTAACAAGTATAGAAGAATTCATGCATGCTTTTGACACTTATCCTACACACTTCACGCACTGTGTTCAGGCAACTCAAGAAGAGTTGAATCATTTGAGTCAAAAAGGACATTCTATAGCCCATTGTCCACGTTCGAACAGATACTTGGGATGTGGTAGACTTGCTATTGAAAAGCTACCACTTCCTTTCACTGTTGCTACAGATGGTCTTAGTTCTAATGATTCTCTTAGTATTCTTGATGAACTTAGAGCTGCCATTATGCTGCACAATGATATCCCTATTCAGGAACTCTCTGAAAAACTACTGTGTGCAGTCACTGGAGATGCTGCTGACATTTTAGGGCTTAACTGTGGTAAAATTGAAATAGACAAACTTGCAGATTTTGCTGTAGTCACGCTGCCGGAAGAACCTAAAAGAACGGAAGAGTTAGCACTATGGAGTATCTTACATACCAAAGAAGTCTCAGAAGTTTATATTGAAGGAGAAAAATATGTTTAATGCTATAGGAAAATTCATCAAATGGATAGGCCAACACTTTTTAGGAATGCTTTTTTTACTTATTGCTTTCGTTGTTCTTATGCCCACTTCAACAACTGAATTAAGACCAGCGAACCTACAAGAGATACAACTCGTAGGTCCTATCATGAATGCGGATGCTATACTCAAAGAGATCGAGGAAGTTCAAAAAGATCCTAAGATAAAAGGTGTACTGCTCAATATTAATTCCCCTGGTGGTGCAGTACCACCTTCCATAGAGATTTCCTATGCGATTAAAGCACTAAAAGAGCATAAACCTGTGGTTGCATATGCTTCTGGTATTATGGCCAGTGGTAGTTACTATGCATCTATCTATGCCAATACCATTATCGCAAATCCAGGTTCTATAGTAGGATCAATTGGTGTTATTATGGAAAGTGCAAATGTAGAAGAGCTGATGAACACCATTGGTGTTAAAACACAAATAGTTAAAGAAGGTACCTACAAGGAAGCCGGTACGCCTACTAGAGAATGGACGCCTGAAGAACGTGCTGAACTTGAAAGACTTACCAAAGATACCTATGACCTGTTTGTCAAAGATGTGGCAGAAGCCAGAGGCTTAGAGATAAAGGATTCAAAAAGTTATGCAGATGCACATATATTTTCAGCCAAAAGAGCAAAAGATAGCAGGACTTATAGACCGTGTGGGAGTAAAAAGTCAAGCCAAAGCAGAGGTTGAAAAACTTGCAAAGGTTACTGACCCCTTATGGAAAGAAAAAGACAAACTCGAAAGTTTTATGGAACAGTTTGCGAATAAAAGTTGGATGCAGTTACAAAATTATTTTTATGGGCTAAAAGCTTCTCTCTAACTACTGAACATCAAAGAAAACTTTTTTCTTTCCAACATCCAAACTTACACGTCCTGAAGATTTTCTCTTCGGGAAAGTTACCTTTAAAGTATTTTGATCAAGAAAAGATACTTTTATCTCCCCTCTTGATCTATAACCGTATATGATATCTTTTTTTGAATTTGGCACCATATACAATACAGCTGTTGAACCAGATTCTACGTTCAAAGTAGTCTTATTTCCTGTAATTTCGTACAGTGTTTCTTTTGGTTTTACAGTTTGAAATGTCCACTGCTTTTTTACTTTTTGCCCATCAGCAACAGCTTCAAAAAGTGCTGTATACCTTGTATTAAATTCGAGTCGTTTTAATGGCATAAGTGCAAAATCAAACTTGGTAAATAGATGGTTAAGATCATTCTTCTTTTGAAGGATTTTAGTCTCTTTTATCTCTTTTCCATTTGAATGAAATAAGCGAAAAGATGTCAACTTTACATTTTTATAATATGCAGGATTAAATTGGACAGATATGGGAAAACCGCTTACTTTATAGCCAGGTAATGGATCTGGAGATTCATTATAAAATGCAGGCCAGATATTGCTTTGTCCTGTATACGGATAAAGTATGACATCTCTATTTTTTTCTCTAACTTCATCTTTTTTATCTTCAAAAAGTGACTTAGGAACCATCTTATTATTTTCTTTGCAGATATTTTTCATATAGTAGACACCATGTGCCATAGTAAACGATCTTTTACAAAGTTCTGCAATACTTGAAGAGCCCAGATTATAAACATATGTGCGATTGATCTTACTTTTCTTTTTACTTAAAGCAGACCCAAAACCTATCTCATCTTTATCTAAATTCAAGAAAACAAAACGGTGATAAATAGCAGAAAAAAGATTGTCTATAGAGCTTTCATACCCATTTGTATTGATAGAAAGATTTTCCATCACGTAAGTTGAAGGATATCCTGCCCTTAGCACTCTTTTTGAAGGTGTCGTACCTGTAAATACATGCTTTCCTTTTTGTTGATAATGACCATTTTTTTGATTTTGGATAAGATATTTAGCATGCGAAGTAGCCGCTTTTTCTAAAGTATTATTCATTTTAAGTTTGATTAGTCCAGTGTGCTCTCTAATATTGTTTAGATAGTCCAAGCCTTTGTTCTTGCTGTTGGCTTCAAGAGAAACCAACAAGAAAACTATAATGATAAAAATACGTGACACAAGAATTACTTAGAGTGTGCGTGCAGCTTGTAAAAAGTCCTCAGCTATAGCGTTAGGATCTTCTAACCCTATCGAAACACGTATCAGTCCTTCATCTACACCTAAAAATTTACGTGCATCATCGTCAAAGTCACTATAGATCGTACTGGTCATATGGAGTGCAAGTGTTCTATTGTCTCCAATGTTTGCTGTTTGTATAACTAGGTTCAGTTTGTTAAGAAAAGAAAAGGCTCTTTCTTTTGTACCACAATTAAGAGTCAATAAGTGGGCCACATCCTTGAGAAAAATCCGACTTGTATCGTGCATTGTCAGGGCTCGAAGGCAATGATGGATGATTTACTCTTACCCCTTCAGGTAATTTTTCATCAAGTAGAGCTGCCACTGTTTCAACACTCTTATTGATTCTTTCTACTCTTAGTGAGAGGGTTTCAAGTCCTATCATGGTCATAAATGCACCAAAAGCATTGGCAGTCATACCGAAGTCACGTATAGCACGTTTTTTACAGATAGGTATAAAAGATTTTTTACCCATCTTTTTCACTATTTTATGTACATCTGCATATTTAGGGTTATGCAATTTGTCACCCTCTTCTTTTACCCCTCTAAAAACAGCTATTCCCCCGAGTGCAGCTGAGTGTCCAGACATATTTTTAGTTGAAGAATGTACAGAAATGTCTGCCCCCATCTCCAATGGTCTTACTATCAGTGGTGTTGCTGTATTGTCTATCATTACCAGTGTTTCATACTTATTACAAAGATCAATTATACGCTGTATATCAGGCAATGTAAGGCTTGGGTTACCTACAGACTCAAAAAGAACCATTTTAATACCACTTTTAAGTCTTGCTTCAATGTGTTCAAAGTCATCTACGGTACAAAAAGTATTGGTGACACCAAAACGTGCTAAAGTTTCATTCACAAGTGAATAGGTCCCACCAAAAAAACCACCGATACAAAGCAATTCATCTCCAGCAGACAAAAAAGCGCTACATACCATAGAGATGGCACCCATACCTGAGGAAGTAGCAATAGCACCAAATCCACCTTCCATCTTTGCTACAATAGATTCTAGTTTAGCGTTTGTTGGATTTCCTACCCTGGCATAGAGTGGTTTGTTCACTTGTGCAGAGAAAATACCTTCCGCTTCTTCAGCATTTTCATAACCATAAGCAGCAGAAGGAGTAATAGTAGGTGCGATAGGGCCCACTCTTGAACCTACACTTTGGACAAGTAAGGTATTATAGTAATTAAAGTCAGTGGTATTGTTCATGATATGTTCCTATATTGAATAATTGAGTGTTTGATCGGCTTTAAGTTGATAGTTTTCAAGTTCTGAAAGTGGAATTTCAAACAAATTTGAAACATTCTGTCTTATATCTTCCCAAAAAAGTTTTAACGCAGCATTATCTGTTTTACAATTATCAGAAAAAATATCTGATTCAAGTATTATCAAAATATCTTTAAGTGTGATATCTTTAAGTTCTTTT
The DNA here is from genome assembly GCA_963785375.1 of Sulfurovaceae bacterium. Classification (GTDB taxonomy): domain Bacteria; phylum Campylobacterota; class Campylobacteria; order Campylobacterales; family Sulfurovaceae; genus Sulfurovum. Next base: position 354,649 of record CAWAVD010000006.1, read on the forward strand.
GCAAGCTTATATCCACCATGAGCACCTTTAATACTTGTTAAGATACCCTGTTTCTTCAATTCTAAAAGTATTTGTTCTAAGAAATTTTGCGGGATGGATGCATTCGCTGCGATCTCTTTTATCTTAAGCACTTCATTATCTGGTATAGAACCTAGTTCATGAAGTGCTGCAATAGCATAAATTGTTTTAGTTGATATTCCTATCATTTGTTAAAAGACCTTTACCGATTTGTATTGCGTAGTATATCTTACATCCTATACAAAAATCGAATAATGTCTCAAGTAATGCACAAATTAATAAAATAATCGCTATCGATGTAGCAAATGTTGTAAATCCTGCATAATAAAAGATGACGATAAACAATGAGGTCAAAAGTCCAAGATACATTGCAAACCTTTTTGGCGATTCATCACAAAGCCTAGGTGCAATACCCCACCCTTTTAAAACAAAGGTTCCCACTATTTGAAATGGACTGAAGTTGGCCTGACGTATTGTTCTCATGAAAAAATCAAATAACAAAACCCATGCAAAAAAACTTTCTTGAGAAACTAGAAATATTATACTGAAAAGTGCAACCTGGAAAGAGATAACTCTTACCATGTTGGAATCAACTCTTCTTGTAGATATTGGACAACTTGGAGACATATTCTTTCCTTTCATTAAAATAAAATTATTGTGCAGAGCACTTGAAATATAGATATTAAATGAATGAGCACCTCTAAAGACCCTAGAGTATTTACAACATTACTTTTTCTCAGTTCTTTGTTAACAATATAGGGAGACTACAAAGTACTGACAAATGTTCAATGCCCTTGTCCTATGTAAATCTCTAGGGTTTTTACAAGTGCTCATTTAATTTATGAGTGTATATTAGCCAAAAATATTTTTAATGTCAAGTAAATCTATAGGTTTTATTGGAAAAAATGAATCTGGCTACACACAGTATACACATAGTCAACATATAATCCCTTATATTAATTGTTTAAGAGAGTATTAAAATGAAAAAATATATCTATTTTGGTGAAACCGTGGAAGGATATAAGATCCCTGTACTCAATGAGCGCGAAGCACGTGCAGGTGCAGGGATCTTACTTTTACCAGCCATTGCCTCATTTGTAAATTCATATCTGACACATAATTTTATATTTACAAAAATTTTTGTAACGGTCTTTATGGTAGACTTTTTCATACGTATTTTTATTAACCCAAACTATGCTCCTAGCCTCATTTTAGGTCGTTTTTTCGTTCAAAATCAAACACCGGAATATGTTGGAGCCAAACAGAAAAAATTTGCATGGTCAATTGGATTTGTACTTTCAGTCATAATGTTCTTTATCATTGTAGTATTTGAAATCATGACATCAATTAAAATTGTCATTTGTTTGCTATGTATAACTTTTTTATTTAGTGAAACAGCATTTGGTATATGTATAGGATGTATACTCTATCATAAGACTCAAAAGAATAGGCCACTTTATTGTCCTGGCAATGTTTGTGAAGTCAAAACAAAAGAAAAAATACAACAATTACATAAACCACAGATCATTAGTTTAATACTATTTTTAACTGGTCTATATTTTTTAAGTCATACAATAAATGAAAATGAAAATTATGTAGAAACAAAAATAAGTATAAAACCCATGAAATGTGAAGCAGGGAAATGCGGGAGTGGTATGTAGTCTAATATAAATATTCATGTCATTTTTTTGTATATTAAAAAAATTTATGAAATTAATCTATATTATATATATACATAAACATAAGTAGGATATACTAAAAAATCCAATTTACATAAAAGGAATAAAATGAAAAACGTAACTAAATTAGCTCTAACAACACTTTTTGGGTTTGCACTTTTAACAACAGCTGTTGAAGCAGGAAGTATTAATAAAGGTCAAAAGATCTATGGTAAAAAGATAAAAGGTCAATGTGGTGATAAAACTGGTGGAGAGTTTGCTGCAACTTTTAAACAAAAAGAGTGGGAAGATGCATTTAAAGCAGGTGCCTTTGAAGCGAAAGTAAAAGAAGTTTGTCCAGGACTAGAAACATATAAAGAAAAATGGACGCCGCATCTTTTTGAATTTTCATATGAGTATGCAAGTGATACAGGTAATGAACCAGCTTGTTAATATAACTTTACTATCGGTGAATAATAAAGCCCACCGATAGACTACTTTACTGTTTCATTTTTACATAGAATTACAACATTCCAAGTATAATACTTAGAGAAATCAGAAAAATCATTTGAAAACATGGCTAGGTTAAATAAGGTTTATTAATATAAGATAGATTTAAAAAGAGAAAAGAGAATATTCAAAAGCCAAAAGGCTTTTGAACATAAAAGTTTGAAAAAACTTATTTCATTGCAGCAATATGATCTGCAACAGCTTGGATATCAGCATCGCTCATAGCAGCAACTTGGCCTTTCATAAGACCACCCATACCATGAACATTAAGAGTACCAGCTTTGTAACCTTTAAGTTGCTCAACTGTTTTAGCAGCATCTTGACCTGTGATCACTGCAGATTTACCAAGAGCAGCTTTTTCACCATTTGCTCCATGACATCCTACACATTTAGCATAAAGAGCTGCACCATCAGCCATAAGTAAAGTAGATCCAGCAAGTAACATTGCGATTGCAAATTTTTTCATTTTAATTCCTTTTATTTTGTTTGATAACATTCAGAAGATTTACATTGAGTAAACCGACACCTCTATTTTATAGTAAAAAAGCTTAACACGCTGGTACATTACCTGAATCACTTGCATACTCATAAACAAAATCATATACATCTGGAGCGTATTTAGGTTTGAACTTTTTTATTTTAGGACAAAGCTTTTTTACCTCATCTGCAAACTTACCAGCTTCATAGATCGCTTCCCATTCATCCTGTGTATGTTTTTGAGCAAATGTGGCACCACCAATATTACAAGGTGCTTTAAGCTTCTTAAGATAAATTTTTTGACCCTTTTTCACATCTGCAGATGCAGTTGATGAAATCAACGTCATACCAAGTAAAGAAGCAACTGCCAATTTAGTGATAGTTTTCATATTTATAATCCTTTTAGTATTTAGATGATGTATCATATCATGTAATTGTGAAAGTATTGTGAAGTGAAGAAAGAAAGAAGCAGAAGGTTAACAACTGCTTCAAGAAGTTACATTGTATTAGCACTTTGGAACGTGTGATCCACCTGTACCATACTCATAGGTAAATTCATATATATGATCCCACCATGATTTTTTAATTGATTTTAGAGGTAACTTAGGACAAATTCTTTTTGTTTCTGCTTTGAATTCACCGTCTTCCCATAACTCTTCCCATTCATCTTGAGTATGTTCTCTTGCAAATCTCACCCCTGAAAATCCACAATATTTTCTCATCTTCTTTTTATAAATTTTTTGACCTTTTGATACGCTTGCTGTTGCAAATGTAGGTGTACTGACCATAGTAAATGCTACAAGTGTAAGTGCTGTAACTAACTTTTTCATGTAATTCCTTTTTTATAATATAACCTTATCCACAGTTATTGTAACTACTTCAACTTATTAAAAACCTTAAACTTATCCCAATATATATCTAAAGCTTCATCAATGTCACTTTCACTCAGTGTAGTTTTCTTTTTTACACCATAATTATCAAGAAAAAGATCCGACATAACAGAGATCTCCCGTAAAGGATATTTTAAATAATGTTTTAATCCTGCTTTTACATTTTGTTCACCACTATATACAAGAAGATAACGCTTAAACATTTGTTGTAATGATGTCGGTAACGACTTATGGCATTCAACACAATTACGTTCATATACATCCTGAGCAAATACTCCAGATATCAATACTAAACAAAAAATTAGATACTTTACCATCTTAACACCATTTTTGTACCTTTTCCCTCTTTTGAGTCTACTTCTATAGTAATATGATATTCATCCAATATTTTCTTGACAATACTCAAACCAATACCAAAACCACCTTCACTACTATTAAACCTCATATACCGATCAAACATATAAGGTATTTTATCTTGATCCATACCTATACCGGTATCCCATATAATCAATAACCCTTCTCGTAATTTAATACCCACTGTACCATTACGTTTATTATATTTAATTGCATTAGAAATGAGGTTATCTATCACACGGGTTAATTTACGTTTATCCATAGTGATCTTGGCCTCTTCCAAGTCTAAGTTGCACTCTAAATGTTTAGACTGTGCCAAGACAGAAAAGTACTCTGCCCTGTTATAGATCAACTCTTTGATCTCTATCTCTTCATCATGATTCTGTGTCTCCTGTTCCAATGTCAGATACATTAGATCCTTATAAAGTATAGAAACTGTTTTAGCGGCAATATTAATTCGTGCAAGTTTTGTCTTGTTTTTCTCTACCATAACATCTGTATCCATCATCTCGATGTTTGCCAATATTGCAGAGAGAGGTGTATTAAGCTCGTGGGTAGTATCTTTGATAAACCTATCCAGCAATACAATAGAATCCCGCATCGGTTTTACAAATAATTTAGCAAGGTAAAGCCCAAACAAAACAAAGATAAGAAAAGACAAAATACCATAACCTACGATATGTTTCCATATTTCCCCACGCCAAGTACCACTGTCTTTTACTTCTATAATAAGATACTTTGTTCCCAAATAAAACTCATCCAGGGTCTTAACCAAATGAATATGCCCGTTAGTGATATAGATCTCTTCTTCATCAAAGCGTACATTTTCATCTTCAAGCAAAGAAAATATTTTCATATGTTCCAGGTCATAGATAGCGGATTTAAAACGGGGATCACGAGGATAGTCGGTCTTTTCATCAAAAAAGTGATGCAGTACTTTCAATCGTCTTGTTTGTATATAGGCATATTTAGTCATCATAGCACGCTGATCAGACAGCATCAGTTTCTCTTGGCTTTGATAGTAGAACAGGGATAGTAAAGTGATCATAAAAGTGACCATTGCCACATAAAGTGTTAAAAATCTTAAAAGAGACTTTTTCTCACTTCTCAGTAATGAACTTGTAGCCTTGTTTTTTAATACTAACAATTCTTTCCTTGCCTATGATTTTACGAAGATTCTTAATATAGGTACGAAGTGCCGTGTCACTCGGCTCTTCATCATAATTCCATAAATGTTCATAAATACGTTCATGTACAATCACTTCACCCTCATTTTTCATAAAGAGCTTAAGTAGCATAGACTCTTTGTGTCCTAAAGATACTATTTCGCCATCGATAAGAAGTTCATTGTTCTTCACATCATAGGAGATGTTTTTTGCAATTTCTATCAACTCTTTAGATTCATGATAAAATGCACGTTTAATAAGTGTCTCAACACGTATCTGTAATTCTTTAAGAGCAAAAGGTTTACGTATATAGTCATCACAACCACTCTCAAAACCTTTCTCTAGATCATCTACAGAATCCAGTGAAGTAATAAAAATAGCAGGAGCTACAACATTACTTTCTCTAGCTTCTTTTAAAAGATCAAAACCGTTAATGCCAGGGGTATTAACATCAAAAAGAAGTAGATCATACTTACTCTCATAAAGTTTTTCTTGTGCCTCATATCCATCATAGACACTGACCACATCATACCCTTTTTCTTCTAGAAATTCTGTAACCGTTTCATTCAGGTTGTCATCATCTTCTAGTAATAATATTTTACTCATCTACAGAAACTGCCTAACCCAGCTTTGTAATCTACTAGCATCCAGTGCACCACTAAGTCTATCAGCTTCTTTACCATTTTTAAATACTATAAGCGTTGGTATGCTTTGGATACCATATTGTGCACCTAGGGCTTGTTCTTCATCTGTATTTACTTTCAAAAACTGTGCCTGAAGTGGCATCGCTACCGCTACTTGTTCAAAAGCAGGTGCCATCTGTAAACAAGGTCCACACCAAGGTGCCCAAAAGTCTACAACAACTGGAATATCTGAATTGACTATATATGTACCGAGCTTGTCCGCATCAACTGAAACAGGATTACTCTTCAGTAACGAGTTTTTACACTCACCACAGTTCGCTTTTGCATAAGATTCTTTTTTAGGTATACGGTTTACTTTGAGACAATGTGGACAGACGACATTAACATTCATAAGAAACACTCCATCTTTAGATTAATTTTTAATTTCTTAGGTATTATAGCAAATAAAATAAAGATAAGTTAAATAGACTATGATAACTATATAAGTCTATTTGGAAAGTTGAAAAGGATAATAAAATGGCCAAACAAGAACTCATAGTAGGTGGTGGATGTTTCTGGTGTACTGAAGCAGTATTTGAACTGCTTAAAGGTGTAAGTGATGTAGAGAGTGGTTATGCGAATGGTCATACACTCAACCCGACCTACAGAGAGATCTGTTCTGGAGATACAGGACATGCAGAAGTCATTAAGATTACCTATGATGACACAGTTATCACTTCTGATACACTTCTTGAGATCTTCTTTGTTATACATGACCCTACTACACTTAACCGGCAAGGTGCAGATAGAGGAACGCAATACAGATCGACCATCCTTTACACAGATGGGGAAACTAAAGAAGCTGCCCAAGCAGCATTGGAAGCAGCACAGGTAGATCATAAAGATCCTATAGTTACAACTATCGAACCTTTAAAGTGTTATTATCCTGCAGAAGATTACCATCAAGACTACTACCGCCAAAACTCTATGCAAGGTTACTGTATGGCTGTCATCCCACCTAAGTTGGCAAAACTCAAAGAAAAATTCGGAAAAGAGATGGTATAGTTATTTACCACTGAGAGGATTATCACTGCGATTCTTGACTTTTCTCTCTTGTTCTTCACTTACATTGGGCGTGGAGAACTCAACCTTCCCCGCTATGATACATCCTTTGCATCCTGGTTCACAATGATGATGAAGCTTTAAACACCACTCTTTATCATCACCTTTGGTACCCATAAACTGACATCCCCAACCACTGCTCATTGTATACTCCTAATATCTTATCTCAAAACCATCTGTCGTAAATTTGGCATCATTGATGATCTCATATTGAATATCTTCTACCGTGCTCACTGGTGATCCTTCTTTTAATATAGCCATAAAAGTATCAAAATCATCATCAAACACTTCAGCTACAACTTCTACCGTACCATCATCAAGATTTTGTATGTACCCTTTATATTGCTTCTTCATCATAGCCTGAGAGACAAATTTACGATAAAATACACCCTGTACAGTTCCAAAAATGATGAATTTATACCACTCCATATTCATCCTTAAGCCCTTGTAAGAACTCTATAATACGCTGTTGGAAAAGAATATCTTCGTCACTATCCATACATTCATGTAATTGCATAAGAAGTCCCATATCTATCTTTTGAGTAAAACGAGGTACTTCTTTAGTTTCTCTCGCAACTAACTGAATAAGATGCTCAAAATCCAGTCCATTGTTAGTCATTATCTTTGTATGATATTCATTCACCGTATCTATTAGAAGTTCTGCTCTTTCTTGATCATCACCATAAATACTATTTGCTATCTCTTTCAGTTTTTGTTTCTCACATTCACATATCTCACCGTTTGCTGAGATCATAAGTGTTAAAACTTTTGCCCTATATTCTAAAGAACTATGGTGGTATACTAATAACTCTCTAAACATTTTCATGATATTTCGTTTTAGGCTTTTCAACAAATTCATATCCTCATACATTATTAACACTATTTTAACAAAATAATACTATAGTTTTATATTATTTTCAAAAGAGGCTGTCTAAATGGGCAATATCGATTTAATTATCATCCTAACAACAGCCTTTTTAGGTAGTGTTGGACATTGTATTGGAATGTGTGGTGGTATTGTCGTAGCATATTCTTCTACAAAAATTGATCCAAAGACAAGTTATCTACAACAGACATCTGCTCACTTGGCGTATAATTTTGGACGTGTAACAACCTACACTATTTTAGGTGCTGTCTTTGGTTATGTGGGTCAAGTAGTAGCATTTACACCTACGACCAAAGGTGTACTTTTCGTCATTACTGGGATACTGATGATACTTGCAGGTCTTTCACTTATAGGAAATCTAAAATTCCTAAACTCTGCAGAATGGTCCGTTTCTAAATATGCTTGGTATCAAAACAGTTTTAGGGCATTGATGTCAAATCAATCTTATTTAAGTTTTTATCTTTTAGGATTGCTCAATGGTATCATACCTTGTGGTCTTGTCTATGCTTTTGCTATATTTGCAGCAAGCACGGCGAATCCTCTTGCAGGTGCATTGGTTATGGCAACTTTTGGGTTGGCTACCATCCCTGCACTTTTCTTTTTAGGATTTCTGACTAAATTTTTACAAAAAGGTTCTCTACGCGGTACAATGATGAAACTGGCAAGCTTGCTTGTTATACTCTATGGTGGCATCACACTTTATAAAGGATATAACTTTATTGCCCATCCTCAACTAATGAAAGAGAGAATGGACAAAATGCATGAGGAAAGTATCGACGGAACTATGACTGGACAATTCAATGGTATGAAATGTGCTCCAGGAAAATGTGGCTGATAAGATATGCCGCATTACATCTTCTTGCAGAAATTACTTTATTTCTATCTCTTTTGATTTAAAGCTTTTTTTCTCTCCATATAAAAATCACCATTTTTTTTGGGCAAGATTGGAAAAGGGAAGGTGACTAGCAACATTACTTAGTAGCTATTTACCTCTTTCATATCCTTTTTCCAAAGTCTCTTCAATCTTATTTCCATCTCTTTGGTTTTTTCAATTAAGTGCTCTTTAGAGTCTAACACCAAATTCAATAAATAACATTCAATTTATACTTTAATTTTTAACCTTACTCATCATTTTACGCCAATCAGTATCAAAGTGTCTAAATATGTAATCTTCAGCGTGAGGTATGGTGCACCCTGAGCAGTCTTGGTGTATTCCACCTTCTTTAATAGCGCGTTTTCCGCGTTTTGAACTGATGGAACAGCTGGAGTGAACGGCTAAGTCTTCTTCTATGGGAAGTGATTGGTAAAATCTAAAGTGAGGACACCCGCACATGTAGCAGTTGAGTTCATACATCTCGTGGCATTTGGTTTTTGTAGCATAAAGTTCACAAAAATCCGGTTCATTCTCAACCATGTTCTCAAAAATGAAATATTGAACTATGTCAAATTCATCAAGTCCTTGGGCTTGGAGTTTTTGTACGATGGCTGCATGTTTTTTGGCATGTGCTTCAAACCAGTCATTGTATTCCATGGGCATCCTTGTAAAGTTTTTCATATTGGTATTATAACTTAAAAAGTATGAAGCCAGTGAGACTGTTTACTATGCAAAGCCTCAAGTATCTGGAAACATTACTTTGTCTTTATGGCATTACCTTCCCAAAAACTTTTCTAAGTTCTGCAGTTGTCTGGTGTACTGGATTTGTACGAATCATTTTTTCTGATTCTCCTATCATGAAATAGATAGCATCAATTGTATGGTCCGTTACATACTCTTCTATGTTCACACCATCTTGTGGTATATACTTTTTGATATGTAACTTTTCTGCCATTCCCATAAAGTTTGTCATTTTGGCAAAAGATTTCATCATCGGATCAGCGACTTTTTTTACTGCATCATAGTATTTGTAAACTTGATTTGTTTTCATCTCTTTTATAATAATAGGTGTTATGAGCTTTTTTAGTTCTTCTCTTGTGTGCCTTTTAAAATAGTCTGTTGCAGGACTCCCATCCATCATTAAAATATCTGCAGCATCATTAAAAGACATATCATCAATTGAAGTTACAAAGATACCTGCAGTTTGTGGAGCTGCCCGGGCAGCTGCTCTATTCATAGAAAGAATAAATTCATCGATCATTTCACCTCCACCTGCTGCTCGAATCATCGACTCCATTTGAGAAAATGGTGGCGGAAGGGGAATTCGAACAGCCGGATTATCCATGAATCCGCCTTTTTGACCCAGGGTGTCAACAGCTTTATTTACTCCTATCTTTAACGCTTGTTTAAATGCTTTAGTGATGAGATCTGTACTTAATACTCCCATCGACATTGTTTCCACTACTTCTTTTGCACTCATATCAGAAGGATTTCGAAATTTTTTAAAATCTTTTATAGAAGACTCAACTTTATCCTTTACATCATCAAAACTAAGAGCTTGAAGTGAAATACTAGTTGCGAATACTGTAGTTGCTAAAATAAATTTCTTCATTTTTTTCCTTATGTCCTATGTTTTATTTTAACGATTTTTTAGTAAATTCTGTTGAACAAGAAGAATAAATATACTTGTGACCACAATCAAGGATGCTACCATCTATGTCTCAAATAATAATGTTAAAATATAGTTATTTCGCATCTCTAACGAATACTATGAGCACAATTCTAGCATCAAACCCTGAAAGTTATTGAAACACTTTATAAGGTGTTTTCCAATCAAGGTACTTTCATGGTCTATTGTTTAATTTTTATAGCGTAAATCACTTTTTCCACAGCAGTATTCTAAAGTTCCGTGACCTTATGAAACTACTGTCTCAGCAAATATTTGGTAATTTAATTCTGTCCTTCTTCCCATTAATGATAGAGTATAGAAAAATATGTGTTGCACTACAATACTGTAGTCATAATAGAAAAGTTATTTAATATTGTTTTTGAGATAATTATGAATATTTTTAGCCTCGTAAGTCCAATTTAAATAGATAAAAAATGTATCAATGATAAAATCAAGAATAAAGTCTATGCTACATAATAATTTCGATATAATCTCTCCATGAATTATATTAAAACTTACGCCTATAATCACACTCCACTCAAGTTTGACTTTGAACAGACTATCGAACGATTTTTCGTTGAAGAAGTACCTCTTTATACTTCTACAGGTACGGGAAACTATCTCATACTTAAAATCAAAAAAACAGATATGAGTACATGGAAACTAATCACAGTGCTTGCGAAAGCAACAGGCCTGCAAGAGCGTGATATCGGCTATGCTGGTCTAAAAGACAAAAATGCAACCACTATACAATATGTTTCCCTTCCAAAGAAGTTTGAAAAAGAACTGAATAAAAATCTTACGACAGAGAAAATAGAGATACTTGAACGTAGCTATAGCAAAGCACCTATCAAAATAGGGCAGCTCAAAGGCAACCTTTTTTCCATTATTCTGCATAATATCTCTGAGAAAGATGCTAAGTTTTTTAATACGACGGCAAAAAAAATGCAAGTAAACGGTATACCAAACTATTATGGCTATCAACGCTTTGGAGAAGACAGCCGTTCTTACCTCCAAGGTAAAGAGATTGCACACTCCGGAAAACGACTCAAAGGAAGTAAAGAAAAATTACTTGTCTCAGCTTACCAAAGCTACCTCTTTAACCGATGGTTGGGATCAAGAGTAAAACTCTCTACTATCATTACAGAAAATAAAATCGATGATGCAGCCAAAAAATTACAATATCCACTTGAACTGGTTAAAATCTTAGCTAAGCAGCCCCAATTCTTCAAACTGTTTATAGGTGATGTCATTATGCCCTACCCTTATGGTAAAAAAGACTTTGTAAAAGAGATGATGCAAAGTGCACAACAATTTAAACAAGGAAAAATTTCTCCTACAGGGTTACTCTGCGGTGCCAATGCACTTCGTGCAAAAAGTGATGCCTACCATCTTGAAGAAGAGTATGATGATACAGAGCTAAACAGCTTAAAAGGTGACCGAAGATTTGCATGGATATGGCCTAAAGAGGTTGAGACGAAGTATGACAATGAAGCCAAACAACTCACAGTTCAATTCTATCTTCCTAAAGGATCTTATGCCACTACATTTTTAGAAGAGATCGGAAAATTTTCTTTAAAACAAATATAAACAGCCTATAGCCACTAAAACTAACCTATGTTACAGGGTCATATGGAATGATAAAAATGCCAATAATTTAAACAAAATTTTATTTAGAATTAGACTAATGCAGGTTATAATATCTTATAAAATAAATAAGGGGTATTAATGCAATTTACATTTGGATCATATACTATAAAAACTCATGAACTCGATCAGAAACTCTCTGTTCAGGTTACGTCTGAACTTGGTGAAGTACATTTAAATAATAATGATAACCGTACAAGTGACTTTCCTAATGAAGTCTGTTTTTATATAGAGAACCCTACTCAAAAACCTGAGGCAAAAGGGTTGAAAAAATTTACCTTTGGAGACTACACTTTTATCTTAGGTATCAACTACGCAGGTGAACTTTTTCTATTCCACAGCGTAAATTTATATGTAGGAAGAAAAGTCATCAATGGCAAAGATACATTAACTTTGGCATTTTTGAAAGACTTCAACGATAAATAAGCGATTCAACTATTCACCACATTGTTTAACGCGGGATTATTTTCTACCTCTTCCGCGTTTATTATTTTTCTTATCTGTCTTTGGCTTATCTACATCAAATTTTTTAAATCCATCACGTTTAGTAGTTTTACGTTTTTTGCTTTTAGGAGTAGAAACTGTTTTCCTTTTTTTATTACCAAAAGCCCCATCTGTATTTTTGCGTTCGTTGGGGGTTTTACGTGCCCCTTTTTGTTTGGTTATTACTTTGGGAGCATAGCCTTCTAACTTCTCCTGAGGTATCGCTTTACCCATAAGACGTTCTACATCTTTCAATGCCACCATTTCTAAAGGAGATATAAGTGTGATAGCCAATCCTTTAGAGCCTGCCCTTCCTGTACGACCGATACGATGAATATAGTCACCTGTAACATGTGGGATATCATAGTTTATCACTACGCCTAAAGTAGGTATATCTAATCCTCGTGCTGCAATGTCAGTAGCGACAAGTACTTGAATCTTCCCTATTTTAAAACCTTCAAGTGCCCGACTTCTCTCTCCTGAACTTTTCCCTCCATGGATAACTGCTGTTTTTAGTCCTGATAGATTCAGTTCGTTAGAGACTTCATCTGCTACCTCTTTTTTTCGTACAAACACAAGTACTTGTTTATAGTTACGTGAACCTATTAAAAATGACAGCAACTCTGTTTTCATCTCTTTTTCAACTGGGTAAACCACTTGTTCTACAGTATCTGCAGAAGTACCCATACTGTCTACTTCAATCAATTTAGGTTTTTGAAGAATCTGTTCTGCCAGTCGTTTTACAGATCCTGAAAGTGTTGCAGAGATCAGTATATTTTGTCTTTTTTTAGGGAGATGATGCAAAATCTTACTCACTTCATGTACAAATCCCATATCCAAGATAGTATCTGCCTCATCCAACACCAGATAATTTACACTTTCAAGATTGACATTCTTTTGTCCTATATGTTCTAAAAGACGTCCACTTGTAGCAACTATGATATCCGTACCTTCTTTTAGCCTCTTAGCTTGAGAAGTTAAATTTGCACCACCATAAAGAACAATACTTTTTAAGTGAAGATACTTTCCATATGCTTCTATACTTGCATGTACTTGTTTTGCCAATTCTCGTGTAGGTACTAAAATGACTGCTTTAGGATAATGTTGTCCTGTTACAAAACTTTTACTTAATTCATGAAGAATAGGAACAGAAAACCCTGCTGTTTTTCCTGTTCCTGTCTGTGCACCAGCTATGATATCCCGCCCTGAAAAGATAGCGGGAATCAATACTTTTTGTATAGGTGTGGCAGACTCATAGCCTTTATTACCCAATGCTTTTAAGATTTCAGGAGATAATCCAAGTGTAGCTAATGACAAAAGAGACCTTATTCTGTATCTCTAGAAATACTGTCTAGTCTGCGTTTAAGACGCATTTTTTGTTTTGCTACTTCTCTCATATCAGCATCACTGTCACTCTCATCAACGATCTCAACGCCCAATATCGTTTCAACACAATCTTCAAGTGTCACAATTCCTTCAGTTTGGTCGTAGCCATCAACTACCAGGAACATATGCTCTTTTTTCTTAATAAAAAGATCTAGTGCCTTAGAAACAGGTAAGTTCTCTGATATCTTGAAGATATCTTTTTGTGCAGTGTTTAAAGAAACACTGTCATCTTTCAGTGCTTGTTTAAATATCTTTTTAGTCATGACAATACCTGTAATATTTTCAATACTCTCATCATAGACAGGTACTCTTGAAAATTTGAATATGGCTGGTTCATTCTCTATGATATCTTTGATACTTCGATTACCATCCAAAGCAAAAACAACCGTTCTAGGAGTAAGAATCTCTTTGATTCTTATCTTGTCAAGCAAGAGGATATTTTCAATAACATCTGACTCCTTCTCACCAAGCACTCCTTCATCTTCACTTAAAAGTGTACTCTCAATAAGCTCTTCTTTTGTTAAACTCATTGTGTCGTCAGACTTGCTGATACGGTTTGTCACAAAGAGTGTCAGCAAAATAATTGGATACGTAAACCAGATAAAAAAACGTATTACGTAGGCTGCCAATGGTGCCAACTGCTTCCAATAGACTGCACCTATCGTTTTAGGTATTATTTCAGAGAGAAATAATATTGCGAAAGTCAAAAGAATAGAAACATAAAAAACAGCACCTACACCATAAAGACTTTCTGCTTGTGCCCCTACTGCAGCTGCTCCAAGTGTATTGGCAATGGTATTAAGTATCAAAATAGAGGCTATCGACTTATTGATACCAATTTTATGGGCTTTTAGAAGTGTCCCTACTCTAGGTCGTTCTTTTTCAAGAACTGAAATATATGCCATATTGACAGAAAGTAAGACGGATTCCAAAATAGAACAGATGAACGATATAAAAACAGCCAAAAAGAAATATAGAATTAACAAATCCATATAAGTAATTTTACCTTTATAATAATATTAAGGTCGCAAGACCTAAAAATGAAAAGAAGCCTACAACATCAGTCACAGTAGTGAGTACTACAGTACTCCCTATCGCTGGGTCTACTTCCATTTTTTTAAGTAACAATGGCACCATAGCACCAAAGAAACCTGCACTCAATAAGTTGATTATCATAGAGAGTGCTATTACGATGCCAAGCATCCCTTTTTCAAACCATACTGAAGCTATTATACCCATGATTATAGCAAAAATGAAACCATTTACAAGAGAAAGTATCACTTCTTTCCTTATCGTTCGATATGCATCATGTTTTGCAATATCACCAAGTGCAAGTTGACGTACAACAACTGTAAGACTTTGTGTTCCGGCATTACCACCCATTGAAGCTACAATAGGCATTAAAATGGCTAATGCAACAACAGTTTGAAGCGTATCTTCAAAAAGACCAATGACTAAAGAAGCCAAAATAGCCGTAATTAGATTAACCCCTAACCACACAGCACGAGTTTTCCCCGCTTTAAAAATATCTTCATCTTCCTCTGCATCATCATTAACACCGGCCAAATGGTACATTTGATCTGTTGCCTGTTCATTGATAATATCATAAATATCATCTGAAGTAATTCGACCAAGAAGTATCCCATTATTATCAATAATGGGCATTGATGAGAGGTCATATTCTTGGAACTTTTGTACTATATCACGAATATCATCATTATGATGTCCTACAATAGGCTTATATTTTTCAGAGTTTTCTACTATATTCTCTTCTAAGGTCTTATCAAAATCAAAAACCAAAAGGTGATCTAAGCCAATCCCATAACGCAATCTCTTTTTTTTATCTGTCACGAAAAGATAATTTACATTTTCAAGTTCATCTTTTCTTCTTAACTGTGCAAATTCTCTGATTACATCATGTACTGTATCATATAATTTAGCTGTATATACTTCAACTTGCATATATGCACCAGCTTCATCATCATCATACTGTTTCAGTTTTAAGATATCTGCCTGATCTTCTTTATTTAGTTGGTTAAATACCGCTTTGGCTATCCCTTGATCGACTTCTTCAAGTTCTTGCATAAAGTCTGTTTGATCATCACTTTCCAATTCCGAAACTGAATCTGCAAGTTCTTTTGTTGAAAAAGATTCAACAACATCTTCAAAATATCTATCTGGAAGTTCCAATGCAACATCTGCAATAAGCTCTTTAGGTATGGCTTGTACTGCTTGTTCAAAACTTTTTTCATCAAGATCTTTAAGAATATTGGCAATTTCTGAGGGGTGAAGTTCATCATGAGGATTTTCATTTAAATATTGCGTAAGTTTATCCATTGCCTATACCTTTGAAGTGTTGTAATGTGAAATTATACTTTATTAAATAATGGAATGGTTGAATTATGAAAAGAGTGCTAGTATATAGCATTTGACTAAGGGATCAAACAAATGGGGAAATCCCCACTTGTATTATTTTACTTGTGTATCGCACTTTTTAGTGATAATACATGCTGGACAAAAATTTGTAAGCCCTGCAATAAGTGGTATTACACCAAGATAGAACCATGCATTTCCTGAATATACACCATAACCAATAAGTGCTAATCCTACAACGATTCTAATAGGTCTACATGTTGCTCTCCATTTATTTATATCCATAATTATTTCCTTTTAAAATTTTTTGTATTGTATTATAAATAACTTAGAATTATATAAGAGTAAATATATCCAAATATAATTCTTTATCTATTATCCATACTATGCTTTTCTTAGATCAATAAGGAGAAGCAACTACCTTATAAACTAAAGTATCACCTTGATATACAGGCATATAGTATGAACTTCCACATTGTCTATAACTAACACCATTTGCTACTATTGTTGTACAGGAAGATGGCATTGTTGAAGCAGCAATGACTGAACCTATTACCAAACCAGTCGTAAATGCAAGCACTGGATGACCTCCATAATATCCATATCCATGTCCATGACCACCATAATAACGATGATTTACATTTACATTTCGATTTACATTCACATTTCGATTTATATTTCTATTTACATTTGTATTTTTATTTCTATTCACCGGACTTGTTGATGGTCTTGATGCAGGTCTTGACCTTGCACGATTACTACGTTGTGCAGCTCCTCTATTTGCACCTCCACGTTGCCCTCTTGCTTCTACTGTATTAAGTAGAGATACACTTACTTGTATAGGTGTATTATTATGACTGTTATTTGATACTAAATCTGTTTTAATATTCACTGATGGAGAAAAGAATCCGATCATTGTAGCTACTACTGTGAACTTGACTAAAAATATATTTTTATTTTTCATGATATCTCCCTTTTTTAATATGCACTTTGAACTGAGATTTTCTCTGCACCTTTTGGCGCCTTGAAAATAAAGTCACTATCTGAAATTTTTGCGTCTATATCCCATACTAATGAAGTATTGACTCTATAATCACCTTCACCAGTTTTATCAATGATGCTATAAGCTTTTATCAATGGCTGGTCGCCCGTTTCGATCCATATATGGACATCTCTTGAACCATCACTAAAAGCTATATAATCGCACTCTGTACCATCTACCATTCTTTTCCCAAAGTTTTTACTTTTGATAAACTTTGCACGTTTGTGCATATTACTATATAATAGTTGCGCTAGAGGTGATCGAATACCATACTCTTCAAAAATATAATCAAGTGTTCCATCAATAGTATCAGATGCCTTGATCTGTCCATAATAGTTAAACTCATTATCCATCATTGTATAGACACCGTTATAGAGATAATTACTTCTATCTCTTGTATCCCCTTTTACATCTACTCGTAATTTACCTGGTCTGTCTACCTTTACAGAGGTATCAAACCTATACTTCATGATTTCCCCATTTTCTAGTTCATCATTATCGATTATAACTGCATTAAAAGCATATGTATCCAAATTATGAAGATACTTGAATGCCTTATTTATAATATCCTTAGGAGTCTTATCCTCTGCTACTAGACTGGTTCCAAAAAGCAAAAGTGTCGTACCCATTACACAGAGAAGTTTTTTATATAGTTTCATTTTCTGTCCTTTTATGTTAATTATTTATGCTAGTACATAAGCTTGTATTCTAATAGTATACCATTTATTTTCATTTAATACATCAAGTAATATAAGTTTATATATTAAAATAAATTTAAAGATTTAAGTGTTTAGGTTTTAGTAGATATGTAATGCCTACACAGATTATACTGTGTAGGTCTATTTTTTAGAGTTGAGGACCTGCAGCTGAAAAGTCAAATTCACTGCTTTCATGATTGTAACGTTTAAAGTTTTCAATAAACATCTGTGCTAGTCTGTCACGTGTTTTATCATACTCTTCTCTGTCTTTCCAAGCTGTACTTGGATTTAGAACCTCTGTATCAACACCATTTAATGTTTTAGGAAACTTAAGACCAAAAGTAAATGTTGTATCAAACTCGGACTCATTAATTGAACCATCAAGGATTGCATTAATACATGCACGTGTATTTTTAATACTCATACGTTTACCCACACCGTAAGCACCTCCTGTCCAACCAGTGTTTACAAGTAAACATTTACCCCATGTTCATCTATTTTTTCACCAAGTAATTTAGCATAGACTGTTGGGTGTAATGGCAAGAATGCTTCACCAAAACATGCAGAGAAGGTCGCTACAGGTTCAGTAATCCCTCTTTCTGTTCCAGCTACTTTGGCCGTATAACCGCTAAGGAAATAATACATAGCCTGCTCTTTAGTAAGTTTACTTACCGGAGGTAATACACCAAATGCATCTGCTGAAAGGAAAATAATGTTATTTGGGTGACCTGCCTGCAGATCTTTTTTATGGTTTTCAATATGTTCTATAGGATAAGAAACACGTGTGTTTTCAGTTTTAGAACCATCCGTATAGTCAACCTCACCATTATCGTCTGCAACCACATTTTCCAAAAGTGCATCTTTGATGATTGCACCGTAGATCTCCGGCTCTGCTTTCTCATCAAGATTGATCACTTTTGCGTAACATCCACCTTCGAAGTTAAAGACGCCATGATTGTCCCATCCATGTTCATCATCACCGATAAGTGCTCTTTTAGAATCTGTAGACAGTGTAGTCTTACCCGTACCAGAAAGTCCAAAGAAAAGACATACATCACCCTCTTCACCTACATTGGCAGAACAGTGCATAGATAGTTTACCTTCTAGTGGTAACCAGTAATTCATCATAGAGAAGATACCTTTTTTCATCTCACCACCATACCAGGTACCCCCGATAATAGCAATATTATCTTCTATGTTAAAGACAACAAAAACATCAGAATTCAGTCCATGTTCTTTATACTTTTTATCTACAGCTTTACATGCATTATAGACAGTAAAGTCTGGTACAAATCTTTCAAGTTCAGACTCTGTAGGACGAATAAACATATTTTTAACAAAATGGGCCTGCCAAGCTACTTCAGTGACAAAACGTACAGAACGCTTACTTGCAGCACTTGCTCCAGCATAAACATCTGTTACATAAATGTTTTTACCCGAAAGTTGTGTTAAAGTAAGATCAAGAAGTTCATCATAGATCTCTTTATCAATCTTGGCATTAACATCACCCCAGGCAATATGTTCATTTGAAGGCGCCTGATCGACAAAATATTTATCTTTAGGACTACGTCCTGTGAAGATTCCTGTATCACACATTGCTGTGCCTGATGTTGAGATCTTACACTCTCCGCTGTTTACCTCGTGCGCTTGCAACTCATCATAACTTAAATTGTAATAGATATCTCCAATATCTTTCAATCCTAGTTTATCAAGTCCTTTAGGCGTTTTAGTACTCATAAGTATCCTATTTCTTTCTTTTTTTAATTATAGTGTAAATGAAGAAAGATCATCTTCATTACCTATCGCTTTTTTATAATGCAAAGCATAAGTTAGAAAACTTATATCATTTTCTAACTTATGCTTCCTCAATAAAAGGAAGCATAATATAAACCTTCTATCTTATTTAAAGATAGAAAGCAGTACACCAGCTGCAACGGCTGAACCAATAACACCAGCCACATTTGGACCCATAGCATGCATAAGTAGAATATTACCCGGTTTTTCTTCAGAACCAACTTTACTGACAACCCTTGCTGCCATTGGTACAGCAGAAACCCCCGCAGCACCAATGAGCGGGTTAATAGGTTCTTTTGAAAACTTGTTCATGAGTCTTACCCATAAGCACACCTGCAGCTGTACCAGCAGCAAATGCAAGAAGACCAATAACCATAATACCCAATGTCTCAGCTACCAAAAATGAATCTGATGCTAATGTAGAACCAACACCTAGCCCAAGGAAGATAGTAACAATATTAATAAGAGAATTTTGCATCTCATTTGAAAGTCTATCCACTACACCTGACTCTTTTGCAAAGTTACCAAGTGCAAAAGAACCCATCAATGGTGCAGCATCCGGTAAGATAAGTGCAATCATCATGATTACAATAAGTGGAAAAATAAGTTTTTCAAGTCTATTTACCTTTCTCGTTGTCTTCATAACAATTTGACGCTCTTCCTTATGTTGTTAAAGCTCTCATTATCGGTGGTTGGATCACTGGAACCAATGCCATATATGAATAAGCCGCAACTGCGATAGCTCCAAGGAGTTCAGGTGCCAATGCCGAAGCTATAAAGATAGAAGTAGGACCATCAGCACCACCAATAATACTGATAGCTGCAGATTGTTTAAGTGTAAAGTCTACCATACCTGTATACTGTGAAAGTGCAGCTGCACCAACCAATGAACCAAAGATACCAAACTGTGCTGCTCCACCAAGAAGTGCAGTTTTTGGATTAGAAAGAAGCGGTCCAAAGTCTGTCATCGCTCCAACACCCATGAATATAAGTAGAGGGAAGAATTCGTTAGCAATACCCATATTATAAATAATACCTAACATTCCATGATCACTTGTCATATTGGCTATAGGAATATTGGCCAGTAGTCCACCAAAAGCAATAGGTAAAAGAAGCAATGGTTCAAAGCCTTTACCAATTGCCAAATAGAAAAGTACAAAGATAATTATAAACATAATGAGTTTACCCCAACTTTGAGAAAAATGGGTCATCTCTTCACCATGACCATTCTTTACACCGTCTTTAGGATTAACCATTGCACTCAGACCTGTAGTTTCAAAAAAGCTTCCTAGAAGTTGGGTAATAGATTTAGACTCATATGCTTTTTCAGTTTCCTGTGCAGGTGCAGGAGGTACTTCTTGAACACTCGCCTGAACTGATGCAGTGAGTGCTGTTAAAGCAAACACCATTGAAAATAAAAGATGTTTTAACTTCATGTTTACTCCATTGTGGCTAGAAGTTGCGCATCTGCAACTGAATCGTTGACATTTACATTAATTGAGGCAATCTTACCCGCTTTTGGTGCCGCGATATCAATTTCCATTTTCATCGCTTCAAGAATCATAATGGTTTCACCTTCTGCAACACTATCACCTGGATTTTTAAGAATTTTCCATACATTACCTGGAGTTTGAGAATTTATTTCAGTACTTCCCGCTCCACTTGACAATACTGTTGGTGCTGCTGCTTCTGCTACCGCATTTACCTGTGCTGGTGAAATTTGGATATCACCCTCACCTTCTGCTACTTGTACACTATATTTCTTACCATCTACTACTACTGTATAATTCCCTGCCATTTCTTTATCTCCACTACAATTATTTTCACCTTTTCTTACCATGAGAGGGCCTTCACCCTTCAGGAACGCAATACCTTTTTGATCACATGCACCTGCAATAAAGATGTTTTCATCTGTTGCTTCAAGTCCTTCATCTTCAAGTACTTTTGTCCAGTGTGCAATAGATTTAGTTTCATCTCTATCAGCGATATCTAAAGGATTTTCTGTTGTTGGCTCTAATTTCAACTTCTCAGATGCAAGCTTGATGATCTCATCATCTGCTTTTACTGGTGTCTTACCAAAGTAACCAAGTACCATACGTCCATATCCTGGAGCTATTTGCTTCCAAGGTCCGAACATAACATTAGCATATGCTTGCTGCCAGTAGAACTGACTCACTGGAGTCACAGATGTACCATAACCACCACGTTCAACTACTTCTTTCATCGCAGCGATCACTTCATCAAACTTATCAAGATCTCCTGAATCTCTCATCATTTGAGTATTGGCTGTCAATGCTCCACCAGGCATTGGTGAAAATGGAATAAGAGGTGATACTTGTGTTGCTTCAGGTGGGATCATATATTCTGCAAGACACTCTTTAAGTCTTTCTTCATATTTTAAGATCTTATCGAGCTGTAAATCACCAAGGTTATAGTCTGTACCTTTTGTTGCATGTAGCATTGTAAGGATATCTGGTTGACTCGTACCACCACTTACAGGTGATGCCGCCATATCTATACCATTTGCACCTGCATCTAGTGCAGCAAGGTATGATGCTACTGATACACCAGCTGTTTCATGTGTATGCAGTCTTAAATGAACACTTTCACCAAGAAGTTTTCTTGCCATTCCTATAGTTTCATAAACTTTATGAGGATTTGCAGTTCCCGATGCATCTTTAAAACAAACACTGTCAAATTCAATACCTGAATCCAAAATATTTCTAAGTGTTTTTTCGTAAAAAGCAACATCATGTGCACCTTTACATCCAGGAGGAAGATCCATCATCGTTACCACAACTTCATGATCAAGACCATGCTTCTTGATCATTTCAGCTGAAAAAGCTAGGTTATTCACATCATTCAATGCATCAAAGTTACGTACAGTTGTAGTTCCATGTTTTTTAAACATTTTTGCAAAAAGCTCGATCATTTCACGACTTCCTGTATCAAGCATTACTGTGTTGATACCACGTGATAAAACTTGTAGGTTAGCATCAGGTCCTACGATCTCTCTAAAACCGTCCATCATGTCAAATGCATTTTCTTGTAAATAAAAGAAAAGTGATTGAAATCTTGCTCCACCTCCGAATTCGAAGTGATTAATACCTGCATTCTTCGCTGCTTCTACTGCAGGAAAAAAGTCATCCATAAGTACACGACCACCAAAGACAGATTGAAATCCGTCTCTAAAAGTTGTGTCCATTATATCAATATATTTTTTAGCCATTTACGATACCTTATTTATCATTTTTTACGAAATTCTGTGACAGCTCCGATAATAGCTGCAACATGATCTGCTTCTTGAGTAGCATTAGTTGAAGTAGGAGCTACTTCAGGTGCTTTTTCGGGGAAGAATTTATTGATAATTTTAGCTTGTAGCTTCATTACCTGAACTAGTATGACTAGGAAGACGAATACAACCATCATTCCTAGCACCATGAATTTTAAGCCTTCGCTTACTAAATCTATTTCCATACAATTACCTCATTATATAAGTTTACAAATTCTAAAATAGTTTTGCTTGGTGTTAGGTAAAAAACAAGAATTATCTTTTCTTTTTTCTACGATTGTTATTTCGTGTTGCTTTTTGTTCCGCTTCATACCCTTTGATCATCTCATCTACAGTATTTTGATCAAAACCTATTTGAGTTCCAATATTATGCTGTTCCTGATCAATTAGGTTTGATATCAACTTTTCTAAAAGTATCTCTTTATCCATCTCTCCCATATAGGCCAACAACTCCGCTGCATCATTGTGAACATGGATATTTCTGATCTGTTCAGCTAAATATTCACAACTTGAGTCATCAAGTCCTGATCCTCCCTGAATCGTTCCCAAACGCATTTCTGCACCCACTTCTTTTTGAATACGCTGAAGTTCTCTAAACTCTTCAGTTGTTACCAAAGTAATCGCCTGCCCACTTCTACCTGCACGTCCTGTACGACCAATACGGTGAACATAACTTTGTGGATCAAAAGGAATATGATAGTTAAAAACATGTGTCACATCCTTAACATCAAGACCACGCGCTGCAACATCAGTCGCTACCATAATCTTTGTTTGCCCCCTTCTATAGGCTTTAATGACCATTTCCCTGTCCATTTGTTCCAAGTCACCATGTAAACCACTGGCGTTGAACCCTAATGCCTGCAAATGTTCTGTCAATCTGTCTACTTCTCTTTTCATACGACAGAAGATAATGCATTTATTAGTCTCTTCTGTTTCTAGAAGTTTGACGATAGCCTCATCTCTTTGATGTTCATGTATCATATAGTAACGTTGTTCTATTATGTTATTTGTTGTTTCTTCATTACCTACAACAGAGATATATTCTGGTTGATAAAGTATATTGCTTGCCAATTCTTTGATGGGTTCAGGCATTGTTGCGGAGAAGAGTAATGTTTGTCTGTTTTGAGGAATATACTCAAATATCTCTTTGATCTCTTCGAGAAAACCCATATCAAGCATTTCATCTGCTTCATCCAATACAACTATCTCTGGATTAAAAACATCAATCTTTCCTTTTTTATAAAGGTCTTTAAGTCTTCCAGGCGTAGCTACCACAATCTGTACACCTTTATGAATCAATGCTATCTGACGTCCATACCCTACTCCACCATACACAGTTAACGTTCTGATACCTGCAAAACGTCCTAAATGATAAAGTTCATCGGCTACTTGTGTGGCCAACTCTCGTGTAGGCGTAATGACCAACGCTCTTTCTATCTCACCTTTTGCAAGTTTGTCCATCATAGGAAGTCCAAAGGCTGCTGTTTTACCTGTACCTGTGTGGGCTTGGCCTACCATATCGCTTCCATTGTTGATGATAGGGATAGCCATCTCCTGGATGGGACTCGGCTCTTTAAAGCCTGCTATTTTCACACCTTTTGCCAGATCAGCGTGAAAATCAAATTCACTAAATTTCATTATATACCTTTAAAATACGGGGTATCCCCGTTCATGTCCAAAAATCTTTTTTGAACTTAATAGAAACTCTCAAAAGAGGTTCTATAAATTCAACCTCACTTAAGATTACAGGAGCATTAACAATAATAATCCAAAAAGAATTCTATAAATACCAAATGCCACAAAAGTAAACCTTTGAATAAATGCTAGGAAAAGTTTGATTGTCAAATAAGCCACGACGAATGCCGCAATGAAACCTATAATAAAAGCTCCCCAGTTGGCATCTGCAAAATCTTGATAATGTTTAAGTAGGTCATATCCTGTGACTGCTGCCATAACAGGTATTGCAAGCAAGAATGAAAATTCCATGGATGTTTTTCTGTCTAATCCTACAAGTAAACCACCGATTATCGTTGCTCCTGCTCTACTGGTACCTGGTATCAGTGAAAATATTTGCGCTACCCCTACCCAGAATGCCTGTTTATAATTTACTTTTTCAACATGCGTGACATGTGCCTTTTTTTCTTCGTAAAAATATTCCACTATGAGAAAAATAAATCCACCGATGATAAACATCAAGGCAACTATTTCAACAGTAAAAAGTGTTTTGATAGCATCTTTAAAAATGTATCCAACGATTGCGAGAGGAAGAAAGGCTATAAAAAGTTTTTGCCATAGGTCTATTTGTTTAAAAGTGATCTTTTCTTTGTAAATAAGTATCACTGCAAGAATAGCGGCAAATTGTATGATGACTTCATACGCTTTGGTGAGTGAATCTTGAGAAACACCCAAAAATTCAGAGGCGACTATCATATGCCCTGTAGAGGAGATGGGCAAAAACTCTGTAAAACCTTCGATAATACCGATGATTATCGCCTGAAAAATATCCAATGTGTACCTTTTTAAACCATACTAGAAAAATAACTCTCATCTTTTGCCAACAGTGCTTTGGGTGTACCACTGTCAACAACTTTACCGTCTTCTAACACATAAATAAACTCTGCACTTTTTATAGTACTCAATCTATGCGCAATGGTAATCACCGTCTTTTCGGACAAAAAGTCCTGTAGTGCATCAAATAGTTTTAGCTCTGTATGCACATCCAAAGCAGAAGTGGATTCATCAAAGATGACCACTTTGGGATCAGATAATATCATTCTTGCTATAGCCACTCTTTGACGCTGTCCGCCACTTAGCTTGATACCGTCTTTCCCAACAAGTGTATCAAGTCCGAGATCCAAACGCTCTATCACATCTGTGAGCTGCGCGATTTCAAGTGCATTTTGCACTGCATACTCACTATATTGCTTACCAAGCGTTAGATTAAACAACATTGTATCATTAAAAAGTTTAGGATGTTGCAAGATAAGATGAATATTTTCTCTAATAGTAGAAAGCTTCAATACTTTGTTGGAGACCCCACCATATACAATCTCTCCCTCATTGAACGGATAGAAACCAACAAGTATATTGGAGAGTGTCGTTTTACCAGAACCGCTGGCACCAACAATAGCAACCTTTGATCCTTTCTCTATATACATATTGATATTAGTTAATATCTTTTTGTTTTTCTGATAAGAGAAAGAAAGATCTTTAACCTCTATATCAACTGCATTTTGTTTATCAAAAGGGTTTATCTTCTCTTCTCTTTGTGGCTCTTGTTCCATGTCATAAATACTATTAATACGGCCACAGGCAGCTTTTGCTGTTGATAGTGCATATTGAAAATTGATAATATCTTGAGTAGGTGTAACCATTACCCACAGATATGAGAAAATTGCAAGCATCAACCCTACTGAGAGATCAGAATATGCGACAGCTAAAATACTTACTGCCCTAAATACTTCATAGCCACTTAAGAACACTAAATAAGAGTACTTCATCGCAGCTTCACTTTTGTACCCGAATGCAATAGCATGTTCTTTTAATTCTTGCGCTTTTACTTCACTTTTATCAAAGAAATATTCTTCCTTATTCGCAGCACGAATCTGATGAAAGAGTTCCAAGGTTTCATTTAATGCAGACTGAAACACTTCTACCGCTTTATTTTCATCTTTTTTAAGTCTACCTATGTTCCGTGCTAGTTTGGCGGTGAAAAAGACAACGATAGGATTCGTTACTAATATGAATACAGCCAGTTGCCAGTGGATCCAAAACAAGTACTACAGCAGAAAAAACAGCACAAAAGAGGCGATAATAAACTTAGAGATAGTCGTGCTTACAAATCCGTCTATGGTTTCCACATCTGTAACCAGTTTCGAAGTCACTGCCCCTACACGCATCGTCTCATACTCTTTAAGTGAGACATGTTTCAGATGTTTAAGTAGTGATTGTCTCATTTTATATGTAATATTTTTTGATATTACCGTAAATATTTTACTCTGTAAAATACTTAAAAGCACGCTTGATACACGAAGAAAGATAATAAGAGCCAAGACAAAGAGCACATAACCCTTTGTGTCAGAAATAAAGATATTTTCAGATATCCATGCAATAAATCCATGGTCTTCTCCGAGTAAAAGTTCATCTACCAATATAGGAATAAAAAGAGGAATAATTACCACAAGCAGTGTTGAGAGTAATGCAAGTACATTTCCCAATATAACGGATTTTTTATAATTTAACAGTTGCCGTACAATACCTTTTATACTACAGCTGTTAGTTTTCATTAAAGAGAATCTACCAACTGAAGTATTTGTGTTAAATCTTTTTCATCCACACAGTGTGTTGCAGCTTTTTTCAGTACAGGTTTAGCACAAAATGCTACACGTGTATCTGCATGTGCAAACATACTGAGATCATTTGCTCCGTCACCTACTACAAGCGTATTTGCTCTGTTGACTCCCAAAAGATTTTGTAGCCGTATGATCATTTCACCTTTTGCATCAGAATGCATCATCTCTCCACCAACTTGTCCAGTAAGTATCCCTCTTTCAGTGTGCAAGAAGTTCGAGAAGTCTGCATCAATGCCTAGTTTCTCACAAGCAGGCTTTGTAGCATTTCTAAATCCACCTGAAAAACAAACTACAGTATAACCACGTTCTTTAAGGCCAGCTACCACTTCAAACGCACCAGGCATCATAGGAAGTTCTGAACAGATAGCATTTACTCTTTCTTCTTCCAAACCTTCTATAAGCGATACTCTGGCTACAAGAGACTTAAAAAAATCCAATTCCCCAGCCATAGCTCTTTCAGTAATATCTGCTACAGGCTTTTCAAGTCCAAGAGGTTCAGCCAAAAAGTCGATAGTCTCACCATCCATCAGAGTCGAATCAAAATCAAATACTGCTAATTTACTATTCATTGGAGTTCCTTAAAATGCGTCTCTATACATAATTTTGATAGAATTATAACAATAAAATAAAAATATTAAGAGTAATATCATGTTTGAGAAATTTTGCGACATCCTTTGTAACGATAAAAAATTCATCACTGTAGAAATAAACCCTCCTCATGGAGCATCCATAGACGAAATCATAACTAACATAAAAAAACATAATTTAGATGAAAAAGTCACTGGCTTTTCATGTACAGATAATCCTTTGGCAAAACTTAAGATGTCAGGTGTACTCTCTGCTATCAAGATACAGCAAACCTTTAACAAACCTGTTATCGCTACGATGAGTATGAGAGATAAAAACAAACTCTCTTTACAGTCTACCTTGCTTGGTGCAAATGACTTTGATTTACGTTGTATCTTGCACTTACAGGTGACCCTGCAAAATTTTCTGACCAGCCAGAGGTAAAAGGGGTTCTTGAACGTGATTCTACCTTACTTCTAAGTATCATCCATCACTTAAATAAAGGCGTCGATTACACTAATAAGGCACTTAATCCCGCACCAAAGCCTATCTACCCTTTTGCCGTAAGCAATGCAACAGCAAAAGATATGAACAGCCTTAAAAAACGTATGGTTAAAAAACTTGACTATGGTGCACGAGCTATCATCACACAGCCAGTATATGACTTGGAAAATGCAAAAGAACTCCTAGCACTCTTTGAAGAAGCGAAAGAGATAAGTATACGAGACACCGCCAAAGAAGCGCATCTTATATTAGGACAGTTCCCTATAGTACGTGCCAGAACAGCAAACTTTATTGATGATAAAGTTCCAGGAATTTCTGTTCCAAAACAGATCATAGACGAAATGAACCTTGCAGCTATGGATGGTGAAGACAAAGAACAGGAAGTAGGATTTGCACTATCTAAACGTATCTTTGATGAGATGATGGAACTACATGGAAAAGTACACCTGATGACACATAATCGTTTTGATCTCTGTTCGGAATTGATAGGGTAAATTCATTTTATTCTCATTTTAGATAAGACAAGGAGAGACACTCTAGTTTAAGCATGAACCTCATCAAACATCAATGGATAAAGTAATCCATAGAGCGTAACAAATAGTAATGGAACTGCCCAAATAAGTCCAATACCCAATGTCAATACTCCCAAAGCCATGAAAAGACTTAAAAGAAAGAATAGACCAAAGATTTTAAACCAATGCTGGGTGACTGTTTTCCTAGAAAGCTCCATCGCATCCCAGACATCCATTCCTTTATCTACTATCAAAGGCATAGTAAAGATATAGGCTATACTCAAGTATATCCCCGGAAGAATAAACAGTAGGAAACCAATCACAGTCATAATGTAAATTAAAATTCCGGCTAATGCCAATTTACCCATTAAATGAAAATAGTGAAAGATAGATTGAAACTCTATGACCTCACCACGCGAATAATGAATAGCAAGCATCATAATACCAACCATGATGGGCATGACCACCGGATAACTTAAAATAGTAACGATCTGTTGATTCACGATATTTGGTTCAGCAGGTGGTGGTGGAGAAGGAAAGAAAATACCTAGTATGATTTGCAAAACAAGCACAATAGCCATATACACTACAAAAACAGACAGAAAGATTCCTTTAACCCCTTCTATACGCTTAAAACCCTCTTTAAGTATCTCTATAATATCAAAATCATACTCCGGTACATTTTGTTTCTCAAAATTACTATCTTGCATTATCATCCTTTTTTAATAGATAAAAAATTATAACCTAAAAATTTATTATTAAACATCTTCTGCTATACTCTCAAAAAATAAATTAGGAGTAATTATGTCTGAATTACAAAAGTTTCGTTTAATCAATAAAATAGAAGGTATTTCATTTATCATTTTGATCTTTATTGCTATGCCTATGAAATACAGTTTTGGCTACCCTATGGCAACTAAAATAGTAGGTATGTTGCATGGTGTACTTGTATTTGCGTTTATCTATCAGATTATTGAAGCAAAAAAAGAGTCTGGATTTACATTAAAAGAAACTGCACTTTACTTTATCTTGTCACTTATTCCTTTTGGGTCTTTCTATACGGACAAGTTACTCGCTAAAAAGATGACAATAGCATAACGTGATCCTTTAGCTAATGCAACAATGATCACAAAATGTTTGAAGTTATAGCCTAAAACTCCAGCGATAAACGTTAATGGGTCTCCAATAATAGGAACCCATGACAAAAGTAGCGTCCATCCTCCATACAAGTCAAACAAACCTTTTGCTTTTTCCATCTTCTTTGGTGATAAATGCCCTTTTTCTTCAAGATATCTTTCACCTTTTAGTCCTAACCAATAGTTTACCATTGAACCTAAAGTATTACCTGCTGTTGCAAAGCTCCATAAAAGTATCAATGAGTGGTTTTGTGATATATCATAAAGGAGTAAAGCTTCACTTCCCATTGGCAGAAGTGTAGCAGAGATAAAGGCTACAGTAAAGAGAGTAATATAGACCATTAGAGCGTCTTAAATCGCATTTCTCCCTCTTCCATGACACCTACCATTCCTTGACATGCCAATGAAGGTAAAGAGATATATTTACCCAATGTTTTAGACTGATGGAAATGACCTTCTATCACCAAATCAACCTCTTTATAATGTTTTAAGATCTCTTCCACTCTTTTTTGAAAACCATTAAAAGGAAGACATATATGTTTATGTGACAATTTTTTCATACGATGATCGATAATAACTTTTTCAAAAGGTCTAAGAAAAGTCAGTGTGCTTTTATTGCGTAGCAATTTACAATAGAAGTTATAACCAAAACCAGTAGCATATTTATCACCATGGGAAATAGCAACTTTTTTTTCATCAAAATGAAATATGACGGGCTGTTGTTCTCTATTATATACTTGTATATCAGGAAAGATCTCTGTTAAACAAAAATCATGGTTTCCTTCAAAGTAATGAATTTCAAATTTTTTTGAAAGTGATTGGAGAAGGCCTATGGCCTCTTTTGAAAATGTCTGAATATAATCATTGTATCCAAAGAGCAAGTCAAAATTATCTCCCATCAAAAACAGTTGAGGCGTTTGGACCTCTCCCTTGTCAAGTTTTTTAAGTAAGTTTAAAAAAGCATCCCCATGATGAGGATAATGTGAGTCAGCAATAAAAAGTGCTTGCTCTTTTATGATAATCATATTATTTACTATGATCCATTATTAAGGCATATAGGTAATAGTGGGTATACCTAAGCCTTCATCATACCCGCACATTAAGTTTGCAGCCACAAGAGCTTGAGAACTTGCCCCACGTAAGAGATTATCTATAGCAGATGAGACAAAAAGTGCATTGCCATTTTTGGCTGCATATATGTCACAAAAATGTGTTCCTGCTGTACTTTTAATGTCTACGGGATTTTCTCTGATACGAATGAATGGGTCATTTTCATAATGCGCCTTCAGTACTTCTAATGGATCAATATCTTCTTTTAACGTTGCATAGACGGAAACCAATTCCCCACGTGTAGCTGGAATGAGATGTGGCACAAAATTGACATTCATTTTAGCACCCTGTAGCTTTTCTATCTTTTCCGAAATCTCTGGTGCATGACGATGCTTTAGGGGGTTATAGGCAAAGATATTATCATTAACCGTAACAAAGTGTGTCGTTTCACTTAATTTCTTTCCTGCACCACTTACACCAGACTTTGCATCTACAAAAAGAGGTGCTGACGTATCGATATATGGGATGAATGGTAAGATACCAAGCAATGTGGCGGTAGGATAACATCCGGGACCAGCAGCTAAATTCGTATTTTTCAGCTCTTCTCTGTAATACTCAATAAGTGCATAAGTAGCACCATCCAAATGTGTTTTATCTTCATGTTCACAATAGTGTGCTTCATAAGTATCAAGCTCTAAACGATAATCAGCAGAAAGATCGACTACTTTTACGCCTTTGTCTAAAAGCTCTTTAGCAAATCCCATAGAAGCTTTATGAGGAAGCGCAAGAAAAACAAGTTCACAAGATTCAGCCACTGCATCCGCATTCGCTTTTTCTACAGGAAGACTGATCACTCCCATCAATGAAGGGTGTAATTCCTCAACCATTGTGTCACCTTGAGTTGTAGCAAGGTAGACAAGCTGAAATCCACTGTGTGTCACCAACATTTTAATCAGTTCAAGTCCTGTGTATCCACTGGCACCTACAACTCCCACTTTTACCATATTTTTCCCTCTTAATCTAATATGATCTCTTCGTAGGAGACCTCTTCAATGTCATATGATTTTTTACCGCTAGGAAGCACAAGTGAAACTTCATCTCCTTCCTCTTTACCTATAAGCGCTCTTGCCATAGGTGACTGAATCGAAATCAGACCTTTTGAAGGATTTGATTCTGTACCACCTACAATAGTGTAACTTACCTCTTCATCAGTATTTTGATCTGTAAGCAGAACTTTTGAGCCAAAACTTACTCTATTGTGAGAAAAAGTTGAAGGATCAACAACCTGTGCACGGCCTACTATATCAGTCAACTCTGCAATACGTGCTTCCATCAAACCTTGCTTATCTTTAGCAGCATGATATTCCGCATTTTCTTTAAGATCACCTAGTTCTCTTGCTTCGTCTATAACTTTGGCTATAGCGCCTCTCTCAACAGATTTTAATTGTTCAAGTTCTTCTGAAAGTTTTTTATAGGTTTCTTTTAACATCGGCTCTTTTTGCACGATAGGTCCTTTTAAAATAATGAATTAATTTCTAATTGTAGGTATTATACCAAAAAGGTTATAATACCGGTAAAACAATTCAAAAAAGTAAATAGAAATGAAACAAATATTAGTTACAAACGATGATGGTTTTGAGTCTGAAGGGCTTGAAGCACTCGTAGAAGCGCTTAAACCTTTAGGTCATGTCTCTGTTGTTGCTCCGACAACAGAAAAATCCGCTTGTGGACATTCACTTACGTTGACAAGACCACTGAATTTTGTAGAAGTTAAAAAAGACTTTTACAAATTAGATGATGGTACACCGACAGACTGTGTTTTTCTTGCACTTAATAAACTTTTCACAAAAGAAAACAGACCTGATATCGTGATCTCAGGAATAAATATAGGCTCAAACATGGGTGAAGATATAACCTACTCCGGTACAGCATCTGCTGCTATGGAAGCTGTACTTCAAGGTATTCCAGGTATTGCTATATCACAAGTCTATAAAAACCAAGGTGAAAGTATCAAGGAGCTGGGGTACGATTTAGCCAAAGAAAGTATCGTAACGATAGTAAAAAAGATCTTTGACAATGACTTTCCTCTTCCTTCACGTAAGTTTTTAAATATTAATATTCCTCCTGTATCAAGCTCAGAGTGTAAAGGATTCAAGGTCACACGTGCAGGCAATCGTCTCTATGCACACCATGCTGAAGTACACTACAATCCAAGAGGAAAAGAGTACTATTGGATAGGCTTACCTGCTTTGGGCTGGATGGAAACAGAAGGGCATGTTACAGACTTTGAAGCGATCAATGATGGGTATATTTCTATGACTCCTATACACTTAGATATGACAAGCTATGATGATATAAAATCTTTGGATAGTTGGCTATGAGGTTTCAACGATGCCGTATGCTTTTTGGAGATAAAGATTTTGATAAGCTGCAACAAGCAAAGATACTCATACTTGGAGTCGGTGGTGTAGGATCCTATGCACTTGACTGTCTATACCGGTCAGGCGTTAGTGACATTACTATCTTAGACTATGATGTCTATGATGAAACAAATCAAAACAGACAGATAGGTTCAGAGGCTGTAGGAATGGTAAAAGTTGATCGTCTTCAAGAACTTTATCCTGGTGTTAAAACCATCCATCAACATATGACCATGGCCTGGGTAAAAGAATTTGACTTTGAGCCTTATGATATCATCATAGATGCTGCAGACACTACAAATGTAAAAATAGAAGTCGCTAAAAAATGTTACAAGAAACTCATTATGGCATTGGGCTCCGCCAAACGATATGATACCAATAAAATAGAAGTGACTTCCATTTGGAAAACCCATGGGGATGCACTTGCTAGGAAAATACGCAATGAACTTAAAAAAGCAAAGTTTGACAGAAACTTTACTGTTGTATTTTCACCAGAGGAAGATAAATGTAAAGAGAAAGGCTCATGTGTGGCTGTTACGGGAGCTGTAGGTCTGACGGTTTGTTCAGAAACAATAAAGAGAATCATTAAGTAGTATTACTAATCAATCATTTGCAAATATTGACAAAGTATGACCATTACTGACTTCTCATATCGCACATCTCATAAGATTGTCTCTACTTGGTAAAACTTGTCAGTTAATAATATTTAATTAATAACTAATACAAGTACCTATCAAGCTTATATTCTTTATTTACGATGCGTATAACTCTTTTTCTCTTGTGGTCAAAATATCAGCTAGGAAAAAATAGGCTTCTTCCCATGCTTCAAGAACCTCATCTGTAGCAGCATCACCCAATACATCTTTGATAGCCCCAAGAATTGCATTACCAACCAATGGATAGTGTTCTGGCTTGACATTCGTACGTACATGGCTTTGTGCCATCTTCTCAACCGCCTTGGATAAGACGGCTAAATTATCAATATTTGCTGCATATGCAGCAACTGCCGAAGCAAGTTTTTTATGTTGATCAGAATCTGCATCTTTGAATAGCTCTTGGAGTTCTGGATGTTGACCAAAAAGTATGTCATACATTTTTGTTGTGATCGCTTCTGCATGTTGTGAAACAACACCAGATGTTGCTTTGACCGTATTGATTGTTGATTGTGAAAGTGACATTTAGTCTCCAATTTTTTATAAAGTATTCGGATTATAACCAAGTAAGCGAATTAAAAAATTGATATATATCAACATCTCATATTTCAGTATTTACCAGAATGCATGATCAATAAAATAAAGTATGTAAGGTTTTCGAGATAAATGATATATCTCAGTAGAATGCAGATAGGAATGAAATAAACACCTCACACTTATTTAAACTACTTGAATGATTTTATGTCTTAATGTTTTGGTAAGTAAAATTTCTTTTACTCTCTTTTGCCACAATTCTTTGAAAAGTTTTCTCTCTTGATCAGACGCTTTTCCCTGTAATGTTTTTCCCATTAAAAGATTTATCCTTTTATCTCCTGTGATAACTGAAGGGTTATAACTAAGTGAGACCGAAATATCCTTGTCTATTCTTCTTAAAGTTACTTCTCCCTCCATTTGTCGATCATAAGCAATTAAGTTATCTCCTTGAAAATTTCTCTTGAATCCCTTTAAAGCCTTCTTCACCGCTTGCACCTACAATAAAGGAAATAATATTTCCCATTACACCTTTTGTTCCTTCTGTTCTTTTACCCTTTATACTAACATATATGTTCCCACGCTGTGGCAGTTCAGAACAGTAGAGCATTTTTAATCCAATCATTGTCATAAGATATGCCCCTGCTACAGTCGGACAAGAATGTCCTGCTTGCTTCACACAGTCTAAATAACTGATCTCAACTTTACCTTCTTCAAATGCTCCTAAAAAATCGCTAAGCGGATCATAAAGTAGAATTGAGTCAACTTCTTCAAAAAATAAGGGATATTTCATTTTCATCACCATCCTATTTAATTTATACTATTTGGTCCATATAGAGACCCAATCCATGGATACTAAAATTCGAGGGAGAAAAAATAACTATTTATATTCCCAGAAAGGTAATAAAAAATCTATTTGTTCATCATCTAGTATCTCAAGTGTTTCTGAAATACATTGAATATGCACTTTTGTCACAGATGCTTTGAGATTAGCTACTTCATCTATTTCATTGTCTAAATTTTTTGGAGATTCATCATCCATAAATAAAGCTTCCATAATTTTTGTCTCTAATGTATCTATTTTACGCTTTATTTTTTGGACATCGTTCATTGTATGCTCTCGAATCACAAGAAGCTTCTTTTTTTGGTCATCACTGAGCCCCAATGCTTTTTTGTCCCAATGTTTGATAAGAAGCGTTGTCATGTGAGGCAAAGCCTCTTTATTAATCAAAAATGGAGAGTTTTTCAGTGCATTCATTTTGTCATTTTTTTGAATTTCGTTAATCATGTCTACAAATTCTTTGGAAGGATAATGCTCAATCAGATAATTAGAGATTTTAGATAATTCTTCATCTGAAATACTCCCTTTAAGTGAAGGCATCACACCGTATTGCTGTACTTTATTTGATTCACACACTGATTTTTCTGCTGCAGGGTTTCTCACATAATCAGCAATAAATGATTTGATTTCTTCTTTATCATTTTTGACCAATTTAGTATGATACATCACAGCCTCCATGGGTGGTGTCTTTAAATCAGATATCATGTCAGCTGTTGGTTTTTCAAGCATATGGCATGTAGCACATTTTGATTTTAATAAATCAACTTCACTTGCATGTAATATTCCTATACTTATTATTGCTGCTAAAACATTTATTTTTTTCATATAGTATCCTTCAAGCTATTCATTTTTATATCTTTTTCATCTGTATGCTTTATCTTATCTACAGTAATATCAAGCACTTCATATATGGTAAATAGTGACATGCAATATCCTTTTTTTATTGCATATTAAATGAAAAATGAAAAAAGTGTATTGATATTTATCAAGATTTACAAATTAAGGTATTTTATATCCAGATGAAGCTTGTATCAGTTTTTCTTCCTTAAGGAGTTTAGATGTATTTCGTGAGAGTGTTTCGGGAGTCATACTTAGTATAGAGGCTATCTCATATTGTTTAAGATCTAAAGCCAACTTAGGATTTTTCTGATAAAAATTTAAGACTTTTTCTTTTGAAGTTGCAGCAAGATTAAAATGTATATTTTGTTGGAGAAGATCGATTTTTTCAAGAAGAGATTGGATAATCTGATAAGAAAGTCTAGGATGACTCAGCAGAAAACTTTCAAAACTATCAAGTGGAATTTTCAGAATTGCTCCATCTGTCTGAAACCTCGCAGATGATGGTAATGGGGTCTTTCTTAGAATTGCTGCCTCAGCCAGCAATGCATACCGGTTGAAGTAACCGATCACAACCTCATTCCCCTTACTGTCATGTTTATAGATACTCACTACACCATCTATCAATATCATTAAATTTTTACTCATGTCTCCTTGGGTGAAAACGATCGAATCTTTATGATAATGAGATATGTGTGTTGGTATTGCAAGTTCACTGAGTTCTTTTTCACTTAATGAAGAAAAAAGATTAATTTGTTTAAGTATATCGATAACATTCCGTTTTTCCATTATACACCTTATCTTTACCAATGTTTGATAAAGAGACTTTTATACCGTTCAGAGATTGATATGACCGAAAGATGAGTAAATTATATCACAACTATGAAATGACTGATGAGAAACTGATCATCAGTATTACTAATTTCTTCTAAACATTTTTAATCTTCATATCTATTAAATCAGTAAAGTGTTTATTAAATACAATTCTTTAATGCCTTGTTCTTATTATGTGATTATTTATTCAAGAATAAAGTGCAGATTGTACTATGCTTTTATCTAGAATCGCATCCTAATAATACAAATCCGAATGATTTTTTCAAACCTTATAAAATATGTAAATTTATAAGGTTTCAATAATCAGTTATTTTTGATTTAATTGTTTACAATGCTTTTTCAAGAATCTCTTTTAGCACTTCTTTGGTATATGTTTCAGCCAATCCGAAAGCTTGTGCATGCTCGCAGGCATTCTCTATAATCGCCTCAAGGTCACTTTCTTTGATCGAGAGTTGTGAAAGCTTGGTCGGTGTACCGACTTTGTTGAACCACGACTCCAATGCTTCTATACCTTCCTTTGCACCAGAAAGTCCAAACATTTTATGTGCAAAACGTTTAAACTGTCCTTCATTTTGTGAAACGTACCATTTCATCCAAGCTGGCATAACGACCGAAAGACCCGCACCATGTGGCACATTGAAAAGTGCAGAAAGTGTATGTTCAATCATGTGGTTAGGAAAGCTGTATCCTTCGACTCCCAAATAGGTTGTACCATTCAGTGCCTGTGTAGCTGCCCAAGCAAACTCTCCTCGAGCATTATAGTTATCCTGGTCTTCTAGCAGCTTTTCAGTCGTTTTCATGACCGTCATAATATTTGCTTCGATATATGCAGCAATGACATCCGGATGTGATGAAGCAGTAAAGTAACCCTAAATAGAGTGGGCAATAATATCTGCAGCAGAGTAGACTAGGTATTCCTTAGAAACAGACTTTTGAAGTTCCGGATTGATGACGGATACTTTTGGATACAAGTACGGTGAAGCGATAGAGTATTTTTGCTTTGTTGCTTCATTAGTGACCACGGCAAAAGTATTCATTTCGCTTCCAGTTGCTGCAAGAGTGATAATGTCAAATACTGGTAATGCCTTTTCAATAACACTTTTCCCAATAAAAAAGTCCCACACATCACCATCAAAAAGACTTCCAGCCGCTATGGCCTTTGAACTATCCAATACAGAACCACCACCGACACTGAGTATGGCTTCAACAGCGTGTTCTTTTGCTAGATCTACCGCCTCATACACTTTTGAGAGTACGGGGTTACTGACAATGCCTCCAAGCTCAACAAATTCGATACCATTTGCTTCAAGGCTAGCTGTAACAATGTCGAACAAACCGTCTTTTTTGATACGCTCACTACCATAGGTAAGAAGCACTTTTTTAATATTCTCTGCAGCAATATACTCACCGATCTCTTTTTCTTTCTCTCTTCCAAACTCTATTCTTGTCGGATTTGATAAGTGAAATTGACCATTTATAATCTCCTTGTTAATATATGAATTATTATAGCTCATTATCCACACAATGAGTTGTTAGTTAGATTAGCACAATAACATATAGAAATGAGATTTGTAATTATTCGTGAAATGTTGTGGATAAAAAACTGAGTCACATTAGAAGTAATTTTTAAATTATAGGTATAATAAAACCTCATAATATTATATATTTTATAAGGTTTTCAAAGATAAGATAATTTTGATATGGTCTATAGTAGAATTATTATAATTGGCTATCCATTTAGAGTAGTTTTATAAGGAGCACAGATGAAAAAAATCCTACTATTTTTACTTTTTATAACCATACTAATTCATGCTGAGGACTTTGATACATATCTTGAAAAGTTTGACTACCAAGCACGTAAAGATATGAAGATTTCAACATATGAAATGTTAGAGTTAGTGGCAAATAATGAAGCACAACTTATTGATATACGCTTCAAAGAGGAATTTGAGGCATGGAGTATGGGTTTTGCAAAGAACATTCCTCTCAATGAATTACCTAAACGTTTGAATGAATTAGATAAGAACAAACTCATAATAACAGCATGTCCACACAACGATAGAGCCAATATCGCTAGAATATTTTTATATCTTAAAGGCTACAAGGCTAGATATTTGAATGATGGATTACTTAGAACAGCAGATACTTTACGAGGCGATAGAGCTCGAGAATTTATTGAGGAAAAAAATGAGAAAAATTAAGAAATACGTTGATGATAAACTCATAAAGTTATATATTTGAGGCACTTGATGTTCTTGAATTTGCAAGTGGCTCTATTTTATAAGGTTTTTCTA
This sequence comes from Sulfurovaceae bacterium, assembly GCA_963785375.1. Lineage (GTDB taxonomy): Bacteria > Campylobacterota > Campylobacteria > Campylobacterales > Sulfurovaceae > Sulfurovum. Next base: position 394,142 of record CAWAVD010000006.1, read on the forward strand.
TCAGAGCTTCAATTTATAATTTGATCCCGAATTTACCAAGAATAAAAATAACACTGTAATAAGCAAAAACAGTCATTACAATTGATATTCCCATACTTGAGTAAAAGCCCAAACCCTTTTTTATTAAAATTGGGAAAGCTATGAACAGTGTCATTGATGGAGCGATCAACCAAACAATCCTATAAGAGAACTCTACTGCATTCTCACTGCTATCAGTATCTACATACATCCATGTCATCGCCAATATTGACACCAAAGGTATTGCAGCTAATAGTGCACCAGCCAAACTACTTTTTTTGGCTACTTCAGAGATCAATACAATTAAAAAAGTTGTAATAATTAATTTTGTTATGTAGTAAGCCAATTAATCTCCTTGATGTATTTATTACTTGCTAAATTCATCAGATTGTATATTCTCCCCACTTAAAATATGATTCTATTTCATCTTATTAATTGCATTAGATTTCTCTTCATACTCTTCTGTATCTATTTCACCATTTGCATAGCGTCTATCAAGTATATCTTGTGCTGAAGAGTGTTTCTCATTACTTTTTGTAGATTCTTTTACAAAATAAAAAACAACGAGTATCAACAAGATTAATGTGAACCACATACCAAAACCCATACCCCAACCATGTCCTATATAATCCATTTTATATCCTTTATTTTCTTTATATTATAGACCCAGTGTGTGGAGCACATGTACAGATGTCACCAAAACACATATGTTTCCATAACATCACTGTAATTTCAAATTTCTTAGTCTCAATGAGTTGGCTATGACAGATACAGATGAGAAACTCATAGCCGCTGCCGCAATCACTGGTGATAAGAGTATTCCAAAAAATGGATACAATACACCTGCTGCGACAGGTACACCTATAGAGTTATAAATAAATGCAAAAAAGAGATTCTGCCGTATATTGCGCATGGTAGCTTTACTGAGTTTTATGGCTCTTACTATACCTGTAAGATCTCCTTTCACCAAAGTAACTCCTGCACTCTCCATCGCCACATCTGTACCGGTACCCATAGCAATACCTACATGTGCTTTGGCCAGTGCAGGTGCATCATTGACTCCATCTCCGGCCATAGCCACTATCTTTCCTTTTGCTTGAAGAGATGTCACAATCTCAGACTTTTCTTCAGGTGAAACTTCAGCATGTACTTGATCTATATTTAATTTACCTGCGACTGCATCTGCAGTTATTTTGTTATCTCCTGTAAGCATCACCACTTTAATACCCTGATCATGAAGATCAGCTATCGCTTTAGGCGTGGTCTCTTTTATAGGGTCCATTACCCCAACAATACCTGCTGATTTTCCATCTAAAGCAACGAACATAATGGTCTGCCCCTCCTTACGATACACTTGTGATAACAAGGACAAATCATCTGAAACTATACCAAGCTCTTTGAGGAGTTTTTGGTTTCCAATGGCTACTTTTACACCATCTACTGTTCCAGTTACACCTTGTCCTGTTATAGAATGAAAGTTTTCCATTTTACCAAGACTCAGACCTCTGTCATTTACACCCTCTACGATAGCCTCGGCTAAAGGATGTTCACTTGAGCGTTCAACTGTAGCAACTAGTCTTAAAAACAGATCTTCATCTACACCCCCAGCAGTCTCTAGAGTAACAAGTTTAGGTTTTCCTTCTGTAAGCGTACCGGTTTTATCTACTACCAACGTATCTACTTTTTCAAGTATTTCCAGCGCTTCAGCATTCTTAATGAGCACACCTACTGAGGCACCCTTACCTGTACCCACCATGATTGATACAGGTGTGGCCAACCCTAAGGCACATGGACAGGCGATGATAAGCACAGCCACTGCACTTACAATAGCATAGGCAAAACGTGGTTCAGGTCCCCAAATGTACCATGCAGCAAAAGCAAATAAAGCGATCATCACCACAATGGGCACAAAATACCCAGAAACCACATCAGCAAGTTTTTGTATCGGTGCACGAGAACGCTGAGCGTGTGCTACCATATCTACAATTTGAGAAAGCAAAGTATCAGCACCCACTTTTTCAGCAACGATCAGTAATGCACCGGTGCCATTGACTGTAGCACCTATCACTTTTTCGCCTTTATTTTTTTTGATTGCAATAGGCTCACCGGTCACCATAGACTCATCAATATGACTCTTACCTTCTATAACCACGCCATCTACAGGTATTTTCTCCCCAGGCCGTATACGTAAGACATCACCCACTTGTACCTGTTCCAATAGGATGTCTTCTTCACTTCCATCTTCTCTTATTATACGTGCTTTGTTAGGTGCTAGTCCCAAAAGCATCTGTATAGCTGTATTGGTTTGTGATCTGGCACGTAACTCAAGTACTTGACCCATCAAGACTAAAGTAACGATCATAGCAGCTGATTCAAAGTAGACATCAACCAGACCATTTGCCATATGCATCTTTGGAGGGAAAATACCTGGAAAGAGTAATGCTACAACACTGTAAATCCATGCAGCACCTACTCCCAAAGAAATAAGTGTAAACATATTGAGATTCCATGTACGTACAGACTGAATTCCACGAACAAAAAATGGCCAACCTCCCCATAGCACTACTGGGGTAGAAAGTACGAACATTATCCACTGTATCATTGACATTTCAAGCCATGAAGGCAACAGATCAGGCATCAAATCTGCACTCATTGCCAAGATGAATACAGGTAAAGCAAGTACAGCACTACCCTTAAACCGTTTCGTCATATCCTTGAGTTCTTCATTATCGATTTCATCAATGACGATATCTAGTGGTTCAAGTGGCATCCCACATTTTGGACAGCTATCTGGTCCTGTTTGTTGGATTTCTGGATGCATAGGACAAGTATAAACAACACCTTTATGGTCATTTGTTTTATCTTGACTCTTTTGGGTATGCCATGTATTTACTTCTATATACTTTGAAGGACTTTCATTAAACTTATGCAAACACTGTTCAGAACAAAAGTAGTAGTTTTCGGATTTATACAACATGTGAAACTTGGTATCTGTTGACACATCCATACCACATACGATATCTTTCACTAGTGTATGCATTTTGAATCCTTTCAACGTTTAATATATTGAGTATATTGTATTAGTGTGCATTGAATGTGTATATATTGAGAGTTTCTTTTAAAGTAAAAGAAATAGCCTAATGATATAGGCTACCGTTTTATTGATTGTTCATCATTTTCTGGCCAAGGTTTTCAACTGAACTTACAAGCAGAGAAAAAAGATGCGATCGGTAATTCATATCAAAAATTTTAAATTATTATAAAATGCTAAGTATCCTCTAAACTTATAAAGCTAGAATTTTATTAAAAATGGAGTGAATATGCCTAACGAAGAATATGAGATAGAAAAAAAAGAACGAGCTAGAAAAGCGAAACTAGGTATGTTAAGCTTCTTGATAATGCTTATAGCTTTAGTGGGTGGAATTGTCTTTATCGTACTTACTATTCCGTAATAATCGCTATTTTCCTAATGAATTCTCAATCATTAATTTAGTTTGAATATGCCTAAACTTGAACATCTTGCATACATAGACCCATTTGAACCAACCCTCAAGGAACGTGTATCTGTTCGTTAGTATATCTCCATTTTGAAGATACCTAAATATATCAAAAAGTGTTAACACTATACTGGTTAGACACTACAACTTTTTAAAATCTTATAAAATATATAACTTTATAAGATTTTCATACATTGAAAATTTTCTTATGTATATCATATACAAGAAATACATTTCGCATACACTCCAATTGATTATTAATAAGTATATTTGCCGCTTTTGGATAGTTGAAAAAAATATTTGCTATACTTAAATGAGATAGACATATATTTTTAATAAAAGGAATACAATGAAGAGAAATAATCTAAGTTATAAGTTACAAAATACAATAAAGATTGGAGGTCTGACACTATTACTCATCGGTACACTTTCCAATTGTACAGAAAGTAATCAATCGTTAGTGCCAAAGGAAGATAGTGCCATTATATACGAAGAAGGTAAAGCTGGGCTAGTGGCAGTTAGAACTACAGAGATAACAGCTATCGTAAGAGATATAGACAAAACCTTAAGAACACTTTCGCTTCAGGGAGCAGAGGGAGAAGAAGTTAATATCAGAGTAGGACCTGATGCAGTTAATTTTAATAAGATCCAAGTAAAAGACAAAGTGAAAGTGACAGTCGCTGAAGAGCTGATTATTTCTGTTAATAAAAAAGGTGAGAAAACCCAACAACGACTAGCCCACAGCGAAACCTGAAGATGTGGGCATGTCATCTGAGAGGCTGGCACGCATCTCGCCCATCATGAAGCAGACTCGTGGACAACAAGAAAATCCCCTGTGCGATCGCGATGATCGCCCGTAAGAACCACCACTCTACCAACACTTCCTACTTCTTTCATCAAAGGAGATCAACATCATGACCAAACTGGGCACATTATCGCGCTGCTAACCGCGCTGACGGCGGGCCAAGTAGAAACACCTACTGACCACATAAAGACTTCCAGCCATTGGCTGGCCAATGGGTCTACGTTGGACCTACCCAGAGCGATTCACCGGCATTTGGCCCAAAGGCACTGAGATTGTTCCGTCGTCACCTACACATGGGCCATCAATAAGAACGCCTTGCAAATTCGTTGGGTCGGCAGGGCGGCGAGAAAAAAAAGCGGTACAATTCATTGAGTTGATCGGATGGGATGCCAAGCAGAGAAGAAGGTGGTGAGCCAAGGATTCGGTTCAGCCGGGGCCGTAGAACACAATGTGTGGATTCGCGAAAGGGAAGACCATCATTTGCGATACGTAAGGGTATCACCGACGAAGGCAAGGAAGTCACCATGAAGTACGTCCACACCTTCGATGGCGACTCCATGACGTACCGGTATGATGGATATGATCGTTGACGGTGAAAAGCAACCGGACGAAGAACATACATTCCATCGTGTGAAGTGAGAGCGATTCATTAACACGAAATTCTGGAGTATTTGCCATGCAGATGACAGGTTCACTAATGTCTGTGGTTTGATCTTCCTGTTCGCCGTGCTAAATGTGCGCGCTGACGAAACGTCGTCTCCAATGAAGAAGGCGCTTGCCGAACTGGGTTACATGGTTGGCACATGGCATTCGGAATTGACCGTGAATGGTGAGACAATTGGAGTCAGCCGATCACACACGGGAATGGTCACCGGGCAAACACTGCCTGCTCATAACATCGGTATCTGAAAGGAATGGTATCAAGGTCGCATGCCACAGCATAAGTGGGTGGAATGCAAAAGGAAAAGCCATTGTGGAGCACTGGTACGTTTCTAACGGCATATCAGGCGTTGTTCCTATCCGCTCGCAAAGATGACGGCTGACACTTGGGTTGGAACACATCGTTTCATCGATCGCCGAGGGCAAGGAATCGAAGGGCAGTTGTGGCTTGAGAAGAAAGGGAAAGACAACTGGGTATATACCACGATA
>CAWAVD010000007.1:0-13228 GCA_963785375.1 Sulfurovaceae bacterium
GAATGTGTATGTATAGTGATTGAGATTAAATGATAGTGCTACATAATCATAAAATTGTATGTATGTATTCATCCCACCTTCTGATAGGTGAGAAGAAAAAGGAGTGTTAATTTCTAAGTCTGATACGTACACTCTCTTCATGCGCAGTCAAGCCTTCAGTCTTTGCTATCATTGCACAAGCAGGACCAATTTCCTGCATACCTTTTTTGCTCATAGATATAATAGAAGACTTTTTTAAGAAGTGCTCTACACTTAAAGGTGAATAAAATTTCGCTGTTCCACCTGTAGGAAGTGTATGGTTTGGTCCTGCTACATAATCCCCGATCGGTTCTGGTGTGTTTTCACCCAGGAAGATAGCGCCAGCATGTTTGATACTATCAAGCAAAGACATAGGATCTTTTGTTATCACTTCCAAGTGTTCAGGAGCTATCTCATTCATAAGTTCTATAGCTTCATCCATATCTTGAGTTACGATGATTGCACCTCTCTCCTCTATAGACTTTCTAGATATCTCTTCACGTGAAAGTGTAATAAGGTACTCTTCTACTTTATCACTCACTCTATTTGCCAATTCTTCATCCGTCGTGATAAGTATAGAACTTGCCATTTCATCATGCTCAGCCTGAGAAAGAAGATCAATAGCAATATAGTCTTCTCTTGCACTCTCATCCGCAAGTATTCCTATCTCTGATGGACCTGCGATCATATCTATATTTACTTCGCCATACACTAACTTTTTGGCAGTTGCTACAAAAATGTTTCCAGGACCAGTTATCACATCTACTTTCGGAATAGTTTCTGTACCATATGCCATCGCACCGATTGCAGAAGCTCCACCCACTTTAAATACTTTTGTCACTTTACAAAGGTGGCATGCAGCAAGTAAAAGTTCATTGATCTGATCATCTGGTGTAGGAGTACATACGACTATCTCTTCCACCCCTGCTACTTGCGCAGGAATAACATTCATGAGTAATGAACTAGGGTATGCAGCTTTCCCACCAGGGATATAAAGTCCTGCTCTATCTACGGCAGTCACTTTTTGTCCCAAGATTGTTCCATTGGCTTCTTTATCCATCCATGTTTTTGGCATCAGTTTTTGATGATAGCTTTCAATACGATCATAAGAAAGGTGTAAAGCATCACGAAGTTCAGGGTCTAGAGCATCATAAGCTTTTGCCATCTCTTCTGTAGAAACCAATAAAGCATCATCGCTCTCCGGTTTCCATCTGTCAAATTTTGCTATTTGACTTTTAACTGCGCTGTTACCTTCAGTTTGAATCTCTTTAAGTAATCCTGATACAATGCTTGTAACACCCTCTATATCCATTTTGCCACGTTGAAGTAATTCATTAAAATTCACTTCAAAACTATCATCACTACTGTAAAAAACTTTCACACTAAGTCCTTATATATATCTTTATATTTTCGTTCATATCTCGGGAGCATACTCTCATTGCCTAACATGCCACCTTGATGGATATACAATGTAGGCTCAGAAAAGACCTCAGGATGTGCAAGTAAAACTCTCCATCCAAGTGGGTCATATAGAAGGTCAAACTCCAATCCCGTTTGTTGTTGTAATTTTAGCCAAATTTTATAGTTTTCTTTATAAAGTTTAGCAAAATGGTGTTTTTTCTCCAAACTCAAGATTCTAGGATGAACATTTTCATCCGTTTCAAGCCTTAAAAACTGTTTTTTCAAATAGTTTTCATCTCCTACGCATGGTGTGGTATATACTCTATTTGAAGGAAGATATTTTTGTAAAAAAAGTGCCGTTGTCCCAGTACCGGAAGGTAAAAATATATTTAATTTTTTTATATCATTTGCTTCTTGCCATGATACAATTTCTTCAGCCAATACCTGCAGTCCAAACTCTGCTTCCTTTTGTCGTCCGCCTTCTTCTATAAAAAGTACATTCTTCGGATAGAAAGAAGAAACTTTCTTTTCCTCAATGATTTTCATACCATTATCCAGTGCTGCCTTATAATTACCATGAGGGTCTTCTTTCAAATAGTCTGCGATATGATCTACAATATACTCAAACTTCCATCCTTTCATCTTTGCTAATACTGAAAGTGAATACATGGCATTAGATTGTGCAGAGCCATAAGAGACAAGCTTATTTACATCAGGAAAATCATGTTGAAGAAAATAATAAAATTTACGTGCTTTGTTACCAGAGAAATCATAATCTATTAAATCATCTCGTTTAACATAAAAATGATGTTCTTCAAAAGTGATTGATTGAATAGGAGAAGGAAAATTTAAAGTTTTCATGTGTAGCCCCCGGGTAAAGATCCCGAGAATAAAAGTTACTTGTTAGTTTCTGTTTAAACAGTTAAGATCATCAAATGCTCTTTCAAGTCTCACTACCGTTGACTCTTCTGCAGCACGTAACCATTTTCTAGGGTCATAGTACTTTTTATTTGGTTTATCTTCACCTTCAGGGTTACCGATCTGTCCTTGTAAATAATCTTGATACTTTGCTACATAATTACGTACACCATCCCAAAATGACCATTGGGTATCAGTATCTATGTTCATTTTGATCACACCATAATCAATGGCTTCTCTGATGTCAGAAAGTTCAGATCCTGAACCACCATGGAAGACAAAATCTACAGGTTTTTTAGCTGTACTATATTTCTCTTCTATGAACGCCTGAGAGTTATCGAGTATCTTTGGCGTAAGTGAAACATTTCCTGGCTTATACACACCATGTACATTTCCAAAAGAAGCGGCAATAGTAAACCTGTCAGAGACCTTAGAAAGTTCTTCATAAGCATACGCAACTTCTTCAGGCTGAGTATAGAGAAGTGCATTATCTATTTCTGTATTATCTACGCCATCTTCTTCTCCACCTGTTACACCAAGTTCTATCTCCAATGTCATACCTATTTTAGACATACGCTCCAAATAGACTTTACACGTACCGATATTCTCTTCAATAGGCTCTTCAGAGAGATCGATCATGTGTGAAGAAAAAGAGGGATACCGTGTATCTGATAATGTTCTTCACTTGCATCAAGCAATGCATCTATCCAAGGCAAAAGTTTTCTTGCTGCATGGTCTGTATGAAGGACAACCGGAATGCCATACGCTTTAGCTACAGTATGGACATGCTGTGCACCTGAGATACAGCCTAAAATAGCTGCCTCATCTGAAGGTAATCCTTGACCCGCATAATATGCTCCTCCTCCATTGGAGAATTGAACGATTACCGGTGAATTCACTTTTTTTGCAGCTTCAAGCACTGCATTCACCGAAGATGTGCTTACTACATTGACTGCAGGTAAAGCGAAACCTTCATCTTTTGCAATTTTAAATAGTTTCTGAAGATCATCTCCAGTAACAACACCTGCTTGGACTACATCTAGAACTTTTGTAGGCATTTGCAACTTCCTCTTTTGTAAAATTATTTTACGTTTATTTTAGCATTTTTCATCAATTCACTTACCACTTTTTCTTGAGCAAGTTGCATCTTAATACTATTTTTCACTGCATCAAATGGAGGTATATCTTGTGTACTTTTTGCCTCTTTTGCTGCTTTTTTCATCTTATTGTACGCTTCTTCTGCTTCTTTATCTGAAACTTCTGTTGTAGACATTTTTTTCTGCATCCAGAAACCAGCAAGTGCAGCTTCTTTCTCTTTATCTGTTAAAGATTTTTTTGACTCTACTGCTACTAATTTAGCCGGTGCCATCATTTCAATAAGTTGTTTTTTTCCATCAGCTGGAAGTTTTTCCCACGTCATCTTACCCTTTGTAAGTGTGTTAAGCGCGTTATTCGCTTCTTCAACAGTAATTGTCATACCGTTCACTGTACCTGCTGTTGCAGCTAGTGCATAGTTTGTCGTGAGTGCCAATGTAAAACCTAATATAACAAGAATTTTTTTCATTCTCTATTTCCTTTTGAATAATGTTGTGTGTATTTTACCTAATATTTACCAATTACTAATTAAGAATATTTTACTCTACCGTTATCTTGGCATCTTTCATGAGTCTACCTATTAAAGACTTCTCGATCATTTGCATTTTAAGTCTCTCTTTAATACTTTCAAATGGCGGCATTTGATCTGTAGCATTACTCTCTTCTGATTGTTTTTTTAATTGATTATAAACTTCTAAAGCCTGTTCATCACTGATCTTTATTTTAAGTGCTTCCTTTTGGCTCCATGTACGTGTATAGACTGCTTGCTTTTCTTCTTCAGATAATTCTTTTTTAGCAGCCTCGAGTACAATAACAGGGAGTGCTAACTCATTAACAAGTCTTGAACGCTGTTTAGGTGGTAAAGAGTCATAATCTTTTACTTTACCTTGAGTACGTTGATTAAGATATGCATCAGCATCTTTTTTAATAATGTTTTGACCATTCACTGTAGCGATTACTGTTTTATCAGACCTTACTTTTGTCTTTACAGGTTTTGCATCAAGATTGATATTACCTAGGTCCACCATCCCTGATGTATCTTTCGTATTTAACATATTTGTTAAACTGTTCTTTAAATCATCAGCAGATGCTGTACTCAGCACTAGACCAAGTGATACACTTAACAACACAAAAGTTTTTCTCATATTCTTTTCCCTATTTTTTATTACTAAAGAATTACTTTTTAGTTGTATTCACTTCTGTTGTCATATCAACAATTTTAGCTTTACTTTTAAGTTCTTTAGCCACATCTTTAATTTTAACAGTAAACTGCTGTTGCTTTAGTGAAGTGATGATGTTATTTTTAACTTTTTCGTAAGAAGCCGGCTTCGCTTCTGTTTTTGTCTCAAGATAGATCACATGGTAACCAAACTGTGTTTTTACAGGTGAAGTTGTGATTTGACCATTTTCAAGTGCCCATACTGCTTTTGAAAACTCAGGTACCATTTGACCTTTGTTAAAAGTGCCAAGATCCCCACCATTTGGTGCAGAAGGCCCTGTAGATTTTGCTTTAGCCAATTCGATGAACTTTGCTTTTAATGCATCACCTTTGAGTGGCTCTAACGTATCAATAATATCTTGTGCATCTTTTTCATTTTCAACTAAAATGTGTCTTGCATGCATAGAAGCTTTTTCCATAAATTTGTCACTATTTTTATCATAAAATGCTTTAGCCTCACTCTCACTTACAATAGCATTATCCATCTGTGATTTCATCCACATATTGACCAAAAGTTCATCTTTGATCTTTTCCATATTTCTTTTAAATTCAGGTTTTTTATCCATACCCTCTTGTGAAGCAAGTTCTGTAAAAAGGACTTTTTCGATCAGTCTATCAGTAACCATTTTTTTCTCAGCAGGAGTAAGATCCATAAAGTTTGCCTGAGGAGCAGAAGCACTCACGAATGCTTGCGCATCCTGTTTGGTGATATTCTTTCCATTGACTGTTACAAGTATGTCTGATGCTACTACTGATGTAGCCATTACAGCGACAGCAAGCAGTGAAGTTTTTGCTAATTTGAACATTTTGAATAATCCTTAATTACTTAAATTTAAGAAGAAGTATATCCCTCTTGGGTAAATCATTTATTAATGTGCTAATATTCTAATTACTATTTTATTATAAGAAGGTAATAAGTATGGCAAAAGTCAAAAAAGCGACCAAAAAAGAGATCGAAGAGATAAAAAGTATCTTTCTTGAACATTATCCTGATTCTGTGACCGAATTAGAGTATCGCAACCTCTATGAACTTCTCATCGCAGTTATGCTCTCTGCCCAATGCACAGATAAACGTGTGAACATCATTTCACCTGCTCTTTTTGAAGCGTATCCTGATCCTGTATCTCTTGCCAATGCTGATCTAGATGAAGTCAAATCGTATATCAACACTTGTTCATTTTTTAACAACAAAGCCAAAAACCTCATAAAGATGGCACAAAGTGTTGTCGAAAACTATGGCAATGAAATTCCACTGGAACGTGATGAACTTGTTAAGCTAGCAGGCGTAGGCCAAAAAACAGCCAATGTGGTCATGATAGAGTATGCAGGAGCCAATCTCATGGCAGTAGATACCCATGTCTACAGAGTCGCACACCGTTTAGGGCTTTCTGATGCCAAAACAGCTGTAAAATGTGAAGAAGAATTAAGTAAAAAATTCAAAACAGACCTGCACTTGCTCCATCAAGCAATGGTTTTATTTGGGCGTTATAAATGTAAAGCGGTCAAACCAGAGTGTGAAGGATGTTTCATGGAAGACCATTGTAAAACGAAACAAACCTTTAAGGTCTAACACTGAATTAGAGTTTGGATTAACCTAGTGCTTTTTCTGCTTCTATAAGTGCCACTACGCCATCATACATATCTTGCACTGCTTCTACTTCTGTAATACCTAAACGACGACGGTTACTGATGTCATAGATGCCACCTTCACTTTCAGAGTGTTCTCCATGAATACCACGGATCTGGAGATGATACTGATCCGTGATTTCCTTAAACCTTTTCATATCTTTCGCAAGACTTGGAAGTGCAATATGGACACTTGCCCTCATCGCTGTTCCAAGATTTGTTGGACAAGAAGTGATATACCCCAAATGATCACTGTAAGCAAAGGAGACTTTGGTCTCAATACTTTTAATTGCAGATACCAAACGGGTAAAAACCTTTTTTATATCTCCACCTTTCTCCATAGAGATAATACGCAGCTGATCTTCCTCATTTACCCACACTAAAAAAGTCTTGTCATTATTATGATAGATACCTCTCCCCTCAGGCCAATGACGATTGAGTCCTGCAGCATCAAGAAAACGATCACCTTCTTTAAATAAGAAATGATCTTTGATCAACTTTTCTTGAACCTCTTTAGACATACCAAGCAATGGATAATACTCTCCAGCCAATTCACCTTCAAGTGTTTGTAACCCTTCCACCACGCTTGATTCAACCTGATCTCGCTGTTCTTTTGAAATACCTGGTCCCAAAGGTATATTGTCTATATTACGACCTACTCTAATACGTGTAGAAACTATGTATAACCCTTCAGGATCAGGATTTGGTGCATGTAGATCATCAGGATTCAGATTACTTTTATGTGCATCTTCTTTTCCAAATCCATGATAGGCTTGAATGATCGGATCAAAAAGTGGTGCAAAAACATGATAAGACTCCTCATCTCCCGCATAAACACCAATACCACTGTCAAGATTCACGACCCCTGAATGAATGGCTTGTTCTAAAGTAAATCCACTACTTGTTTTTTTGTCTTTCAGTGATTCAAAAACTTCAGGTGTAAGGTATTTACTTAATAAAGATGTACAATCGTCTGGGAAATTTGGATAATTCATTTACACCTTTCTAATTTTCATCATGTGAAATTCTATGATAACGCTCTACTATTTCTGGGTCATGATGAAGATTGATCTTGGCATCTTCTTTCCCCTCATAATCAATCTGAGAAAGAACATAACGTATGGATTCAAGTCTGGCTCTTTTTTTATCATTACTATCCACAATGATCCATGGTGCATAACTTGTATGTGACCGTGAGAACATCTCTTCTTTGTAGTATGTCACCTTATCCCACATCTCTTGTGCTTTTTGATCTACAGGGCTAAGTTTCCAATGTTTTAAAGGGTTGGTCATACGTTCTTTAAATCTTTTTTGCTGATTTTCTTTTGTAATGGAGTACCATAACTTAATGAGAATAATCCCATCATCCACAAGGGCATGTTCTATTTCCGGAACTTCTTTCATAAATTTAGTGTACTGTTCAGGTGTACAGAAGTCAAACACAGGTTCAACGATAGCACGGTTGTACCAAGATCTGTCAAAGAAAGTGATCTCACCAGGGTTTGGTAAATGCTGAAAATAACGTTGAAAATAAAACTGGCCTGTTTCTACTTCTGTTGGTTTCTGCAGTGCTACAACTCTGAACTTTCTAGGATTAAGGTACTGCGTAAAACGTTTGATTGACCCTCCTTTACCAGCTGCATCACGTCCTTCAAAGATGATCATCAAACGTTTATCATTCTCATATATCCAGTTTTGCAATTTGATAAGTTCAACTTGTAACCCTTTTAGCTCTTCTTCATACGCAACGTTACGTGTAATTTTTGCAAGCTTTTTTTTACCCATCAATTGAGATAAACCACTTTTGGTTTTAAGCAAATGAAAATTCTCTTCAAGTTCTTTGACTATCTTCTTTGCCTCTTCGTCTTTTACTGCTTTACGTAAGTATTCTAGATCTTGAAATATTGTTTGCATTTTTACCCTTTTTAGTTATATGTGTATTTTTTAATTTTACTCCTACTTATCTTTGATTTAAATTATAACTATCATAATTCAAACTGATTTTATAATGTTCTCAACAACCTTATATGTACGCTCTACAGATTCTAAATCTACCATCTCTCTAGTAGAGTGCGGATAGCGAATAGTTGGGCCAATAGAAGCGAATTTCATCGCTGGATACTTTTCGGCGATCACACCACATTCAAGTCCTGCATGTATGGCCATCATCTTTGTTTTTCCAAAGACAGATTTCATCTCTTCGCTCACAAGATCTGTAAAGTCACTTATATTTGGTTTCCAGGCAGGATATTTGTCTTCAAGTTGCACTTCAAAACCATAAGATTTAAAAAATTTCAATGTCTCATTTGAAAGATCCTCCAATTTCTCTGCATCCATCGCACGAGCACTTGTCTCTATAAGAAGACCACCTTTTTCATCTGAAGTGATAATGGCAAGATTAATACTGACATCAGGAATGCCCATTTCCTCATTTTGTGCATGTACACCTTGTTTAAATGTATCTAGCATCTTTATGACTTTCTGACCTTCATTTAATACTTTAGGTCTCTCAGAAAGTTCACGTACCACTACCATATCTCTATTCTCTAATTTTATTTCACTACGTACAATGGCCACCGCATTCGCTGGAATGGAGTTACGACGTTCTCCTGCATAAATACTCGCTAACTGTTTAACATCGTGTTCATATAAATACTCACCCAGTACTTTAATAGCAGAAGGAATACCTTTATCTATATCGACACCCGAATGTCCACCAACCAGTCCTTTGACAGCGACTTCATAGCAGTTTCCGGTTCCCTCTATATATCTGTCTTGTTTTGACGCTATGATATCGACACCGCCTGCGCATCCTATATATACTTCTGCTTCATCTTCACTGTCAAGATTCAACATATAGCGACTTTTTAAATCAAAATCCACTTCATTTGCCCCTATTAGTCCTATCTCTTCATCCGAAGTAAGTAAGAATTCCAACTCCTTGCCTTCATCCATAAGTTGCATCATCATTGCTATGGCCATACCATTATCTGCGCCTAATGAAGCGTCCTTGGCTTTCATCCAACCATCCTCGATATAGGTTTCTAATATGGGTGCTTTCCCCATACATACCATGTCATAATGTGCTTGAAGACAAAGTGTTGGTGTACCTTTTGATATATGAATATTCTTCACTTTGTCTACTTCAACTTCATACCCTCTTTCTTTGGAAAATAAAACTAAAAATTCAAATAATCTATCTGCTAACTTACTACAATGCGGGATTTGGGTCAGGGTTTTAAAATGTTTAATAATGGATGACATGTATACTCTTTTTTACAAATTATAGTACAATCACTTAAAAAAGTAGGATAATTTATGTGCCTTATCATCACAATTATTATCTTTGTTTTAGCCATCCAAAACCTTATGCAGGAACATTGGATCATAGGTGGCGTACAACTCATCATTGCTTTGGGCTTTTTCATACTGCTTTTACGGAATATTCAAAAAGTGAGATGTGAGAGAGGAGGAAGTTATAATAATGTCTGTATGTTTACCAATTGGATCACTAAAATTTTTCCTAAAAAGGATGACTAATGGAACATTTTTTTATCTGTCCTTACTGTTGGCAACGTATCTCTATCATACTTGATAGTACAGAAGAAAATAGTAACTATATCGAAGACTGCGAAGTATGCTGTCGGCCAATAGAGTTGTCATTTATTTTTTCTGGAGAGCATTTAGTAGATTTTGAAGCTAAAGCGATAGAGATTTGAAGTATCTTGCATTTATATCTCTAAGATTCACTCGTTCTTTTTTTAGTTTCTATTTTTCTAATATTGTAAACCTTTTGCGTTTGTTTTTTTTATCCGATTCTCTTCCAAATGCTGTATATGTTTTTGATGTGAAATATATCTAGGATATTTTTGGAATATTCTTTTATATTTTTCCATAAATTCATAATCTGAAGTATAGAGTCTCACATTATAGTTCGATATCAACTGAATATAATAATAAAAATTCTTCGCTTTACGCGCTTTACGCGCTTCGGAATACACAAAACGTAAGATATTTTCTTTACGTTTATCCAGATGCCGTAAAAGAAAAAGATATTTATGCAACTCTTTTTCATTCACTTTATCTTCTTCAACAGAAGGATCAAGTTTATAGCCAAGTTCAAATGCTTTGTTTAGTTGAAGATTAAATGTATCGCATTTTTTTTCTATCTCTACAGGTATCGTAGAGATTTCTTGAAATTTTTTGCAATCTTTCTTGAATGCTTCTAACTCATCGCCTAAAGAACTAAAAGCTTTAGGTGATCTTTGTTGCAGTAATGATGTTGAAACCAGATCCATATTATCCAAATATATTGGAAGTTCACTCATTGTTTCACCTCTATAAGTTATATATCGTAATCGTTTAGCTTTTTCTTCTTTTAGACGTTCCGTTCTTAAATATTCAATGTATTCTAGCTGTGAAATATACCTCTTATGTTTACTGAATATCTTTTCATTTTTCTCCATGAATTCATAATCTACAGAATAAAGCTTTATGTTATCATTGGAAATCAACTGGCTGTAATACTCAAAATTCTTTTCTTTACGTGCTTTGCTGACTTCGGAGTAAACAAGGAATAATATATTTGATTTTATCTTATCAAGGTTACGTAGAAGCGAAAGATATCGATTTAACTCTTTTTCATTGATCAACATATCACTCTCAACATATGGATTCAACTTGTATCCAACCTCAAAGGCTTTGGCCAATTGAGGATAAAATACCTGACATCTCTTTTTTATCTTTTCAGGCATCAAAGACAGCTTTTCAAATCCTCTACAATCCTTCTGAAATACTTCTAACTCATCCCCTAAAGAACTAAAAACTTCAGGTGAAGCCTGTAAAAATACACTTGAAACCAATACTAATTTTAAATACTTATAGAACATATCTTTCCTCTGCTTTTTAAAACTTATGATTCATTTTATCTCAAAGAAGCATAATGTTATATGAACAATTAACATTAGATTATTTTAATTCAGAGAATTTAACATTCTTTCCCTGCGTACACAAAACGCTCTACCTTTTTCCCCTCAATAATAATTTTTTCCATAAACATATCATAAGGACGTACCCACATCCCTTCTACACCATATAAAGCCTTGTAGACAACCAGCCACTTTTTTGCCGTGAATATTTTCATTTCCTTTTGAACTCTTGGACATATTTTTTGTCTTCAATTCTTTAACTGCTATCAACTCAAACGTATCCGTTAAAGTTTTAGAGATTTTGTGATACAGATCTTTTTTCTGATCTGAGACTTTTTTTGTTTTACGATTTAGTTTTTTTTAACTCTTTTTATGGTTTGCTCCTAATTTGGTTTTGTTGTTTTTTGCCTTTAAAACCCTTTTTGACTGTTTACGTTCCAGCACTTTTATTGCTTTGGCGTATTTGAGTTTCTTTCTGCTGTTTGCACCATTATCTATCAAATGTTTCAGAGAAACCTTTAATAGACCATTGTGCCTGTCTTTAAAGAGCTTCGATACATCTTCAGAGACAGCAATAGTATACGCGTTCAAGTCGATACCTATAGACTTGGAAATATCAAGGTTTTCACTTGATATTTCCAAACCCATTTCTTTTGAAAACTTAATATTAAAAGAGACATAATAGTTATCATTGTCTTTTGAGACCACAATGCTGCACATTTTGAAATCATCAGGAAACTCTCTATGGAAACGGAATTTTAAATCATTTCTCATCATCTTTAAAACATGAAATTTCTTATTTTCATGAGCAAGTAAAGTATGCCCCTGATTATTCCAAACAAAAGACTGCTTTGTATCTTTGGAAGATTTCAATTTTGGAAATCCCAATGTAAAGGCTTTAGCTTTTTCTTTAGGCGTTACGGCTTTTGCTATAGCTTTTTGCCGTTCAGTGATCGTTTCTTTTGAAAATGCTTTTTGAACAGATTTTAAGAAATTAATTCTTGATTGCTGTGTCACTACCGTTTTAAAATCAAGTTTTCTGGCTCTTAATACACGCTTTACTACTTTGTCATAAGAAGTAGCGCTTCTGTATTTTCTATCTTCTTTGGATAGTTTTCTGTTGTGTTCACGTTCCTTTTCACAAAGATTGAGACAAATATTGTAGGTTTGATTGTAGATGAACATTGGATGGTTTAAAAGTTTTTGCTCTTCTGTGTCAGGATAGAGATGGTATTTGTAGCCCTAGTTTACTGTTTTGTACTGTGTGGTATTTGGTTTTTGTGATTTTGGTAATACAGACAACTTTTATCCTTTCATGTAGTGTTATATTTTATGATATTTTTCTGACTTAAGACCAAAGTATGTCAATTTGACATACTTTTCCAATTTATCTCCGTCATGAATGGCAGAGTATTCTTGGGTTTAGAGATAAAATGTCTATCCTCTTTTAAAATAGTATTCTAAGATATCTCATATCTATTCAGTCTCTCAAAAACTATTTTCAAGTACAATAATTAAACATCAAAATAAGGAATCTTTATGCTACAAAATATGTTTAATTGTCCACTCCCTGATGAAAAGGGTTATTTCGGCGAATATGGTGGAGCTTTCATCCCTCCCCAGCTTCAAAGTATTATGGATGAGATCACAGATTCATATAAAGAAATTCGTCAAGATCCAGAGTTTCTCCAAGAACTTACTTCACTTTATCAACATTTCGTGGGACGTCCAAGCCCTATCTTTCACGCAAAACATCTTTCAAAAAAATATGGTGCTGATATATACCTCAAAAGAGAAGACCTCAACCATACAGGTGCACATAAGATAAATCACTGTTTAGGAGAAGCACTTTTGGCTAAAAAGATGGGAAAGAAAAAACTCATCGCTGAGACAGGTGCAGGACAACATGGAGTAGCACTGGCTACAGCAGCAGCATTAGTTGGCTTGGAGTGTGATATTTACATGGGTGAAGTCGATATGGCCAAAGAACGTCCAAATGTGGTACGTATGCATATTCTTGGTG
>CAWAVD010000008.1:0-32578 GCA_963785375.1 Sulfurovaceae bacterium
AAAAGTAAAAAAAGATTGGATAGGGTCAGATACATTCACAGAAGAAAATCGTATGGGTGATAAAGGAAAGTGCGTTCTTACCCACGATCTCTCTTGAAAATTTCAAAAAATGATGAAATACCTGTCAATGTATACTTAGATACCGTAGTCATAGGAATGCCTAATAATATCTTATGTGATGTGATCACGATACAGGATCTAAGTAAAGACAAAGAACTTTCAAGTGCACATTTTAGACATCAGCTTACTGATTTACCCAATCAGCTGCAAGTCTATCATGATCTTCCGGCATTTTTTTCCAAAGTACATTTGGAAAAAAATAAATTGGCATTAATACTGATGCATATAGATAATTTTTCAATGTTAAGGTCTATCATAGGACACGAACAAGCCAATGATGTACTCAAAAAGTTTGCGAGCTATTTGCAAACATTAAGTACAAATTTTAATATATCTGTTTATCACACTTTTGATAACCACTTTTTACTGACGGTGACAAACTTACACTCTACAGAAGAGGTAAGCACATTTGTAGAAGACATCCAAAAGAAATTGGCATCTTTCTATAAGATAGAAGATGTCAATTTACACTTAACTGTCTCAGCTGGTATAGCAATATACCCTGACAGTGGAAATGTGCGTAAAATACTTGATAATGCTTATAAGGCATTGTCCATAGCTGAAAAAGAGGGTGAAGGTAAGATCCATATATTCATACCTGAAAAATTCGATGCCAATTATGATGAGTTAAAATTGCATAGTGATATGCAAGGTGCATTGAGCAATGGTGAATTTGAAGTCTATTACCAGCCTGTTATCAAAGTAGAAAATGAAGAAGTGGTTGGGGCAGAAGCCCTTATCCGGTGGAAACATCCCCAATATGGTTTGATCCCGCCGGATGTATTTATCTCTTTAATGGAAAAAACAGGATTTATCATTAAGTTAGGTCAATATGTGCTTGATGAGGTACTGAAACAGCAAAAGCGTTGGGAATTGTTTAAATTCAAGCAGATTGAGGTTTCTATAAACGTTTCAATGGTAGAGATCAATACCGGTGAATTTGTTCATCATGTAGAAAGGCAACTTGCAGAACATCAAGTGAATCC
This sequence comes from Sulfurovaceae bacterium, assembly GCA_963785375.1. Taxonomy (GTDB): domain Bacteria; phylum Campylobacterota; class Campylobacteria; order Campylobacterales; family Sulfurovaceae; genus Sulfurovum. The sequence continues at coordinate 1,107 of CAWAVD010000008.1, forward strand.
TGAACTCATTAAATTTGAAATTACTGAAGGTATAGCCATGATCAATGAAGCTACAACAGTAAAAGACTTTCTTGCCTTAAAAAAGTTGGGCGTAGGTATTTCATTGGATGATTTTGGTACAGGGTATACCTCTTTTGGATATTTGAAAAAGTTCCCGGCAGATAATTTAAAGATCGATAAAAGTCTGGTAGATTATATTTTAACGAATGAAGAGGATCAGAGAATCGTAAAAGCGATCATAGAACTTGCACATACGATGGGTATGGCAATCGTTGTTGAAGGTATAGAAAACAGGGAAATGGTAGATATGATAGCTTCATACGGGTGTGACTATATGCAAGGGTATTACTTTTCCAAACCTTTACCGGTATTTGAATTTCAAAAATTACTTAGATAGATATCCAACTGGAATGTAATGAGAACATCGTTCTTAATATGGGTATGATATAATTATTCTAATAACAAGGTGGTGGGAATGAAAGAAGAGTATGGACTGATAGCTGTAGTACTTGTCTCAGCCGTAGGATTTATCTATCTGTTGTTACTGTTATGGAAACAAAAAAAACAACTTCATATTGCAGATAATAGAGTTGAAATGTTCCAAAAAACATTTGATGTCTCCCAAGACCCTACATTGATCCTCTCAGATACAAATGATATTTTGTATGCTAACCCTGCTATGGTACAACTCTTTAAATTAAAGCGGGATTTCCTTATACACAAACTTTCACCTATGCCACAGATCAAGATCAAAGAGAGTTGGCAAGCATTAGATACGATCATAAAAGAAAATGAAAGTAAGTTTAAAGAACAAAGCCTATTTTTTCCTCAAGTCCATTTAAAATTTGAATATGAAGAAGGTCTACCCGTTAATTTACATATGCAAAGAATGTTACCGCTAAACAAGGAGACGAAATGGCACTATATCATCTCTATACAGGATCTACGTAAAGAGTATGCACAGTCTAAAGCTAAACATCTCCATCCGATCACGCAAATGCCAACAGAAATGCAAGCATTGCATGATGTGCCTGCACTTTATTCAAAAATACATTTAGACAACACTAAAGTGGCACTGGTGCTTTTACACTTGGATAATCTTAATATGCTAAGAGCGATTGTCGGGTATGAACAGGCCAATAAAATCCTTCTCAAATTTACACACTATTTAAAGAACATTCAGACGGAGCTGGAAGTATCTGCATATCATACTTTCGGTAATAATTTTTTATTGAGCATCTCAAATATTAATTCCTCACTAGGTGTTATTTCCTTAGTAGAAGAGATACAAGAACAGGTAGCTTCCTTATATAAGATGAATGAAGTCAGACTGCATTTGACCATGTCGGCCGGTATCAGTATTTATCCTGACAGCGGTACATCCCGAAGTTTGCTTGATAATGCCTATAAAGCTTTATTTGAGGCAGAAAAAAGTGGAGAGGGTAGGATTCATATTTATATACCGGATGAAGATAAAGTGGATTATGATGAGTTTTCTCTTCATAATGAAATGTACAGTGCAATGAAAAGAGATGAATTTGAAGTCTATTATCAGCCCGTGTATGATGCCAGAACACAGACAATGGTCTCTGCAGAGGCATTGGTCCGATGGGTACATCCGGAGCATGGGATTATTACACCGGATGTCTTTATCCCGCTCATGGAAAAAACCGGATTCATCATAGAGTTGGGACATTTTGTTTTAGAAGAGGTTTTAAAACAACAAAAACGTTGGGAACTCTTTAAATTTAAACAGGTTCCCATATCGATCAATATTGCCTCGATTGAATTAAAAACAGAAGCGTTTGTAGAGAATGTGGAAAAGCAATTAGCGTATCATAAAATTTATCCTGAACTTATTCGTTTTGAGATCACTGAGAATGATCCAATACTCAATGAGGGCAGTATGAAGAAATACATTGTCAAATTAAAAAGATTGGGTGTAGGTATTACTTTGGATGATTTTGGAGCAGGGTATAACTCTTTCTCCTATCTGCAGCAGTTTCCAGGAGATCTGCTCAAGATAGATAAAGCATTGGTAAATTCCATTGTTGCTGATGAGGAAAAACAAAGAGTGGTAAAAGCCATGGTAGAGTTAGGGCATACCTTAGGGATGAAAGTGTTAGTAGAGGGGATCGAAAATAAACGGATGTCTGATCTTGTAGTCTCATACGGATGTGATTATCTGCAAGGATATTACTTTTCAAAACCTGTTCCTATGTTTGAATTTCAAAAATTATTATTTTTAAAAGAGGGTGTATAAATGGATAATATGATCGTGATTATTTTAAGTGTGGCTTTGGTCATATTGCTTTTAGGTTTTTTATGGTTTTACATGTCTTCCAGAAAGCAGTTCGTTACTGCATGTGATGAATTAAAATTCTTTAAACAGGAAAAAGAGTTTTATGATGAAGCGATGATGGTATTGTCTGAAGAGTATAAGATCGTATTTGCAAATCAAGCAGCTAAACAACTCTTTTCTCTGGATGAAAATAATGTCAGACTTAAAAATGCTCAAGCTATTGAACTTAAAACTGACACTGAGTATCCTGAAGAATTTTTTAAAGTACTAAAAGAAAAAGCACAAGGAGAAAGCGATAGCTTCCATCTCAAAAATGTGATACTGGTGATTGCAGGTAAATTCAAACATGTCAATATATATGTCGATAAAAGTGCAAGGAATGTAAATAACACGATCACCTGTATTATCGATATGCAAATGATCGCACCTTCAGAAACAAATCATAAGACAAAAGCAAAAGAGGGTGGCGTTGACTTTTTTACAGGTTTGCCGAGTCAGTTTTCTGCCCTTACTACGATCAATACTTTGGTGATAGAGAGTCAAAAAAAATCCAGAAAATTTGGACTTTTTTTATTGGGTATAGATCATTTTCAAGATCTTCAAACAACGTTAGGATTAGCATATTCTAATCAGATCATCAAAAAGATGGCGGATTATTTTATGAAACATAAAGATGAGAATGTTCGTGTTTTCCGCATGGACTGTGATAAATTCTTGCTTGTTGTAGAAAAAGTGGCAGATGAGGAAGATGCTCGTAAGATAGCCAGAAGTCTTATCGCCAGCATAGGGAATTTTTATAAATCAGATAAAGAAGTTCGATTGACCACTTCATTGGGTATTGCGATGTATCCTACACATGGTGAAAATGCTACTAAGCTATTGAACCATACTTATATCGCGTTGGATGATGCTCAAAAAGAGAGTGAGTCTAATATTGAATTTTTTTCAACAGAGACGCAAACGGTACATAAAGACGAAGTAAAAATGAATGAGGAGATCCGAAAAGGATTACAAAATAACGAATTCTTTATGTATTATCAGCCTATGTTCAATTTGAAAAATGAAGAAATGGTAGGGGCTGAAGCACTGATCCGTTGGAAGCATCCTGAACTTGGATTGATTTCAGCAGACAAATTTTTAGGTGTTGCAGAGAGAACAGGGCTCATCGTTGATATTGGAGAGTATGTATTTAGGGAAGTGATCAAACAGCGTAAGCAATGGGATGCATTAGGTTTAAAAAGCTTTAAGATCACTGTGAATCTCTCTTTAAAAGAGATGCAAGTTCAAACGCTCATTGAAAAATTGAAAAATCTGTTCGAACAGTATGCTGTAGATCCAAAAGAGTTTAATCTAGATATCACAGAAAGTGCTGCTATGTCAAATATCGAACAAACAATGTTGGATTTTAAACTCTTTAAAGAGTTGGGGCTTTCTCTCTCATTGGATCAATTTGGGGCAGGTTACTCTTCTCTAAAATATCTACAGGCATTACCATTATCGATGGTAAAAATAGATAGATCGCTTATTTTTGAACTCTACTATAATCTAGACCATCAAATTACAGTGAAGTCTATGATCGCATTATTGCATGGATTAGGATTTGAAGTCGTTGCTGAGGGAGTCGAAACTTCTAAGGAGTCATCACTTTTGTATAATTTAGGATGTGATTATGCACAAGGTTATCTCTTTTCAAGACCACTGCCTGCACTTGAGTTTCAAGAGTTATTGAAATAAGGAGTCGTATATGGCATACCTTTTACAAGTAGATTTTCCGCATGATGGGATCTTTGGCGATGAGATGAGTAAAGCATTTGCAGACCTGGCAAAAGATATTGCTCAAGAAGAGGGACTGATCTGGAAAATTTGGACAGAAAATGAATCCAAAAAAGAAGCAGGGGGCGTTTATCTTTTTGAGAATGAAGCGGATGCGCAAAGATATTTGAAAAAACACACAGAAAGATTAACCTCTTTTGGTTATACAAATATAAGAGCAAAAATATTTAGTGTGAATGAAACGTTAAGTCGATTGACCAAGGCATCAGTGTAAGAGGGGCCCTGATATAAAACGGCGATACGTTGCCGTTTTTATATCAGTGGGATTACATCATACCTGGCATGCCACCCATACCACCCATGTCTGGCATAGCAGCTTGTGGTGCAGCTGGTTCTGGGATATCTGAAACAGTTGCTTCAGTTGTGAGAAGTAAAGATGCTACAGAAGTGGCATTTTGAAGTGCTACACGCGCCACTTTAAGCGGATCGATGATACCTGCTTCTAACATATCTACATATTCTCCAGTTGCAGCATTAAACCCTAGATTCTCTTCAGAGGCATGTGCAATTTTATCTGCCACCACACCTGCATCAAATCCGGCATTTTGTGCGATCTGTTTCATTGGCGCGAATACAGCTCTTAAGATGATCTGTGCACCTACTTCTTCATCTCCTGTAAGAGAAAGTGAAGCAGCTTGACTTGCTTTAATGAGTGCAGCTCCACCACCGATCACGATACCTTCATCTACAGCAGCTTTAGTAGCCGAAAGCGCATCATCCACTCTGTCTTTTTTCTCTTTCATTTCAGTTTCTGTAGCAGCACCTACTTTGATAACAGCAACACCGCCTGCAAGTTTTGCAAGGCGCTCTTGAAGTTTTTCTTTATCGTATTCACTTGAAGTTGTAGAGATCTGTGTTTTGATCTCATTCACTCTGGCTACAACCGCATCTTTATTACCTTTACCATCTACGATGACAGTGTTGTCCTTGTCTATAACGACTCTTGCTGCTTGACCAAGATCCGTAAGCGTTACTTTTTCCAGTGTGAGACCAAGTTCTTCAGTGATGAGCGTAGCGCCAGTTAAGATCGAGATATCTTTGAGCATCTCTTTTTTTCTGTCACCAAATCCAGGTGCTTTCACTGCGACAATGTTCAGTACACCTTTAAGTCGATTCAGTACAAGTGTAGCCAATGCTTCACCTTCTAAGTCATCGGCGATGATCAGAAGAGGACGACCGCTTTGTTGTACTTGTTCCAACATAGGTACAAGATCTTTAAGTGAAGTGATCTTCGCATCGGTTAAAAGAATGATAGGATTTTCCATTTCACATGTCATTTTTTCTGAGTTCGTTACAAAGTATGGAGAGAGGTACCCTCTGTCAAACTGCATACCTTCTACCACTTCAAGGTCATCATTGATACCTTTTGCTTCTTCAACAGTAATCACACCATCTTTACCCACTTTATCCATCGCTTCAGCGATCAAATTACCGATAGCCTCGTCAGAGTTTGCAGAGATCGTTGCAACTTGTGCGATCTCTTTTTTATCTTTGACCTCTTTAGAGATTTTTTGAAGTTCTTCAATGATCGCAGCTGATGCTTTATCCATCCCTCTTTTCACTTCTATAGGGTTTGCGCCAGCAGTAATGTTTCTAAGACCTTCTTTAAAGATAGAGTGTGCAAGTACGGTAGCAGTAGTTGTACCGTCACCAGCTTCATCAGCCGTGTTGCTTGCTACCTCTTTTACCAGTTGTGCACCCATATTTTCAAGTGAATCACTTAGTTCTATCTCTCTAGCAACACTCACACCATCTTTTGTGATATGCGGTGCACCATAACTTTTTTGGATGAGTACATTACGACCTCTTGGTCCCATCGTTACTTTTACTGCATCAGCCAGTTTGCTAACACCCTCATACAGTCCGCTTCTTGCTTTGTCTGAAAAAAATATTTCTTTTGCCATATGTATTCCTTAATTGTTTATAATTAGTTGATAAGTCCTAAGACTTCTTCACTGAGTAAAATAAGATATTCTTTACCTTCAATAGTAATTTCCATGCCTGAAAAGTTAGCAAATACTACTGTGTCACCTACATCGATGCCATCTTCTTTGGCAATTGGTCCAACTGCAATTACTTTACCTTCAATAGGCTTCTCTTTTGCGGTATCTGGAATATAAAGTCCAGATGCTGTTTGGTTTGATTGTTCTTCACGCTCTACGAGAACTCTATCTTTTAGTGGTTTAAATGCCATAATAAATTTCTCCTTTTCTTAATAATTTTTTGTGAATGCATTGTAATGGTTTTTTGTTAAAAAGTCAAGATGGTTATTTGAAATTATTTAATAAAGTTTAGTCACTTTAACTAAACTATGTGTTGTGCATCTATTTTTTATATTTTTTTGTGATTTTTTACTAGACTCATTGACAATAAAGGTATCTTTGGTTAAAATTCCGTCTCTTCACAAAGATGTCAAGGTAGCTCAGCTGGTTAGAGCGCTGGTCTCATAAGCCGGAGGTCGAGGGTTCAAGTCCCTCTCTTGACACCACTTACTCAACCCCTAATTTACGTATTCTCAGAAGACATATTATCAAACTGTTCACTTTTTGTCCACTTTTTTGCAAGAAACTTACCTCTGACAACATCTTTTCGCCAATTCTAATCGCTAATGCAATTTCACCTCGATTAAGCAGCTAAAACCTTCGTAAATTCTGTAAAAAACACTTCATACGGTGTCCTGTAGTCCAGTACTTTTCTAGGTCTATGATTTAACTTGTCCTGTATGGTAATGATTTCCTCCTTAGATACCTGTGTAAAATCTGTTTTCTTGGGTAAATATTGTCTGATTAATCCATTGGTATGTTCATTCAAGCCTCTCTCCCATGAAGAATAGGGATGTGCAAAGTAGAAGCTTGTATCGAGTGCTTGGGATACCTCTTTGTGAAAGGCAAATTCTTTACCGTTATCACTGGTAATGGTTTTAGTGACAGGCTTAAGAGGTAGCAGCATCTCAAGTAGAGCACTCGTAACTTCTTTGGCATGTTTGGATCCCACTTTCTTGATGAGTGTGAACTTTGATTTTCTGTCCACAACAGTGACCAATGCACCTATGTGATGTCTGCCTATGACCGTATCTATCTCAAAGTCACCTATACGGTTCTTCTTTTCTACGATCTTTGGGCGCTTATCTATGGATATCCTGTCTACAATGATACCCCTGCGCTGATAGCTGTTGCTTCTGCTGTGATACTTCTTGTTCTTGTGACGAAGATAGGTATAAAGCCTACCGCCTCTTGATTTATTGTAATAGATATAACGATAGATCGTTTCGTGGCAGATACATAAACCAATATCCATCTTCATTCTTCCTGCTATCTGTTCTGGTGACCAGTCTTCTTTTAGTTTGATTTTGATGTAGGTTTTTATTTTAGATGTAAAAACGGAGTATTTAGCTTTATTTTGTTGCCTTCTTTGTGCCTTGGTCTGAGCAAAAGCGTAATGATATTCCCCTGTACTTGAGTCTTTATTACGTTGAATTTCTCTACAGATTGTGGATGGATGTACACCAATAGTTTCTGCAATCTCTTTTTGTGTAACTCCACGCTTCAGTGAAGCCCAAATATGGTATCTTTCTTTCTGGGTTAATTGTTTTTGTTGCATTGTTATTTCCTCTTTTGTGGTGAAAAAGGATAACCGACATTCGATTAACCCTCTCTTTCACGTCACTTTCAAGAAATTGCATTTATTGTTAGAATTGGCGTTTTGTTTAATATATTTAGCGTAATATTTCAATGTTGTCTGAATAGTGGCATGACCTAACATGACTTTGCTTATCCAGCCCAAGTCTTCACCTTCGCTAAGAAATATACTTGCAAATGTATGTCTGGTTTGATAAAAAACTTTATAGTCCATAAGGCATCGTTTCAACAAATTCTTCCATTGTCTTTTTCCTATCCCATCATGACCCATATACGGTTCACCAGAAATTGTAAGAAAAACAAATCCTCCTTTTAAACCAGTTTTTTGGTATTGGTCTTTAAGAGCCTTTTCTACAATAGGTAACATATCACTCTTGCGTTTCTCTCCAGTTTTTGTCGGACCCAATTCATATTTGTTTGTCTCAGGATTTCTGACTCCTTGCCTAGTACGTTGTATATGTATATACTTACTCGTAAAGTTTATATCTTCCCATTTTAATGCTATCATCTCTCCAGGTCTACAGCCTGTAAAAAATTGCAAAGTCAACATATTTTTGAATTGACCTTCTGCATTTTCAATAAGTGTATAAACTTCATCTAGAGTAAATGGATCTATATCTTCTGTACCATCATTCTTGAAATTACTCTTTTTGGGAAAGCGTGTATTCTTTACAACATTTTTATCAATGTATTCATCTTCCATCGCATCTGTTAAGATAGTAGATAAAACTGCTTTTATATCTGATGCATACTTATGAGAATTTATATTCTTAGTAAGATAGCTATACCATAACTTAACATCGCCAACTTTTATTTCACATAACTTCTTGGTGCCAAAGTGTGGAGAAATAAAGTCTTGATATTTTTGTTTATGTGCAGTGGTTGTATAAAATCGTCGTGATGATTCATTTTGCTCAAAACTTAATGCAGCATATTCATCCAATGATAACATTTCACTTCTACTCTGTGCAAATTTGATCTCAGCATAGTGCTCTCGTAGTAATTTGTCCCAGTTCTTTTCAACCCAATTCAAGTTACTTCGAGAATAGTCCTTTCCCGTAGATATCTTTTTATGTGGATTTCCATCAATGGAACCTTTGACCCAAACTTTATTTCCTCGTGGATAAGCATGCTTATACTCTTTATTAAAGAACTTAGCCATTTGTACTCCTTCTTTGTCTTTGAAGTCGTCCAATAGCTCCTTGGTGCACTACTATTTTATTACCATTGAACTTAAAATCAACTCCTTCTTCAAAATCTCCATTTTGTAACTGTTTACGAATAGCATCCTTGGTTAAACCTTTCTTTCAGAAACTATAGAAAGTGATGACCATTCTATAATGTTATTCTGCGCAAACCTATCAATCTTTTCTTGAAGATTAATTATTTGACTCTTCATATCATTTGCCGCAATAGCAAAGCCACTAAAGATCAATGCTGATCCTGCCATAAAATCCAAAATGGATTCATTATTTATACATTCATTATTCATGTATGCTCCTATTTAGTATTTAGCTCGACCCATTTAGATGAGTGTCATCGCTTTCTTTGGCTATTCATGACTGTTGGAGTTCAGTCACGAATAACAAGATTACTGGTTATACAATCAGTATCTTTTTTGCTGAGATCTTTTCAAAAAGTTCAGCATAACTTATCAGCGACAGCTCCTGGTCATATTCTCCGAAATACTTCGGTTCAGTAGCAGTTGTCGCAATATAAATTATTTTTGGTTTTTTTAATTCTCCTTTTGTATATATTGTATTTATCTTATTCAGGCCTGTTTCAAATAGTTTTTTTTGTTTACTTACACCAGATACAAAATTTAATAGCAATGTTTTCTTAGAGTTCTCGTCATGTTTATATGTAGCTGCTAACAATACTTGAGAATCATCTTCTGACTTTGATGATACTGGATCTATGGGAACATAATCTGACAAGAAATCAAATTTACCCCAATGCTCTTTTACCAATTTTGCAAAATCCTCTGCCTTCATCAATTCATATTCATAAAGCTTTGCAATGTCTGTTGCTGTTTCTTTAAAGAGATCTTCATCCTGATGCTTCAAAAAGTGATACAGTAGGAACGTATACCCTTCTGACCTTTTCCAGTTCTGTAATGTTTGAATTGGAATGCCAAGTTTTTCATGAATAAACCTATCTTTTATCATTTTATATTTTTCCTTTTCTTTAAGCTTAATCGTATTGTATCATATTATTTATTAAGTTTAAAGTTATTATATAGATAATTTTGATATAGTTCGGTTGTAATTGTATTAAATGTAATGCAATGTGTTCATTAAAATCATCATTGTTAAGATATCCAGCATCGTATATAGCCAGTAAAAGTTGTTTTATAGCGTAACCATTTAAAGAAAAAAGGGCTCATGTGAATCTTAGAGTATTCAAAGTATTCAGTGAAAATTTTTACCCTTTAGAAAGGAGTTGCCATGAATAGGCACAGAATTAATGCTTTTGCTGACAAGGTTGTAGTATACGATGTAAAAAGAGGTAGGTCACAGTTGATAGTTATGTCAGTTGTAAAGTATTTTCTCTTAGACAATCAAAGTGAAGTATCTTTTATGGATGTACAGATAAGTACGTATGGTAAAACCCCATATAGATGTATGGAGGTTTCATTATGAGTAGTTTTATGGCTGGTAAAGTTGGTGTATCTGTTAGTGATAGATTTCTATATAGTTGTAGTGAAGTTAAGGAGTATTTTAAATCTCTTTCAAAGTACAAATTAAAAGAAGAGATGAAACTTGCAAATCGAAATGGCCACATTAATGTTTCTTTACAAGATGGAGAACTGCACTTTGAAAAGTTAAATGATAACTTTGATCCTGAACATCGTTTTGGAGAAAGGGCGGGGTCTGATCCATATTTGGGGGATAGAATGTATACCCAGAAAACTACTGGATACGCAGGTTTGGATACCGATAGTATAGCAGATAGTGGTGATCGATTTCAAGTACCGAAGATAGAGCTTCTTCACTTTACTGAAGCATTGATACCAGAACCGATTAGACGTTGGACGGTGGACAATTGTAATCAGGCTGAAGGTAGTTTGAATTATGGTGCTGTCTCTGCCATTATTGTCTTTTCCAATTTGATAGGATATAGATGTCAGATAAAGCCAAAGCGAAATCCTGATTGGAAAGTTACACCGAATTTATGGGGAATGCTTATAGGCAACCCATCTGAACGGAAAAGTCCTGTTGCTGATCAGTTTATCAAGCCACTACGAATGCTCCAAGGAGAGGAACATCAACTCTATCTAGAGAAGCTTTCCTCATTTAAAGAGCATAAGAAGGAGCGTGATCTTGCTGAGAAGGTAAAGGATAAAGCACTTAAAGCAGCCTATGAGAAACCCCAGGAAGATGTTCTAGAAAAGGCTAAAGCTATGGTAGTTCCAAATATTGGAGATGAACCTACTGAAGAGCGACTCATAGTTAATGATACTACTACTGAAGCGGTTGGACTGATCATGAGCAAGAACACTAGAACTGTTCTGCAGTACCGTGATGAGCTAAGTGGATTCTTCAGCACATTTCAGCAAGCAGGACGAGAAGGTGACAGAGCCTTTTATCTTGAAGCATTTCAGGGGGATGGGTCTTATAGTTATGATCGTATCCATAGAGGCAGTATTCGTATAGAGTGTCTTAGTGTCGGTCTGTTTGGAACTATTCAGCCTGGTGTACTTGTTAAGCATCTGCTTTCAGCTAAAGGGCAGAGTAATGATGGATTGGCACAGAGGATGCAGCTCAGTGTTTTTTCGGATAATACCTATCGTTCCTATACAGATGAGTATATGGATCCAGATACGAAAGAAAATGCATACAATCTTATTAGAACACTGGCAGATGCTGACTTTGAAGTGTGGGGTGCCACAAATGATCCCTTTGCACCTATTCCTTACTTTAGCTTTTCCAAAGAGGCGCAGGAGCAATTTATTGTGTGGTACAACATAATGAAAGAGAAGGAACGTTTTGAAGCTGATGTTCTTATGCAGGGACATTTGGGTAAGTACTATAGTCTATTGCCCTCCTTGGCTTTAACTTTTTTTCTTATAGATAAAGCTGCTGAGATTACGACAGACAAGAATATTGGAGTGGAGTATCTCAGGCTGGCTGAAAAATGGTGTGAAGTACTCGAGACGCATGCTCGCAAGATGTATAGTCTGGATGATGAATCAATTACTGTATCTTTGCATGACAAGATCAGAACATATGTTGGAGAACATCTTGATATGCTTCCTGCAACATTCGGTCAGATCTCTGGGAATATCCGTGGTGCTAAAGCTGCAGATGTAGCAGCTGCCCTTATGCCAATGGTGGAGAATGAAGACTTGGTTTTTGAAGGGAAAAAGGTTAGAGTAATAGATATATCTGACTTTTTTTAAACTAAGTGAATTTTACATCATGCGTCCAACGTCCAATCATTCTTTGGACAATTGGACAATTGGACAGGAGATATGGAATAAATATAGAGATCATTCTGGCTTTCTGTAAATTGAGCGTTATGATATAATAGATAACAGCTATAGTTTTGAAAGGGTTTCAACGAAATATATACTAAAAAGCACTCAAAAAAAGGCAAAATTTGCTCAAAAAGTTAAAATAAACTCTGAATTTATATGTATTTACTTGCTATTTTTAGTTAAAAAACTGCATTTACTGAGCAGAGGGGCAACCTTGAATCTTCACCACAGGCTCTCTACACCATAAACCACTTCTCGTTGCAGGTACTTCTTTTTGTCAATTGTAATACTTATTTTAAAGTTTGTGTGGAGTTTTTGTTTCTGCTCTCTATGCGCTTGGAAATATGACATAAATATTACAAGTTTATGATAAAATATCTGCTATCTAAAATAAGAGACAATACGGGGGAGGGGGAAGCATTTGAAATTATCATCAATCATTAAACTCATGCGTCCTCATCAATACATTAAAAACCTCTTTATCTTCCTCCCTCTCTTCTTCGCTATGAAGATCACTGATACAGGCTTGCTTTTCAATGCTTTTATAGCTTTCATCGCTTTCTCTCTTACTGCCAGTGCTATTTACACTCTCAATGACTATCATGACATAGAAGATGACAAGCAGCACCCCAAAAAGAAAGACCGTCCACTTGCATCTGGGGCTATCAGTAAGTCTCAGGCGATCATTATCATGTCAGTACTCTTTGTGTCAGGATTTGCATTAATGGCTCTGGTCTCTATCAAGGCAGTTGCTATTCTTGCTGCGTATGTCGCTATGAACATTGCCTACAGTTTTTCTTTAAAGCATATTGCTATTGTGGATGTGAATATTATAGCATTGGGTTTTGTTTTGCGTCTCTTTGTTGGATCAGCAGCTACAGATATTCCTCTTTCAAAGTGGATAGTCATTATGACCTTCCTTCTGGCACTCTTTATGGCTTTGGCAAAGCGTAGAGATGATGTGCTTATCTATCTTGATACAGGTAAGAAGATGCGTAAAGTGATTGATGGCTATAATCTTCAGTTTCTTGATACAGCCATGGCGATCATGGCAGCAGTAGTGATCGTTGCTTATACTATCTATACAGCATCCCCTGAAGTAGAAGCGAGATTCCATAGTGATTACCTCTACCTGACATCATTCTTTGTCATTCTTGGTGTAATGCGTTATCTGAAGATCGCTTTTGTGCACAAGAACAGTGGTTCACCGACAAAGATCGTAGCCACTGACCGTTTCATGCAACTTATCCTCCTTGGGTGGCTTATTACTTTTACTTGGATTCTTTACTAATGTTAGCCATCAAGTACACACTCTTTGCTGTGATCTCCACACTCTTTAACCTGCTGTTTCAGTATCTGAGCTTTTTAGTCTATGATGACTTTGCATCTCTCTATGTTGCGATGTTCTTTGGTACACTGGCTGGATTGGTAGCTAAATATATACTGGATAAGAAGTACATCTTCTATCATACACCAACAGATAAGAAAGATGATGCCAAGAAGTTTGCACTCTACTCTTTTATGGGTGTCTTTACCACGATCATCTTTTGGGGAACAGAGATAGCGTTCGATACATTTTCTGAAGATCCCAATGCCAAATACTTGGGTGCCGTTATCGGCCTTAGTATCGGTTATATCATCAAGTACTTTTTAGACAAGAAGTATGTCTTCATCCACAAAGAGGAAGTAGTAGCATGAGTCTCATGAGCTGGGGAATGTACCCCAAGATCAAAAACACTATCTTCAAGTTCGATAAAAAAAAGAAGCTCAGACAGATCATCAATGAACATGATGAACTCATTCCTTATGGAAATGGTAGAAGCTATGGAGACAGTGCTTTAAGCTCCAACATCATTAACGTCAGACCAAAGGACTACTTCATTGACTTTGATGAAGAGAATGGACTACTGCATGTGCAAGCTGGTGTATTGCTTTCAGAGATACTTGAATCCTTTGTTCCAAGAGGCTGGTTCCTCAAAGTCACACCTGGTACTAAGCTCATCACTGTAGGTGGTGCTATAGCTTCAGACATCCATGGAAAGAACCATCATGTAGAAGGATGTTTCTCTGAGTGTGTAAAAGAGTTTAAGATCATGTTAGCTGACGGTGAAGTAGTGACCTGTTCCAAAGAAGCCACGCCAGAACTCTTTAAAGCTACGTGTGGAGGTATGGGACTGACAGGTGTCATCTTGGATGCCAAGATCTATCTCAAAAAGATCAACTCCCAATACATCGATCAGACCACCATCAAAACCAAAAATCTCAAAGAGACATTTGAAGCCTTTGAGGAGTATAGTGACAAGCCATACTCAGTAGCATGGATAGACTGTCTTGCCAAAGGTAACAATATGGGTAAGTGTCTATTGATGGTAGGAGACTTTAGAGATGACGGTAAACTTGACTATAAACTCAAGAAACAAAAGACCATCCCTTTCAATTTTCCATCCTTTGCACTCAACAACTGGAGTGTAAGAGCATTTAATTGGCTCTACTACGGAAAGGTCAAAGAGAGAGTCTCTAAACAGAGAGTAGACATCGATACTTTCTTTTACCCATTAGATGCCATCGGTCACTGGAACCGTATCTATGGAAAGAATGGTTTTACCCAGTATCAGTTCATCTTGCCTAAAGAGACAAGCTATGAAGGCTTGGAAGAGATACTAAGAGCTATTTCAAAGTCAGGAAAGGGTTCATTCCTTGCCGTGCTTAAACTCTATGGTAAAGCCAATGAGAACTGGCTCTCATTTCCAATAGAGGGGTACTGTCTTGCACTGGACTTTAAGATAGAGAAAGGTCTGTTTGACCTTCTGGACAGGCTGGATGAGATCGTGGTCAAACACAAGGGAAGGATATACCTTACCAAAGATGTCAGAGTCAGTAAAGAGACCTTCGAGAAGGGTTATCCACAGATAGAGACCTTTAGACAATATAGAAAAGAGAACAAATGGATACAAAGTTTCAATCACTTCAATCAAAAAGAGTAGGAATATAATATGAGTTATGTATTAATAGTAGGTGCAAAAAGTGATATAGCAAAAGCAACAGCTAGAGAATATGCCAAAAATGGTTATGACCTTTATTTAGCTAGTAGAAATTCTGATGAATTAAAAGAGTTTCAAACAGATATAAAAGTTCGCTCAAATGTAGATGTACAGTTAAAAGAGCTTGATATAGTTGATTTTGATTCACATGAAGATTTTTATAATTCACTTGAACCAAAACCTTTAGGTGTGATAGTAGTCTCAGGATATATGGCAGAACAAAAGAAAAGTCAAAAAGATTTTACAAAAACACTAAACACTATAAATGTAAACTTCACAGGAGCAGTAAGCTTACTCAATATAGTAGCAAATGATATGGAACAAAACAAAAATGGCTTCATCGTAGGAGTGAGCTCAGTTGCAGGTGACAGAGGAAGAAAAGCCAACTATATCTATGGTTCATCAAAAGCTGCTTTTACAGCTTATTTATCAGGTCTTAGAAATAGACTACATGAAAGTGGTGTAAAAGTTCTCACAGTTAAACCAGGCTTTGTAGATACAAAGATGACAGAAGGATTAGATCTTCCAGAGAAACTAACAGCAAGTCCTGAAGAGGCAGCAAGTGATATTTATAATGCACAACAAAAAGGGAAAGATATTTTATATACAAAAGGGATTTGGAGGTTTATAATGATGATAATAAAGATGATTCCAGAGTGGAAATTTAAGGGGATGAGTTTATGATCAAAAGCAATAATACTTTTTTAGATTTCAAAAATAATTTGAACCTATTACAATATATATTATTTTTCTTTATAATTATTTTTGTTTTAGAACATATGGCAAGTATGGCTGAAGTTAAACTAAATGTTGTTTTAGATGCAGCTGACTATATAGGTAATTCAAAAATTAATTTTCTTTCCTTTGAATACTGGTTTAGTATGAGACCAATAGGGTATCCTACATTTATTAAAATATTTCAGTCTAATCCAAATTTAGTAGCTTCAGCACAATCATTATTCTATATGGTTTCATGGTCATTTTTTGCAATATATCTTTATTCTAAAGCAAACAATAAAGTATATGGATTAGTTAGTGGATTAATTATATTATTTATTGGTATACAACCAGATGTATCATTGTGGACACACCATATATTAACAGAATCTCTAACATTTACAATTTTATTGTGTATTATAATACTTTTGTATGAATTTATCACAAGTAGTAAAAAAATCTATTTTTATATATTACTTTCTATATTAATATTTTATTCGACAATAAGAGATGTAAATGCATTTTATTCAATATCTTTTATCATTACTTTCATTTTATTATATTTATATAGATTTATTAATAAAATTCAATTGTTAATAGCGAGTTTATTACTTATCATGTCATTATTTTTTAGTGTCTATTCATCAAATAATTCAGGTAAATATGAGTTAAATAAAAGATGGATATTCCCTTTTTTTAATTTAACAGGCCATAGAATATTAACGAATGAAGATTTACTATCATTTATGCAGAAAGAAGGTATGCCAGTAAATGAAGCACTGAAAAGAAAAACAAAAGTTTGGGCATCTAGAAAAGATATAACTGGTAAGGGTTGGTACAATGACAATGAATTAGATAAATTTAGAGAATGGGTTGTAAATTCTGGTAAATCTAAATATACAAAATTTTTAATAACTCATCCTACCTATACTTTTGGAGAGATATATTCAAATAGACATAGTATTTTTCATTATAATGGGATAGTATCCAAAGGATATTATCTGAAAGGCTATAAAATAAATAATATGTTTACCTATACCGGAATTGAGAATTCAACTATTTATATATCATCAATTTTCTTAGTAGGGATGATTATTCTTATATCTTTGTTATTAAAACTAAATATTTATAATAAAAATACTATGCCTTTTTTAACACTATTGTTACCAATTATATTATTATCAGTAATTACATATCATGGAGATGCAATGGAAGTACATAGACATACACTAATTATACCTATCTTGATAAAACTAATTCTATTGACAATAATTTTTATCTTTGGTAATGAATTATTTATTCAAAGAAAAAACAAGAATGACAATTAAGTATGTATTTTGCGACTAACAAATATAATCATTTAGCCCTCTTTGACTTCGACGGGACTATCACCACAGATGACAGCCTCATCAAGTTCATTCGGTTTGTTGTAGGTGATGCTAAAACTCTATGGGGAATGATACTCCTTTCCCCTATGCTGGTTGTATACAAGCTAAAACTCATCCCCAACTACAAAGCCAAACAGTGGATGCTCTCATACTTCTTCAAAGGAATGGATGAACAGCAGTTCTACAAAGTGGCAGAAGAGTATTCCCTAAAACACATCGATACCATACTGCGACCAAAAGCCATGGAAAAGATCGCATGGCATAAAGAACAAGGGCATAAGGTGGTAGTGGTTTCTGCATCCATTGAGTGCTGGCTAAAGCCATGGTGTGATAAAGAAGGATTAGATCTGATAGCAACAAAGATCGAGATCAAAGATGGTCTTGTTACTGGAAAGTTTCTGACCAAGAACTGCTATGGTATAGAAAAAGCCAACAGAGTCAAAGAAGCTTATAATCTGAGTGATTATGACCATATCTATGCCTATGGTGACAGCCGTGGAGACAAAGAACTGTTAGAACTTGCAGATGAAACATTCTATAAGCCATTTAGAGAAGCGTAATTAGTATAAGCTAAAAAAATGGCACAGGAGAAACCCTATGCCTAAGAGATCAGCCAGAGTAGAAATATCAATTTTATCATGCTGCCACCTTTAGCTTCTGATACCAAATCTTACGATTAGCATCCCATCTGAACCCAAATCCTTTGATCGTTTCCTGTTTGCCATAAGTCTTTCCTTCAAGAATGATCTCTCCATTAAACTCTTGAACCTGAAGTCCCAGTTTTGTAAGTTCAGAAAAGTCCTGTACTTGTGGTGCTGGATGATGTTGTCTCTTGAGTGTAGTCTGCTGTGTCATATTATTTTGCTGTTCTACAGCATGTTGTACTTCATTATGGCTGGCATACTCACCGCCATGTATACCCATAGATGCCAAAGATCGGCCAATAGCACTGGTCTCTGCATTCTCCAAGGCTGAAGTACTGTTGATCTTGCCTGAACCTCTAAGTTCTTCGGCATAGCCACTGGCGATGATGATGTCGTTCATAGAGATAGTACTTTTGATGACAACACGTTGTTCATCATCATGGATGATCTCAGTTGTTAAAGATGCTTCAGGGAAGTGGCGTCTAAAGACTTCTACCCGTGTTGCGACAGAAGTATAAGGCTTACCATGTATGTTTACCTTGGGTACATTTTGCAGATCGTTAATTGCCTGTTGTAGTTTTTCTTGCATGGTATTCTCCTTATGCTGCTTCTATCTGTGTTGACTCTGGAGTGAGCGATTTTCGTTTATTGATACGGATCGTAGCTGGCTTCTCTTTTGTCTCAATAGAGGTTTCAACATAAGCTTCCACTTCATGACGCTGATCAGCTGAATAGAGTGCTTCTTCAACTGCTTTTTCATCAAGGACAACAGTAAAGAAGCCTGCTTTAATGAGAGCATCCTCATTCAATATTCTGATCTTTGTTTTGCTTGACTCTGTAGCAGGAGCAATGGTGATGCTTGAGACTTGTATACCTTCCAGCTTGTCAATGCCAAATGAACCAAGAGCTTTTGCTACCTGTTCTTTGGCTTTGGTGCGTGAGAGTTCAAGTTGCTTTTTCATATGCTGTAGTAGCTGGTCTGTTCTTTGATGTACTCGATTTTTGTATCAATACTCATCATGGCAGAGGCTATACGATCTGTCTTGGTAAAGTACGGAAGGTTCTCATTCTCTAAAATAGAAACTACGGTTCCATAGAACCACTCTTTGTTCTCCAGATTATCGGTGTGCAGTCTCATGATGGACTGCTCCAGTGGGGTTGATTGTGTAAGTTGCATAGTTTACTCCTTATGCTGCTAAAGCCAAATGAGGCTCTATGGATTTAAGTCTTGCCATTGTTTTAACAGTAGACCACAGCTCTTTGTTCAGAGAGAAGCTTGTATCGATAGCATTGATGGGCTTAGAGGTAAAGTTGCGTCCAGTCTCCATGTTCCTGCCTTTTATGCCACCTCTGATGATAGCTTCCTGGATACGGTTGAATGTTGTCCAGAGTGAACTGTCTGCATCTTCCTCTCTGTGTATAGCTAATAGCTCATCCGTGTCAATAAAATGCTTCTTCGTATCAAAGCGAAGATCAATGGCAGCATTGGCAAGAGAGTGTTGCTCATTGTCAGACAGCTGTATCTGTTTAAATAAGCTGATCTCTTGCTCCATAGATGGCATATAGGACACAACCTCTTCAATAGCATTGGATATCTTGTGCTTCTGAAACCCTGAATGGATAATTGAATTTGAAACAAATGTATGTGATGGGACGATAAGCATATTGCTACATACCAGCCTCCAATAGGAAAGATCCACTTTGAATGAGGAGGTACGATTATGTGCGTTTGTCAATATGATATCAGCGTACTCCTCGTTGGCATTGGGTCTTAGCAGGTTGTCCAGACTGCGAAACTGGATGATATGTTTTTGGTAGCCAAGGTTTTCCTGGTTACGCACCTTGCTTTCACTTGCCATGATCGGATAGTATCCCGCTTCACGGAAAGTGTTGAGTACAGTATGGGTTGGCACGAAAGCATAGCGATCTGAAACTCCTTCTATAGGTGTCTCTGCAAATATTGATGGAGCTTGAGCATAGAGCTCTTCATTGGTTAGTGGCATGGCTGACATAGGTATCTCCTTGTAATGTTAGCTGTAGTGTTAAAAGTCTTGTGATTAAGACGCTGTAGGATGAAATGGATCGAATGTAGGATTATTGACTGGCTTCATAAGCCTAAAAAGGCATAACCAGCGTAGATATTTTGGACAATTGGACGTTGGATGCTCTACTATCTGTTTTCTTCTTCTTTGAGTAGAACAGTGATGATCGCTATGGTGATGGATGCTAAAAATTTCCATGACATTTGTGTCTCCTGTGTTTGATTTTGCAGAGCTAAATGTTTTGCTGCAAAGATAGATACCAGAGTTATGGAAGAAAGTTCATATAAAGAATAAACTTTATGTAGTAAGTAATGAAAAAGAATTAATGATAAGATTAAGATGCTAAAAGTGAACACTGTTCAGATTTTATTCTGCATTAAGTATGTAATACGCAGACCAAGGAGCATATTATTGGACAAACTTATTCTTTTAAAGCCTAGATAATAGACTAAACCTCGATTTTAGACCCTGTAGTGCATATTGACCTATTTAAGCAAGTCCCTCTCTTGACACCATATAATTAATGAACCCCCCCCTTATTTAATTACTTTCTGAAGATTTATCACAATATTATTACACATTTATTTTTCTGTGTTTTTGTCCCTATGTTAATTTATATTTTATATATAGCTTTTAACGTGACTAGAATGAGATTAGAAAGCTTATAAAGAGTAATTAGATGAAGAGCATTAATAACGTTAGCAAACCTTTTTGTCAGCCTCTGAGAGAAGGTTGATTTCCTTATAAAATATACTTCTATAGCACATTTTATAAAGTTTTCTATTCAAGTGTACAGATTTATGGGCTGCAAACATCGCTACAACGAGAAACGTTATAAAATATGCTAGATTATAAGGTTTTTTAGTATCTAGTAAAAAACTCCTACAAGCAATTTTTAAATCCCTGAAAAAAAACTAAGAATTAAATAGATGAGAAGTGTCTAGAAATCTCAAGATCTCAGAAAAAACAATATGTCCTTTCTGAAAAAACATGATTAAAGAATCACTTAGAGTTCCTTTCATTAAGGGGCAACTTTAGATGAAGGGTCAATACAGCGTGCTACTGCTTCGATATCGGATGTTGCCGGTTCAAAAATTGCATCATAAACACCATCTTTTGTAGCCATAGTATGTCGACTTTCTAAAAAATAATAACCTCGATCTTGATCATTTAGTACCCCTGTGAATTTCAATCCACCATTACTGAAATTGAGTGCTGAGTAATCAACGCTTCGCATATCAACAGTATCAGCTATAGTTGGTAAAACAAATCCACATGGACAGGAGTTAATTGCGATATTATGAAACATAAAGTCACCATAATCACCAACAGCTGTGGCACCTATATTTCTATCGAGCCAGATTTGTCCGTTTGAAAGTGTAACAGTCTCATATCCAGCTGTTTCAAGACATGTTGGTGGTGTAGGTGTTTATTATTGGTGTTGGTGTTGGTGTCGGTGTCGGTGTTGGTGTTGGTGTTGGTGTTGGTGTTGATGCTGCATTCACAGTAATAACCATATTATCAAAACAGATTGCCCCATCATCATCTGTGACAGCAAGTGTAATAAGATGTTCACCTACAGCAAAGTCTGATTTATCAAAAGACATCGCATTGGCAAAGACTACACCATTTTCTATCCATTCTACTTTTACGATCTCTCCATCTGCATCTGTACTGTTATTTGCAAAAAGTGTAATGGTCTCACCCTCTGTGATCGTTTGACCATTACTTGCTTGTGAAACTGCTATAGGTCTTATATTCCCTGTTAGTTCTACACCAAGTTGATTAGCGATACTTTGTATCTCTTCTGTGGTATCTACATCTTCTTTGGTAAGTTCTACTATAAATGCATTAATCTCATCTACATTAGAGATGCCTATAACTCCTGCATTTTCATAATCTTGAAGTGTCGGTGCTTCTCCCCCATTTTGTGCATAACTTGATATTTTGTTGATGGCATCATCTCTTGTAGAGTCCCCGCTTGAACTACTTCCACATGCTGTGAGTGCGAGTGTTGCAAATGCTGTAATCAGTACTTTTGTGATGGTTTTCATTGTTTTTCCTTATTTTTAATATTTACAGAGTTATAGTCCATTAGGGCTATTCTTTAATTTACGGATACCCCAGCGAAATTTATCAAGGTAAAATCCTTTATCAAGACTGGATATCGTAACCCCATAGGCTTTTCCGGAGCTGGAGTGGATAAATTTTCCATCTCCAAGATAGACTCCACTATGATTAACGTGGTTTCTGTGTGCCGTGTCAAAAAAGAGTATATCACCTTTTTTAAGCTCTTTACGAGTAAGTTTTTTACCACTCTTAGATTGATCTAATGATGTACGTGGTATGGAAACTCCATTGGTTTTAAAGAGATAGTAAACAAACCCTGAACAGTCAAAGTGATTGGGTCCGGCTTTTGCAGGCACATAGCTATTCCCAAGTTTACTTTTTGCAAGTTTGATCAGTGTGTCTGCTTTACTCTCTTTGGCTTCACTATCTATCACTTTAGTCTTATCAACTTCCCCAGGTGTGTATTTTTTGGATATGAGAACAATTTTACTTGTATTGTGATCCAGCATGATCTCACATTTTTCATCATGACTTATAATTAATGTAAATTCAGTGATACCATTTTTTACTTTATCTATATGCATTTTACACTCATTAGGTACTATGGATGTTTGTGCATAGAGTATGCTTCCTGCTGCAAGATATAAAGGCAATACAATCTTTTTAATATTTAAAAACTCAAACCAAATCCAAAGTTAAATCCATCAAAATTGTCACCTCGTACCATATTGATATCAAAAGATACTTCTGATACATATGTGTTGATCGTTGTAGTCCCCAGATGAAAAGTTGTACCTGCTACAAAAAAGTTATCTGTATCCAATGCTTCTTTCATATCTCCAAATACAAATACTTCTGAAGCGTAAAATTCAAGTTTAAGTGGTAATCCACTGATAGAAGTTACTGGAGGGGTAATGACACCTACTTTTAGTTTGGAGATGGTAGAAGTGGTATCAGTTATAGTGGCATAAGGATCATCTATCGTTGTGTCGAAATATCTGATATCTCCACGTATATAAGGTTTATACTCATTAATCGTTGGATGGTAACCTAGTGAAGTAAAGAGTTCATACGTGTTAAAGTCGTTATCACTATTAAAGACATAGTTTAGGGCTCTATCGACCGGATCAGATGAACTTAAAGGTTGAGGGGTTATGTAGTCACTGTTGACTTTAGAATAAATATAAGATCCTCCGAACATCATATCTGTATCTTCCTGGAGATTGAGTCTCACACCACCACCTAGTTTTAATGCATACGTTTTTATCTGTAATTCATCTAAACTGCCTCTTAGGTCAATATTTTGTTCTTTATATTTACTATAACCAATACTTCCATTCACATAAAAATTATAAAAATCTGAATCACTTTCAAAATGATGTGTTAAGGGAAGAAATGTCGTATCTAATGTTTGATCTTCACTGCCAAATTCGTATGACCCTGAACTGATAATATTTTCTGAGGTAAAAAAGAGAATAGTGTTGGCTGATTTAATATATATATTTTCTAACTCACCTTGGATGTCTGCATGGACATGAGACAGTATAAGTGTTGATAGTAAGGGTAAAAATGTATGTTTTTTCATAAATTTCCTTTTGTTTTTTTAATGTGACCTGTTGTACGCTTCGATATCTTTTTTGAATGCTTCAAGTTCTTTGGTTAAGAAATGTCCGTACTTTCCTCGCATGATAACCACTTTTGTACCTACATCCACCCATTTAAACATGGCTTCAACATCTTTTCTTCCTACATGAATACAACCGTGGGAAAGTGCTCTGGTGTTGCCTAGATGTAAAGCAATACCATCATGTGTAAATAACATCTCAAAGTCCATATTGTTTACCCCATTTGCTGACGGATGTGTTTGGGACATATGGTAACGTCTTTTTAAAAGCACATGAAAGATACCCGTGGGTGTTTCATGACCACCATAAGCACCTG
Organism: Sulfurovaceae bacterium; assembly: GCA_963785375.1. Lineage (GTDB taxonomy): Bacteria > Campylobacterota > Campylobacteria > Campylobacterales > Sulfurovaceae > Sulfurovum. The sequence continues at coordinate 25,203 of CAWAVD010000008.1, forward strand.
AAGCAATCTCATCTACCCACCAAATGGTTCCATCTTGATCTACGGCATAGGATTTACCTTCACTGCCTGGTTCGCTGACAGAGACAACGATGATCTTTTCACCTGTTAGATCCATGATCTTGGTATTACCATGTTTATCAGTTAATTCAAACTTGGTGATACTTAATGGTCTGATAGTTTTAGGTTGCTTTTTAAATTTAGAGACAATGACTTCTCTTTGCTCATTTGCATTTACCAAACTTCCTATGAGGAACGTGGACAATAATACTATATATATTTTTTTCATTTATGATCCTTTAGTCAGATGAGTATGGTTTACTATTTACCCTTGCACTGTAATCGTCCATCTTCCCATCCAACCCTATAACTCTCATTGGTCTTAAATCTCTGATGGTCTTTTGTGTAGTCTCCATCTGCAGTACGGCAGGCATCTTGTACACCTTGTTTGAAATTTGTATTTCTATCTGAACCAAAGTTTATACCTCGGTATATATAATCATTGTATGATGTTACAGTTGAGGAAGTACAGGCAGTAAGGACAAGTCCTATGACTATGGTTGCACTTGTTTTAATAAGCGTTGTTTTATATTGCATCTAATCTCCTATTTTGTTCATTTAGTCATTAGTGTTTTGCAGATTAAAGTTATACATAAACCATTTATAACATAAGATGACTTAGCCTGATAAAGCCAATCAAAAATGAAAAAATATTTCACTCACTTTGGTAGTATTTTTATCAGTACTTGTGAAGATTTTAAAGATGTCTGATAATGTCCTGAAAACCGACAAAGATAAGTAATAGACTCACCATGTGTAGAGAAAATGTGAGGAAATTTACCTTGGTCTATAAAAATAACTGTGATATATTTGAATGGCTAACAAGTAAAGTCAAGCATTATACCTGACTTTTATACGGTTTACTCAGCAACTACAAGTGCGAAGTCACCCCACTTGAAGATTCCACCATTTGGAAGATCTGTGAAGTGTGTTTCCTCAGCTCCATGCATCCAAGCTGTTGAACCTCTTTTCCCAGCAAATAAAAATGGCTCAGCAGAACCCATTTTAATTGTAAAAACAGTATTGTATTTAGTCTCTTCTTGTGTCACACGACATTTACCTTCATATAGCGCTTTTCCTGCAGCGACATTAGTGAGTTTACATGTTGCAGTCTCACTTATTGCCATTGCTGAAGTTGTAAACATAACTGCCGCTGCAGCACCTATTAAAAGTTTTGTGTAGATCATTTTGGAGCTCCTTAGATTAAAATAAAATAATGTTACATCTTATACATAAATATAGTATCATGTTGTGATTTTGAATCAACTTAGTAGCTATACAAAAAATGGAGCATATAATGAATAAGAAGATTTTGATCCCTTTTATGGGACTTGCTATGATAGCTTTTGTAGGATGTAATGATATGCCAGTACCAGAGTATAATCTACCTACTGATGCATCACCATCAGAAAGGGCAGGTATGGGTAAATTTGATGCTACTGGAAATATTCCGTGCGCACAATCTAAAGGAGAGCCAATGAGACAATGTTCTTATGGTGTGGCACGTGGAACTAATGGTACAGCTACAGTCTCAGTTAGCCTTCCTAATGGGGGTAAACGTGCCATATTCTTTGAAAAAGGAATAGCTGTCAGTGCTGACCTTAGCCAGGCAGACACCAACATGGACTTCCATGCAAGAAAACAGGCTGACCTGTTTATGATAAATGCTGGATATGAGCGCTATGAGATTCCAGAAGCAGTTATCTTTGGGGGATAAAGGAAAAGATGAAAGATAAGTTTACTGACAGTAGAAAAATGAAATAATTTATTACTTTAATATATAAGGATTCAAAATGATAAGAGGTCTGATTGGGACAGCATTGACTGTTGTTGTCATAGTAGTAGTGCTTAGATTCATGGGCGTATTGTAAAAAATACGTATGACGATGACGATTGTTCGGTTTTGATTGAACTATAACTATATAATAAGGAGAAAACAATGAAAAGAAAATTATTTGTAGCAACAATGGGAATAGCATTACTCTTTATCCCATCAGTGGCAAAAGATGTCATACATCATAAAGAGGTGCATTTTGATAAAGGAACCAATGGCACAACTGAAAAGGGTAAGATCAAAGGATATGATACTTACAATTATAAAATTGCTGCCAAATCTGGTCAATATATGCGTGTAAGTTTGGAAACCAAACATACGGCTACTTATTTTAACATTTTTGAACCGGGCAAAGGTCCTGGAGACCAGGCCATGTTCATCGGGTCAATCAAAGGAAATATGTATACTGGTAACCTGCCAAAAGACGGTACATACACAGTACAGGTTTATATGATGCGCAGTGCAGCTAGAAGAAATGAAGTATCAAATTATCAGCTTCATGTGGGTATAGATTAGTCAAATTTTTTAGTGAGTTCTAAAAGGCTTATAGAAGGTTTTATCGGCAAGTTCTAATAGCTCTTTATCTCCACTACTATCCCCATAGGCATAAATGTAATTATAATAACTCAGATTGTATTTTTCTTTGACTCTGTTTGCTTTTTCTAATCCATAGCAGTTCTTTGTAAGTAGCTTTCCAGTTACAACACCATTTTTCATTTCAAGTTTTGTCGATAGTATGTTTAAACCATGATGATTACACCAAGGCTTTAGCCAACACTCTATGGATGCAGAGACTACAACAATTGTATGACCTTGTTCTTTATGCCATGCAATTTTTTCCATGGCTTTTGGTCGAAGAATGGTATCGATCTGTTTTAGAGAATACTCTTCTGCAACTTTTCGAAACTGCTGTTCGTCCATTCCTTTAAAAAAATAAGAGAGCATCATTTGTTTTGCTTTGTAGTTGGGTATGAGTTTTAACTTGTATACAACCAACATAGGCGAAAGAAGTATCATCCCCCATAAAGTTTTAACATCACCTACCACAAAACGGATGAACTTGATTAGGCTATCGTCTGTTGTGATGGTACCGTCAAAATCGAAAAGAGCAAGTTTTAACAATTTAGATACTCATCTTTTTAAATTGAAATTCTGGAATATTACGAATAATCAGCATCACATATTTCCAAATCCATTTCGTATAAAGCACATTTTTGCCCTTCTGCTGTGCCTTATAAATATCTTCTGCTACTTCTTCCGGTTGAGCAGTTAACTTCTCGGGTAGATCCATATCTTCAGTCATCTTTGTAGCCACAAACCCAGGTTTCACTGTCATCACATGTACTTGTGCATCATAGAGTCTGTTTCTAAGACCTGAAAGATAGGCAGTGAGTGCGGCTTTAGCTGAACCATAGATATAGTTACTCTTACGTCCACGATCACCAGCAACAGAACTTATCCCAACCATAAAACCACTGCGTCTATGCTCAAAGTCATTTGCGATGATATTAAACAGACTTACTACACCTGTATAATTTGTATCCATGATCTGCTGTGCTTCATTAAAGTTTGATTGTGCTTTTTCTTGTTCTCCAAGATACCCAATAGCAGAGATAACACCTAATGGTTTCTCTTCAAGTTGATCATAAAATGTTTGATGACTTTTATAGTCTAGGATATCAAGTTCAACTAATTTTACGGTTCTCTCTGTCCTGACTGTAATATCATTCGCAAATGACTCCAATTTATCTGAATTTCTGGCAGCAAGATAAAGGTCATATCCATGTTTGGCATACTCTCTTGCAGTTGCTTTGGCGATGTCACTCTTGGCACCGATGATTAACACATAACTCATATTATATTCCTACTCTTTTTGATTGAAGTGATTGAAACTTGGGGTCCATTTTATTCTCTTTTCTATATTGTCTGAATGTCTCTATCTCTGGGTAGCCTTTTTCAAAGGTCTCTTTACTGACTCTTACGTCTTTGGTTAGATAGATTCTACCCTTGTGTTTAACCACTATCTCATCTAATCTATCTAGCAGGTCAAAGAGACCTTTTTCTATCTTAAAATCCAGTGCAAGGCTATAGCCTTCTATAGGGAAAGAAAGATAATTTTTATTCGCTTTACCATAGAGTTTCAGTACTGCAAGGAATGAACCTTTTCCAGACTTTGAGATTGCTGTTAGGATTTCGGCTAGACCTGCATAGCTTGTCTCTATAGGTAAAATGAATTGATATTGTGTAAACCCATTCTTCCCATAGATACGATTCCAGTGACCAATGGCATCCAATGGGTAAAAGAAAGTATCGATGTCTACTCTCTGTTTTGAGACTTTCTTTTTCACTTTACCGTAGTACAGCCAGTTAAAAGCCTTTACGCTCCATTTGTTTAGTGCAAATGATGGGAAGTTGAAAGGGATAGAAAGTTGACTTTTCTTTGTATAATCTAATTTACCATCATCTCTGAAGTCACCAACCATCAATAAGCACTTACCAATCTTATCTTTTTTTGCAAGGCAGTCTATCCATGCTACGGAGTAGGGTTTGTCTTTGTATGCTTCAAATGCTTCAAAGGTCTCTTTCAGGTTTTTGGTCTTTATGGTGATTTGGTCGATGTATTGGGAATTAATCTTTTTAAGGTATATCTTTGCATTCAGAATGACACCAGTGAGCCCCATACCACCACAAGTTGCTTTGAATAGTTCAGGAGTGGCTTCTTTGGAGCAGGTAACAACTTTACCATCAGCAAGCATGATTTGAAATTCTTCTACACACTCACTGAAACAACCTTCGACATGATGATTTTTCCCATGTATGTCTGAAGCGATAGCACCACCTACTGTGATGAGCTTCGTTCCTGGTGTGACTTTGAGAAACCAGCCTCTTGGGACAAACGATTCAAGTATCTCAGACAGAAGTACGCCAGCCTGGATATGTAGTAGTCCATTTTCTTTATTAAAGTTGATAAAGTAGTCTTTAGGTCTAACATTAATGATATTGGGACTTAGCGCACTGTCACCATAACTCCTACCGTTACCGTAAGGTACAAGTTCATCATGTTCGTTGATAATGCGTCTGAGCGATTTCTTTTTGTTAAACTTGAAAATAGTGTTTTTGATCTTTGGGTACATCCCCCAGCTCATGAGACTCATACTACTGCTTCCTCTTTATGGATAAAAACATACTTCTTATCTAAAAAATATTTGATGACATAACCGATACTTAACCCGATAACTGCACCCAGGTATTTTGCATTAGGATCCTCGGAAAGTGTATCAAAGGCGATCTCTGTTCCCCAAAAGATAATAGTGGTAAAAACACCCATGAAAGAGTAGAGTACAAACTTTTTAGCATCATCTTTTTTATCTGCAGGTGTATGGTAAAATATAAACTTCTTGTCTAAGATGTATTTGGCTACAAGTCCAGCTAAAGTCCCCAAGAACATAGCGACATAGAGCGATCCAAACCCCGTATAAATACCAAAACTAAAGTACTGAAATAGTAGATTAAAGAGTGTTGATATCAGTGCGAAAATGGTGTATTTTATAGCTAACATTAGTAAAGTATCCAAGTGAAGGTAAGTACCCAGCCAATTAATGTAAGTTGGATGAAGCGGTCTTTAAGTACTATCTTTGTTGGTGAACCACTGTCATTAAGTACAAAAGCTACCTGTAAGTATCTCATGATTCCTAAAATAACAAAGAGAGCAGTAATATAGAGATATTCACTATGTGCATTAGATACAACATCTGCAGATGTAGCATAAATAATATAGGAAACAATGACTACTGAAGCCATGATTGCCATAGCGGTGTCTAGGAATTGAAGATTGTATCCATCTATTACTTTTCTCATTTTATTACCTGTGTCAAGATAGATAAGTACATCATCTCTACGTTTAGCCAAAGCCATGAATAGAGCCAAGAGGAACGTCATAATGACAATCCACATGGAAAGAGGAATATCTGTTACTGTTGAACCTATGAAGAGACGTAGTACAAAACCAATAGCAATAATAACAACATCCAAGATAGCGATATGTTTAAGAGAAAAACTATATGCAATGTTCATGACAACATAGGCAGCTAGAATTCCAATGGCGTTGAGAGAAATTAGAGCTATCAATGTAAACCCCGACAGAAATAGTATCGACATGATAATGATTGCTTGCGATTTACTGATAGCTCCAGATGCTATTGGACGATGTTTCTTTTCTGGATGCTGTCTGTCTTCTTCCATGTCTTGATAATCATTAAGAGTGTAGATGGCACTGGCTGTAAGAGAGAAGGCTAAGAAAGCTATAAAAGCATTACAAAGTAAATTTGTATCAGTAATTTTCAATGCGAAAAAAAGTGGGAGGAAGATAAAGAGGTTTTTAATATATTGTTGAGGACGCATGAGTTTAATGATCTCTGACAACTGCAAAAAATCTCCCTTTACTATTTTATAGCTAATATTTAGGAAAATTATACATAAAGTATAGTTACTTGTTAATGAAAAAATAGGGAGATATGATCAGAATATACTTTTCACTCTTTATAATTTTCGGGAGAATAGAGAAAGTTTTGTTTGGTTAAAATACATTTTTAGGTGAAATTTTCATAAACTTATACAATTATATGAATTGGAAGCAAAGTATAAATTTATAATGATAAATTAATAAATGATTTATTTTACAATAATTTCTAATATTTTAAAATATTTAATCTTAAATAATATAAAATATGTTATGCTTAGGCAGTGTGCATTTATAATGCATGATTATAAACAAGGAAGAAGGAGTATATGATGGTAAAAAAAATAGCAACTGTACTAATAAGTACAATGATTGGAAGTTCACTTTATGCAGGTAATTATGATACAGATACTAAAGGTTTCTTAGGGCTAGAAGTTGGTTATGCTACTGTAGATGGAGAAAGACTAGGCGGGTTTAAACATCAAGGTGATGCTGTAGAATATGGTTTACGTTTTGGTGCACAATCTGACGAATGGAGAGCAACTTTTGCATTTGACTACTTTAACAGTGACGGTGACGATCAGAAGGCAGAAAAAGGTTATCTTATGGTAGATTATTTCTTTTTTCAAAATGACACTGGTATGAATTTTAAGCCGTTTGTTGGTGCGAATATTGGGCTAATGAATTATGAGAGTACACAAGTAGATGCGACTGACTTTATGTATGGTGGGCAAGCTGGTGTTGTTGTTGGCGTTGGAGAGAGTGTAGACCTTGATTTAAGTTATAGATATTCAATTTCTGCTTCAGAGCGTGTGAATGACTTTGGTAGTATTATTTTTGGTTTGAATTACCTCTACTAGTAACAGATAAAAGGAAAATATGATGAAAAAACATATGATGCATAGTTTTTTATTGGTAGTTTCAATGCTGCTAGTTGTAGCATGTGGAACAGATACTAAAGAAAATCCACCTCAGGCAGATGGACCATATGCATTTTTTAATGCAACTACTCCATTAACAATAACA
>CAWAVD010000009.1:0-50356 GCA_963785375.1 Sulfurovaceae bacterium
GTGAAGAACGGTTATGAGTGTGGCATCACGCTTGAAAACTTTAACGACATTAAAGAGGGTGATGTGATCGAAACCTTTAAAGATGTTGAAGAGCAAGTGACACTATAGGACGCAATTTGAGCAAAGCCCAAATCACTACGTTGACACTGAGTCCTCTTACGACTCTGCATTTAGTGCCTCGCTTGCACTGCAATTTAGTTGCTTGTCGAGCAGAGTGCTCATGTGACTAGTAACATTTTAGGAAAGGTTCTAATATGACTCAAGAAGAGATCAAACGTCATAGAGTAGAGTCAGTACTCAAAGAGATCATTCCTGAAGCACTGGGAAGCCTGGACGATGAGCGCATCAACGGACTTACCGTCACTGATGTGGTTTGTTCTAAAGGAAGATCTGACGCAAAGGTCTATCTTGATACTTCATTTTTGAATGAAAAAGAGCAGAATGAAGCATTAAGACAGTTGCGGACAGTGGCTGGATATATACAAAACCATTGCAAACAAAGTGAAGGGTGGTTCAAAGCGCCACGCTTTACATTTGAATTTGACCATCAGTTGGAAAAAGTAAGCCGAATGGAAGACCTTTTCAAGCAAATTGCAACGAGAAAGTCAAATGATGAGGAGTCTAACGATGAATCTTGAAACACAAATTGCTAAGATCATTGAAGCCAATGGCGAGCTTTATATGATATAGAGATAGTGACTGAATTTGAAGAGACGATCTTTCGTGTATTAGTGACAAAAGTGGGTGGGGTAGACCTTGATCTATGTGCTACGATCTCTCATGAACTATCCCCTTTTTTAGATGTTCATCCTCCTATGAGTCAAAAGTACCGTTTGGAGATCAGTTCTCCGGGTATAGAGAGAAAACTTACCAAACCAGTGCACTTTAAAAATGCTATCGGTGAAAAAGTGAAGCTCAAGATCACAGGTGGAGATAAACTCAAAGGGACACTGAAAAGTGCCGATAATGATGGTATCGTTGTTGAAACAAAGCAGGGTGATGAGCGCTTTGAATATAGAGCATTAGGTACAGCAAAAACCTATTTTGACTGGAACTAAAGAAACTTTATAAAGTAAGGAGAAGTTGCTATGAGAGACGAATTTTATATGCAGCTTGCTTTAGACAAAGCTTGGGAATACCAAGCTTTAACCTATCCTAATCCTGCAGTCGGTGCAGTCGTTACACACAACGGCAATATTTTAGCCATAGAAGCGCATCAAAAAGCAGGTACTTCTCATGCAGAAGTGTTGGCTTTACTCTCAGCCTATGAAACACTTTCAAATACACAGATAGATTTTGATCCTGGAGAGGCTAAAAAAGCACATACTTTTCTGTTAGCCCTCCCCAAAGACTTTTTTAGTGACTGCACTATTTATGTCACATTGGAACCTTGTTCACATGAAGGTAAAACCCCCTCTTGTGCCTCCTTATTACACGCTTTAGCATTAGATAGAGTAGTGATAGGTATTCCTGATCCTATTGAAGGACATGATGGCGGTATGAAACAATTAAAAAATGTAAGTTTGGGTGTACTGGAAGGGGCGTGCCAAGATCTTATAGAGCCTTTCTTGATCTGGCAAAAGAGAGCCTTTGTCCTCTTTAAACTGGCACAAACTACAAATGGACGTATCGGTGGAGGTTACTTAAGTTCTAAAGCTTCTTTGACCCATGTCCATCAACTTAGAGAAGTATGTGATACTTTGCTTATAGGCGGTAACACAGTTAGGGAAGACAGACCTACTTTGGATTGTCGATTTATTCAAGCCCAAGCACCCGATATAAATATCTATGCAAGAGAAGATGATTTTGACAGGGATATCCCACTTTTCAGCATTGAAAACAGGGATGTTGAGATCATAAACAGATTGGATTTTCTAGAGCATCCTTCATTTGTACTGGTAGAGGGTGGTGAAGGCATGCTAAAAGCACTCAAAGAGAAGATAGACTGGATGCTTATTTACCAAACACCTAAGCTCTCTACGAATAATTTAACCTATAATACAACAATGAATTTACATTTTCTACATCAAGAGAAAAAAGAGATAGATCTGATGATATGGAGCAGACAAATTGGGCATTGAAAAATTAACAAATAAAGAAGAAAAACAAGAAAAAATTGTCACGATGTTTGATGATATTGCATCAACCTATGACCTAGCCAACAGGGTATTAAGTTTTGGAATAGATATCCAGTGGCGTAAAAAAGGGTGTGATAAGGCATTTGAAGTATTGGGTAAAAAAGAGTTAACACAAGTCACTGATGTCGCTACAGGAACTGGTGACCTGCTAATTTACTGGGAAGAGCAAGCTAAGAAGAATGGTGTAAATATTGAAAAGTATGTAGGTATTGATCCTTCTGTAGGTATGCTTGAGGTAGCGAAAGGAAAAGTGGATTTTGCAGAATTCATAGAAGGTAAAGCGCAGAAGCTCCCTATGGCAGATGAAAGTACAGATGTCATTTCCATCTCTTATGGTATTCGAAATGTAGTTGACAGGGTAGAAGCCTTGCAAGAGTTCAACCGCGCATTAAAGCCAAATGGTATTGTCATGATCTTGGAATTTACAAAACAAGACAGAAGTGGCGTGGTTGATAAGGTGGTTGATTTTGGTATGAAAAAGGTACTGCCGCGTGTAGGTGGACTTATCTCCAAAAATTATGAAGCATATAAATACCTTCCAGAATCGATAGAAGAGTTCTTGACTACAGAAATGTTGGCTAAAGAGTTGGAAGAAGCCGGATTTGAGATGAAGTATGTCAAATCTTTCTCTATGGGGATCTCTACCCTGCTAGTAGCACAAAAAATCTAACGAAAAGACAAAGATAAAAGGAGTTCCATGAGTCAGTCGATGATGAGTGTCTCCTCACTCAATACCAAGATAAAATCACTGCTTGAAGCAACCTTCATGCATATTCTTGTCGAAGGTGAAGTGGCTTCAGTCACCTATCATACTTCAGGCCATATATACTTTTCCATTAAAGATCAGCAGAGCAGCATCAAATGTGTGATGTGGCGTTCCTCTGTTTCAAAATTGAAATTCCGTATAGAAAAAGGAATGCATATTGTTATAGAGGGTTCAGTAGGAGTATATACACCTAGAGGTGAATATCAATTCTATGCAGTACATATTGAACCCTATGGAAAAGGTGCTTTGGCACTGGCCTATGAACAGCTTAAAGAGCGTCTTAAAGGGAAAGGTTATTTTGATGCACAAAGAAAAAAAGCCATCCCTAAACATATTCAAAAAATTGCTTTGGTCACAGCCAAAGAGAGTGCGGCTTTACATGATATGTTAAAAATTATTGAACAGCGTTGGCCTTTGCTTGAAGTCGTGATCGTAGATACATTGGTACAAGGAGATCCAGCAGCTGAGCAGATAGCCAATGCCTTACGATATGCAGATGGGTTAGAGGCGGATGTAGTCGTTGTTGGACGTGGTGGTGGAAGTACAGAAGATCTATGGAGTTTCAATGAGGAAGTTGTTGCAGATGCCATTTTTGCTATGCAAACACCCGTAGTGAGTGCAGTAGGGCATGAAGTAGATGTGATGATCAGTGACCTTGTTGCGGACTTACGCGCACCAACACCTAGTGCAGCGATGGAGATGATCCTTCCTGATATGAGAGAAATACTCTATACTTTAGCTGAGATCAGTGAACGTTTTACCTATGCAATGAATCAAAAATTACATCATCTTGTACGTGAACTCAGACATACAGAAGAGATACTGCTGAGAAGTGCACCCACAAGACAATTAAAAGAGACGCAGATAGAGTTTAAGCGTTTGGAAGATGAATTTAAGAGGGTGATAGGCTATAAATTAGAGCGTTTTTCTTCTTCTTTACCTGAAATGTATAAAAACTATAGGCAAAATATGCTCTTTATATTGGAACAAAAGAGCCAATATTTGGAGTATATAAGTAAGAAATTAACGATGAATGATCCCAAGTTGCAGTGCCGTAAAGGATGGGGACAAACGTCTATAGAAGGAAAGAGTGTAGAACTCAGTGCACTCAAAGTCGATCAAAAATTTATTATTGAAGATGCCTCAACAAGAATAGAAGCTTTATGTTTAAGTAAAACATGAGTTTGAATGTTGGTATAATATAATCTACTTTAATACCTATAAGGTTGAAATATGAATACTGTGTTGGAAAAATTTGGGCATGTCACCAGTCAATTGACAGTAGAGCAGTATGTATTGATCTGTATCTTTGTTTTATTTTTTATCTTTTTGCTTTATATTTATTCTCTTAGGCAAACAAAAAAGAAATTACAGGTAACACTTGACAATAATATCAAGGTCTTTCAAAAAGCATTTGATATATCTGATGATGCGATCTTAATACTCTCAGATAAAAACCAAGTAGTATATGCCAATAATACGCTCGCCAGACTACTTCAATTACATCCTAATTTTTTATCAAAAATACTGAAGACAGAAGTACAGATAAAAGTAAAAAAGGATTGGATAGGATTAGATACATTTATAGAAGAAAATCGTATGGGTGCTAAAGAGAAAGTGCGTTCTTACCCACGATCTCTCTTGAAAATTTCAAAAAATGATGAAATACCCGTGAATGTATACTTAGATACGGTAGTCATAGGAATGCCTAATGATATCTTATGTGATGTTATCACGATACAGGATCTAAGTAAAGACAAAGAACTTTCAAGTGCTCATTTTAGACATCAGCTTACTGATTTACCCAATCAGCTGCAAGTCTATCATGATCTTCCGGCATTTTTTTCCAAAGTACATTTGGAAAAAAATAAATTGGCATTAATACTGATGCATATAGATAATTTTTCAATGTTAAGGTCCATCATAGGACACGAACAAGCCAATGATGTACTCAAAAAGTTTGCGAGCTATTTGCAAACATTAAGTGCAGGTTTCAATATATCTGTTTATCATACTTTTGACAACCACTTTTTGCTGACAGTGACAAACTTACACTCTATAGAAGAGGTAAGCACATTTGTAGAAGACATCCAAAAGAAATTGGCATCTTTCTATAAGATAGAAGATGTCAATTTACACTTAACTGTCTCAGCCGGTATAGCCATATACCCTGACAGTGGAAATGTGCGTAAAATACTTGATAATGCCTATAAGGCATTGTCCATAGCTGAAAAAGAGGGTGAAGGTAAGATCCATATATTCATACCTGAAAAATTCGATGCCAATTATGATGAGTTAAAATTGCATAGTGATATGCAAGGTGCATTGAGCAATGGTGAATTTGAAGTCTATTACCAGCCTGTTATCAAAGTAGAAAATGAAGAAGTGGTTGGGGCAGAAGCCCTTATCCGGTGGAAACATCCCCAATATGGTTTGATCCCGCCGGATGTATTTATCTCTTTAATGGAAAAAACAGGATTTATCATTAAGTTAGGTCAATATGTGCTTGATGAGGTACTGAAACAGCAAAAGCGTTGGGAATTGTTTAAATTCAAGCAGATAGAGGTTTCTATAAACGTTTCAATGGTAGAGATCAATACCGGTGAATTTGTTCATCATGTAGAAAGGCAACTTGCAGAACATCAAGTGAATCCTGAACTCATTAAATTTGAAATTACTGAAGGTATAGCCATGATCAATGAAGCTACAACAGTAAAAGACTTTCTTGCCTTAAAAAAGTTGGGTGTAGGTATTTCATTGGATGATTTTGGTACAGGGTATACCTCTTTTGGATATTTAAAAAAGTTCCCGGCAGATAATTTAAAGATCGATAAAAGTCTGGTAGATTATATTTTAACGAATGAAGAGGATCAAAGAATCGTAAAAGCGATCATAGAACTTGCCCACACGATGGGTATGGCAATCGTTGTTGAAGGTATTGAAAACAGAGAAATGGTAGATATGATAGCTTCTTATGGGTGTGATTATATGCAAGGGTATTACTTTTCCAAACCTTTACCGGTATTTGAATTTCAAAAATTACTTAGATAGATATCCAAGTGGAATGTAATGAGAACATCGTTCTTAATATGGGTATGATATAATTATTCTAATAACAAGGTGGTGGGAATGAAAGAAGAGTATGGACTGATAGCTGTAGTACTTGTCTCAGCCGTAGGATTTATCTATCTGTTGTTACTGTTATGGAAACAAAAAAAACAACTTCATATTGCAGATAATAGAGTTGAAATGTTCCAAAAAACATTTGATGTCTCCCAAGACCCTACATTGATCCTCTCAGATACAAATGATATTTTGTATGCTAACCCTGCTATGGTACAACTCTTTAAATTAAAGCGGGATTTCCTTATACACAAACTTTCACCTATGCCACAGATCAAGATCAAAGAGAGTTGGCAAGCATTAGATACGATCATAAAAGAAAATGAAAGTAAGTTTAAAGAACAAAGCCTATTTTTTCCTCAAGTCCATTTAAAATTTGAATATGAAGAAGGTCTACCCGTTAATTTACATATGCAAAGAATGTTACCGCTAAATAAGGAGACGAAATGGCACTATATCATCTCTATACAGGATCTACGTAAAGAGTATGCACAGTCTAAAGCTAAACATCTCCATCCGATCACGCAAATGCCAACAGAAATGCAAGCATTGCATGATGTGCCTGCACTTTATTCAAAAATACATTTAGACAACACTAAAGTGGCACTGGTGCTTTTACACTTGGATAATCTTAATATGCTAAGAGCGATTGTCGGGTATGAACAGGCCAATAAAATCCTTCTCAAATTTACACACTATTTAAAGAACATTCAGACCGACCTGGAAGTATCTGCATATCATACTTTCGGTAATAATTTTTTATTGAGCATCTCAAATATTAATTCCTCACTAGGTGTTATTTCCTTAGTAGAAGAGATACAAGAACAGGTAGCTTCCTTATATAAGATGAATGAAGTCAGACTGCATTTGACCATGTCGGCCGGTATCAGTATTTATCCTGACAGCGGTACATCCCGAAGTTTGCTTGATAATGCCTATAAAGCTTTATTTGAGGCAGAAAAAAGTGGAGAGGGTAGGATTCATATTTATATACCGGATGAAGATAAAGTGGATTATGATGAGTTTTCTCTTCATAATGAAATGTACAGTGCAATGAAAAGAGATGAATTTGAAGTCTATTATCAGCCCGTGTATGATGCCAGAACACAGACAATGGTCTCTGCAGAGGCATTGGTCCGATGGGTACATCCGGAGCATGGGATTATTACACCGGATGTCTTTATCCCGCTCATGGAAAAAACCGGATTCATCATAGAGTTGGGACATTTTGTTTTAGAAGAGGTTTTAAAACAACAAAAACGTTGGGAACTCTTTAAATTTAAACAGGTTCCTATATCGATCAATATTGCCTCGATTGAATTAAAAACAGAAGCGTTTGTAGAGAATGTGGAAAAGCAATTAGCGTATCATAAAATTTATCCTGAACTTATTCGTTTTGAGATCACTGAGAATGATCCAATACTCAATGAGGGCAGTATGAAGAAATACATTGTCAAATTAAAAAGATTGGGTGTAGGTATTACTTTGGATGATTTTGGAGCAGGGTATAACTCTTTCTCCTATCTGCAGCAGTTTCCAGGAGATCTGCTCAAGATAGATAAAGCATTGGTAAATTCCATTGTTGCTGATGAGGAAAAACAAAGAGTGGTAAAAGCCATGGTAGAGTTAGGGCATACCTTAGGGATGAAAGTGTTAGTAGAGGGGATCGAAAATAAACGGATGTCTGATCTTGTAGTCTCATACGGATGTGATTATCTGCAAGGATATTACTTTTCAAAACCTGTTCCTATGTTTGAATTTCAAAAATTATTATTTTTAAAAGAGGGTGTATAAATGGATAATATGATCGTGATTATTTTAAGTGTGGCTTTGGTCATATTGCTTTTAGGCTTTTTATGGTTTTACATGTCTTCTAGAAAGCAGTTCGTTACTGCATGTGATGAATTAAAATTCTTTAAACAGGAAAAAGAGTTTTATGATGAAGCGATGATGGTATTGTCTGAAGAGTATAAGATTGTATTTGCAAATCAAGCAGCTAAACAACTCTTTTCTCTGGATGAAAATAATGTCAGACTTAAAAATGCTCAAGCTATTGAACTTAAAACTGACACTGAGTATCCTGAAGAATTTTTTAAAGTACTAAAAGAAAAAGCACAAGGAGAAAGCGATAGCTTCCATCTCAAAAATGTGATACTGGTTATTGCAGGTAAATTCAAACATGTCAATATATATGTCGATAAAAGTGCAAGGAATGTAAATAACACGATCACCTGTATTATCGATATGCAAATGATCGCACCTTCAGAAACAAATCATAAGATAAAAGCAAAAGAGGGTGGCGTTGACTTTTTTACAGGTTTGCCGAGTCAGTTTTCTGCCCTTACTACGATCAATACTTTGGTGATAGAGAGTCAAAAAAAATCCAGAAAATTTGGACTTTTTTTATTGGGTATAGATCATTTTCAAGATCTTCAAACAACGTTAGGATTAGCATATTCTAATCAGATCATCAAAAAGATGGCGGATTATTTTATGAAACATAAAGATGAGAATGTTCGTGTTTTCCGCATGGACTGTGATAAATTCTTGCTTGTTGTAGAAAAAGTGGCAGATGAGGAAGATGCTCGTAAGATAGCCAGAAGTCTTATCGCCAGCATAGGGAATTTTTATAAATCAGATAAAGAAGTTCGATTGACCACTTCATTGGGTATTGCGATGTATCCTACACATGGTGAAAATGCTACTAAGCTATTGAACCATACTTATATCGCGTTGGATGATGCTCAAAAAGAGAGTGAGTCTAATATTGAATTTTTTTCAACAGAGACGCAAACGGTACATAAAGACGAAGTAAAAATGAATGAGGAGATCCGAAAAGGATTACAAAATAACGAATTCTTTATGTATTATCAGCCTATGTTCAATTTGAAAAATGAAGAAATGGTAGGGGCTGAAGCACTGATCCGTTGGAAGCATCCTGAACTTGGATTGATTTCAGCAGACAAATTTTTAGGTGTTGCAGAGAGAACAGGGCTCATCGTTGATATTGGAGAGTATGTATTTAGGGAAGTGATCAAACAGCGTAAGCAATGGGATGCATTAGGTTTAAAAAGCTTTAAGATCACTGTGAATCTCTCTTTAAAAGAGATGCAAGTTCAAACGCTCATTGAAAAATTGAAAAATCTGTTCGAACAGTATGCTGTAGATCCAAAAGAGTTTAATCTAGATATCACAGAAAGTGCTGCTATGTCAAATATCGAACAAACAATGTTGGATTTTAAACTCTTTAAAGAGTTGGGGCTTTCTCTCTCATTGGATCAATTTGGGGCAGGTTACTCTTCTCTAAAATATCTACAGGCATTACCATTATCGATGGTAAAAATAGATAGATCGCTTATTTTTGAACTCTACTATAATCTAGACCATCAAATTACAGTGAAGTCTATGATCGCATTATTGCATGGATTAGGATTTGAAGTCGTTGCTGAGGGAGTCGAAACTTCTAAGGAGTCATCACTTTTGTATAATTTAGGATGTGATTATGCACAAGGTTATCTCTTTTCAAGACCACTGCCTGCACTTGAGTTTCAAGAGTTATTGAAATAAGGAGTCGTATATGGCATACCTTTTACAAGTAGATTTTCCGCATGATGGGATCTTTGGCGATGAGATGAGTAAAGCATTTGCAGACCTGGCAAAAGATATTGCTCAAGAAGAGGGACTGATCTGGAAAATTTGGACAGAAAATGAATCCAAAAAAGAAGCAGGGGGCGTTTATCTTTTTGAGAATGAAGCGGATGCGCAAAGATATTTGAAAAAACACACAGAAAGATTAACCTCTTTTGGTTATACAAATATAAGAGCAAAAATATTTAGTGTGAATGAAACGTTAAGTCGATTGACCAAGGCATCAGTGTAAGAGGGGCCCTGATATAAAACGGCAATACGTTGCCGTTTTTATATCAGTGGGATTACATCATACCTGGCATGCCACCCATACCACCCATGTCTGGCATAGCAGCTTGTGGTGCAGCTGGTTCTGGGATATCTGAAACAGTTGCTTCAGTTGTGAGAAGTAAAGATGCCACAGAAGTAGCATTTTGAAGTGCTACACGCGCCACTTTAAGCGGATCGATGATACCTGCTTCTAACATATCTACATATTCTCCAGTTGCAGCATTAAACCCTAAATTCTCTTCAGAAGCATGTGCAATTTTATCTGCTACTACACCTGCATCAAATCCGGCATTTTGTGCGATCTGTTTCATTGGCGCGAATACAGCTCTTAAGATGATCTGTGCACCTACTTCTTCATCTCCTGTAAGAGAAAGTGAAGCAGCCTGACTTGCTTTAATGAGTGCAGCTCCACCACCGATCACGATACCTTCATCTACAGCAGCTTTAGTAGCCGAAAGCGCATCATCCACTCTGTCTTTTTTCTCTTTCATTTCAGTTTCTGTAGCAGCACCTACTTTGATAACAGCAACACCGCCTGCAAGTTTTGCAAGGCGCTCTTGAAGTTTTTCTTTATCGTATTCACTTGAAGTTGTAGAGATCTGTGTTTTGATCTCATTCACTCTGGCTACAACCGCATCTTTATTACCTTTACCATCTACGATGACAGTGTTGTCCTTGTCTATAACGACTCTTGCTGCTTGACCAAGATCCGTAAGCGTTACTTTTTCCAGTGTGAGACCAAGTTCTTCAGTGATGAGCGTAGCGCCAGTTAAGATCGAGATATCTTTGAGCATCTCTTTTTTTCTGTCACCAAATCCAGGTGCTTTCACTGCGACAATGTTCAGTACACCTTTAAGTCGATTCAGTACAAGTGTAGCCAATGCTTCACCTTCTAAGTCATCGGCGATGATCAGAAGGGGACGACCGCTTTGTTGTACTTGTTCCAGCATAGGCACAAGATCTTTAAGTGAAGTGATCTTCGCATCGGTTAAAAGAATGATAGGATTTTCCATTTCACATGTCATCTTTTCAGAGTTCGTTACAAAGTATGGAGAGAGATACCCTCTGTCAAACTGCATACCTTCTACCACTTCAAGGTCATCATTGATACCTTTTGCTTCTTCAACAGTGATCACACCATCTTTACCCACTTTATCCATCGCTTCAGCGATCAAATTACCGATAGCCTCGTCAGAGTTTGCAGAGATCGTTGCAACTTGTGCGATCTCTTTTTTATCTTTGACCTCTTTAGAGATTTTTTGAAGTTCTTCAATGATCGCAGCTGATGCTTTATCCATCCCTCTTTTCACTTCTATAGGGTTTGCTCCAGCAGTAATGTTTCTAAGACCTTCTTTGAAGATAGAGTGTGCAAGTACGGTAGCAGTAGTTGTACCGTCACCAGCTTCATCAGCCGTGTTGCTTGCTACCTCTTTTACCAGTTGTGCACCCATGTTTTCTAAGAGAATCACTAAGTTCTATCTCTCTAGCAACACTCACACCATCTTTTGTGATATGCGGTGCACCATAACTTTTTTGGATGAGTACATTACGACCTCTTGGTCCCATCGTTACTTTTACTGCATCAGCCAGTTTGCTAACACCCTCATACAGTCCGCTTCTTGCTTTGTCTGAAAAAAATATTTCTTTTGCCATATGTATTCCTTAATTGTTTATAATTAGTTGATAAGTCCTAAGACTTCTTCACTGAGTAAAATAAGATATTCTTTACCTTCAATAGTAATTTCCATGCCTGAAAAGTTAGCAAATACTACTGTGTCACCTACATCGATGCCATCTTCTTTGGCAATTGGTCCAACTGCAATTACTTTACCTTCAATAGGCTTCTCTTTTGCGGTATCTGGAATATAAAGTCCAGATGCTGTTTGGTTTGATTGTTCTTCACGCTCTACGAGAACTCTATCTTTTAGTGGTTTAAATGCCATAATAAATTTCTCCTTTTCTTAATAATTTTTTGTGAATGCATTGTAATGGTTTTTTGTTAAAAAGTCAAGATGGTTATTTGAAATTATTTAATAAAGTTTAGTCACTTTAACTAAACTATGCGTTGTGCCTCTATTTTTTATATTTTTTTGTGATTTTTTACTAGACTCATTGACAATAAAGGTATCTTTGGTTAAAATTCCGTCTCTTCACAAAGATGTCAAGGTAGCTCAGCTGGTTAGAGCGCTGGTCTCATAAGCCGGAGGTCGAGGGTTCAAGTCCCTCTCTTGACACCACTAAATCACAATTACCCATTTATCCCCCTAAAATAAGCACTTTTAAAATAGATAAGAAAAGTATTTTTAAAATATCCTACCCTATACCTACCTTTGCATTGTAAAACTTTGTAATATAGATTACAATACAATTCAGTAAAATATGGTAATTTAAGACACTTTTACTCACTCATTAAGTACGATGTCACGTAATACTCTCTATCGCTATCTACACTTAATTTAGATATGTCTACGCATGAATTCAGTTCAACTCTTCTTTTGTTCGTATGTAAAATCTATACGATGTTGCTATTTTCTTTTTCAAAATCAAGACATATCTGATATACTCTTAATACTGAAGCATTGCAATAGTATAACAAATTATTCGGCTAATAAATAGTTTCATGCATTTGTAGAATATGTTGGTTATGCACATATAGGAGAACATATTGAAAAATAAAAGACTTTTAGACTTAAAAAGGTTCTACTATATAATGGAAACATTGGAAAAGAAAAATATTCAAAAAAAATTATTATCAAATTCTAATGGACGACAAAAATGGCATAATAGAGGTGTATATTTCTTTTTTGAGTCAAACCAAAAAAGAAGTGATTCTGGTGATGAACTTCGTGTAACAAGAGTTGGCACTCATGCATTAAAAAATAACTCAAAAACAACATTATGGAATAGACTTTCTCAACATAAAGGAACAGTTAAAAGTGGGGGAGGAAACCATAGAGGATCTATATTTAGACTACTTGTTGGAACATCACTAATTCAAGAGAAGAATTTAAGTTTTTCAACATGGGGTGAAGGGAATACTGCTTCAAAAGATATTAAAAAAGGTGAACTGCAATTAGAACAACTAGTTAGTCAGACTATTGGTAAAATGCCTTTTTTATATCTATCAATAAATGATGATGCAACACCAAGAAGTCTTCGTGGATACATAGAAAGAAATAGCATTGCACTTTTAAGCAATTATAATAAACAACCGCTAGATGCTGCTTCAAAAGATTGGCTAGGATATAAATGTGCTAGAGAGAAAGTTAATAAGTCTAATTTATGGAATCAAAATCATGTAGAAGAAGCTTACGATTCAAATTTTTTAGATACTTTTGAAAAGCTTGTAACTGAAATGAGTGTAAATGAATAACAAGTATTATTCACGACAAAATTATATATAACATTGAAATTGATATACTACTAACATATTAAAATATACTGGAACACAAGTTCTAATAAATAGTTGGGATTTATAAACAATCATGAAAAATATAAATAAAATGGCTAGAACAAATTACATTTTTATAGATTATGAGAATGTTCATCCTGTATCATTTGATTTACCAGAAGATTATCCTTTTAAAGTTATTTTATTTGTAGGATCCAATCAAAGTAAAATACCAATTGAGCTAGTTACATCAATGCAATTATTGGGAAGCAATGCAGAGTATGTAAGAATTCAAGGTAATGGGAAAAATGCACTTGATTTTCATATTACTTTTTATCTTGGACGCTTATTTGAGAAAGATCCAAATGGATACTTTCATATTATTTCTAAAGATACTGGCTTTGATGTACTAATAAGGCATCTAAGAGATAAAAAAGTATTAATACAACGCCATAAGCAAATTACTGATATCCCTGCACTAAAAATATCTAATTCAAAAACACTTGAAGAAAAAATAGAAGTAATTACAGATTATTTGATATCTCGAGGAAATGCAAAACCAAGAAAAGTTGCAACATTGTCAAACACTATTAATTCTTTATTTATGAAAGTTTTAAGCGACAAAGAACTAAATACATTAATTGATAAGTTAGCACAAAAGAAGCTTATTACAATTGAAGAAACAAAAGTTCACTATAAATTAAAATAGACATATAGTCTATTCCAATAATTAAATTATAAAGGTTATTCAAATGATTGACTTGTCAGCAGTATTTTCACCTCTTATATCAATGATAGTTCAAAATTGGTATTTTGTACTGATAGTATTAGTTATTCTTTTTTTTAGAACACCATTTGGTAAAGGTTTAGCAGGTGAAATACTTGTTAATTTTGCTGTGAATTTACGATTAGATAAAGATAAATATCATCTCATAAAAAATGTAACTCTCCCCACAGAAGACGGTACTACTCAAATTGATCATATTGTTGTATCTGAATTTGGTATTTTTGTAATTGAAACAAAAAATATGAGAGGTTGGATTTTTGGTGGGGAGAAACAAAAAACTTGGACTCAAAAAATATATAAATATTCAACAAAATTTCAAAATCCTTTACACCAAAACTACAAACATGCAAAGACAATAGAATCAACTCTTGATATTGATCCTAATAAAATATTTTCAGTTGTTGTTTTTGTTGGTGATAGTACCTTTAAAACAGAGATGCCAAAAAATGTAACTTATGCAGGGGGTTTAATTAATTATATTAAATCTAAAACAGAAAAAGTTTTATCTCAAAAAGAAGTTGAAAAAATTATTTCAATGATAAACTCAGGTAGATTATCCAGAACGTTAAAAACACATAGAGAACATGTTAAGCATGTTAAAAATATAGTTAAAGAAAAAGAGAATAATAACTCATGTCCCAAATGTGGAAGTGAATTGGTTTTACGTGTTGCAAAGAAAGGCATAAATAAAGGAAATGAATTTTATGGGTGCAGTAGTTATCCCAAATGTAGGCATACTGCATTAGCAAATTTATAAAGTAACAAAGTCAACGTATCTAAAGTTTTTGATCGTCAGAGAAAACGTTATAAAGTTATATATTTTATAAGGTTTTGAAAAAAGGATAATTAATTATTGGACTTGGATGGATATTCTTCCATTAAAGGAGTCTTAAATTTTTATTATTCTTAAGGGACATTTATTTAATTAATAGCTATCATAAAAAATATCAATTAAAAAAAGGAGAAAGATAAAATGAAAAAAGATGCTCTTGAAAATAATGTTGAAAATATAAAGAAGGTTGGTAATGCAGTAGAAAACCGTCGAACATTCTTGAAGACCGTTGCAGGAACTGTAGCGGGTGCGGCAGCGATAGCTATATCACCCACTAAATCACTCGCCAATGATACGGGTCACGCTGTCAATCCCAAGAAATTACCAAAATTTGAGATAAAAGATTACACGAAAATTCCACAACGTACGCAGGAATATCCAGCCTCAGACCGGGCAAAAAAGATCGTACAAAACTCCATGACAATAGATACACTATTCTCTGGCCTTTATCCTTCTCAGTGGTCTTCTCCTGAAGCCCCAGAATTTCACGATGAAATGGATAAATGTAAAGCGGCTGGCTTCAAAGTACTGGCAGCCTGTCCATCTGCGGATTCACTAGATGCTTCTGTTGAGGGTATCATGAAAGGAGTGGAGTTTTATCTTAAAAAGATGAGAGAACGCCCTGATAACTACATGATTGTTCGTACGACAAAAGATATTGATGAGGCGGTCAAGCAGAACAAGCTTGGCATATATTTTACTCATCAAGGTACACAAATATTTGGTGGTGATGTTGACCGTGTCGCCCTTTGGCGTGAAATGGGATATGGCTACTGCCTATTAGCCTACAACCAGCGTAACGATGTTGGTGATGGTTGTTTTGAAACCGAAAATCGCGGTCTCACTGACTACGGTAAAGAGCTGGTCGACAGCTATAATCGCAATGGGATGCTAGTAGATGTTAGCCATACAGGTGAGCAGACTTCTCTTGATGCTATTGAACGAAGCAGTCAACCTGTCATCTCATCACACTCTGGAGCCTTGGCTATTGCTAATTACCAAAGAAGTCTCTCCGACGCAGTCATCAAAGCAATCGCCAAAAGTGGTGGTGTTTGTTCTATTAATATGGTCGGTGCTTTTATGGACACATCCAACCCTGATATTGTAACAACTGATATGCTTTTCAAGCATATTGATTATATGGTCAAACTCGTAGGGATTGACCATGTTGGTTTTGGTTCGGACTATATTCCAAATATCAATTTTACAGCCTCCATCATTCAAACACCAATGGGTCAGTCCGTGTTCCCTGACGGTGGTTATACTACGAAAGTGGGAGCGAAGGGATTCCCGACACCGGCTCCTTATCAGATCGTAGCTGCCCTGGTGGACAAGATGTTGGAAAATGGTTATTCCGAAGAGGACTGCGGAAAATTCCTCGGGGGCAACATGTACCGTGTCATGAAGCAGGTCTGGGGGTAAACCTCAGTCTGTTTGACTGTAAAGCCATACAGAATTAGAAGCTAAAACGTGCACGAAGCCCGAAAACACCAATAGTATCTTTGTCTGGATTGAGCGCAGGATTGAATACCAGCTGTAAATCTGGTGTAATACTCAACCTTTTCAGTATCTGGAATCGGTAATATAATTCAGCCGTGTACTGGTCGTTTAATCCAGAACCAAAGGTTTCCTCAGATGGACGACTCCAGTTAAGTCCCAATCCCAACATATTGTCGTTGTTTTGAAAATGATGCCCTGTACCTGTACTGATTGAATACTCCCATAGAGAACTGCTTCCTTTAGCAAAACCGGCCCGAAAGAACGGTTCCCAGGTCTCATCAAGCAAACGGGAAAAGGAAAATGCCATTCCCCAACCATCAGGTGTTTGGGCTTTTTCACGTGCATCTTGGTGCCAAGCAGTAAGATGAATATTGTCAGAAAAGCGTCTGTCCCACGAAAGTGCCCATCCCAGTTCAATATGAGAAAAGAATTCTGACTCGCCAAAGAATGAATCAAACGTGTTTTCAGGAGACGTTGGATCTCCATTAGTATCAGCGATTCCGCCAAGAATATAGATGTTTTCAGTGGCCATGATACGTACGGCAACCCCTAGTCCTTGGTCCGGTGCCGGAATAGTAGGATTGGTGGTAAAAGCATAGTTATTGAACTCTGTCCAGATATTGACCAACCCGTAGACATCAACGTAATCAGTGGTGTCAACAATCCCTATTACAAAGCCTAATCGATTGTCGTAGAGGCGCTGAGACCAATGGAGGTTCGTTAAAGCCCATCCAATGTCAGAAAAAGTCACAGCAGTCATTCCCGCATATCCGATCTCAGTACCTAGCCTGCTAGGGGGAATGTCAGTCCCAAGTCTGTGCCTGTTCTCTACTTTATATATAAGCGAACCGCTATTGGCCCTATCAACACTATCTGCGGACCACTCTCCATACATTCTAAAAACACCACCGGCAGCCGTTTTATCATCCAAGCTTTGGGTGGCGGTTTGCATCAATACATTGTAATCAAATCCGAAGTTTAAACCATATTCTTCATCAACCATTTTCTTGAACTTGGAATATCGTGCCGACATTGCGGGCAAAATAGAAAAATCTCCTTTTGCTTCACGGTCTTTATCCATTTGCATGCTAACGCTTGCAGGGCCTCCCAAAGGCAGGTCCTCATAGGATGTGTTGTTATCGATGCTGTTCTTCGATTCTAAGGCCAATACCTGTCCTGTCATGACGGTATTGAGCAATAGCAAACACCAAATCTTTTTATTGTAAGACATATCCTTGGACTAACCTTTTGTTTTATAGGGGATTAAAAAGCACCGCTTAAGCGGCGCAAAGTGTTTTAAAATACGGGCAGGTTTCATCTTGTTTCGATTACCATCGATACTTATTTTCCAGATAGGTATTTTGCTGCCCGACGTAGATATCCTGGCATTTTATCTTCACCGTAAGGAGGAATATAACCGTTAGTTGAGAAATAGACACCTACAAAATCACGGGCAGGATCAATGTAAATTCCCTGGCCAACATTACCATGCTTCCATAAGGCTCCATCTTTAAAAACCGCATCAAACTGATAAGAGTTCATCCAAGGCTCCTCTCCAAAATCTTCAATCTCTCCCTTGTATTTAGCCCCTGCTACAAATGCATCACGGCTGCCGGCAGTTTGCAATCGTTCTAGCACTTTTGCGCTAACCACAGGTTCAACTGCCGCTTTATCCCAGCTCGGAGTAAATAGCATTCCAAATCGTCCAAAGTCCTCCAAAGTAGTAGAGAGTAGTCCATGGGCGACACTGGTTCCATCAGGAGTCAAGTGGTGTAACATGGCCCTACGTGCGGTCATTTTACCCCAAACGCGCTTTTCAAAAAGCTTGGCCCATGTTTGGTTCTCAATACGTTCAGCAATCAATACAAAAATTTGCGTAACTGCAGATGAATAGCGAAAGCGCTCACCAGGTTTTTCACCTTTTATAGGTTGTGCTTCTTTTAGAATACTTATCCAATTATCAACCTTGCCTGAAGCTGGGTTAGGAAAACCAAACTCTGCACTGAAGAAGCGAACGATGATGGAGTTAGGATCTATAATCGCATCCAAAGTTTCTTCCAACTGTAGTGCTGTAGCCATGTTGGCCGCATCTATCATTTTAATACCATCCCAATGTGTTCCCTTAAACTCAGGGAGATATTCAACAACTTCTTTTTGCATATCAATCTTACCCTCAGCCTCTAATTGTGCAATGATCAATCCTACTGTACTTTTACCGGGTGACATCCATACATGTATATCTTCCGGATTCATACCCGGGTAGGTTTCGTATACTATTTTCCCTTTGTGGATCATGAGTATGCCTTGCACCCTGTGATTGGGATGTACAGCATATTCGTCCATACTTAATTCACCCTCTTTAGGAGTAAACTTCACTTCTGAACCAATTTTAGGATTGATAGCTTTTTCCAATGGCTTATACTCGTGATTGGGTGCTGACACAGCAGTGGGAAGTAATTCACTCAGATGCAGATTATAATAGACTGCATGATCGCCACCTAACTGGTAATGAAAGTTTTCGAACTTTTCACGAGCATCATTTGCAAAGTCAAATGAAAAACCATTTTTAGCTTCGCTTATAGGGAATGTCACTGTTGCACCTGGAACTTCCAAGTATTTTTTCAGTGGGTTTTCATCAGCCAAAATGGCAGAGCTAGACGATAATATCAAAGTGGCTATCGCCACAGGCATAAGAGAGGTTTTCATTTTTATTCCTTTAATTTTTGAAATTATGTTTTATACGGACAGAAGTACTGATCTGCTCTGTTACTGTTCATATTTATTTGCCTGCAAGTATTTTGGCAGCTGCACGCAAGTACCCAGGGGAATGGTCGATCCCTGCGATCTTTTCATCGTTTGTCGCCAGACCAAAATATATGCCACAGAAGTCACGTGCAGGGTCAACATAGATGCCTTGACCCATGTTACCATGCTTAAACATGGCACCATCTGAAAAAGCATGGTCCCACTGAGCGGTATTGCGTTCCGGAGTTTCACCGAACCATTTTGTACCATAGACTTCTTCCGTGGATCCATGGTAGGCTTTTGGATCGCCCAAGGTCTGGATGCGCTTCAACTGCTTATCAGAAATAACCTGCTCTTTGGCAACGACATTCCAACTAGGCGTGTAAAGCATAGCGTAGCGTAGCATGTCCTCTGGGGTAGTATTTATCATGCCAGCAGAAATTGGAGTGCCATCCGGAGTGAGGCCTATGATAAAAGGGTTTCTTGCTCCAATCTTTGACCATACCCTTTGATTCCAGAAATCCTGCCATGGTATCTGGGTAATATTTTCTACGGCAAGCACAAGTACCATCGTAATTGCAGAGGAGTATCTGAAATGAGTGCCAGGGGCTTCATTTTTCAGGGGTTTTGCCTCTTTCAGCATTTGACGCCAGTCTCCTTTACCTTCAAAAACTGCGGTAAAAAAATGCGAAATCCATGAATCGGGATTTACTAGATTTTCAAAAGTCTCCTCGATATCAAGTCCGCTCGCCATATTCATCGCATCCTTCATACTGATCTTATCCCACTCTGTTCCCTTTAGTTCAGGCACATAGAAAGGAACTGGTTGATTTAAATCAAGCTTTCCATCATCCGAAAGCATCGTAACCAGCAGACTGGCTGTCGTTTTCGAAGCTGACATCCACATATGAATATCCGTAGGATTCATACCAGGATAAACTTCAAAAATGATCTTTCCCTTATGGGCCATAATCATAGCCTGCACCTGCCTCGGTCCAACTAGGTAATCTTTAAGAGGTGGGGTAGTAGTACCGTCATGAGCTTTAAAGGTGATATTTAATAAATCAGCATTAATGTCACGTTTTAATAGACTCGTTTCTGTTGGTGGCATGACCACACGTGTTTTGAAGAAAGCAGGGAGATTCATGTTATAGTAGACTGAATCGTCATTACCTGATTGCCAGTTTCGAAAACTATAGCGCTTTGTCGCGCCAGTAACAAAATCGAGAGACTGAGGTTTTTTCCACTTTGCCATCGGGCTGTTTACTTCGAGAGGCTGGAAGTTGGAGGCACTTGTCATCACTAATTTTTCATCTTTTGCAAATGCTGTTGTTGGAGCAAGTCCGAGACCTATAGTTCCCGTAGCAACGCCTAATAAAGCACTTTTAGTAAGAAAATCACGACGATTTATATCTAATGTATCAGCTTTTTTATCTGAATGTAATCTTGTTTTTTCTGGGTTTTTATGCATAATTGAGATCCTTCTTTCTCTTGTTGGTCACATAGTGACATACTATTAATTCCGCATATAAATATTGTAGCATTTAAAATCTTTCATCATAAAGCAGTAAAAGCCTTATGATGAAAAGTGTTTTTCTTCGGACTATTTGCTGCTCGTTGTTCCTCTAATTGGCTGACCAGGGGCAGCATCGGTAAGCAGTTTACCCTCGGCAATCACAAGTTCACCATTGACAAGAAGTGTCTGCACACCCTCTGCAGGCTGATTAGGTTTTTCATATGTTCCTACATCTCTGATAGTCTCAGGGTCGAAGACTACGATATCTGCATCCATACCTTCTTGCATACGTCCTTTCTTTTTCATCTGCGGTACAAACTTTTCAAGTGTTTGTGCGGGCATCAGGGTCATCTTACGTAGGGCTTCCTGCATATCCATGATTCCTCTTTCCCTGACATACGAGCGCAGTACTTTTGCAAATGTTCCATTTGATCTTGGGTGAGAAAATGAACCCTCAGGCAGTGGCCATGCATCGCCTTCGTAGTTATGAATTTCATTATGTTTATCCATGAACATCCAGAACATCTCATCAGACTCAATAAGTATATTTGGGTGAAGTATAGATGCATCTAGCATTGCCAGATCTTTCTTATCATTCTCATCGAGGAAATGCCAGACGATAAATGTACCCGGTTTATTTTTCTGATAATCATCCAACTGCTCCTGCGTCATACGCTCAAGTCCAAGCTGGAAATTGTGTGCCTTAGAGCCCATACGCTCAGGCCATCCTTCTCCACTGAACATCGCCGCGCCGACTACTGTACTTGCAGCACCCCACGGATAAGCGCCTACTGTGATGTTGATATTGTGTTGGAATGCGTTGTTGATCAGTGATAAAGTAGAATTGATATCTTTCAGAGATGTACTGTTGATGTGGCATACATGCATGTGCGCCCCGGTGATGGCTGCATTTGCAATAACCTCCTGTACAGCTTCAAATGAACTTTTTGGCTCCATGTTGCTGGCATAGCGTACATGGGTATAGGTAGCCACTTCCCTTTTTGCAGCAAGTTCTGCTAGTGCATAGTACTCTTTGCGTCCATAACCCGGTGCATATCCGGCGTTGATACCGATACCAAGCCCGCCTTCATCAAGCCCATTTTCGACAAGCTTGAGTATCTTCTCTTGCTGCTCGGGTGTTGCAACATTCATCTTCCAATCATTCAGCGACTGTGCATCCTGAAAATACTTTGCTGTGGCTTCAGGCTTTGTGTCCGTAAAGGTTGCGATACGTGCATAGGTCCAACCCGCCGCAGCACCGTAGTTGACAGGGAGCTTTTTCTTGGCTTGGACATCATACCATTGAGAGATGGGTAGAACACCTGATTCAAGCTCTAGCATGGTCGTAACTCCCTGCATCGCCTGCATACGGTAGTCGCCGATATTCTGTCCATGTGCATGGATATCGATGAAACCCGGAGAAACTACTTTGCCAGTCGCGTCGATATTCTTTTTACCCGTTATTTTCTCTTTTGTGATCTTGATGATCTTGCCGTTTTTGATACCGACATTTGCAACAGAGTCAAACTTGGTTTCTGGGTCCATTACCCTGCCATTGTTAATGACGAGGTCATAACTTTGTGTAGCACCCCAAAGCATAAGAGGTGCAATCAGTAAAAATAGTACACTTATTATTTTGTTTTTCATCTTTTTCTCCTTCATTGATTTCAAGTATTTACCAAGGCAATGGAACAACAGGGGTCACAGTAAATCGAACTTGATAGTCAGACCCGAAATTATCAGGTTTCTCAACAAAATACGAATATTGTAGACTGAATTTCCATGGTGTTGAACCAATAATAGTAGTTTTTGATAGACCAGCGGTCACCGGTAAAGTGAGTCGATTATCTGAGTCAGCTTCATGGTTATAACTCCATGTCGGAGAACCCTGAATTTGCCATCCGTCTTCTAGATTGATCGTATAAAAGTACTGACCACCCGTAATACTGGTATCAAAATCATCATCTCCAGCTACATCCCATTGATGAGTGACCAAAAGGCCAACTAATCCCCAATCAAACATTTTCGCTATCGCAACTTCAGGTCCAAGCAGCCACTGATCCAGACCGACATCATCACTGCTTGCCGTAGGTAAGGTACCCACAATACCTCCGACGAGTATAAGACCCCCAGGAAAGGTCTTCCCCAGTGCTACATCAAAACCGATATCACCCAGTTCAAAACCCGAACCTTCAAAGTTTTTTGAAGGTACTGGTCTATCAAAAATTATTGGTATATTTGGGCGGACGAAAAGGTTTACTCCATCACCCACGGGATAAGGTAACACCGGTTGAAAGCTCATTGTCTTAGAGCTCGTTCCATTCGCACCCGGCAGATCCCCGTCATAACTAATATAATCAAAGTTAAAATTTAAAGTTCCAAGTGTTGTATTCGGATTGGAAAGCTCTTTTGCCAAATCAGATGCCGATAGATTAGTTTGCTTTTCAAGTACAGGCTGAGTATTTTCTTCTGCAAGAATAGGCATTGCAATCATACTACTAAGCAGTGCTATACTCCCTAATGATTTAAGTGTGTTCATATTTTCCCCTTTTTTTTTTACACATAAAGTCAGTATAACACTTATACTTTAAAAAAATATTTAAATTTTAGGTGTAATGAAAAAACTTGGGGCTGAATCATAGATATTTATTATTAACTAAATAGTGGTCTATCATTTTTATCTTCAAACTCTTGTATGGGTATATTACTCTTTTTCAGTGTTAGGGTTGATACTTCCGTCTACCAAAAAGAGATTATTGCTCCTATACTTGTAGAACCTTTTAATCGAGAGTTCTATGAATGATTTTCAAAACCTTATAATCTAACATATTTTATAACGTTTGTCGCTATAGCGGCATGTAGAGACCCCTTTTTTTAATCCTCCCATAGAAAACGTTATAAAATGTTCTATATGGAAGATTTTATAATGTTATGTCCTGTGCAATCCACTACGATATTTTAATGTATTCCTCTTTTTTCATAGTCTAACAATTCATCAACTTCCATCCCTAAATAATCATCTAAAAATGTTTTGTGGCTGTTTTTATACTCTAAATAAAGCTCTTCCCATATTGAGATACCTATATCTGTTTTTGCTGTCTTTAAACTACCTTTATGCGCCCATAACATATGTTTTTCATTTATCTCTTTGCCATTTATCCATTTAGATGCTAAAACATACTCATGCTGTCTTCTTTTCCATTCGATATTTATGCTGTCTTTTGCCATTTGAATAATGGCAGCTTTAAATCGTTTGAATGGTAAAATTGTTTGATCCTGATAGATTTTAAATTTGTAATTTCTTGTTTTTCCATTTTTTGGTCTCTCTATTTTTAAAAGGGTTACTGTCAAGCTTGTATGTTTGTTAATGTCTTCAATAGAATTTCGAACAACGTCTCTGTTAAAATCCTTTATATTTGTATATAAATCATTTAGTTGAAGGTAATCCCTTAATCTCTCTTCTGAATAATCTTGTGATTGTTTTGCATGTCCTGCCAATCTCCATTTAATGAGTTGGTAAAGAGGTAATGAATACATTTTCGTCAATCTGTTTATCTCGTCTAGATCTATCTTGGTATATGGTTTTAAATTTTTTAAGACCTCTCTTGTCAAATGAGAATTGAATTCTATCTCAAGAGAGTCTTTTCCTTTTTTTTCAACAGCAAATCCAGATATTAGGGTCGTGTGATATTTATATTCTCTATTTTCAATAGTATTGTTAAATTTGAATCTTGTTTGATTTAATATATGTAAGACATCAACTATGTCTTCTCTTTTGGAAGTTCCCATCGCCCTCGCAATAGCACTGATAGAGGTTTTGATCCTATTATTTTGAAACTCTTCTATATTCTGCTTCAATAATGTTCTTAGACAGATATCATATACCTTTTGGGACCGTGTGGTCAAAGAGGTGTTCTTCCATATATCGATCAATAAATTGGGCTTGTTGAACTTTCCAGTTTCCTGCAACATTATTATTTCTTCTTTTTCCATTTTTATTATTCCTGTAAACTTTCATATAATTATTTTAACGCGATTAAATAGAAAAGTGGTAACTATTTTTTTAAAGACAGCTATATTCCCACTTTTTCAAGAACCTGAATACCTTTTGACATATATGACACTTTTCCCCCACCTTTTGATTTTTAATATGACACCTTCTCACCACCTTTTAATTTTTATAATCATCATTTAACTTTCTATTTCAGGTATATATCAGGGGGCTGAGAAAAGAGGTGTAAATAAGAAGATATAAAAAAAGAGACTGATGTTAAAAAGAATTCTTTGTGATTGGTAGAGTTGCAAGGGACTTACGCCCCTTGGATTATTTTTTGAGATGAATTTATTTTGTTCTATAAGGTATTTAAAGCATTCCCAGAGGAAACAAGCTAAGCTTGACCTACTACCGGGCATGGAGTGCCCTTTAAAATCCATAAAGATATACTTTGGACGCTAACGCATTCTTGTGGACAGATTCAAGGGAAATCTAAAATATTCCAAAATCTCTGATTTTTGCATTTTTCTTTTTTTGTTACCTTTTTTGTTTTGTTGCTGGGCCTGCCTACAAAAGAAAAAAAGGTTCTAAATATAAGATGTACTTCCTAAAGATATACCATTTTTATTCCTGTTTGCTTGTATTGCTTTAGTAATTTCTTTTGCAGTATCGAGTTTGGGTCTTATGGGATGTGAAGTGTCAGGCCTTATCCTTTTCTTTGTTTTTAGTGGTGAATCTATTTTTTTATAGAAAAGCTTTTGGTTATATTTTGCAGCTTTATCAATTTCCTCTTGCAGTGCTTTTGAGATTGTATGGCTATTACTTAATTTCTTTGGTTCATTATCCCACTTTTCTTTGTAATACTTTCCTTTCAATCGTATTGCTTTGCTTTTTTTAGTTTTAATGGAGATATACTCCTTGCCTGTTCTTGTTATTTCATATCCAAGTGATTGCAGCTCATAGATAAGCTCATCTCTATTTTTAAGGGTCTTTCTTTCAATGAGTGACAGTAGGTAAGCATCCAGTCTTTTTATCTGTTCATTTTTTGAATATTTGACCATATCTCCTAATCGCAGTGTCTGTTCTTTTTCAGGATCTAATGGATTTGATAGCTTATATTTACTATTCACCAGATCTCTAAACAGGGAGAATCTCTTTTTGTCCACTCTGTGAAAGTAGGGATTGAAGGCTTTATAGCTTGAAATTTCAACCCTTGGTATCACAAAATTAAGTTCATCACGTCCTTTGTCAGTATGCAGGATCCAAACTATATTTCTGTTCTCTTTTTCAATACCGGGGAAAATAGTTTCCTCAAAGAGATCCATTATCTCCTCTTTGTACTTAGCAGAAATATTCAGCTCTTCAAATGATAGGCACCCTGACTTATATTTCTTTTTTGTGCGGAGTGATTGAATAAGAGAGAGTGTAAAATCTGCATTGCCTCGCAATACTTTTGAAGTTCCTTCATCCACTCTATGGTTCAGCAGGTAATTGAAGGCACTCTTGCCGTTATCGCTGCCATACTTAAAGAATTTAACTATCATTGGTTGAACCTTTGAATGAGTATGGAGAGCTGCTTGTATGTCTCATTTATGCCTTTTAGGGCAAGCTGGTCTATGACTTTTTGTTCATTGGTGTGTTTGGCTATCTGATTCAAGTTCACGCCGATCTTGTTCACCTGTTTTATGAGTTCCTGAATACCGTTGCATCTTTGTTTGATGACAGCGTGCTGGACAGACTCCCTGATGAATTCAGAGTAGCTGCTATATCCCGCTTCTCTCATCTTTTGAAAGAGAAGTTCCTCGAACTCCTCAGAGCATCTGAAGTTGATCTTTTTGTTGAGTGACATGTTAGACTCCTGAGTTTTCTGGTTCTATAGGTTTTGTCTTGGATTTCTTTTTATTCATTTCTCCAAAGACATCACCTCCCGCATCACTGCCTGTATCGCTGAAATCTTCCATTAATTGCTGTACGCCAAGCAGATCGAGTTCTTCATTATAAATATAGTCATGCAGGGTCTGTACAATTGAGATCAATACACCTATATTAAATCTGTCAACATTCCTTCCCTGTATCTTTGAAAGATTCTCCTTGATACGTCTCAAATTCTTAGTGGTCTTTGCAAGCTCATCAAGCTTTTCAAGCTCACCGCTGTTTCTTATATAGTCTGCTCTTTCCAGAAGTCTGTTGATGTTGTCCTGTTGGTGGGATGCCTCTCCTTCAAGCTCTGCTATTAGGTTATTCTTTCTCTCTATATCCCTGTTTAAAATTTCCAATGTTGAAGATAAAGTGATGACTTCTTTGTTCTGTTCAAGCATAGTCTCCATGCTTTTAGTTGAAGCTTTATGAGTGTTGTTTGAGTGTGCTATATATCCTAGCAGGAATGCTCCCATTCCTATACCGAATGTAATTGGTTCTATCATTTGTGTAATCCTTTGTATCAATATTTTTGTAAAGGGTCTGGGAATCCCAGCAAGGTCGCACTTACAGTGCGTGTCCTTGCTCTGGGAGAGACCCTGACATAAGTATAAGCAGGATTAAAAAAACGCCATACTAAACTATGAAAATTTTGGCGAAGGCGTTTTTGCAGGTTCGTTGTATGACGGGGTCGGACATATTGCCGGAGCAAGATCAATGGGCTTGAATGAGACTTCCGGCATCTGTATTGACTTTTTGAGGGCAGCGATATCATTCAGGCAGTTCACCCCTTTGGTTGCTTGGGAAGCGGCGCTGTAGAGTATCTGAGGCCTCTCTTTGAGCGCTTTTATCCAATGAGCCAAATAATCAGCTTGTTTTCTGCTGTTTGGTTCAATGCCGTACTCCATGGACAGGAAGGCTGAACCCAGTTCTGCTATCAGCTCTTCAAAGGCGTAGCTTTCATCACCGAATACGGTATTTTTCTCAAACCTGTCCAATCTGGATCTATGCCCTGTAGCATGGGTAAGCTCGTGAAAATAGGTTGAGTAGTATTCACTTTCAGACTCAAATTCACTGATCTGTGGGAAAAAGATGACATCATCTTTGGGGCTGTATGCGGGAGAGCCTCTGTACTCTTCTATTCCTATGGTTTGTATGTAATCGCTTACAGCATTGTTCTCATAAGAAGGTTTTACTTCCGGTTCGTATTTTATGTTTTCCGTCTGCTCTATATTGAAGACATTGTAGGTCTGCATTAAAAAATATCGATTGTTCTCTTCTTCTCCTGTTGCTTCATTGAGCGTTGTCTTCTCAACGGGCTTCATAAAGAAGATCGGGGCTGATTTTGAGCCTTTCTTGACGGATCCTCCAAGCTTCTTGATCTGGTTGAAAGTAAGCCATCTTGAATCGTTGTATCCTCTGTCCAGAAGGGTCAGTATATTCATTCCCCTGTATGCATTTCCGGTTTCAAAGTTTTGGGGAAGTTTTAAAGACATGGACCATGATTTTGTCCATGGTTCTATGTCGTTGCTTTCCAATTTGTGGATGAAATCTTCAACGATGGTGTTGTATTTGTCACGTGCGGTTATTTTTTTATGTGGAGTATTTGTTTTATTTTCCATATTATTTTCCTTTGTTTTTTAAATAGAGGGCATTACGCCCTTATTGGTTATAAAAGGAATTAATGATCTTCAACGCAATACGGGTAGAAGATTATTTTTCAATATGGATTGTATGAGGGTTTATAGTCGCTTCTACTCCCTGAACATTTCAAGATAGTCTTCTAATACACTTGTATTACAGGAAACAAACGCAGGCTCATCAAAGGCACTTTGGGAACCTTTTATCACACCGCAATCAATAAAGACCCTGATACTTGGACCTCCATATGTTAAAACGAGTTCATTTGAAGATTTAATATGTATTACGTTCTCTTCAATCCACGCATCAACATTATCATGAGTCAAACTTTCTATCTCAACTACAATTTCTTCTAAATGGTTTTGAAACTCTATTCTCATTTTATACCTCCCCATCATATTCGTATGAGTCTGTATATGTTTCATCGTATATAGGCTCACTGCAATCATAATCGGCATTACCATATTTTTCTAAGATAATTTTAATATTCTCTTCTTCTGCTTCTAGTGCCTTAACCTCTCTTGACGTCTTGTCATGATATGAGGGAAATTTTTCCTCAATGGTCTGGATATTTTTTTGATGAGTCTCCAATTTCTCAAAATCTTCCATTGAGATCTCAACTGTTGCCGGATATGCATGGAGCACATAGGCATATTCTGTAAAAGCGATTTTTTTTGTTTTCATATTATTCCTTTCTGTTTTAAGGGATGACTCCCCGGTGTTGAAATCTTTTCAGATAAACCTTTTTCTTTATTGTTTTTTTGATGAGATTGTTTTTTACAAATCTGTTTGTTTGGTTGGAGTTATGTTTTCAAGAAACTCTTTATAAAGGTTACTCTCATAGAACTCATCCCAGAGTTCATCTATGTCACCGTCTTCCTCTTCATACTCTTCTTCATCGATGCCTTCTTCTTCAAGGTATTGATCAAAGTATTCTCTTTCAAGTTCGTCATAGTGTTTTGTGTATACAATCTCTTCTTTGCCGTCAATCATTTTTTTAATAATATATTCCATTTTTTCCTCCTACGAGTGTAAAGGGTGGTATCCCTGTCATGATGAATATTCTTACTTTATTTTTCTATTCATACTTTGCCGTCACAGGCGGTATTCTATGCTGCCAAGGGTTGATCTAATGTGTTTTTTATTCTTAGTGATGCGTTATGGAAATACTCTTTGTCTATTTCACACCCGATAAATCTTCTATCATGTGTGAGGGCAGAGACTCCGGTTGTCCCACTACCCATGAAAGGGTCAAATACCAGGTCTCCCTCTTTTGAGGAGTTTCTAACAAGTCTATCTATGATCTCTATGGGTTTAATGGTCGGGTGGTTGTAGAGGTTCTTGTCTTTTCTGTTGATAGGATGAGTGAAGAGTGTTGAACCGTCTTCGTAACTCTGTGGATTACAGAAACCACCTTTTCTAAAGTAGAGACAATATTCCGTATCACTCATGTATTTGTTGTTGAATGTTGGAACGGGATTGGTCTTTACCCATTTGATCAAATCAAAGGAACATCCCAGTTTTGACACGTAATACTCAAGGTATTTTGGTATCTGTTCTTTATTGCACCAGATATAAATATTCGTATTGTCCTGCAGCTTGGTCAGTAAGGGAAGGATGATTTCATAGTCTATCCCCTCTGTCAATTGTTTCTCTTTTATCTCTGTCTGGGACTTTTGGAAACTTCTGTTGAGATCAGATTTCCCTCCCGTTTGGGTATTTTTGAACTCATACGGAGGATCCATTACGATAAGAGGGATTTTCATATTCTTATCGACCATCTCTTTCATCACTTCGACACAATCCCGGTTGTGAATTTCATAGTTTGAATTATCTGCTATGGAATGTGTTTTCTTTTCATCTACACTCTTACCTCCTATCTTCACACGGTAGATACCGTTCTTTCTGTCACGGAATCCCAGTTTTTTAAGAGAGTGAATGGAGACCGTTTTCGTCAACACTCCGTTCCCGGATTTTTTATCTGCTAAGGTTCCGTACTTTTCAATGGTCATGGAGAGCGTCCCTCCGTTATCAAGGTGGATCTGATACTCTACATACCTTTCCCCCGTAAGGTTAAGATAGTTCTCATCAGGTGCATTTACGATCTTTTTAACCAGAGTGATATGGTTATTCACCACTACGGTCTTTTTAAGAGGTCTTCCTCTTCTTGAATCTGGGGTGTACTCTACGTTATTGACAGGTGTATGAAGAGATAAACTCTCAAATATGGATATGAATAAATTCACATAGACACCTGGACTTACGGTATTGCCCAATTGTTTGTTCTGTTGTGTCTTTGAGCCTCTAAACTTGAATTCTTCACTGAATCCATGAACTCTTTTACTCTCTACAGGTGTAAGTGTTCTAACCTTACCATCTATCATATACTTCGCGTTATTCCCTGTTGTAATACAAGGGGATACGTATGGGGCATAGATCCTTCTTGTAGACTCATAGGTCATGGTCTCATCATACTTCGACAAGGTGTGGATTCTGTTTTCTCTTCTTGGTTGATTTGTAGGATTTAATTTATGTCCCGATTTGTTTAGATAGAAGAAAGATTCCTCAACCTCTTTTTCCAAAATATCTTCGACAGTGTATTTCAAAGATGAATTAGCAGGAAATTCAAATCCTCCGTCAAGTTCGTTTTTGATACCGACAATAAAGATTCTTTCCCGGTTCTGGGGAAGACCCTGGTCGGCACTGTTGATGATCTTCCAATAGTAGTTGTATCTCTTGTCTTCAAGTAGAAGTGTCTCTATGGTGTGAAGGGTATGACCGATACCTTTCTTAGCAGAATACTCACCATTTATCAAAGAGTCGTATACTCCGACACTTTTATCATGACTGACCAGACCTTTTACGTTCTCGTAGATGACAATATTCGCATCCACTTTTTTTTGAAGGTTGATAGCAGTTAAAAAAAGATTCCCGTTTTCTGAGTTAAGACCTTCGCGTCTTCCGGCCATGCTGAAGCTTTGGCAGGGCGGGCTTTGGACAAGTATGTCAAGGTTCAGTCCTTTTTGAACATTGTTTTCCAGGTCTCTGATATCTTTTACCAGTTTCGTCCTGTTTTCAGGGAAATTGTAAAAGTAAGTCTCATTAGCAGATTCGTCTATCTCGCATACCGTATGGTAATCGGTAGGAATATTCATTTGTTTAAATGATTCACTCAGGGCACCGATTCCGTTGAATGTGGTGATGATGTTTAGTTTTCTTCCATCGAAGGAATCGTTGAATGTGTTGATTGATTGTAAGTAAGTAGTAAAGTTTTGCATGTAATAACCTCATTTTGCAGTAAGGTCATGATTGCCGGGGAAGTATCTATATAAAATAGATTGAACTGGTTCTGTTTTCATAACGTATTTCAGTCTAAAAGACACCTTATGAACCCTCACTGTGAGAACTCAATGAGATACCTTTATAGAGAACCATCAAACATTTTGACAATGATCTGGATATCCAACCAAAACGGGGATTTTTACATCCATCGTTTCAGTCATCCAGATTCGACTTTCGTCGAGTTGTTAAAGAACAGTTTCACACATTTCTGTGTTAGGTAAAATCTTTTCAAAGACCTCCTGTTGAATTCTCTGTAAGAATTCAACAGGAGGTCTTAGGCAGCGACCTTGATCGTATTGGATAGATAATCCACAACGGCTGGAAGACTAAAAAGGACTTTCCCATTTTTTCCGGTTCCAACCTTGATATATTCGGGGATACCTGTCCCTTTCACTATGTAGGAATTGATCGAAGAGACTGAAATATTCAGTTCATTCGCAAGTTCTTTTTTTGTCAAAGTAGATTTGTTGTATCTTTGTTTTAAGTCGTTATGGATCTGTTCTGAAAAATATTTATTCATCTTGTTTCCTTCTGTTTTGATGAGAGCATTATTGCAGTATTAAAAATTTTATGTTATTCATTGTATATAGGTGTAAGCAAAAAAAGATAAAATTGTATTTATGAAGAAAAAAAGACAATATAAACATACGAAAGTAAGGGATAAACAGTCCATTATTCGATCTTTGAGCACATTTTCCAAACAGTATGAATATATTTATGCCGAAGAAATAGAACTTGATTTGAACCTGAAACCCATGAATTTGTATTACATGGATATAGTAGTGGACGAGAAACTATACAAGATCTATTCTCGAATTGATTCTGAGATAGATTTGCAGGACTATGACCTCATGTGTAAAGCGATAGACAGTTTATTTGGAATTGGGCCGACAGAGTGGAAAGAGGGGATTAAAAAGGATATTGGAAGATTTCAGATGAGCAATAAAATAAATTCTTTTTTATCAAATACACATGAAGAGAATGTAAAATATATCATCTCTGAACATTCATCTAACAAGAAAATATACAATTACATAAAAAACTATGTGAAGTATTATCGGTGTGGTATTTATGAATTAAAGAAAAGTAAAAAATTAAAAGTGAAACCTATTATTACGTTTGAATCCTTTGAGAAGCGGCTGGATTATTTGACAAGTGCTAAAGAAATATATCTTGATGTGTTTAAAGAAATAAAAGCGGAATACAATGAGCTAAATGATACATTGGAAGAATGGAAAAAGCACCCCAGTTTCGATATTGATGCGATGAGGAAGGACAATGATTCATATTTTCACCCTATTGATGATTCGCAGCAGGGCAAAACACTATATATGATTGAAAGAGAAAAGAGCGGTCTGTATAATGAAGAGACTTTGGAGAAGATTCATGGCTGGGAAAAAGATGTATTACGTTTGAAAAAGAGACTGGATGAAAAATTAGAACCACTAGAACATGCATTCAATATAGATTTTACAATTGATTTTGAGACGATGGCAAATTTTAATGACTTTTCAACTTTCAATTTTGAAAACTCAGCTATCTATATGATTGCAAAAGATTTTCGAAATGAGCTACAGTACCTGACTGAAATTCCTGAGAAATATAAGAGTGTGATTCAAGAATTCCTAAGTCTAGCAAAAGTGTATGAAGAGCATTATAAATGGATTAAAAAGCAAATACAAACATGGGAAGGTTTATCAGACCCCATATTTCCATATAAACATAAACTCAGACAATCTATTTATGAAATTAAAGAAGTATTATCATCATACAAAGTCAAAGCATCATTCAAGAAATTGACTGAACTGGTATTGATGAAAAAGAGTTTGAAGAAAGAAAAGTTAGATGATATTGGGAAGATGATTAAAAAGTTGAATAGTATTTTAGAGTGTGAAGAAGAGAAAGATTATGAAAGTTTAGCAGCAGAATGTATTGAAGTATTAGATGAAAAACCTGACTACTATATGCCTGACTTTGACTATTTAATTGAATGTGGTTTGATTGAAGATGAAGATGAATGGGATAAAATTCAACCTTATTTGTTGTTAATAGAGTATGAAAAAAATGAGAATTATAATAATGAGATTTAATTTTGTTTTATAAAGTTTGAGAAACAAGAGTTAGAAATAGGTTAGAAAAAATGTTTCTCATTTTTCTTAAATTTCTTTAAGTCTCTATTTTTAGGGGTGTTTTTAGTGTTTAATAGTTGAGTGGTGCGGATGAGAGGATCTAATTTCGATAATGATTGAGGATAAACTTTGACGTTTACTCAGTTGCTATATATTTTTTATTTTTGTGTTACTTTTCGATAAGTAGGTATAAAGTAATGATATAGTAATAACCTTGCTCTTGTTTTTAAACCATATGTTACTTGAATATTACATTAAAAATGTATAATATTAGACAGATATAAATTAGTATATATAGAGAGAGAATGAATAAATATAAAGTAGGCAGTTTATTTGCAGGTGTGGGTGGTGTATGCCAGGCATTTAAAGATTCTTCATGTGATGTTATTTGGGCAAATGAAATCGATAAAAATGCATGTATTACCTACAGGTTAAATCATAAAGACACAGAACTATTAGAAGGTGATATACAAAGATTATCTAAAGATAATTTACAAAACATTGACATATTGACGGCAGGCTTTCCTTGTCAGCCTTTCTCTCAAGCTGGTCATGGGAAAGGATTTAATGATGACAGAGGGCAACTATTTTTTGATGTAGCTAGGCTATTAAAAGATTTGCAACCCTCAGCATATTTTTTAGAAAATGTTAAGACATTAGCTTCACATGATAAAGGTAATACTTTTAATACCATAAAAAAAGAACTAAAAGATTCAGGGTATTCTTTTATACCTTTTGTTTTAAATGCAGCTGAACATACAGAAATACCACAAGGCCGTGAACGAATATATATAGTTGGATTTAAAGGTGAAGAATCTTATTCTTATGAAAATCCAATTAAAGTAAATGATTTAAATAGTGTTGAGGAATGCATTTTATCATCATCATTTAAAATACCAACTAGACTAAATCGAGCACCAAAGAAAGTAAAATCCTTTTTAGATAAATCAACAGTTGCCCCAAATGATATATATAATAATTTAGATAACAAAATACATCAAAGAGTTATTGATGCTGCGGTTAATGAGGATACTGTATATCAATATAGAAGATATTATGTTCGTGAGAATAAATCTAGGGTATGTCCGACATTGACAGCTAATATGGGTGGTGGCGGACATAATATTCCAATCATCTTAGACGATGGGACACCAAGAAGATTGACACCTAAGGAATGTTTTAATCTGCAGGGATTTCCTAAAAGATTTAAATTGCCAAATGATATTGCCAGAGGCCAACTATATAAGCAAGCAGGTAATTCTGTTGTTGTTCCTATGGTTCAGAGAATTGCACAAGAGATGGTGAGAGTACTGAATGAACATAGAGGTTGTTAACCCAAATATAAGTAACTTTATAAAGTCTTTAAGAGACGTGGGGTATACCTTTGAAATAGCGGTTGCAGATGTTTTGGATAATAGTATATCAGCAAATGCCACGGAGATAAAAATTC
This sequence comes from Sulfurovaceae bacterium, assembly GCA_963785375.1. Classification (GTDB taxonomy): domain Bacteria; phylum Campylobacterota; class Campylobacteria; order Campylobacterales; family Sulfurovaceae; genus Sulfurovum. Next base: position 35,190 of record CAWAVD010000009.1, read on the forward strand.
ATACTGTAGCACAACCCGAAATCATTTTCTGTATGCTTGATAACGGTAATGGAATGTCAGAACCTGAGCTTGTTGAAGCGATGCGGTTAGCTACCAAAAATCCAGAAGACGAAAGAGACAAAAAAGATTTAGGAAGGTTTGGACTTGGACTCAAAACTGCCTCTTTTTCTCAATGTAAAAAATTAACTGTTCTATCTATAAAAGATAATGTTCCTTCTGTAAAGCAGTGGGACTTAGAACATATATCCAATACAAACGAATGGCAATTGATAACACCTCATATTGAAGATTTAGAAGATCTTCCAATGGTGAAAGAACTGCTTTCAAAAGAACACGGTACATTGATTATATGGCAAGATATTGACCGATATAAAGAAAAAGATTTTTCTAACAAAATTGATAAATTAAGAAAACATTTATCATTAGTCTTTCACAGGTTCCTCGAAGGAACGGATTCTTTTTATAAACTTAAAATATCAATTAATGAAAATCCATTAAAAGCATTTAATCCATTTAATGCGAATCATAGTGCCGCAGTAGAAAAAACACCAGAAAAAATAAAAATATATGATTCTATAGTTAAAATAACTCCTTATATACTGCCACATCATAGTAAATTGTCGCAACAAGAATGGGATGAGTATGCAACAGATGATGGCTATATAAAATCACAAGGTTTTTATTTGTATCGCGCAAATAGACTATTGATCCATGGAACTTGGTGGGGATTGCATAGAGCAGCAGATGCCCATAAATTAGTCAGAATAAGAATTGATATATCTAATGATCAAGATAATTATTGGGGTATAGATATTAAAAAGTCGACTGCCCATCCAATACCCGAACTTAAAAAAGATTTAAAAAGAATTATTGCTGAAGTGACTAAGGAGGGGACAAAACCTTTTACAACAAGAGGTAGGAAAATCCAAGATAAAACCACTACAAAGTTTTGGGAAACAGTGCCTGTAAATGAAGAGTTCCGATTTGGTATAAATAAAGAGCACCCTATATATCAAAACTTGATTAAAACATTATCTAAAGACAGTTTATATCTATTGGATATATATATGAAAGGGGTAGAAGCTTATCTTCCGATTGAATCAATTCAATCACATTTACAGCAAAATCCCCATGATGTAAAACAAGAGAGTGCATTGTCTGAATCTGATATTGAAATTCTTGTAGAAAAATTAAAATTATCGGGATTGACACAGGAGTATATAGATAGTTTACTGAAAACTGAAATATTCAAAAATAAAAAGGAATTGCTAAACAATGAATAGTTATCAAAAAGTTAAAAATTTTATTTTTAACAAATTGCAAAACAAGCAAGATGAAGACAATATTCTGGAAATCAATGATATTGATAATGAAATAAACAATATCAAAACTTTGTTAGCTATTCCAGATGCAGTAAAAGCGTTATTCGGAAATATAGATATTGCTTTGACTGATAATGATTTTTCTAGGATGAAAAAAGAATTAGAAACCCATTTTGATGTAAAAATGGAAGAAGGAATTTTAATTCAAGGGGAAGAACAGCAAAATAGGGACACTACATGGTGGACGGGGGATTCAAAACAAAAAACAAAAAACTATTATTGGGGTAGATATAAAAGATATATTGCAAAATCATTGCCTGATGATGTAGTTAAAACAATTGATATTGATACAGATATTGTTATGAATAATATTGAAAATCCAGATATAGATGCCTTCAATCGATACGGTATGGTCGTCGGGCATGTGCAATCTGGGAAAACAGCAAATTATGCAGCTTTGCTCTGTAAGGCTGCTGATGCAGGGTATAAGTTTATAGTGGTGATTGCAGGAGGATTAAATAACCTTCGAAATCAGACACAAGAGAGAATCAATGAAGCATTTATTGGCAGAGATAATAATGGGAATCAGGTGGGTGCAGGCAAAGGAAATTCGACTTTAGAAAAATTACCGATCAGTTTAACAACCGTAGAAAGAGATTTCAACAAACAAGATGCCGATAGAAATTCACAAGGTTCAAACTTTGATAATACCAGTACTCCGATAGTACTTGTTATCAAAAAGAACACCAGTACACTAAAGAATGTTATCAAGTGGCTTGAAAGCCAATATAAAAATAAAATTGACAAACATGCAATGCTAATGATTGATGATGAATCTGATTATGCATCAATAAATACAAAAGATGAAGAAGACCCGACTGCAATTAATATAAAACTGCGGAAGCTATTAAGTTTATTTAATAAAAGCTGCTATGTTGCATATACAGCCACACCTTATGCGAATATATTTATCGATCATGAGGCAGGACATGATGAAGTTGGTCGTGATTTGTTTCCAAAAGATTTTATTTATTCTCTTGATGCACCAAGCAATTACTTTGGTGCAAGAAAAATATTTTTAGATTCTAATCAAAAACATTTGGTGGAAATTGATGACTATTTAGATGATATTCCATCAAAACATCCTAAAGATTTTCCGCTATTATCTATCCCGGAGAGCTTATATGAAGCTATGCGTATATTTCTCTTGAATATAGCAATAAGAGCCATACGTGGTCAAGGAAACCAACATAACAGTATGTTGATACATGCAACAAGATTTACACTTGTGCATCAAAGATTTGCTCTACATTCAGAAAACTATATTGAAAGTATAAAAATCGATATTGATGCATATGCCAAATTACCAAATGCCACACAACTCAGTAACTTAATTAATAGTGTTAAAAATACATTTGATAGCAGAAACGACATTGAAGATAAACCTAAATGGACAGATGTACTAAATACTTTATCTGACATCATTAGTACAGTTGTGATTAGAGAAGTTCATCAAAAAACGAGTGTTCCTTTGGAATACAGAAAAGACAGAGCCACAAATGCTATTGTTGTTGGTGGGACCAGTGTATCAAGAGGATATACTTTAGAAGGATTAAGTGTAAGCTATTTTTTACGTAATACAGTATTTTACGATACTTTAATGCAAATGGGAAGATGGTTTGGCTATCGCACAAACTATGAGGATTTATGTAAAATATATATGTCTGGAACAATGATAGATAATTTTGCACGGATTATTGAAGCTACCGAAGACCTTATTAGAGATTTTAAACTCATGTCTGAAGCCAAGAAAACACCTAATGATTTTGGATTAGCAATTAAACAGCATCCTGATAGTGCTCTGCAGGTAACGGCCAGAAATAAACAAAAAAATGTACAAGAGTTTATTTTTAATATGAAGCTTGATGGGCAGGCCAAAGAAACCAGCTGGTTGTCAAATACTCAGGGAGATAGAAAAAATAATATAGATGCAATCGAAATCATAATAAAAGCTTTGAACAAAAACCATATAAGTGATAGCATAGGAAATGATATTTTATGGAAAGATGTAAATAAAAATATTGTTATTGAGTTTTTAAATAATTTCAAAGTATACCAAACTGATGCATTGGGGATAAGTGCAAGAATGCCAATTGCCTTCGTAAAAAAATATGTTAAAACTAGAGATGTTAATTGGGACATTGCTTTGTATAGCGGAAGAGGAACCGAAGATAAGATGGACAATATAGCTTTTAAAAGAGAAAGTAGACAAGCAGAACCTAAACATGATTATATTGAAATCCAAAATAGACAAGTTTCAACAGGAACCTCTGAGTCTATAAGCCTTGATAAAGAAACAAGAAAAGAATTGGGCAGTAATCGTAAAAAAACCAGACAAAAACTAGAGAGACCTCTATTGATGTTACATATTTTAGAAACTCCAGTGGATAAAAGATTAGCGGCTTTTGGTATTAGTTTTCCTGGAGATGTATTGAGTAAAGAAGAAACAATCAATTTAAAAATTAACACCGTTTATTATAAAAACCTTTTGGAAGATTTAAACATGGAGGTAGAATCTGATGATTAATAGTGAAAACCCTTGGTTACATATGAAAGAATCATCACAGCGAAGGATCGAATTTGTAACTCAGCATAATTTATTCTGGATAACTGACCTAGAAGGGAAATATGGTTTTTGTCTGCAATCAAAGAACATATTCGAAAGTGTCAAATCTCCAGCAAATTTAAATGGTATATCAATTTTAAAAAGAAATTCCGCCTATAATTATGGTGAACTATTTTTGATTTTAAATAATAAAGAGGACTGGCAAATTTTCCATTCTTTATGTGAGGATCTAATATCAATAACCCATAAATATGATAATGATGAAGCAATGATAAATGCTGTTGAAGTTCGCTTGAAAAGATGGCAGCAACTTTTAAAACAAGATCGTAGCCAAGATATGAGTCTGGAAAGGCAAATGGGACTATTTAGTGAACTTTTATGTTTAAAAGATGTAGTAGCACCAAAGACAGGAATTGAACAAGCGATTAATTCATGGGTTGGGGCTGATTTTGACAAACAAGACTTTTTATTAGACCATTCGATAATTGAAGTAAAGTCATACAGAACTACAAAGTCACCAATAATCAATATCTCATCATTACAGCAATTGCATAGTGATAAAGAGCCCATATACTTATTGACATATAGTTTAATGCAGTCAGAGAATGGAATAGCTGTGGATACTCTTGTAAAAGAAATAGAAGTACTGCTTGAAAATGAACCTGAAGAACTACATAATGTATTTGATAATAAACTTTTAGAATATGGATTTATCCCTGAGATAGTAAAAACACCATATTTTAAATTTATAGTAGATAAAAATAGAGCATTCTTTGTATCGGATGAGTTTCCGAAAATATTACCTTGTCATGTTAAAAGCCAAATCACTAAAGTCAAATATACAATTGATTTATTGCAGTGTTCTGAATTTGAAATAGAAATAGATTCAATAATTTAAAAGGAAAAAAAATGGTTAGCTTAGAAGAATTTCATCAAGATTTTTTACAATCTATACTTTCAGATTCTGAAAGTAGGGGGTTAATGAAAGCAAAATCATTTTTTGAGAATGTATGTGAAGAATTGATTCGAACAGGGGATTTAACCAATAACTATGCAGAGGCTGAATACCTTAAAAAAGGTAAAGGTATTGAAGTTTATGGATATGATTATGATGAAGAAAGAGAAATATTATCATTACTCTCAAATCAATTTTTTCAAGAAGATGAAATTCAAACATTAACAAAAGCTCAAATGGACACTAAGTTTAAAAGGCTACAAGCCTTTTATAAAAAATGTGTCAGTGGCGATATTGACAGCATGGAAAAAGCTTTTGAATCATACGCTATGGCGTATAATGTTAATAAGCTAAGTAATCAAAATAAAATTAACAAATTAAGACTTCTAGTATTGACCGATGGAAAAGCCACAAGGAACCTTGAAGAACTTCCAAGTGAAAAAATAGGCGATGTAACGGTTGATTTCAGAGTTATCGATATAAAATATTTACACAAAATATATCTTTCTGAAAATAGTGGAGGTGATTTTGAAATAAATGTAAATTTACCATCACTAGAGATTGAAACAGATTCAGATGAATACAAGTCATATTTATCATATATGAAGGGTAGTGATTTGGTAAAAATTTATGGAGAATTTGGACAAAAATTATTTGAGCAAAATGTAAGAACTTTTTTACAGTTCAGAGGAAATGTAAATAAAGGGTTGAAAAATACAATTGAATATAATCCACAAATGTTTTTTGCATATAATAACGGGATAACAGCCACAGCATCTGAAGTAATAAGAGATGATTCGGGAAATATTAGAAATATAAAGAATTTTCAAATTGTAAATGGTGCTCAAACGACTTCTGCCATTTATGCCTCGAGTACAAACAAAAAGAACCCTATTGATGTGTCAAGGGTTTCTGTGCAGATGAAGTTATCTGTGGTAAGAGATAAAGATAGACAAAATGATTTTGTATCAAAAGTCTCTGAGTATGCGAATACTCAGAATAAAGTTAACAAGTCTGACTTTTTTTCTAACAGTCCCTTCCATAAAGAAATAAAAAAATACTCTCAGTCAACTTGGGTTGCAGCAGTTGGTGGTTCGCAAAGAAGAACACATTGGTTTTATGAAAGAGTTAGGGGTGAATATTTAAATGAACAAACATATTTAACTGAATCAGAAAAAAAGCAATTTCAACTTGAAAATCCAAAAAAACAATTTATCGATAAGAAATTACTGGGAAAAAGCGAAAATACTTGGTTGCAAAAACCATATATCGTTTCCAAGGGAGCTGAATTTAGTTTAAATTACTTTGCAGACACAATAACAGATAAACTTGAGAAAGACAATCTTGCAATAACAGAAAGTTATTTCAAAGACGGAATATGTAGAATAATTATGTTTAAAGAGGTTGAAAAGATGGTTTCCAAATCTGATTGGTATGGTGGTGGATATAGAGCAAATATTGTCACTTATTCAATTTCATATTTATCATATATTATTGAAAAGCAAAATAAGTTTTTAAACTTTGATTTAATTTGGGTTATACAGGAACTACCACAACGACTTTTTGATATTTTGGAAATAATTGCAGAGCAAATCCATGAGGACATAACAAATCCGCCAGAAGGAAATGCTAATGTATCAAGTTGGGCTAAAAAAGAGGACTGCTGGGAAAAAATCCAAACCTTGGATATTAAAGTTGATATAGATAGTTTTTTACTACTTGACAAAGAAGAAAGCAAATATAATAAAAAGGAAGAAAAAAAAGAAAAAAAATTAGATACAAGTATTGAAATAGAATCTTTTGTGTTTAAACTTGAAAAAGAAAAATGGCAAAAATTACTTGAATATTATCAAAAGGATGAAATGAAACTTTCAATTTCACAAATGCAATTTGACATACTCAATAAATATGTTTTGGGTTATATAATGCCAGCTTCTCCAAAACAAGCAAAAATATTATATCAACTTTATTATGATGCCTTGAATGAGGGAGTTGTTTTTTAAAACAAGAAATTAGCTTCGAGACATTATTGCTTGAACTATTTTAATTACACAATTATCAGTATTTTTTAAAATTTCCTCACCCCAGAAACGCAGCACTACCCATCCTTCATCTATTAGTTTTTGATTAACTTCACGATCTCTTTCAATATTTCGCTTAATTTTTGGTATCCAATATTCTGAATTTGTTTTTGGTATGTATTTTCCTTCAAGTAAATACTTTCCATGCCAAAATTCACTATCGGCAAAAACAGCAACTTTTTTCCCGATAAAACAAATATCAGGTTTACCAAAAATATTTTTACAGTTTTTTCGATATCTATAGCCTTGTTTCCACAATGCTTTTCTCAACACGAGTTCAATAGAAGTATCTTTTCCTTTGATTCGAGACATATTTTCTGAACGACTTATCGGTGTGCTTTTCATTTAAAATAATTACCTACACTAATACTTATATTATTCTTGTAAGATTGTTTTGTATTCGTTAGCAAGATGTAAGAGGTTCAAGGATGAATATCTTTCACTTTTTGCTATTGGATAAGTAGAATAAACAAGCTTGATAAATTCATTCCAACTCAATTTTTGTGTAATCTCAATAATATAATCGATTGAAGCTTTTTCATTATTTGTAAGATTTAATAAACTCATATTGTTTTTAATCTCAAAAAGAAGTTTTCGATTGCCAAATGGATTTCGAGTAGGGGTAATAAGAAAAATATTGGGGTATTTCTCCACTTCTGTTTTAACATCCCATACAAAAGGTCCATGATTGTCAAAAACCCATTCAATATCTGTAATCTGAGTAGAATATTTTAGAGCTTGGCGCCAATCGGATAAGTATATGATTTTTGTTAAACGTGCATTTGACATCTCTTCTTTATGTGGATACTTTTCCAGTACATAATAAATTGCTTCTGTTAATTTTGAACTCATTTATATCCCCTTTGCATTTGCTTCATTTGTATTCGGTATATAATTTCTTAACTTGTGAACCATATCAGACAAATAGAGTTTTTGCTCCTCTAAGGAATGCTTTATGACCTCTTCTTCATATTTATTGTTGTCAGTTGATTCTACAACTATTAAGCCAAGACTTTTCCCAGCCTGATTATCAATCCTCAATACTGCAAAAAGTTTAGATTGCATGGACATTCTATTCAATACTCTCTTTGGAATCTCATACTTACTATGATTAGAATCAACCCAATTATCTGAAAAATTATTATCAAAATACCATCCACTATTCCACCCCTGAGCGATACATCCAAGATTATCAGGATATTTAACTCTTCCAAAAGGTTTATAAGTTGGGTTAGATGATATACGACTAAAGGGAATAAAGCTATTTTGCTTATCATGTATATATAAAGTTATTCTTTCACTCTCATGATTTGTTTGAAAACTTAATCTACTATATGCAAGATGGTATAAATAGCCATCAAAAAGGTTTTTGATATTCTCATGAATAAATGATAACTTTTCATTATTTCGCTCTAGTCTTTTGGATAGAGTATTGATTGTTTTTTGATTAGTGGAATTTATATAAGTTAAGATTGCTAAAAGGAATGCTGAGATTATAAAAAATGGAACTATCCAAGTCAAGAGCTACTTGGAGAAAAGCAGCTCGCAGAGGATGTACTTCTATAAAAGTATCAGGTAATGAATATGTCAAGAAAGGTGCTGATAGCGTTGTAGTAAAAATTAGCAAAGGGTTTAACCAAAAATTATGTTTGTCAATAGAAGTTCTTATGGGTCCAGGCTTCAAAGGATATTCCCTCCAACTTTAATTATATAGTACACTTTACTATTTTTTCACCTAGTGCTACCTTTTATTGTGTATCATATATTTATATAATTAAAATATATTATCAACAAAATTTTGACCAAAATCTTCATCTACAGTTACATATCTCATAGTCATTTTTATATCTGAATGGTTCATGAGTTCTTTCACAACAAAGATTGGAACGTTGTTCGCGATTAATTGACTTGCGAATGTATGCCTCAAAGAATGTATGACAACTCTGTTTTTTCTATCATGACTGTCTAGGTTCTGATTAAATAAATCATTCAGTATTGGACGAAGTCTTCTTTGAACTTGTTTTATAATATCACCACTCCCCAAAATAAGATCATTTGGCTTTAAATTTTTAATGTGCTCTTTGATCAGTGCAAAATATTCATTTTTAATGTATCCTTTGTAGGTTTCATTATTTTTGAAATCTTTTAAAATAATGGCTCGTTTAGATAAATTGATATCCTTTTTTTGAATACTGCAAATAGTGTTAAGTCTTCCACCTGTTGTTAAAGCTAGAATTGTAAATATATAAGTCAGATTATCTTTTGCTTTTGCTTTTTCAAGTAAATTATGTATTTCTTCTTTTGACAGAAATCTTTCTCTCTTGTTATCAATAGAATATAGATGTGCTTTTTTTGCTGGATTTTCTTTTTTAAATCTGCCATTATCGATAGCAAAATTAAAAATTGTTCCTATCAAATTGGTTATCAAGTTGAGTGTTGTATCTGATAAAATATTCTTTTTATTGGTTACAATCACTTCTATATCTTTTTTTGTAATAGTTTCTATGTCCTTATTTGCCAAAGAAGGTTCAATATGATTTTTATATTTTGATTTTATATCAACGAAAGATCCTGCAGTAATTTTATCTTTTCTGTCATCAATATACTCATTAGCAATCATCCCAAAAGTAATAACTTCTTTGGCTGTTCTGCTATTTTTTATAATCTCTGGATTTTCGCCTAGCCTTATCTTATTGACTATTTCCGTTCTTTTTTTATGACAATAGTTTTCTCGAATGTTCTCTGAATCCAATCCAATTTTTACCCAAACCTTTTTGCCATCCAAATTTTTATATGTAATACTATATACTTTATCTTTATTAGCTAAAGGATAATAATATACACCAGTATATTTTTTTGATTTAATTGGTCTTTTTCTTTCTTTTACTGATTGGTTATCCATATTTCCTATCCTTACACTTATATTGTAAAACATAGTAAAAGTATATAAAATTTTATATTTTTTGATTTAATTGGTCTTTTTTTTACTTTTACTGATTATTTAATGATGTGTACTACCCTATACCTACCCATATATTGTAAAACATTGTAAAAGTATATAAAACTTTTGTTTAGGTATAAGTTAATTATAGCCCTATATTAAGGGATTTTGTAAGAATTTAGAAGACTTTATAAAACTTTGTTAATACTTAAAATAAAGTCCCTCTCTTGACACCATCTAAAATAATTATATCATTTAAACTTTACTTGTGCTAAAATAATTGCTATTTAAAATTAGAAACTGTAGGAGGGGGAATATATGATATTATCATCAATCATTAAACTCATGCGTCCCCATCAATACATTAAAAATCTCTTTATCTTCCTCCCTCTCTTCTTTGCCATGAAGATCACTGATACAGGACTTGCTTTCCAATGCTTTTATAGCTTTCATCGCTTTCTCTCTCACAGCCAGTGCTATTTACACTCTCAATGACTATCATGACATAGAAGATGACAAGCAGCACCCCAAAAAGAAAGACCGTCCACTTGCATCTGGAGCTATCAGTAAGTCTCAGGCGATCATTATCATGTCAGTACTCTTTGTGTCAGGATTTGCATTAATGGCTCTGGTCTCTCTGAAGGCAGTTGGTATACTCGCAGCTTATGTCGCTATGAATATTGCCTACAGTTTTTCTCTAAAGCATATTGCTATTGTGGATGTGAATATTATCGCATTGGGGTTTGTCTTGCGTCTCTTTGTTGGATCAGCAGCTACAGACATTCCTCTTTCAAAGTGGATAGTCATTATGACCTTCCTTTTGGCACTCTTTATGGCTTTGGCAAAGCGCAGGGATGATGTGCTTATCTATCTTGATACAGGCAAGAAGATGCGTAAAGTGATTGATGGCTACAATCTTCAGTTTCTTGACACAGCGATGGCGATCATGGCAGCAGTGGTGATAGTTGCTTATACTATCTATACAGCATCCCCTGAAGTAGAAGCGAGATTCCATAGTGATTACCTCTACCTGACATCATTCTTTGTCATTCTTGGTGTGATGCGTTATCTGAAGATCGCTTTTGTACACAAGAACAGTGGTTCTCCAACTAAGATCGTAGCCACTGACCGTTTTATGCAACTTATCCTCCTTGGATGGGCCATTACCTTTACTTGGATTCTTTACTAATGTTAGCTATCAAGTACACTATCTTTGCCGTGATCTCCACACTCTTTAACCTGCTGTTTCAGTATCTGAGCTTTTTAGTATATGATGACTTTGCATCTCTCTATGTTGCGATGTTCTTTGGTACACTGGCTGGTCTGGTAGCAAAATATGTACTTGACAAAAAGTACATCTTCTATCATACTCCAACAGATAAAAAAGATGATGCCAAGAAGTTTGCTCTCTACTCTTTTATGGGTGTCTTTACCACGATCATCTTCTGGGGAACGGAGATAGCCTTTGATACACTTTCTCAAGATCCCAATGCCAAGTACTTAGGTGCTGTTATCGGTTTGAGTATCGGTTATGTCATCAAATACTTTTTAGACAAGAAGTATGTATTCATCCACAAAGAGGAAGTAGTAGTATGAGTCTCATGAGCTGGGGAATGTACCCGAAGATCAAAAACACTGTCTTCAAGTTCGATAAAAAAAAGAAGCTCAGACAGATCATCAATGAACATGATGAACTCATCCCTTACGGAAACGGTAGAAGCTACGGTGACAGTGCTTTAAGCCCCAACATCATTAACGTCAGACCTAAGGACTACTTCATCGACTTTGATGAAGAGAATGGACTGCTGCATGTCCAGGCAGGTGTATTGCTTTCAGAGATACTGGAGCACTTTGTCCCAAGAGGCTGGTTCCTAAAAGTCACACCTGGTACGAAACTCATTACTGTAGGTGGTGCCATCGCTTCAGACATACATGGAAAGAACCATCATGTAGAAGGATGTTTCTCTGAGTGTGTAAAAGAGTTCAAGATCATGTTAGCAGATGGAGAAGTAGTTACCTGTTCCAAAGAAGCCACTCCAGAACTTTTTAAAGCTACATGTGGTGGGCAAGGACTCACAGGTGTCATCTTGGATGCGAAGATATACCTAAAGAAGATCAACTCCCAATACATCGATCAGACCACTATCAAGACCAAGAACCTCAAAGAGACATTTGAAGCCTTTGAGGAGTATAGTGACAAGCCATACTCAGTAGCATGGATAGACTGTCTTGCCAAAGGTAACAACATGGGTAAGTGTCTATTGATGGTAGGAGACTTTAGAGATGATGGTAAACTTGACTATAAACTCAAGAAACAAAAGACCATCCCTTTCAACTTTCCTTCCTTCGCACTCAATAACTGGAGTGTCAGAGCATTTAACTGGCTCTACTACGGAAAGGTCAAAGAGAGAGTCTCTAAACAGAAAGTGGATATAGATACTTTTTTCTATCCTTTGGATGCCATCGGACACTGGAACCGTATCTATGGAAAGAACGGATTTACCCAGTATCAGTTCATCTTGCCTAAAGAGACAAGCTATGAAGGATTAGAAGAGATACTGACAGCTATCTCAAAGTCAGGTAAGGGTTCATTCCTTGCAGTACTTAAACTCTATGGTAAAGCCAATGAGAACTGGCTCTCTTTTCCTATAGAGGGATACTAGTCTTGCACTGGACTTCAAGATCGAAAAAGGTCTGTTTGACCTTTTGGACAGACTGGATGAGATCGTGGTCAAACACAAGGGAAGGATATACCTTACCAAAGATGTCAGAGTCAGCAAAGAGACCTTCGAGAAGGGCTATCCACAGATAGAGACCTTCAGACAATACAGAAAAGAGAACAAAATGGACACAAAGTTTCAATCACTTCAATCAAAAAGAGTAGGAATATAATATGAGTTATGTATTGATCATCGGTGCCAAGAGTGACATCGCCAAAGCAACTGCAAGAGAGTATGCCAAACACGGTTACGATCTCTATCTTGCTGCAAGAAACGTAAGTGAACTGGAAGAGTTTGCCAATGATGTGACTGTAAGAACCAAAGAACAGTTAAGCTTGTAGAACTTGATATTCTGGATTACAAAAGTCATCAAGCATTTTATGATCAACTGGAAGAGAAGCCATTGGGTGTGATCTCTGCTATCGGGTATCTTGGAGAACAGGAAAAGGCACAATCAGACTTCAAAGAAGCACAGCAGATCATGGATACGAACTATACAGGTGTGGTAAGTCTATTTAATATCATCGCTAATGACTTTGAAGATAGACGCAGTGGTTTTATGGTCGGTATAAGTTCTGTTGCTGGTGATCGTGGGCGTAAGAGCAACTATATCTATGGTTCAGCAAAGGCAGCACTGACTGCTTACCTTTCTGGGCTTAGAAACAGACTTTATGATGCACAGGTGCATGTGATGACAGTGAAGCCTGGATTTGTGGCTACAAAGATGACAGAGGGGATGGATCTTCCTGAGAAGTTGACTGCTCAGCCTGAAGAGGTGGCTGAAGATATTTATAAGGCTCAGCAGAAAGGTAAGAATGTGCTTTATACGAAGTGGATGTGGAGATAGGTGATGATGATCATTAAAGTGATTCCAGAGTGGAAGTTTAAGGGGATGAGTATATGAAGTCAGTAAACAAGTACAATACTACAGACCTTTTTTTGGTTTTCTTTGGTGGGATACTATATTTTTACTTTATCTTTATAAACAAGTGGATTTCTGATGATGGATATATCTATCTTAGTTATGTTAAGAACTTTATTGAGGAAGGAGAGTTTTTCTTTTAATCTTGGTGAAAAGGTTGATGCAAGCACTGGATTTATATGGCTATTATTAGTAACAGCATTTAGGAAACTTTTTTGACTTAATAGACCAAACAACATTTGTTTTATCGTTTTTTCTATCAATCCTCTCTTATTATTTAGTTGCGAAAGAAGTTCTTTTAGGTAGAAGGCTATATTTACTTGCCATTCCTTTCATTTTCTTGATACTTGGTATTTTATCTCTTTTTCAACATCAGAATTAGAGAAACACCATTAATTGCATTTTTATTAATATTTTTATTTTTTACAGTCCAAAAGAACAATTTATTCACATATAGTGCTAGTATAACTATTGCTGTACTTCCTTTTGTACGACCAGAACTAGGTGTATTATTGATTTTATATATTCTATTTTCTATTATTATAAGAAAGAATATAGATTTCTTCTCTATTCATTAGGAATAGCATTATTACTAGCTTTTTTCAGATATATGATATTTGGTGATATATTGCCAAATACAGCGTTTGTAAAATTGTTTTCAGATACTTATGACAGTGGATATTGGTACTATTAAGAATTCTTCTCAAGTTATCCTAGTTACCTTGCTTTAATGCTAGTATTTGTTTTGACTATAATTTTCGCTATTTTTAAAAGACAATTATCTTTAACGGATACTTTCTTTGTACTCTCAAGTATATTCTTACTGTTTTATGTATACAAGTCTGGTGGTGACTTATGCATGGTAGATTTTTTATCGCTCCAATTGCATTGGTCGTATTGTGGACGATTAATAAGTTAGGAGAAGTCAAAATACCTTACTTAAAAGTAGTTAATCCCGAATTAATTATGATTATCTTTGTAATTGTATCTGCATATATAATAAGTCTAAGACCATTTTGTCAAAGTAGTGGTAAAAATTGGTTTTCATGGCATCATGAATGAGCAAGCAGTATATGAATCTCAAAATAAAAATTTACATCTATGGCAAGACAACAATGCTCACCCATGGACAATGAAAATTAAAGAGCTAAACCATCTATCTAATGTTACAGAATTAAAAATAGGTAGTGTCTGGGGAGGCATAGGTCAAGTACGATTTTATGGTGATTCTAAAGAGATATATATCTTTGATCACTTGTCACTCACACAAGTTACAGGGTCTCTGTTAGATACAAAAGGAATGTTTAGAAGAATAGGCCATGCAGGCGGGAAATTGTACAATCCTTTGATTTATGTGAACAAAAATGTAACCCTTTATCATACACCAGATAGTACCCTAAACGAATTACTTACATTTAAATTTAAAACTAATCATTCAACACTTATTGAACTTTCACAAATTGAAGGTTTCATCAAGCACAATTTACTAAATAAAGATACATGGTCAAAAGTTAAAATATATAGTATATTAGAAAAAAAGTTGAGTGAAAACATATTAGATCTGAATTTTTTATTTTATTTGAAGCATCGATATCCAACA
>CAWAVD010000010.1:0-5581 GCA_963785375.1 Sulfurovaceae bacterium
ATCAATACATTAAAAATCTCTTTATCTTCCTCCCTCTCTTCTTTGCCATGAAGATCACTGATACAGGATTGCTTTTCAATGCTTTTATAGCTTTCATCGCTTTCTCTCTCACGGCCAGTGCTATTTACACTCTCAATGACTATCATGACATAGAAGATGACAAACAGCACCCAAAAAAGAAAGACCGTCCACTTGCATCTGGAGCTATCAGTAAGTCTCAGGCGATCATTATCATGTCAGTACTCTTTGTATCAGGATTTGCATTAATGGCTCTGGTCTCTCTGAAGGCAGTTGGTATCCTCGCAGCTTATGTTGCTATGAATATTGCCTACAGTTTTTCTCTAAAGCATATTGCTATTGTGGATGTGAATATTATCGCATTGGGGTTTGTCTTGCGTCTCTTTGTTGGATCAGCAGCTACAGACATTCCTCTTTCAAAGTGGATAGTTATTATGACCTTCCTTCTGGCACTCTTTATGGCTTTGGCAAAACGTAGGGATGATGTTCTTATCTATCTTGATACAGGCAAGAAGATGCGTAAGGTGATTGATGGCTACAACCTTCAGTTTCTTGACACAGCCATGGCTATTATGGCAGCGGTGGTCATAGTTGCTTATACTATCTATACAGCATCCCCTGAAGTAGAAGCGAGATTTCATAGTGATTATCTCTACCTGACATCATTCTTTGTCATTCTTGGTGTGATGCGTTATCTGAAGATCGCTTTTGTGCACAAGAACAGTGGTTCCCCAACTAAGATCGTTGCGACTGACCGTTTTATGCAACTTATCATCCTTGGATGGGCCATTACCTTTACTTGGATCCTTTACTAATGCTAGCCATCAAGTACACACTCTTTGCTGTGATCTCCACACTCTTTAATCTGCTGTTTCAGTATCTGAGCTTTTTAGTCTATGATGACTTTGCATCTCTCTATGTTGCGATGTTCTTTGGTACACTGGCTGGACTGGTAGCTAAATATATACTGGATAAGAAGTTCATCTTCTATCATACTCCAACAGATAAAAAAGATGATGCCAAGAAGTTTGCACTCTACTCTTTCATGGGCGTCTTTACCACGATCATCTTCTGGGGAACAGAGATAGCCTTTGATACATTTTCTCAAGATCCTAATGCCAAATACTTAGGTGCTGTTATTGGTTTGAGTATCGGTTATGTTATCAAGTACTTTTTAGACAAGAAGTATGTATTCATCCACAAAGAGGAAGTTACAGCATGAGTCTTATGAGCTGGGGAATGTACCCGAAGATCAAAAACACTGTCTTCAAGTTCGATAAAAAAAAGAAACTCAGACAGATCATCAATGAACATGATGAACTCATCCCTTATGGAAACGGAAGAAGCTACGGTGACAGTGCTTTAAGCCCCAACATCATTAACGTCAGACCTAAAGACTACTTTATAGACTTTGATGAAGAGAGTGGACTGCTGCATGTCCAGGCTGGTGTACTGCTTTCAGAGATACTGGAGCACTTTGTCCCAAGAGGCTGGTTCTTAAAAGTCACACCTGGTACGAAGCTCATCACTGTAGGTGGTGCTATAGCTTCAGACATACATGGAAAGAACCATCATGTAGAAGGATGTTTCTCTGAGTGTGTAAAAGAGTTCAAGATCATGTTGGCAGATGGAGAAGTGGTTACCTGTTCCAAAGAAGCCACGCCAGAACTCTTTAAAGCTACATGTGGTGGGCAAGGACTCACAGGTGTCATCTTGGATGCCAAGATCTATCTAAAGAAGATCAACTCGCAATACATCGATCAGACTACTATCAAGACCAAGAATCTCAAAGAGACATTTGAAGCCTTTGAGGAGTATCAGGATAAGCCATACTCAGTAGCATGGATAGACTGTCTTGCCAAAGGTGATAAGATGGGTAAGTGTCTATTGATGGTAGGAGACTTTAGAGATGACGGTAAACTTGACTATAAACTCAAGAAACAAAAGACCATCCCTTTTAACTTTCCATCCTTTGCACTCAACAACTGGAGTGTCAGAGCATTTAACTGGCTCTACTACGGTAAGGTCAAAGAGAGAGTCTCTAAACAGCGAGTAGACATCGATACTTTCTTTTACCCATTAGATGCCATCGGTCACTGGAACCGTATCTATGGGAAGAATGGTTTTACCCAGTATCAGTTCATCTTGCCTAAAGAGACAAGCTATGAAGGCTTAGAAGAGATTTTAACAGCTATCTCAAAGTCAGGTAAGGGTTCATTCCTTGCCGTGCTTAAACTCTATGGTAAAGCCAATGAGAACTGGCTCTCTTTCCCTATTGAGGGATACAGTCTTGCACTGGACTTTAAGATAGAGAAAGGTCTCTTTGATCTTCTGGACAGACTGGATGAGATCGTGGTCAAACACAAGGGAAGGATATACCTTACCAAAGATGTCAGAGTCAGCAAAGAGACCTTCGAGAAGGGTTATCCACAGATAGAGACCTTCAGACAATATAGAAAAGAGAATCAAATGGACACAAAGTTTCAATCACTTCAATCAAAAAGAGTAGGAATATAATATGAGTTATGTATTGATCATCGGTGCCAAGAGTGACATCGCCAAAGCAACTGCAAGAGAGTATGCCAAACATGGGTATGATCTTTACCTTGCTGCCAGAAATGTAAGTGAACTAGAAGCGTTTGCCAATGATGTAACAGTAAGAACTGAAAGAACGGTTAAACTGGTAGAACTTGACATACTGGACTATAAAAGCCATCAAGCATTTTATGACCAACTGGAAGAGAAGCCATTGGGTGTGATCTCTGCTATCGGGTATCTTGGAGAACAGGAGAAAGCACAATCAGACTTCAAAGAAGCACAGCAGATCATGGATACCAACTATACAGGTGTGGTAAGTCTGTTCAATATCATTGCTGATGACTTTGAAGATAGACGCAATGGTTTTATGGTTGGGATTAGCTCTGTTGCTGGTGATCGTGGGCGTAAGAGTAACTATATCTATGGTTCAGCTAAGGCAGCACTCACTGCTTACCTTTCTGGACTTAGAAACAGACTTTATGGTGCACAGGTGCATGTGCTGACAGTCAAGCCTGGATTTGTGGCTACTAAGATGACAGAGGGGATGGATCTTCCTGAGAAATTGACGGCTCAACCTGAAGAAGTGGCAGAAGATATTTATAAGGCTCAGCAGAAGGGTAAGAATGTGCTTTATACGAAGTGGATGTGGAGATGGGTGATGTTGATCATTAAGATGATTCCAGAGTGGAAGTTTAAGGGGATGAGTATATGAAGTCAGTCAACAAGTACAATACTACCGACCTTTTTTTGGTTTTCTTTGGTGGATACTATATATTTTACTTTATTTATATAAACAAGTGGATTTCTGATGATGGAACATCTATTAGTCATGTTAAGAATTTTATTGAGGAAGGAGAATTTTCTTTTAATCTTGGTGAAAAAGTTGATGCAAGCACAGGATTTATATGGCTATTATTAGTAACAGCGTTTAAAAAAGTTTTATTTTTCTTGACTTAGAACAAACAACATTTATTTTATCATTTTTTATCAATCCTCTTTATTATTTAGTGCGAAAGAAGTCTTTTAGGTAGAAGGCTATATTTACTTGCCATTCCTTTCATTTTTTTGACTTGGTATTTTATCTCTTTTTCAACATGGGTAAAACACGATTAATTGCATCTTTATTAATATTGTTCTTTTTTACAGTCCAAAAGAACAATTTATTCACATATAGTGCCAGTACAATCTCTGTCTGGTATTCCTTTTGTCGACCAGAACTAGGTGATATTGATTTTATATTTCTATTTCTATTATTAAGAAAGAGTATAGATTTCTTCTCTATTCATTAGAATAGCATTATTAATGGCTTTTTTCATATATGATATTTGTGATATTGCCAAATACAGCGTTTGTAAAATTGTTTCAGATACTTATGACAGTGGATATTGGTACTATAGAGAATTCTTCTCAAGTTATCCTCATTACCTTGCTTTAATGTTAGTATTTGTTTTGACTATAATTTTCGCTATTTTTAAAATACAATTATCTTTAACGGATACTTTCTTTGTACTCTCAAGTATATTTTTACTGTTTTATGTATACAAGTCTGGTGGTGACTTTATGCATTGGTATATTTATTATCACTAATGACATTGGTAGTATTGTGGAGTAATTAATAAGTAGGAGAAGTCAAAATACCTTACTTAAAAGTAGTTAGTTCCGAATTAATTATGATTATCTTTGTAATTGTATCTGCATATGTAATAAGTCTAAGACCATTTTGTCAAAGTAGTGGTATAAATTGGTTTCATGGCATCATGAATGAGCAAGCAGCATATGAATCTAGAATAAAAATTTACATCTATGGCAAGATAACAATATTCACCCATGGACAATGAAAATTAAAGAACTAAACCATCTATCTAATTTTACAGAATTAAAAATAGGTAGTGTTTGGGGAGGCATAGGTCAAGTACGATTTTATGGTGATTCTAAAGAGTATATATCTTTGATCACTTGTCACTCACACAAGTTACAGGGTCTCTGTTAAATACAAAAGGAATGTTTAGAAGAATAGGCCATGCGGGAAGATGCCAGATCCTTTAATTGATGTCAACAAAAATGTAACTCTTTATCATACACCAGATAGTACTTTAAACGAATTACTTACGTTTAAATTTCAAACTAATAATTCAACACTCATTGAACTTTCACAAATTGAAAGTTTCATCAATCACAATTTACTAAATAAAGATACATGGTCAAAAGTTGATAAATATATAGAAAAAAAGTTGAGTGAAAACATATTAGATCTGAATTTTTTATTTTATTTGAAGCATCGATATCCAACAAAAGAAGATTTATATAAAAAAATAGATGATCTATACATGAAATATTCTGAGACAGATAATTATAGTTGGATAACATGGTTTGAAGAGAATAAACACACTATTTCTATTGCCGATAATATTCAATTAGGAAAAGAAAATTGTATTCCATCAAGATATTTACTCTATTATAATCTGAAAAAAATAAAACCTATAAAAACTACTATTCAAACACATTCTTATATAGTTCAAAATGATAACTTTACTAATTTATCTCTAGGTACAGATGTATTTTTATATAAAAATTTAAATCTAAAACTACTTGAAAATAATATTACTGTTGAAAATAAAACAGACAAAAAAGAGCCCTTAACAATTAATATAAGTAAGCTCTAAGGGCAAGTTATAAACAAGATTATGACAAATTAATAATATCTTTAAAATTAAATAGAATTCGTGGTCTTCCAGCAACTTATTTTTATATAACAGGAATAAAAGGCTTTTTATATTTTAATAAAAATGATACATCAATTATTGACTTGAAATCAAAAAAGACAAGTCAATTCAGATTCATGTGCATCCTCATCAAAAATTAGACTTTGATATAAAGTTACAAGCGTTCAATGTGAAGAGTAAAAAAAGTAATGAAAATAAAGTTGACTAATATAATCGTCTTTTTTGACTTGACAAAACTCATCACCACAGACGACAGCCTAATCAAGTTCATCCGTTTGGTAGCAGGTGATGTGAAAACTGTA
>CAWAVD010000011.1:0-8289 GCA_963785375.1 Sulfurovaceae bacterium
TTTTTTCATTCATATACTCATCCCCTTAAACTTCCACTCTGGAATCATCTTAATGATCATCATCACCCATCTCCACATCCACTTCGTATAAAGCACATTCTTGCCCTTCTGCTGAGCCTTATAAATATCTTCAGCCACCTCTTCAGGTTGAGCAGTCAGCTTCTCAGGAAGATCCATCCCTTCTGTCATCTTCGTAGCCACAAACCCAGGCTTTACTGTCATCACATGCACCTGTGCATCATAAAGTCTGTTTCTAAGCCCTGAGAGATAAGCAGTGAGTGCTGCTTTGGCTGAACCATAGATATAGTTGCTCTTACGCCCACGATCACCAGCAACAGAACTGATACCGACCATAAAACCACTACGTCTATGTTCAAAGTCATTGGCGATGATATTAAACAGACTCACTACACCTGTATAGTTAGTATCCATGATCTGCTGTGCTTCTTCGAAGTCTGACTGTGCCTTCTCTTGTTCTCCAAGATATCCTATAGCAGAGATCACACCCAACGGCTTCTCTTCCAGTTGATCATAAAAGGCTTGATGGCTTTTGTAATCCAGAATATCAAGTTCTACAAGCTTAACTGTTCTTTGTGTTCTGACAGTCACATCATTGGCAAACTCTTCCAGTTCATTTACGTTTCTGGCAGCAAGATAGAGATCGTAGCCATGTTTGGCATACTCTCTTGCAGTTGCTTTGGCGATGTCACTCTTGGCACCGATGATTAATACATAACTCATATTATATTCCTACTCTTTTTGATTGTAATGATTGGAACTTTGTGTCCATTTTGTTCTCTTTTCTGTATTGTCTGAAAGTCTCTATCTGTGGATAGCCTTTTTCAAAGGTCTCTTTACTGACTCTCACATCTTTAGTAAGATAGATCCTTCCTTTGTATTTAACAACGATCTCATCCAGTTTGTCCAAAAGCTCAAACAGGCCTTTTTCTATTTTGAAGTCCAGTGCAAGACTAGTATCCCTCTATAGGAAATGAGAGATAGTTCTCATTGGCTTTACCATAGAGTTTAAGCACTGCAAGGAAGGAACCCTTACCTGACTTCGAGATAGCTGTTAAAATCTCTTCTAACCCTTCATAGCTTGTCTCTTTAGGCAAGATGAACTGATACTGGGTAAAACCATTCTTCCCATAGATACGATTCCAGTGACCGATGGCATCCAAGGGATAGAAGAAAGTATCTATATCCACTCTCTGTTTAGAGACTCTCTCTTTGACCTTACCGTAGTAGAGCCAGTTGAAAGCTCTTACACTCCAGTTGTTGAGTGCAAAGGAAGGAAAGTTGAAAGGGATGGTCTTTTGTTTCTTGAGTTTATAGTCGAGTTTACCGTCATCTCTAAAGTCTCCTACCATCAATAGACACTTACCCATCTTATCACCTTTGGCAAGACAGTCTATCCATGCTACTGAGTAAGGTTTGTCCTGATACTCTTCAAAGGCTTCAAAGGTCTCTTTGAGATTTTTGGTCTTGATAGTGGTCTGGTCGATATATTGGGAGTTGATCTTCTTTAGGTAGATCTTGGCATCCAGGATGACACCAGTGAGTCCTTGCCCACCACATGTGGCTTTAAAGAGTTCAGGAGTGGCTTCTTTGGAACAGGTAACAACTTCCCCATCTGCCAGCATGATCTTAAATTCTTTTACACATTCAGAGAAACATCCTTCGACATGATGGTTCTTTCCATGTATGTCTGAAGCTATGGCACCACCTACAGTGATGAGTTTCGTACCAGGTGTGACTTTGAGGAACCAGCCTCTTGGAACGAAGTGCTCCAGTATCTCTGAAAGCAGTACACCAGCCTGTACATGCAGCAGTCCACTCTCTTCATCAAAGTCGATAAAGTAGTCTTTAGGTCTGACATTAATGATATTGGTACTTAAAGCACTGTCACCATAGCTTCTTCCATTTCCGTAAGGGATGAGTTCATCATGTTCATTGATGATCTTTCTGAGTGTCTTTTTTTTATCGAACTTGAAGACAGTGTTTTTGATCTTCGGGTACATTCCCCAGCTCATGAGACTCATACTGCTACTTCCTCTTTGTGGATGAAGACATACTTCTTATCTAAAAAGTACTTGATGACATAACCGATACTCAGACCGATAACAGCACCTAAGTACTTGGCATTGGGATCTTGAGAAAGTGTATCAAAAGCTATCTCTGTTCCCCAGAAGATGATCGTGGTAAAGACACCCATGAAAGAGTAGAGAGCAAACTTCTTGGCATCATCTTTCTTATCTGTTGGTGTATGATAGAAGATGTACTTCTTGTCCAGTATATATTTAGCTACCAGTCCAGCCAGTGTACCAAAGAACATCGCAACATAGAGAGATGCAAAGTCATCATATACTAAAAAGCTCAGATACTGAAACAGCAGGTTAAAGAGTGTGGAGATCACAGCAAAGAGTGTGTACTTGATGGCTAGCATTAGTAAAGAATCCAAGTAAAGGTAATGACCCATCCAAGGAGGATAAGTTGCATGAAACGGTCAGTGGCTACGATCTTTGTAGGAGAACCACTGTTCTTGTGTACAAAAGCGATCTTCAGATAACGCATCACACCAAGAATGACAAAGAAGGATGTCAGGTAAAGGTACTCACTATTAAATCTAGCTTCTACTTCTGGGGATGTTGTATACATCGTATAGGCAACGATGACCACTGCTGCCATGATCGCCATGGCTGTGTCAAGAAACTGAAGATTGTAGCCATCAATCACTTTACGCATCTTCTTGCCTGTATCAAGATAGATAAGCACATCATCCCTACGCTTTGCCAAAGCCATAAAGAGTGCCAGAAGGAAGGTCATAATGACTATCCACTTTGAAAGAGGAATGTCTGTAGCTGCTGATCCAACAAAGAGACGCAATACAAACCCCAATGCGATAATATTCACATCCACAATAGCAATATGCTTTAAAGAAAAACTGTAGGCAATGTTCATAGCGACATACGCAGCGAGTATACCAACTGCCTTGAGAGAGACCAGAGCCATTAATGCAAATCCTGACACAAAGAGTACTGACATGATAATGATCGCCTGAGACTTACTGATAGCTCCAGATGCAAGTGGACGGTCTTTCTTTTTGGGGTGCTGTTTGTCATCTTCTATGTCATGATAGTCATTGAGAGTGTAAATAGCACTGGCCGTGAGAGAGAAAGCGATGAAAGCTATAAAAGCATTGAAAAGCAAGTCCTGTATCAGTGATCTTCATAGCAAAGAAGAGAGGGAGGAAGATAAAGAGATTTTTAATGTATTGATGGGGACGCATGAGTTTAATGATTGATAACATTTGCATTCATTTCTCCCTCTTAGATGTAAGATTATATCTTATTGATATGTCATAGCTATGATTTTAAAGTTATTATTTTACCAAACTTCATGTAACATTTATGTCATATCACATTAAAATAATATTTCCAAGAACATATATCCCCAAATCACAAACTCCACACAAAGTTTTAAACAAGTATTATAATCGGCAGTAAGAAGTACCTACAACGAGAAGTGATTTATGATGTAGAGAGCCTGTGGTGAAGATTATAGGTTATGCTTCTGACCAGTAAATACAGTTTATAGATCAGTTTTTCGTAGTTTATTGACTAAAAACCGTAGTAAATCATTCATTTTCTTAGTTTTTTATTGTACATCTCCTTCAAGACACTGTTTTCTTCACTTCATTATATCATACACCAGATTTTGCAACGAGATCTGAATTAGGATCAAACAAACTCTTCTGCTTTGAATTGTGTGAAAGAGGTTGATCTTGCAGATCAAGTACAGTCTCCATTAAGAGTAATGCCTGTGCAACAACAGAAGCCTTAGGTCTCTGCAAATTATCTTTGAGCTTATCAAGACGATTACAAGTATCGTCATCAACACTAACCGAAACTTGAGGTCTACCTGTTTTATGTCCCATCCCATACTCTTTATTGAGAAGATCTGATACTAAGGAGTGAGGTACATTATTGGTCTCCTCATGCATATGCACTTCTTCTATTATCTCGGCATCAAGAGTATCTTGGTCAGCCCTCTCTTGCAAAAATGCCTCTATCTCTTTTACTGTGGGTTGCTCTTTCCCTGTTGCCTTCTGCACATCCTTCCATGTGGTATCAGGATTTTTGGACTTAGCAAGAGCTCTTGTTTGACTTTCTGACTGCGGCAAAACTGAACCATTTGGTTCACTTTCAATCTGCTTAGTAATAATAGAACCTGTGATGAGTCGTCCTGCATGCTGCTGTGTAAAATTCTCAGCGTTCTTTGCAGTAGTCTCCAAAATTGCTATGACTTACTTTGTAGAGCTTTTTTTCTTTTATCTTCATCAAAGCTTCACCTACCTGCACAAAGGTCTGTAAGCCTTCTTCAATAATTTGTTCATATGCTTGGAGTGAACGCTCCGTATTTTTTTGTGTAATGATGTTTTCATTCTTCATAAAACTCCTTTATTTTCTTCTTATATATTTAGAGGATTTAATACCTCATGCCTCATCTGTATTTCAAGTCTCCAAATACACTTTCATAAACTTAAAGTTGGGAAAATGCATTAAACAACATCAAAAAATGTGATCGCCTTATCAAAAGTCTTTCGATCCATTCCTAAACTTTTGCATGTTGCCATCTTCCTACCTCTTATATGCCTCTTAACATCTTTAGGGGATATGCCTTCTCTTTTTAGCCAATCAAGTATCCTTTTAGAGAGCATCCATCCATGCTCCACTCTAAAAAGATCATCTCTATAGATAGTTGGAGCATCACTATGCAGGAATGCAACAAAATCTTTCAATGTCTTCTCTGCATCTGTTTTGATCTTATATACAAATTTGCCATCAATACTATGCAATTTGAGCTGATGTTCGAAAGTGCTATAGATCAAATTTGCCGCTTTCATGAGATCTTCTACAGAATCAAACATCTTTGTTATATTCAATCTATTCAATTCAGGTCGGAACAATCTGAGTTCCAGTCGGCTTATAGGTGTAGAAAATATATCGATCTGCTTTGCTTTATCATAGATAGCCATCGTTAACATTTTTTTACGTGCTTTATGCTTGTTGAAAAAATTGAAATATACTGATGATTCTGAAAATTCAAGAGTTGCTCCTTTCATATCTGCCAAAAACATATCCCAGCGTATATTGATATCAATCGCAAAGTCTATTCTGGATACTGAACAAGTACGATCTTTAAAAAATTGAAGCAATTTCTGTAATAATTGAAGTTTATACTGATGCCTATAATAGTCCATTAAGCCTCCAAATTCAAACTTGCAACTCTTATTGCCAACATAATAGGTCACATTGATGAGCTCACCTCCCATAAAGAGTTGTCCCTTGTGCTTCCATTTTCCTCGTTCTCCTTCTACCCATTTCGGTCTTTCATTTTTACCAACTCTTGCATGATCACAAAACAGTCTTATATCATGAAAATTGACTGGGATTTCAACATGGATACTATCAATACCTTCTACAGATCGCAATAAAGGTTTGATAGAGACATTTTTCATATTGATGTCCTCCTTTTTGTAATCTTCTTGTCATGTTTACTTAACAATGAAATTTTAAAGAGCATATGAACCCAGTAAAATACAGTAGTACACTGGTGAACATATTGAAATCATAACAGTCTATTCCTTAAATTATTATTAAGTAGTACATCTATGAACAATCTATATATACGTTATTACACCATTGTACTACTTAAATGATTTTTAAGTTTTTATATTGTAGAATTCTAAAAATGAAGGAGTGAATATGAAAAATGTTCTTGATATGACACAATATATTACAAATAATTATTATGGTGCAAAAGCAATCTCTTTTGAAGAAGCATCAATTGAAATCAAAAAATCTGCACAAGTCCGCATCAAAAATGAAAAACCTAAAGAGTATTATGAAATAGGCAGCCAAACCGTATCATCAAAAAGTGATATACGCAGTGAAGATCTAATTATACAGACCAAGGCAAATATAGGTTCTTTGGAAAATCAAAAACTGATGGTAGGTGATGTATTGATCACTATACGAGCAAAATTTAGATATGCGAAAGTCATTACTGAATCCCTACTATCTCACGGACTACCTGTTGTTGCTGTAAAAGGACACATTGTCCTTAGAACACGAGATGTAAAAAAAGCAGAATTCATAAAATTCTATCTTGAACGAGATGAGATACGTAATTATATTAACACACATGATAATGCCAAATCCGATACTGGGAAATACTCTATAGAGCCAAGTGTTATACAAAGCATCTTCTTGCCTGATACTGTCAATGGTAACTTGGAACTCTTTACAGAGAACAGCGAAACAATAAAAAAATCAATAATGAAAAGTAATGAATTAACCAAAATATTAGAGTTTATATCTAACAAGCAGAGAGAAAAGTTTTGTAGGCATAATATTCAAACTCCTGAAACCTACTCAGATACTAAACTCTGGGAAGAACTCGCCATAAAATTTGAAGAGATGATAGAAGCAGGCAATCAAATTAATCTATCCTAATATTCTCTCTAACATGAATAAGTAGAAAGAAAACAAAGGCTTTAAGTTTTTAAGATGAATAAATAAAATTATGGAGGTGTATATGATGGATGAAATAGATCATGATATTATGGCGATTCCCTATATCTTACAAAAAACATATAGAGACAATCATGTAGCAGAAATAAATCAACAAATCCAATCTGTATCAAAGAAAGAGATCATAGACGAGGTCAAAGAAATAAAGCGACATCTAAAGCGTCCTGTGGTAGTTATCCAAAAATATGCTAAGACAAAAAATGCCGCAGCTTATATTGATGTTGACCCATCTTTTTTAGACAAGAAAAGAAGAGAAGGTGTTTTTGAGTTAGGCATTCACTATTATAAGCCCAAAGGTAGTAACTTGGTACTTTGGGATATGAGTGCTCTAGAAAAATGGATAATGACAGAAGAGGTTGCAGATGACAATAATCAAATTATTGACAATATGTTCAGCTAAAATGTTACAATACAGTTCCGTTGATTGTACTGACTCCACAAGGAGAAAAGTATGAAAAAACAAATTAATAAAGTTACATCTGTTTTCACACATGGGAGTGCTAAACGGCTGTACTTTGAGTTCTTTGACAATACAGGCAAAAAAAAGCAAAAGAGTACTGGATTAGAAGATACACCAGCCAATAGAAGAAAGGCTGAGAGAGAATTAATCCCTATGTTTGAAAGACGGCTGGAGGAAAAAGCTCAAAAGGCTCTAAAAAGAGAGAGATGATCATCCTCTTAGCTACTATGCCGAGAAGCATATAGCATCACAAACTGCCAGTAAACATACAAAAGCTAAGACAAATGCTAACAGGGTTGTACGGTTACTGAAATATTTTGGAGAAGACATTCTCCCAAGGGATATTACAGAACTTAAAATAGAGGAGTTCTTTGAGCAACTTGATGTAAGTCGTGACACAAAAAGTGATTGGAAAGTTCTACTAACAGCAATCTTTGAAAAGGCCAGAAAAGACCAAGCAATACCTGTCAACATTGTAAAGCAGTTTACATTACCAAAAACTGAAACACAAAATACACCTGAAGTTGTAAGAATGCCTTACAGTACTGAAGAGATGCATAAACTGATCTCTAACGCAGATCGTAGGCTAAGAAACTATTTAGGCATAGCATTTCATCTTGGACTAAGACCAGAGGAAATTCTGGGGTTAATGGAGCGAGACATTCATTTTGACAAGAAGACGATCTATCTGAAGAGAGCTGTTGTGAATGGTGAAGTCAAACCTATCACACAAAAAAAAGGTGGAGAAAGAGATGTACCTCTGTTCTCAGACGCTTTACCTTTTTTAGAAGATCAGATAGCTTGGGCTAAAGAAAGCAACAGTCTATATCTCTTCTTTGATGAACATGGTGAAAGGCTTAACGATAGTTTAGACATACGAGGGATAAAAGATAAAGGGTTCTACTGGAACGATTATTTAACAAGTCTCAATATTAAACCTATTCGTAGAATGATGAATACCAGACATACTTTTGCTGTTCACTGCATTAGAAATCAGAAAGAATTAGGTATAACCATGCAGGACATAGCTTCAATGATGGGACATTCGTCTCTAAGAATGTTAATTTTTCATTATGGAAAAAATATTACGGACAAGAATAGAACAATCAACAGAGGCATGTCAATTTATGGCGAAAAAAATACTTCAACTGAACATTCAACTGAACCTGAGGTATTTTGAAAAAATAAAACTCGAAGATAATTGCTTTAAAGTCCTATATATAGGGCTTGTAA